>JADIYN010000007.1 GCA_016705335.1 Draconibacterium sp. | reverse complement strand
CCCAGATAGGTTTACATTTCGTAGTTTTCAACCTCAAAATCCCATTTTCAACGATTAAATTATTTATCGAATAATTGAGCGGGGTTGCAGCCACTGTATCAATTTTAACCTCAGCTACTTGGACCGAACCTTCTGCCTCATCGCTCACATTAAATATTTCGAAGAAGTTGTTCGATTCACCTTCCATTCTGAAATAAACATAAGGTTCGCTAAAAACAAGCGAATCAACAACATAGCTTGAATTAGAATAATCAATCAATTTAAGGTTACATCCCAGTCTTTTGGCGCCCAGAAATTTTTTGTCCTTTTTATCGGTCATTAAAAAGTCGAGCACTTCCATTTGGCCCGAAACTTTTGTTTTATCCGGCTCATTGATATTGCCGGAAATGGCAAAATTGCTGCTCATCATTCCCTCGAACGAGTTTACATTGGCATAACTCGCGACATAATCTTTGAATGCATCGAGATATAAATGATAAACTTTGAGGTTTGCTTCAAAATCACCGCCAATAGGGTCAATATCTATTGAAGACTCAAAGTACCCCTCGTTTTTAAAATTAAACTTTAGCCCAGCCTTGCTTTTTTCCTTTTGGTCCCAACCGATGTAGGGAACAAAAAAAGAAACGTCGTTTAATATTGTTGTTTTATTTACTGTCTGGTTGTTGTAAATAAATTCAGCTCCTTTTAATTCGATGTTTGATAATTGAAATTGCAAAGGTTCCGACACAGTTGTATCCTTCGGAACAGAATCTTCTTCCGTGGCAAAAAAAGAAAGCAGATCATCAAAATTAAAAATTGAATCATTCTGGATTACTGTTGCTATCAAGCCCTTCAGATAAAGTTGCTCAATTACCAATTCTTCAGAAATGTACTTGTACGGTTCAGCATCAATTAATAATGTATCGAACTGCACAAACACTTCTTTGTCATCGGATTCAAACATTTTAAAATCAGTAACGATAAGCGTACCTGTAAAATAATTTAGTTTAAGTTTATCAAGAGAAATCTGACGACCCACAAGTTCCTTGCTGTGATTTACCGCGTATTTTTGGCAATTCCGGGAAGCAGAATCAATAACAGTACAATGATTGCTGTTAAAACGATTAATGTCAGATCATAATTTTCCTAACCATTTTTGAATTGATTTTGTTCTATTTTGATGGTGGAAACATCGCGTTTAGCTGGAAACGGAAAGTAAAATCGCCCTGATTTGGGCCGCTCACCACATATTCAGGCGCTACAAATGCACTCAGGTTTTTTGGCAAAAGCTTTTTCCAATCGACATGGAAAGTGGAATATTGTAGGCACTGTTCTCCCAATCGAAAGTTAAAATTGGACTTACGCAAAAAAAATATCCTTTTTGTAAAACCTTATGAATATGGGTTGAAACAACATAAAGTTTTGTCAGGCCTATCGCTGGAACCCGCAACACTAAAAAATTGCTGAACAAGAACGCCAAACTGAAGACCTTTGGTTTTGTATTTAAAGCAACACCGGTAAAACCGGCACTTCCATTTTCCGCTGCTGATTGATTTGGGTTGCATGGTTGGAATAATTATTCCAGGTCCAACACCCAGCAAGCCCCATTTTTGTTTAAATGCAATCAGATCAAGAATGATTATATCACTCAAACCTGTTGCATCGAGTTCAGGGTTTTCAGGAAAAGTTTGCCCGATAATCGGTAACTCAATGCGGTATAAAGTATAAACTTTTGACGGGTCTTTACTTTTTATAAATGGCAAACCAACTGAACCGGTAGGCTGAATAATCCTTGTTGTAAGATTTAATTGCCGGGCATCTCCCTCCTTCCATGTAAAATTTGGCTGTAACTGGAGTTTTGTTACAAAAGCCATTGGGTTTGTAGCGTTGGAAGCCGCTTCACCTAAACCTGTTTCTGCTGACTTTCTGAGAAATGACAGGAAAACCTAAGAGTAAAATACAACAGGTCAGGGAAAATGCTTAATATTTAAGAAAAATCTCATTTACAAAAGTTGAAGTTTCGTTATTGTGCCCGGCCTTTTATTTCTTTACCGGTTTCACAGGATATTTTTCATCAGTTTACCAAGATTTTTATTGATACTTTTCTCCATTTTTTCGGCTTTGTCTTCAAGAGTAGTGGTAACAACTCCCTGCCAAATCAAATCTTTTGATTGTTCGCTGTACATATCAATTACAAGGGTTCCCTCCTTGTAATCATCCTGCGTATAGTTTGTTGTGGCATAACCGTAACCCATTCCCCATCCCCAACGGCCGCGGTAACCCATACTACCATTATAGGTAGTGTAAGCTGTGGTTGCAATCTTGCTTTCCACTACAACAAAAAGTGTAATTTTTGCATCACCATTGCTTTCTACATGCTTAATTCCACGTGCGTCAAACTCAGCGACCAAAGCATCGAGAATTCTTTTCTGGTTAAGTTCTGATATTTTTTCGTTGCTTTCTTTTTCCCATCCGGCGAAGGAGTAAGTTTTAAACTTCGAAAAATCAGTTTGTTTGTCATAATCACTTTTTACCTGTGCTTTTAAGGGATTAACAAAAACCATAGCAAGGATAATGGTTAAAAGAATTGTAATTTTTGATTTCATTTGATTATTTAATTTATTGATTATTCGCGATTTATATAAAACATACACATGTTGATACCTTTAATATCTGCTTTAAATTCTTATTGAAAACACTGCAAAAAGTTTTAAAAAATGTCTGTTGCACTAACAGGTACTTTCATTATCTGTATTTTCTGTTATCAACAATAACAGCAATTTTCTTTTTCAGAAAGGAGAGAATTACCAGCCCGATTCCGGAAAGAAGAACAGAAATACCAATAATAATGCTGATACTTTGAGCGCCTGAATACACATCGAAAATGCTTTTTATCCCAAGAATTAATGCAATTGCGCCAATTGAAGCGATGATCCACCAAAGCGACCACTTTTCCCTTTCGTTCAGCTTCCGTTAATTAAAATCACGCAATTGCTGCAACCAATAACCCGAATAAAAAGAGTTATTGCTTTCGTTGTAATTCCGGTTTTTGTAACCATCAGGATACCAATAATTAAAACGGCAACGCTCCCAATTAGCGAGAAAATGTCACGTTTCTCTTTGGTATTTGAAAGCCATGCTATAATACCAGCCAAACCGGTTAATATTACAATTACTCCAAGCCAAAAAGCAAGAGTTGCCAGCACAGCATCAGGATTATTAAAAATGATGATGCTTAATACGATCATTAAGATTCCCTGAATGGTATCACCCACCATTTGCGTGATAATGCCAGACGTATCATTCTTATTCTGATTTAAGGTATTTATAAACTGCACCTGCTGCCAGTGCAAAGATTGGTATTAAAATAAACACCCAAAGCTGAGACAATGCCCAATCGCCAACAAACAATGCCTGGCTGATACTACGTGCAGGATTAACCGAAGTATTTGTAACAGGAATACTGATTAGGTGAATTAAAGTGAGTGCCAAACCAATGGCTAATCCAGCAAATCCCTGTGGTGCACTTTTGTCAGTAGCACCCAGAATTACAATTAGAAACATGAAAGTCATTACAAACTCGGAAACAATGGCAGCCGTAAGACTATAACCGCCTGGCGAATGTTCTCCGTAACCATTGGCAGCAAAACCACCAATTTCGGAGCCGTTGCCAGTCGCAATAACATACAGAACCGAAGCTGCTGCAATACCGCCAAGTATCTGCGAAATAATATAAGGTAAAATGGTTTTGCCATCAACTCTTCCACCTGCCCATAAACCAATGGTAACTGCGGGTTTAAATGTGCCCCGGAAATGTGCCCCAGTGAATAGGCAATAGTTAAAACAGTTAAACCGAAAGCCAAAGCAACGCCTAAAAGCCCAATTCCAACTTCAGGAAATGCTGCTGCCAAAACTGCACTGCCGCAACCTCCCAGAACTAACCAAAAGGTGCCAATAAATTCTGCTAAATTCTTTTTCATTTTTGTTGATTTTGTTGTTAGATATTAATATTCAAATCGTTAAGTTTCCTTTTAAATTTATTACTGATTACCGGCTTTCTGCTTACACTTCCCTCTTAAACTCAATAATCAATAATCATAAATCATTAATCAATCATAAATTGCCTGACGGTTACCATTTCCAGCCAAAGCCGGTTTGCAGCATATAATCTGTATCGGTAGCACCTGCAACGGGGCGGTTATCGTAAGTTGCAGTAAGTCCAAGTTTTACATAGAAATCGAGTGGAAGATCGTATTTCACATCGAAGTTAAAATCCGACCTCCAGCGGCCTGATTCAGTAAAACTCGGGTAAGCCACTAATTTGGTTAAAAGGCTGAGGTCGCCTATGTCATAAAGATTGAGTTCGGTGCCAAAATATCCCTCCCAGCTTTTTCTGTCTTCAGCTTCGGTATAATTTTCAGCGTTATAAGTAACACCTCCGGCAATTCCCCAATAACTGTGGTTTGTATGCACGATATAATTACCAACCCCTAATTTACCCAGGGTACGAAGATCTATTTTCTGTTCTGTGTTCGACAAAAAAGTCAGTGATACAGGAATATACCAGTCTTTTGGAAGTAAGTAACGGAAAGTAAGACCCCCATCGGTATTTTTAATTGGATCAACACCATCCTGATTGGAATAAATTGAATTGTAATACACATCGGTTGACCAGCTTTCGGCCATGTATCCGACATTACCTCTCAATGAAATCTGTTTCAGATTTTGCGATTTTGTAATGCCAAACCCAAAATCTACAGAAGCATTCAATCTATCTTTGAATTCCTTTTGATCGATTTTATAAAAACAAGTTCTTCTATTCCAATAACTTTTCAACACCTACATCTGTTTTGATTTTAATTTTACCAGGTTCAGCAGTTTCCAAAGTACCGTTCATCCTTGTTCCATCTGCCAGTGTAATAATGAAAAATGTTGAAGTTTTAACTCTGCTGATTCCGCTGTATTTAACCCGAAAATCATCTTTACTGTAATCGGTTTCAATGGTTACAACACCACGATCCATACTTTTTATACTCCCCACCACAACATCGTTGTTACTAAGAATAAGTGAGTCTTTCTGAGCTGAAGCTGAGAAATTTAATGCAGTTAAAGCGATAAAAACAAAAAGAAATAAAAATTTATGCATAACTCTGAAATATTAAAATTGATTATTAAAGTTTACAACAGATCTACTTTTACACTATTGATTTTGCCATTGAATTTAAACGGCGCTTTTTTATGGTAACGCAATGAAACCGGTGAGCCTAAATCGATACCTACATCAAAAGTTTCACTGGCGGTAAATGCAGCAGGAACAGTTCTTTTCACTTCACCTTTTGCAACTTCTTTTCCATCAACACTAATTACCACCAAAGCAGGTGCTGCGGGTTTTTGAATGGTTGAAACAATTTCAACAGTATGTTTCCCGGGCAAGTTTTTCTGCAGTTTCAACTGTATAAGTTTCAATTATCATCATGTTATATTCATACACAAGTTTGCCGTTTTCCATAAAGCAGGTTAAACCTCCTGAACCACCGCCCAAAGCATACAATACGCCGTTGGCATTTGCCGGAACTTCCATATCTATAACTACTTTGTTGCTTTTTACCAAGTCCGGGAGCGCTGAACTCGGGCATTCTTACCGTACTTGCGTTAAAAACCCAGCTTTTATAAGGCGAAGAAATGGCGTCTTCGGGGATGTAACCGTAACCAGATTCCAGCGCCAATCGGCAAATTCTTATTGTCTTTCGCCTGTTCAATAAACAAGGCTTTCATTTTTTCCAGTCTTTCAGGTTCTTGTGTTGCAAGGTTATTGGCCTGCGAAAAATCATCGTTCAGATTGTATAATTCCCACACATCAGCTTTTGAATCCCATTTGTCCAATCCCTGCTGGGCTGGAATCCACGGGTAAAGCGGGCCAAAAGTACAGGCATACCAACCATCCTGATAAATGCCGCGGCTGCCGTTGTTATCAAAAAACTGCGTTTTAGCAACGGGAGTTGCAGCAGCATTGTCGAATGTATATTTCATACTAACCCCATCCAGTGGCATTTGGTCAAAACCGTTCACCACTTTTGGCGGTGTAATACCTAAAATTTCGTAAATAGTAGGCGTAATGTCGTTTACATGGTGAAATTGAGAACGCGGTGTTTTATCGGGTTTAATCCCTTTGGGCCAGCTGATAACTAGTGGATTTCGGGTTCCTCCAAAATGTGAAGCAACAAGTTTTGTATATCTGAAAGGTGTGTCACCTGCCCATGCCCAGCTTGAATGATAAATATTATCGGTTAACGAACTCCCAATTGCATCGAGTCCACCCAATTTTTCAAGTGTTTCGAGTTGCTGCTGAATTGTATTTGGTATCTGGTTCTGGGCCAGTAATTCGCTTATGGAACCATTCTGTCCTTCAGCGCTCGAACCATTATCACCCCAGATATAAATTACTATCGTATTTTCTTTTTGACCCATTTCATCAACAGCATCAAGCACACGACCAACTTCATAATCGGCATGTTCAACAAAACCGGCAAATACCTCCATAAGTCGTCTTTGGAATGGTTTTTCCGCTTCGGGAATACTTTCCCACGAAGCCATTGTACTGTCTCTTGGTGTAAGTTGTGTGTTGGCAGGAATCCAACCCAATTCTTTTTGACGGTTAAAAACCCTTTCTCTGTAATTATCCCAGCCATCGTCAAATTTGCCTTTGTATTTATCGGCCCATTCTTTAAATATGTGATGCGGCCCATGTCCTGCTCCAGGTGCAAAATAGAGAAAGAAAGGTTTATCGGCGGCAAAAGCCCGCTGCTGGTGTAACCAGTCAATTGCATTATCTGCCAAATCAGTTGTTAAATGGTATTTTTCATCGTGAGGTGGTTCAATTGGAGTAAAATCGTTTATCAAACGGGGTTCCCACTGCGAAGTTTCGCCGGCAAGAAATCCATAAAATGTTCAAACCCGTAATTGTTTGGCCAGTAATCAAATGGTCCCTGCGAGGTGGTTTGATTTGCCGGTGTGTTATGCCATTTGCCAAAAGCAAAGTACTGTAACCGTAATCTTTCAAAACTTCGGCAACAGTGGCTGCTTCCTTTGGAATAATTCCAGTGTATCCATCCCAGTCAACGGCGCGTTCTGCAATAGTTCCATTGCCTACGCGTGTATGATTTCGGCCTGTTAAAAGAGAAGCGTGTTGGTGAACAAATAGCAGTTGTATGAAATGCATTATACGAAATCCCTTCTTCAGCAACAAGTGAAAGCGTTGGTATTCACTTCACCGCCAAATGTTGAAGGAGTTCCAAAACCCACATCATCCATTAATATTATAATTATGTTGGGTGCATCGGCAGGCAGATGGCTGGGTTGTTCCCTGCGCAAATGTTTGCTTTCGGCAAGACTTTCACCCGCAATACTGGCCGATGGTGGTTCTGAAAAGGGAGAACAGAACCAACAGTTTCTTCGGCTGAATTCTGTTGAACATTTTTATTGTCATTGTTATTACAACCCGTTAAAACAAGGATGTAAACAATAATTAGTGATGAACTTCGGTTTCATAGTTTGTTGAAATTTTTATAGTTAAGTAATACCCGCCTGGTAAATCCGTGCGATTTCATGCAATGAAACAGAATCTGTTTTTAAAAGGTTTTAACCTTTTTTGCCACTTGTTTCAAAAATTTTCGATTTTTTAAAAAATTGTCATGTCAAATTTTTTACAAACCTAAATAACAGACACTTACAATTATTTCAAACAAAAAAAAACTTAGTATTGAAGTATGTTTCAGGATTAACTATCTTTACATTTCAAATTAAATGTTTTAGCATGAATTTTCAATTTCATCGAACTCTTCTGCATTTTTGGCGGTTATCTGGGACTTATCCTTTTACTAATAATCTGGAATAAATTAAAAGGAAAACCAATAGTCAAGTTTAGTCTGGCCATGTTTTTACTTATTGGATCTGCAATTGTAATCATCGGAACCATCACATTTTCAGGAAACGCAATCTATTTTCCTCATTTATTCAGGTTGGATAGCCCTTTACATTATCTTTTTGGACCGGTTTGTTTTTTTTATACCCTGGCTTCCTTTAAAACAAATTTCAAGTTCAGGTACATTCAATTGTTAAATCTACTTCCCTTTATAATAAACCTGATTGAGTTCATACCTTTCTATTTCAGTAGCGCTTCAGCTAAAATTGAACATTATAACACTTTAATTGAAACAGGTACGCTGATAATGCCTTTACATTCGGTGTTGAAAGCATTAATTGCACTTTCGTACTTAATTTTACAGTTTTATGTTTTTTATAAATACAAACCGAAAAATATTCTGGAGAATAAATCTCAATTGTCTCTTGTTTCGTGGTTTACCATATTTCTTTCAGGACAAACGGTATTATTAGTTGGATTATTGGTGAATATCGCAACCGGGTTTAAACTATTTTCCGATCCTTACCGATATACCATTATTATTGAGACTTTATATCTATATTCTGTAACCATTGCACTATTATTTTTTCCTTCACTGCTTTACGGAAACGTGGATGATAAAACCATTCAAAGAATTATTCAAAAAGAGAAATACTCACATTCTAAACTTTCGGTCGAAGAAAAATAGATATTCTAAAAATTTAAATACCTATATGGAAGATTAAAATAAACCATATCTAAATTCAGGTTTGACTCTGAATGAAGTGGCCAAATTATTAAAAGTAACTCCACAGCAACTGTCGCAGGTTGTGAATGAAAAAACAAACCTGAATTTTCGAATTATATAAATTCATACCGGATTGAAAGGGCAAAAGAAATATTATCGTCACTTGATTTTAACAAACACTCTATTGATGCTGTTGCCGAAATGGCCGGCTTTCAATCGAAATCACCATTTTACTCAGCTTTTAAAAAGCACGTCGGTATGACCCCAAAAGAATTTATTTCGTCGAAAATTACCTCAGAAAATAAAGTTTAAGCAAGTATTTTCTTTGGAAAATGAGCAGAAAAAAACCGTTCCTTCTTTTTAAAATAAAGAAAGAACGGTTATTATTTCTGAGTCGATAGTTTCAATCTTTCGACATATTTTGTCGGACTTGGAAAGTTCGAACTCCCGGCGGCACCCTATTGCAAAAACGAGCGCTTTTTCAATGGCGGCCTGTAAACCGGCTGCATTTTTCCGCCGGCGGTTGCATAAAATGGCTGTCCGCCGCCGCCGCCCTGAATTTCGCGGCCTGCTTCGCGTACAATTTTACCGGCATCAAGTCCTTTTTCGGCAACAATATTTTCCGAAATCATAATGGTTAAATTTGGCTTTCCGTTTGTTTCTGTGCCCAAAACCAG
Source organism: Draconibacterium sp. (assembly GCA_016705335.1). GTDB lineage: Bacteria > Bacteroidota > Bacteroidia > Bacteroidales > Prolixibacteraceae > Draconibacterium. The sequence goes on along the minus strand of JADIYN010000007.1, from coordinate 188,798 downwards.
GTACAAATTCTCCACTTCGCCTTTTAACTGAAATGCCAGGTCTTTTAACAAGGCTGCATCGTCAACTTCAACAATTCCGGAAATGATATTTACACCTTTTTCAAACAGTACTTTGCTTTTTAGATTGGCTTTTATAATTTTCAAACTTTCGCGCTGGAAACTCTCCAACTGTTTCGAAAGTTCAGCGTTTTGCTGTAGCAATGAGGCCACACTTCCCAAAATATCTTTTGAGCCTTTTATTGTTTCGCGAACACTGTTCAAGGTTTTAATCTGGTCGTTTACATATTTTTCGGCACGGGCTGCGGTAATCGCTTCTATTCGGCGCACACCTGCTGCAATTGCACTTTCCGATACAATTTTCAGCAAGCCAATATTTCCAGTAGCCGGAACATGTGTTCCACCGCACAATTCAACCGATTCGCCAAATTTTATTACACGTACCGCTTCGCCGTATTTTTCTCCAAAAAGCATCATCGCGCCACTGTTTCTTGCTTCTTCAATGGGCATCGAGCGGTTTTCCTCCAACATCGAATTCACCCTGATTTTAGCATTCACGATCTCTTCCACCTTTTCAATTTCATCGTCAGTCATTTTCTGAAAATGCGAAAAGTCGAAACGCAGGTGATCGGCATTTACAAGCGAACCTTTTTGTTCGACATGAGTGCCCAAAACCTGTCGCAGTGCAGCATGCAAAAGTGGGTTGCCGTGTGGTTGCTGGCAATATTCATCCGGCGATCTGTATTTACGCTCGCCCTGAAAAAATCAGATGGGTTTTCGGGCAGTTTTTCAACCAGGTGCACGATCAGGTTATTTTCTTTTTGTGTATCGAAAACTGTTGTCCTTTTCCCGTCGGCTTCAATAAATCCTGAGTCTCCAACCTGTCCGCCCGATTCGCCATAAAAAGGTGTCTGGTCGAAAACCAGTTGGTAGAAAGTCTTTTTTTGCTGTGTAACCTTGCGGTATCTTGCAATCCTGATTTCAGCTTCGAGTTTATCGTAACCAAGAAATTCAGTTTGATCAATTTTGCGGATTTCCACCCAGTCGTCAGTTTCCTGGGCAGCTGCATTGCGTGAGCGGTTTTTCTGTGCTTCCATTTCAACTTTAAAACCGGCTTCGTCAACTCCCAGTCCGTTTTCACGGGCAATCAGTTCTGTTAAATCAAAAGGAAAACCAAAAGTATCGAACAACACAAAAGCATCTTTACCCTGTATCTCTGTAAGGTTTTCCTGTTTTGCTTTCGAAATAATATCGTCAAGCAAACGGATTCCTGTCGTTAGCGTTCGCAGGAAAGATTCCTCTTCTTCCTTGATTACTTTTTCGATTAAAACCTGCTGACTTACCAGTTCGGGAAATGCTTCGCCCATGGTTTCCTTTAAAACTGCCACGAGTTTAAAAATAAATGCTTCGCGAAAATTAAGGAAAGTGTAACCGTAACGCACGGCACGACGCAAAATGCGGCGGATTACATAACCCGCTTTATTGTTTGATGGCAACTGTCCGTCGGCAATGGCAAAGGCAACTGCACGTAAATGGTCGGCAATAACGCGCATTGCGATGTCGGTTTTCTCGTCGGCGCCATATTTTATATTACACAATTTTCCAGTTTCGGTAATTGTATTCTGAAAAATATCGGTGTCGTAATTTGATTTAACTCCCTGGATTGCCATGCAAAGCCGTTCGAAACCCATTCCTGTATCAACATGTTTTGCCGGCAGTTCTTCAAGTTGTCCGGTTGCTTTCCGGTTAAACTGAATAAAAACGAGGTTCCAAATTTCGATAACCTGCGGATGACTTTTATTACCAATTCTAGTCCCGGTATTTTCGCAATTTCCTTTTCGCTTCTGATATCAACATGAACCTCAGAACAAGGGCCACAAGGACCCGAATCGCCCATTTCCCAAAAATTATCTTTTTTGCTGCCATTTATTACCTTTTCGGCAGGTAAATATTTCAACCATAAATTAGCTGCTTCATCATCACGTTCAAGCCTGTCATCGCTGCTACCTTCGAAAACCGTTGCATACAAACGATCGGGGTTCAAACCCATTCTTCCAACCAAAAATTCCCATGCCCAGTCGATGGCATCCTTTTTAAAATAATCGCCAAACGACCAGTTGCCCAACATTTCGAACATGGTGTGGTGGTAGGTGTCGTGGCCTACTTCTTCCAAATCGTTGTGCTTGCCCGACACGCGTAAACATTTTTGGGTATCTGCAATCCTGTTCCATTTCACTGGCTCGTTACCAAGGAACAAATCCTTAAATTGGTTCATCCCGGCATTTGTAAACATTAAAGTCGGATCGCCTTTAACAACCATTGGCGCTGATGGTACAATCTGGTGGTTTTTTTCTGCAAAAAAGTCGAGAAAAGCTTTGCGAATTTCTTTTGAAGTCCTGTTCATCCGATTATGTTTTATTCTAATATTTGTTAAAATTTGTAAACTCTAAGATGCAAATGGTGCTATCTATCAGATATTTGGTTATTTTTGCCGTCTTCAAAAAGCAATAAATAAACGGCTGCAAAGTTATATGATTTAATTAATTTTGATTAAGTCATTCAATAAAAAAGCCTTACGGTATGACGAAAAAGAAATACAGATTTAATCCGGATACACTAAATTACGAGAGAATCGGGATTTCAATAAAAGAGAAATTCACGAAAATACTTGCATATTTTTCAAGTAGCTTAGCCTTTTCACTGATCATAGCAGTCGCTGCCCTTTATTTTTACGAATCGCCAAAAACAAAAGCGTTAAAGCGCGAGAATCAGGAATTATTGTCGCAATATGAACTGTTATTAAAGGATTTGGACAAAATTGATATGGTGCTGGCCGATCTGCAACAAAGGGATGACAATATTTACAGGGTTATTTTTGAAACCGACCCAATTCCTTCGACAGTGAGAAAAGCAGGATTTGGCGGAACAAACAAATACACACACCTTGAAGGGATGTCAAATTCAAAACTTTTAATTGAAACAGCAAAAAAGCTGGATATTCTTTCAAAAGAAGCTTACATTCAATCAAAATCGTTTGACGAAGTAATGAAATTGGCTTTAAACAAAGAAGAAATGCTTGCCAGCATTCCGGCTGTTCAACCCATTACAAACCGTGATTTAAAACGGACTGCCAGTGGCTGGGGATATAGGTTCCACCCGATTTACAAGGTACGCAAAATGCATTGGGGAATGGATTTTACCGCACCTGTTGGCACACCAATATTTGCTACAGGTAACGGTACTGTGATTGAAACTTCAGGCTCCAAAAAAAGCCGCTCTGATTTTGGATTGTGTGTTGTAATCGACCATGGTTTTGGTTACCAGACTCTTTATGGACATATGAACGGGTTCAATGTAAAAGAAGGACAAAAAGTAAAACGCGGCGAAATTATTGGATATGTTGGTAATTCGGGTGCTTCAACAGCACCGCATGTACATTATGAAGTGCATAAAGATGGTCAGCGGGTAAATCCATCGTTTTATTATTTCAAAGATTTGACAGCTGAAGAATATGATAAAATGGTTGCCATCTCATCTAATATTGGTCAAACACTTGATTAATTTTGAGGAAATAGATGCCCTACAAAAAACCTAAAATCGAGAAAGTTTTTTATTCTATTGGCGAAGTTGCCGAGATCATTGGAGAAAACCAATCACTTATCCGGTATTGGGAAAACCAGTTTGATACATTGAAACCCCACAAAAACAAAAGGGGAACGCGACTTTTTACAAAAGAAGACATTGAAACTGTAAAAATCATTCACCATTTGGTAAAAGAGCGCGGGTTGACTTTAAAAGGTGCCCAACAAAAATTAAAGGACAACAGGGAGGAAACCATCAATAATTTTGAGATAGTTCAGCGTTTGCAGGACGTTCGGCAACAATTGGTGGAAATCAGGAATGAAATGCAGGATTAATTTAAACTTCAAAAATGCCCACTTTAAAAGATATTGCCGGTTTTCTTGAAAACATTGCTCCGCTTGGTTTGCAGGAATCATATGACAATGCAGGTTTAATTACCGGCGACGTAAACTCCGAAATCAAATCTGGACTGGTAACGCTTGATGTAACCGAAAAAGTTGTGGAAGAAGCCATTCAGAAAAAAGCACAGTTAATTGTTGCACACCACCCCATCATTTTCACAGGTTTAAAAAAGATTACAGGTAAAAACTATATTGAGCGCACTATTATAAAAGCCATAAAAACGATATTGCCATTTATGCCGCGCACACAAATCTTGATAGTATTGAAGGCGGTGTAAACCAAAAAATCTGCGAAAAACTGGGGCTCGAAAACTGCAGGATACTTCAACCAAACGGAGGTCTGCTGAAAAAACTTGTAACATTTATACCTGCAGAAAATGCTGATCAGGTTCGCGAAGCAGTTTTTAATGCAGGAGCAGGTAATATTGGTAATTATGACAGTTGTGGTTTTGTTGCCGATGGTTTGGGTAGTTTCAGGGGAAATGAAAATTCGAACCCGTTTGTGGGTAAAAAGGGCGAAATTCATTCTGAAAAAGAAGTGCGTTTCGAAACAATTTTCCCGGGATATTTGCAAGGCAGAATTATTGATGCACTTTTAAAATCGCACCCTTACGAAGAAGTGGCATATGACATTTATCCGCTTGAAAATAAATTCGACAAAATTGGTATGGGAATGGTCGGGACACTTGCCGAACCAATCTCCGAAACTCTATTTCTGAATCAATTAAAACAAACATTTAATACTGGGTTAATAAAACACACAGCATTAAGAGATAAACCGGTTGAGAAAGTTGCTGTTTGCGGAGGTTCAGGTTCGTTTCTGTTAAACGCCGCCATTGCTGCCGGTGCCGACTTTTTTGTGTCGGGCGATTTTAAATATCACCAGTTTTTTGATGCTGAAAACAAAATTGTGATTGCCGATATTGGTCATTTTGAAAGCGAACAATTTACCAAAGAACTTTTTTATGAATTACTTACAAAAAAATTCCCTACTTTTGCAATCCATTTATCAGAGGTGGTTACCAACCCGGTTTATTATTTCTGAAAATTTTAGTTAAAAAATAAAACATTTAAGCGATGAACGCACCTTATTCAAAGCAAGACGAGAAAGACATTTCAGTTGAATTAAAGCTTCGGGCTTTACACGAACTACAAACGGTAGTTTCTGATATAGATAAGATTAAAGTGCTCAGGGGAGAACTTCCGCTGGAGGTTCAGGATTTGGAAGATGAAATTGCCGGTTTAAAAACAAGGCTTGTAAACCTCGACACTGAGATTAAAAGCCTGGATACAGCAACAAACAATAAACGGATCGCAATCAAAGATTCGCAGGCGCTGATAACAAAATATACTGAGCAACAAAACAACGTACGTAACAACCGTGAATTCGATTCGCTTTCAAAAGAAATCGAATTCCAAAATCTCGAAATTGAACTCTCAGAAAAAAGAATCAAAGAGTTTACAATTGAGATGAAGGAAAAGGAAGATGCGGTTAAAACATCAAAACAGTTACTTATTGACCGTCAGGAAGATTTGGAGCGTAAAAAAGCTGAACTTCAGGAAATTTCAGAAGAAACTAAAATTGAAGAAGAAAAGCTGAAATCAAAATCTGAAAAAATAGAATCTTTTATCGAACCACGTTTACTTACTGCCTTTAAAAGGATTCGTAAAAATGCACGTAATGGTTTAGCCGTTGTAACAATCCAACGTGATGCTTGTGGCGGTTGTTTTAACAAAATTCCACCACAGCGCCAAATGGACATCGCCAATCGCAAAAAAATCATCGTTTGCGAATATTGCGGAAGGATTTTGGTTGACTCAAATATCAACATTATCGAAGAAGAGGCTTAAAAGGTCACAAAATATTGAGATTGAAAAGCCGGATTAAATTGATAATCCGGCTTTTTTATTGTAACCCTCCATATTTATTAAATCCGATTTTTCGTTAATCATTTTGAATCCCGGAATACATTTTGTCATTGCCCAAAGTTTTTGTTAATTCATAAAAATTGCGAAATAAATTATTTTCAGCCGCGTTTTCTTAATTACCTTTAACCGATTACAAATCTAATTTTCGGGCAATGTCGGTAATAAAAGAAAAATTAGGGCTTTACACAGATTTCTATGAGTTGGCGATGGCAGCAGGTTACTTACACTGTGGCAAAAAGGATCAACAGGTTTCTTTTAACTATTTTTTCAGAACAAATCCGTTTAGAGGAGGATTTACTGTTTTTGCCGGACTTGATGATTTTTTGGAACTGCTCACCCATTTTACGTACAGTAATTCCGACATTAAATACTTAAAAACGCAGGGTTTCAAACCTGAGTTTCTTGATTATTTAAAAGATTTCCGTTTTTCGGGTAATATATTAAGCGTTGCCGAGGGAGAAATTGTTTTCCCCAACGCGCCGGTTCTGCGTGTTGACGGGAACATTATCGAGTGCCAGTTAGTTGAAAGCCTGTTGCTGAATATCATAAATTTCGAATCGCTGATCGCAACAAAAGCATTCAGAATAAAACTTGTTTCAGGCAAAAATATTTTTTCTGATTTTGGATTACGACGCGCACAAGGCTTTGGCGCGATTCATGCCAGCCGGGCAGCATGTATTGGCGGAGCTTCTTCAACTTCTAATGTACTGGCCGGAAAACTTTTTGGCATCCCGGTTTCAGGCACACAGGCGCACAGCTGGATACAGAGTTTCGACACCGAATTGGAGGCGTTTCGTGAATACGCGAATGTTCATCCGGAAAATACGATATTACTTGTCGATTCATATGACACGCTAAAATCGGGTGTGCCAAATGCGATTATTGTTGCTAAAGAAATGGAAGCAAGGGGGCAGCATTTAAACGGCATCCGTTTAGATAGCGGTGATTTGGCTTACCTCAGCAAAAAAGCCAGGAAAATGCTTGATGATGCCGGTTTGAAAACTGTAAAAATCATTGCATCAAACCAATTAAACGAACATGTTATAAAAACGCTTTTAAAAGACCAGGATGCTGCAATCGATGCGTTTGGAATTGGAACTGAATTGGTTACAGGGAAAAGTGATGCCGCTCTCGATGGCGTTTATAAATTAGTGGAAATTGATGGTTTGCCAAAAATGAAGTTTTCAGAAAATATTGAAAAAAATACTTTGCCGTCGAAAAAACAATTGTACAGATTTTTTGATGAAAACGGTAATTTCTACCGTGATGCAATATCTCTCGACAATGAAAATCCTGCTGATATCGACACGATTTATCACCCGGTTTATCCTGAGAAAAACACAAATATTAAAGGATTACAATTCGAAAGCCTTTTAAAAAAAGTTGTGAACTCAGGTAAAATTGTGCTTGAAAAACAAACTCCCATGGAAATACATAAATTTCTTGAAAACAAGGGCTTTTTTATTGCCCGACGAACACAAAAGATTTATCAGTCCACATATTTACAAAACCGGAATTACCCAAAAACTGATGGAAACCCGAAATGCACTTTCGAAACAAATAAAAAACACTTTATAAGTTTTATGCAATGACTAAAATAATTCGCCCGACATTGGTTCTCGACAAAGAAATTTGTATTCGGAATATTGAAAGAATGGCTAAAAAAGCCACTGACCACAAAATGCGTTTCCGTCCGCATTTTAAAACGCACCAATCGGCAAAAATTGGTGAGTGGTTCAGGGATTTTGGCATTGAAGCCATCACTGTTTCGTCGGTGCAAATGGCTGAATATTTTGCTGCAAACGGGTGGAGCGACATTACAATTGCTTTTCCTTTAAATATTCTTGAAATAGATAATTTAAACAGGCTTGCAGCAAAAATCAAACTTCAAATTTTGGTTGAAAACACGGAAGCTATTGCTTTTTTAGCCGAAAAGGCAACACAGAATCTGGGTGTCTGGTTGAAAATTGATACAGGAAACAACCGTACAGGAATAGATCCCTCAGATACAAGCCTGATTGAAATGATAATCGGGAAAATAACAAAAAGCGACAAGCTGAAATTCAAAGGTTTTTTAACTCACACCGGACATACTTACAGTGCCGCTTCCACCGATGAAATTTTTAGCCGACATTTTGATGCCTTGCTAAAGTTGAAATCTTTAAAACGGCAATACAAATCTATATTCCCAAATATTGAAATCAGCATGGGCGATACACCTTCCGCAACAATTTGCACTACTTTTAATGGTGTTGATGAAATGCGCCCGGGTAATTTTGTGTTTTACGATTTGATGCAGCAAAACCTTGGTGTTTGTTCGTTTGATGATATTGCAGTAAAAATGGTTTGTCCGGTTGTAGCAAAGCATATTATGCGAAATGAAGTTGTTGTGCACGGCGGTGCTGTTCATTTTTCTAGAGGGAAGAAATCATAAACATTGATGGAAAAAGCATGTTTGGCCGGGTTATTATAAATAAAAACGGTAAAAAAATAATGCTCGACTCAACGAATTATCTCTCCAAACTATCGCAGGAACATGGAATTATAAAAGTCGCCCAAAATCAGTTTAAAAATTTCGAAGTTGGTGATTTGGTCGAAATAATCCCTGTACATTCATGTTTAACTGCCAATTTAATGGGACATTTCCGCACAACTGACGGGGAGTTAATTGAAATGATGCCAAAATATTGAGAATTGCTTACTGTCAGGATCAAATCAGGAAACTGTTCTTTTATCTACTTATTCTTCAACCAGAAAATAAGTTAAATCCTTAAAATTCTATGTAGTTTAAAACCCGGTTTACATTAATGCTCTTTCCCATGGAATGCCGGCTAAAACCAACAATAAAGCAATACCATAAAATATAGCGGCACTGCGATGTTTTTTCCATGGAGCAATATCTTTTTTCGATTTTGAACGGCCAATATGTACCAAAACAAAAGCAATTACCATCATTAGAATGTGTTCAACTGCGTAAAAACGGAGGTCGGCATTTTTCATGGCAGCTCCAAAATCATTAAATGCAGTTTTGGTTACAGGACTTACAAACGCGTATAATATTAATCCAACCAAAAACTGAATATCCATAAAAATGGTCAGTAACAACCCGGTTAAGTTGTCTTTTTTGTTCCATTCCCGCTTTCCAAACCAGCCTGCAAAAGCAAACAAAACAGCTAAAACCAAAGCAATTAAAACCAACCAGCGAAACAAGTTGTGGGTATGTAAAAGTCCTGTGTACATTATTATATTTTTTAAAATTTCTATTGAAACATTTCAAAAGGGTTTTAGTTGAAATAACAACGCGAAACTTTACACATTAAATTTACAGAAGCCAACAAATTTGCGCTGTTCAGCCTGAAAAACAGAATGTTGAGCGAATGAAATCATATTGATAAAAACAGCAAAGAAAAAGGCCGGGTACAGAAGAACCCAGCCTTTTTTATAAATTTTTTTAATCCTATTTTTTTGTTGTTGCAATTACACCCCTGAAATAACCAATCGATTCGGCAATTCCCAAAAACGGGTTATCCATATCTTTTTCGTGTTCAAGACTGCAAATGCCTGTATATCCAACTTTGCGCAGCATTTTCACAAGAGCCGGAAAATCTATTACGCCACGGCCAATTTCGAGTGAATAACCAAGTTTTGTTGTTCCTGTAACATCTTTAATGTGCATATCGAAAACACGGGTATGGTATTTTTTAAGATCGGCAACAGGGTCTTTGCCATTGCGGGTATCGTGGCCAATATCAAGGCACATTCCAATTCTTGGATCAAGGTCTTTTACATGATTCCAAACATCTTCGGCATCAGGATAAATCTTTATATCCGGCCCGTGCAGGTGGATAGCATAGTTAAAATCATACTCTTTCACTTTTTTATCGACATAAGGAAGCAGTTCAACATTGGGAACGCCAACTATCAGTTTCACTCCTACCCTTTTTGCATATTCAAACGCTTTGTCGATTTCCTCTTCTGTTTTCATATAAATTGGGCCAACTGCATAACCTGTAACATCGGCGGCTTTCAGTTTTGCATGAAAAGCAGTAATTTCTTCGTCGGTGCTTGTCATTGGCAAATGAAAATCTTTGATACACAAATAATGCACATCAGTCCTTTTCAAAGTTTCAAGTGTTTTGTCGAGATCGAATTTCACAAATGTGTAACCTGCCATTCCCACTTTGAATTTTTCCCCTGTTTCGGGAGGTGGTTGCTGACCTGGTTTTGTTTCCTGCGCATTGCAAATTATTGAAGTAATTGCAAACAAAAGCGCCAAAGCTTTTAATTTCATTATTGATTGCTTTAATTGATTAATGAAAACAAAGCTAAAAAAATATAACAGATGCTGATGTTATTTAAATCTTAAAAACTACCCTTCCATTTCCGGGAATGGCCCTGTAAATTGCTTTGGCATCTTTGTCACTCAGCCAAATATACAGGGTTGGCATATAAGTTTTTGGAAACACGTTGTCTTTCAGTTTTTCAAATTTATATTTTAAAATATCTTTATTGAAATTCATATCCAAAAGCGAATCTTTTCCCAAACCAACTCCTGTTATTACAACTTCGATATTATTGTTTAGCACGAATTGCCAAATTATTGGAGCTTCGGGAATTGTATCGTGTTTAACTTCCTGTACTTCGTTTTCGTTTTTTGGAGCCCGTACTTTTTTTACCGGGCGTTTTACACTAGTTGAATTTTCCCCCACAATTTTCGAGATTGTAGTAAAATCAAGGTATGCAGGGTAATTTAGTGAGTCGGTAAATTGTGCAGGTAACTGCTTTAAAATGTTGGCCTGAAGTAAAACAGTACCTTTTAAAAGTACCTGAACAGTGCTGTCGGCAAGGTTGATCCCCAAATTAAGGGAATCGGTTTTTGCCAGTAAAAGCTGCTGTTCCATCCAGTGAACTTCCTTCTTTTTCTTTTCAATTTCAGGAATACTCCAACCTTTATCATCAACATCTGTTTCTGCAAAGTTTAATTTCTTTTCATCGATTGCCAGTTTTACTGCTTTTTCAGCCTGAATATAACGAACAACAGTAAAAGCTGACAAAATCACAAAAACAGCAATTGTAACAATAAAACCAATTTTATACTTTATAAAGAAATCTTTCATTTTCAGAATTTAATAGATAAAAACTTTTGCACCCACCGGAAGTGTTTTATAAACAGCTTCCAAATCATCGTCAAGCAACCGCACGCATCCATGCGTTACCGGCGAACCAATCAAGCGCTGATACAAGGTCCCGTGAATCATATAACCATCACCCAGTTTTAATGCATAATCGCCCAGTACATTAGCTTCACGACGCGAAGAATGTCCCTGAGGAGGTACAGGAAGCCCTTCTTCTATAAATGCCCAGTCGGGTTTTGTCCAAACCGGGTTTGTTATTTTATTCTGAACTGTCATTACACCTTTTGGCGTTTCAAACAAATATGATTTTGTACTGTCAACTTCAAGTGATATAAAACTTCCTGTTGAACACTTTCCTTCGCGGATAATCTCATTGTTTTTATAAAGTTCGAAAGTGTTGTTTGTTGTATTTATTACAAGAAACGCGTTGCCGGGAGCCAGACGTTGTATTTTTTTGTTTAATTGATCAAACTTCTTATTGAGGGCCTTTAATTCAGCTTCTTCATTAAAAGTTGAGTCAATTGAAGTTGTTTTGCTTAATCCTGACTGATATTTTGCGAACTGAATATTAGGTACAACCAAGACATTTATATAGGCAAAAAGTGCAATTAACCCTACAATTACAATTGTAAAAAGCAGGTATATGATATATTTTTTGATTTTTTCCATTTTAATTCAAATAATCTTCAAGTGGTAATCTCGAACCTACAATAACAACAGTGGTATTTACAGCTGCCTGATTGTAAACAGCATCCATTTCACTGTTTTCCAACGCAATACAACCGTCAGTCCAGTGCACACCCTTGCCTCCGTCGCCATGTATTTCAATCAATCCTCCAATGTGTGTCTTTTTCGATATTTCTCCCGATTTCACCATTTTGTCAAATCTTCTTTGATCATCACTGTTTGGATAATTGATGAGCAGCGCTTTGTAATATTTTGTTTTTGCACCGCCTTTTTTCTCTAGTATTTTATATACCCCTTCCGGAGTTGCCTTATCGCCGGCATACAATTTATCGCCCATCCAGCTTTTACCGAATTCGGCTGAAAAACTTTTTATTTCTTTTCCACCTTTCAGCAGAATTAAAGTTGACTGAATTTTATCAACTAGAATTACGGTTTGCCCTTTTTTCGACAGGTTATATGCCAATTTTGTGTTTTTCTCCCAGGTTGGGTAATTGTTGTAAAATTCTACCAACTTAATATGTGCCGATTTTTCGGCTTGTGAGATTCCATCCGAAGCTTTTTTTGCGAGCTTCGAAGCTTGTTGGAAATCTTTCTTTTTATATTCAATCTGTGCTTCAAGAAAATGCGTTTTTCCCTTGTTGAAAGCGTTTATTGTTGCTTTCCCCAAAACAAGGTTTTTATAATATTTTTCGAACCGGGTAATTTGAGTTTTTAAAGTCGATAATTGCGTTTCAACTTTTTTTTGAAGTTTATTTTTTACACTGCTTGCTTCTTTACCGGCATTTCCACTTTTATCAATCGATTTTAACGCCAGATCACGTGTGAGTGAATAATCCCGAAACACAAAAAAATTTACTGTTTTGCTTTTCCCACTCTTTCATCGACCAATTGTACAAACTTTCGGCTTCCTTTAATTTTTCGTTGGCATATCTACCTGCCAACTTGCTTTTTGCTGAAGCCAACGATTCGCGTGCTGAATTTATTTCTTCCAACGGTGGTTTAACAGTCACATAGATAAAAACCGAATAGCCAACTGCAAGAATCAAAGCGACTATAAACAGATAAATAAAAAAAGTGGATAATTTCTTCACCGTTATAATTTATATGAAAAAGCCGGGGTTTACAAGCCCCGGCATTTCTTCTTTATTTTTTAGCTTCTTAAAATTTGATTTTAGCTTTTTCCAATACAGTTTTTAATTCAGTATTGATTTCGGTAGCTTTTTGCTGAGCAGCATTAACTTTTGTTTGAGCGCCAAGTAAGTCACCGTTTGCCATTAAACCAGAAACTTCACCAACTGAAGAAGTGATGCCTGTTAAGTCAAGTTTAATTGCTTCGATAGCTTCTTTACCTTCTTTGCCTTTTGGTGCTTTTGCCAATAATGCGTTGTTTTCTTCAATCAAAGCCAGTGTTGCAGCTTCAGCAGTAGCAACTTCAGTTTTGATTTCTTCTTTTCTAACATCGGTTTTTGCAACTAATTCAGTAGCCTGAGTTGCAATTGTAGCCAATTTTTCTTTTGACGCACCGTAGCTTTTGAAAAGTTTTGAAGACTGCGCTTCGATTTCAACCATTACAGCGTTCAATGAATCCTGAACTGCAAGAAAATCTCCTTCAACATAAAGGTCAGCCTGAGCTGTTTTTGCTTGTTCCAATGCAGCTTTAGCAGCATCAATTTCAGCTTGTGGTGCTTTTGCGCAACTTGTAAAAATTAAAGTAGCAGCAACAATCGATAATACATAAAAAATCCTTTTCATAATTCTAATCATTTTTTGTTAATATTTATTTTGAATGTTCTTTTCATTGTCATTCATGTATTTTGACGAAGTGTTGACATGAAGTAACAGGCCAATGAAAAAAAAAATGTAATTTTCCGCAAAATTTATGCAATTCATCTTCATTGTTAAGTATGACTGGTTTGAAAAACAACAATTTAACCGACAAAGAAATAGTTAATAAAATAATTACTGAAGGGAAAACTGAACTCTTCGGGCTGTTATTTAAACGTTATTTCCCAAAAGTCAACGATAAATGTTACAGTTTTTTCAAGGACAAACAGAAATCAGAGGAATTTGCAAACGACATATTGACAAAGGCATTTGAAAAACTAGAAAGTTTTAAAGGAATGTCATCGTTTTCTTCATGGCTGTATTCAATTACTTACAATACAGTAATCGATTATCTCAGGAAAAAGAAACAATTGCACTACCCAAACTGGAACCAGGAAAACGAATTACCTGAAATTATTGACGAGTCGAGTACCGAAATTTCTGAAATTAGTTACGAAAACTTAATGGTTGTATTTGAAAAAATACATGCTGAAGAAAAAGCGTTGCTGATGATGAAATACCAGGATTCACTTTCAATAAGAGAAATTGCAGTATCCCTTTCAACAAGCGAGGATGCCGTGAAAATGAGACTAAAAAGGGCACGAACACGGGTGGTTTATCTCTATTTTAAAATGTTTGGTAACGAATAAACTTTGTTGTTACTTTTTAAAAGTTAACCGTCTAAAAACTTGAAACATTGATTTTCTGCAACCAACAGATTTTTAATATTTCATCAAAACAGAAAAAGACATGAAACTACCGTTTATTAATATTTTTAAAAGCCAGAAAAAATCTATTCCCAATTCAGTAAAATCTTTGTTTGCCGATAAATTCCCCGATTCAAAAAACACAGAATGGGAACAAAAAGGAACAGTTTACGAAGCTATTTTTTATCTAAACGATATTGAACACATTGCCAGGTTTTCGGGGAAAGGCATTTTGGAGGAATACCGAAAAAACCTTTGGCCCGATGAATTGCCCGAAAACATTAAAACAACCGGCAAATCATTTGGCGAAATCATGAATGCAATAATAATTTTCCGTGGCGAAGATATTTTGTTCGAACTAATCATCCGCGATGAAAAACTCGATAGGTTTGAATACTTGTTTAACAATGATGGCGAAGTACTAAAATCAGATAAATTATAGATTTATTACATCCCAAATATCGTGATCCCCGCTTTTTTCAATCCTTTTCCACTCACTTCCAACTCAATTTTACCAGCTTTTTCTGATGACTGAACTGTTACTACCAATTTTCCGTTAAACGTTTTCATTGTGGGCAAATGAAATTGTTCAACTGAAGTAGCATCACCATTACAGGCGGCGCGGTAAGTTCCGGCTCCCCGAAACATTAAACTGAAGTTGATTATCAGCGGTTGGACACAAATTCCCATCATTGTCAACCACGGAAACTGTAACATAAGCCAAATCTTTTCCGTCAGCCGAAAGTTCTTTTTATCTGTTGAAAGTATTAAATGGTGCGGCTTTCCGGCGGTGTGAATTTCTTTTTCGGCAACAGGTTTTCCCGCTTTGTCTAAAGCAACAACTTTTAATGTTCCGGGTTCATACTTTACATCCATCCACATTAACCTGTAACGTTGCGTATTCATATCTTTATTTTTTTTATGAATGCCCTGGCTTTTGCCGTTTACAAACAATTCGGCACTGTCGTAATTTGTATAAACAAAAACAGGTGTGGTTTCACCTTCGCGACCTTCCCAGTTCCAATGTGGTAAAATATGCAATGTTTCATCTTTTGTATTCCAGCGGCTGCGGTATAAATAATAGCGGTCTTTTGGCAAACCGGCCAAATCGCAAATACCAAAGTAGGAACTGCGCGATGGCCAATAATCGTCATACGGAGTTGGCTCGCCCAGATAATCAAATCCCGTCCAGACAAATTCGCCAATTACCCAGTCATAATCATCCTGCCATACAAAATCATCATCAGGGATATTCGACCAGTTGCAACATTCAAAATCATAGGAAGAACACTGCAAATCTTTATATTTTTTGTCTTTAGCAAACTCAACCGGGAATTTATATACTCCCCTCGAACTCAATGTCGATGCCGTTTCGGAACCCAAAATAAATCCCTGCGGGAACTTTTCACGTGCCTCGCCGTAAAGTGGCAAGCGATAATTCAACCCCGGGAATATCGAGCATTGCACCAAACCCGTTTTTCAGGGTGTTTGCCACCTGATCCATTCCAACTGTTACAAGGCGTGTCGGATCTTCTTTGTGAAATAAATCCTGCAAAAACTTTAATCGTTTTATGCCTTCATTTCCCCATTGGTCCGGGACTTCGTTACCGGCGCTCCACATTACAATACTTGGGTGATTTCGGGTTGCACGAACAAGATTTTGAATGTCTTTTTCAGCCCAATCGTTAAAAAAACGGTTGTAGCCATTTTCAACTTTTGGTTTTGCCCATTCATCAAAACTTTCGGCGACCATCATAAAACCCATTTCATCGCACAATTCAACCTGTTCAAGCGAAGGCATGTTGTGAGCCGAGCGGATTGCATTACAACCCATATCTTTTAAAATAGCAAGTTGCCTGCGAAGTGCAGCTTTGTTTACAGCTGCGCCGAGCGGTCCCAAATCGTGGTGCAAACAAACTCCTTTAAATTTTGTGACTTTGCCATTTAAGAAAAAACCTTCATCGGCTTTGAATTCAATTTTTCGGATACCGAAACGAATGGTTTGTTCATCTTTTAAAACATTATTTTGAAATACCTGTAAAACAGCGAAATATAAATACGGAGATTCCGGACTCCATAGTTTTGGATTTGGAACAGCAAGATTTTGTTCCAATTCATCACCAAACATGTGTGTGGTCGATCCAGAAGTTATTTCTTTCCCATCGGAATCTTTAATGGTGGTTACCAGCTTAACATCGCTTCCATTTACTTGGGTTTTAATATTCACTTTTGCTGCTTCATCCGAAATAAACGGAGTTGTAATAAATGTTCCCCAATGTTCAAAGTTCACTTCATCTTTTACAATAATCTGCACTTTACGGTAAATACCTGCACCGGGATACCAACGTGATGATTTTGGTTTGTTTTCAAGTCGCACTGCCAGTAAATTATTTCCATTTGGGTTCAAATACGAAGTAATATCGAAATAAAAATAGCTGTAACCGTAAGGACGTTCTCCCACCTTTTTCCCATTTACAAAAACCTGTGCTTCACTCATTGCACCATCAAAAGTCAACAAAACCTGTTTACTTTTTTGAAATTCAGGAACTTCAAAAGCGATTCGGTACCAACCAACACCAATAAATGGCAGCGCACCAGTTCTTCCCGTTTTTTCCGTTGCTGCCTTTTCATTGTTTTGAGTGATGGCAATAACCTGCATATCAACTGTTTTATCAAATGGACCGTAGATTGCCCAGTCGTGAGGAACAGAAACATAAGCCCACTGACTGTCATTAAAATCAGGTTTTATTGCATCAGGAAAATCACCCTTTTTAAATTTCCAACCTTTTTCAAGAGTTATTTCAGTGCGTTGTGCAAAAACGTTTGATGCGAGTAATAATACAATCGATAAAAAGAGAATTTGTTTCATTGGTTTTAGGTTTTACCTTTTAGCTTTTCACAAACATTTAAATTTTGCCAGGGGCTTTGTATCCGGCATCAGCATTATCGAGCACAAGTATCCAGTCCAGACTTTCACCGGGTGTTGGCGTGTTGAATGTTTGCGTTCCTGCATTTGTGAATTTCCCAATTTTCAGGGCTTCGCCATTTCGTGGATTATACCACCAGGCAACTACATTTTTTCCTTTAATTACGTCCATTCGAACAGAGAATTTTCGACCAACCGGAACATAAATCATCGCATAACTTCCTTGCTCATCGCGGGTAGCGACAAAACTGTAAGCACCAGCACCGGGAACAGAAGTAGCCACTTTATCAGTTACAATAATCGAATTATCAGGAACTCGCGTTACAAATGGGCGTGATTCCATGAGTAAGCGTCCATAAATCATTTGCGCAGCACCGGGTTGATCAACAGCTTCATACCATGGCATTAATGGCCGGTTAACCGGTTCGCGGTCAGGCGAATACATTTGCCAGACTGAATGATGACCGTAAGTATGGCCAAAAGCACCTGAAAATAAATCCCAATATAACGGACGACGTACATCGGTTGATACTGAATGACCGTTTGCATCGGGATTGAAATTTATGGGATGATCTTCATACACGGGCTCTGCATCCATTACTGGTTTGGCAGGTTCCAAATTATAATCATCAAGAGTCATACGATAACGTTCGGTGTAACTAATACTATGACCGTTTTGCCGCATATTAAAATCGAGCCAGGATTCATTGTGAAAGTATTGCGATGAACCACTTCCACCTGTGGGGTGAAATGAGATAAGGTGATTTCCTCCATCGCCATTTCTCAACCCGATCGCCATTTGCACAACGATTTGGCGGTGTGTATCGTTTTCTACAGGACGGTCGCCACCTGTAATCCAAATAATATTTGGGGTATTTTTATAACGTTTGCCCAAAAATTCGCCCCACTTTTTTGCGTTTTCAGCAGTGAAAATTTCGGGTCCAACTCCCCATTTTTTATTCCATTTGTCGCCCCAGGTTGGGAGTAACCCGATAAAAATTCCTTTTTCTTCTGCTTTTTTTATAACCCAGTCCATGTGTTCAAAATACTTTTCATTGGGTTGATCCGGGTCATTATTGATGAGTGGTTTTTCACCTTCAGCATTTGGTATGTTTAATCCGTCAAGTTCTGCCAAAGCTACTGCCTGAATAACTGTAAATCCTTTTTCGCGGCGGTTTTCAAGGTATTTTTCCGCATCAGTTTTTGAGAGGCGATGAAACAGTTCCCAGGCGGTGTCGCCCAAATAAAAGAACGGAGTTCCGTCTTCAAAAACCAAAAATCTGTGGTTCTCTGAAACCTTGAGTTTACCATGAGAGAAATCAACAGAAAGGCCCTTCCATTTTGTTTCCTGCGCAAATGAGATGGTTGCAGTTAAAAATATAAGAATTCCAAAAAAAAGTTTCATAGGTTTAATGTTTAAATTATAGTTTACTCCAAAAGTAGTCACCAATTTGATAGATTGCAATATTTAAAGCGTTTGAATTTTAAAGGAACTTTTTCTTTAAAATCAATTCAATCATTATGTTTCGGTAACTTAAAACGATTTTCAAATATCCATATTAAAAAATCAGCAAATATTACCCCAAAATTCAGCAAACTATACTCTTCACCAAGCATGATTTATATTCATTTTTACAATGAAGAAATATAGTATTATTGCAAGGTCAAATTTTACATTTGTTTTAAAAAAAAATAAACACAAATAGTTAAAATCCTTGTTGTTTATATCTATATAAAAAAAACCGGGTCAATTTATGGGAAACTTATTTGAATTAATTTCAATGCGGATAATAGAAAACATTTTACAAATTATGATAAAGAAATGTTAAGACTTTTTCTTTTTATCATTTGCTTAACTTTTGTTACTCCTTTATTTTCTGCTATTCAATTTTATCACCTCGGAACCGAAAAAGGATTAACCGAGCCCAGAATATTAAGCATCACGCAGGATTTGGGCGGTTTTATCTGGTTAGCCGGTGAATACAGCCTTACACGTTTTGACGGAAATCAATTCAAATTGTAAAAAATAACAGTCAGTCGCTTCTACCCTGGAATAAAATAAATACAATTTTCACCGATTCAGAAGGCATACTTTGGGTGGGATCGGATCAGGGATTTTCTCATTACAATGTTCAAAAAGATCAGTTTATAATTCCTGTATCCGGTTTGGAAGGTGTTTATATTTCAGATTTTGCGGAAGGGCTCAATGGCAATATTTGGGTTTCAACAGATCAGGGATTAGCCAAATTTGATAAAAAAACCAAACAAATTACCTGGTTTACAGGCAATAAAAGTAAATTTTCCACATCAAAAAATTCAAAAAACGTTGAGAACATTAAATATATTTGCAGCCAACCCGATGGAAAAATCTGGATAATACCATTTTCCAATGGTTTATACCAGTTAAACCCTGAAAATGGTGAAATACAACATTTTGAGACAATCGATGGTGTAAACATCAATCAATTCAATATCACTGATATCTGTTTTTCGAATGATGTTTTGTTTTTAAGTACTGAATCAAACGGCTTTTTCCGTTTCAAACCAGATGAACATCAGGCCAAAAATTATATTATGGGCTACCTTTCAAATGCTATTTACCACATTGAGGTGGATAATGATTCTATTGTTTGGCTTGGCACAGGCGGCGGTCTTTACCGATTGAACCATCAGACTGGCGAGTATACCCAGTTCTCAAACATTATAGAAGATCCGCTAAGCATGAACAGCACCACAACAAAATATGTTTTTATAGATAAAGAAAACAACATTTGGATAACTTCAGGAATCAGAGGTATCGAATATGGGTTGAATAATGTCATGTTTAATCATTTTATGTTTTCTGAAAAGGTTCCCTATTGTCTGACCCGAAAGGAAGTGGTCTGCATTGATTTCGATAAAAGCGGTAATTTATGGATGGGATATCAGTCGGGGTTGCTTGAAAAGCATAGTTCTGTTCCATTTGAAAAAACGAGCTACCTTCTTCTTTCCAAAAATAATTATGGTTACGGAAGTGCATACCGTGTTCTTGAAGACAGTAAAAATCAAATTTGGGCAGGTGGCTGGCAAAGCGGATTACAAAAACTTAATAGGGCTGAAAATTTGTTCACATGGGTTTCAGCAAAACCCGACTCAATTGCACGAAAGCTAGAACAGGCAAACGTTCTGGATATTATAGAAGGGCCTGACAGAAATCTATGGGTGAGTACATCCGGTACCGGTGTTGTAAAGTACAATCCGGATACGGAAGAAGCAAAGTTTTTTCAATACAACAAAAGCAATCCGTTAGCCGGAATTTCCGACAATTACACATCAAGTTTGTGCATCGATCAACAAAATAATTTATGGATTGCAAGCGCTCATGGAATGACCAGAATTGATTTGAAAAGCGAACAAATTACCAGTTATTTCCATGATGAAGAAGACTCAGTTTCCCTCTCCGGAAATGCAATTCAAACTGTTTATTGCGATAAAGCTGGATTAACCTGGGCGGGTACAAGCAACGGTTTAAATGTGTTTATCCCGGAATTAAACAATTTCAAACCCATAAAAACGAATCTGGATATTTCTTTTTTCAATATCTCAAGTATAGAATCTGTTATACCCGGAGAAATTTGGGTTAGTACAAAATCGGGTTTGTTTTGTTTAACTTATTCTTTGAACAAAAACGTTAAAGAACTTGAATATGAAATTCAATATTACTATAGTTCCAATGGACTCATTTCCAATACTTATTTTGATCGGTCCTCAACTGAGGACAATAATGGTATGATTTTCTTTGGAGGAAACGAGGGTGTTGATTTTTTTAAACCTGAAGCGAATTCTAAAGGCTTTTATAAACAGCCAAAAGCATTAATTACTGATATATCGGTTTATGATAAACCTATTTATCCACTTGCCATTCGTGATAGTTTTGACATACCAATGTTTGAACTTGGGTATGACCAGAAAATGATTTCCAATTAGGTTTACCTCAATAAACTTTACCAATCCGAACCAGCAGAGATACAGGTACAAACTGGAAGGATTTGATGAACAATGGGTTTATCCACAAGATGAAAAAGTGGTCACATACACCAACCTGCAACCCGGAAGCTATTTATTTACAGTTGAAACCACAGATAAAAATGGGCTTTGGAGTGAGCAGCGAAGTTCGGTCAGCCTTACAATAAAACCACCTTTTGGTTGACTATTCCCTTTTATTATTTTGTCCGTTTTGATCTTTACTTTTATATATCTCATTTCCTGGGCAAGATCGAGGGTACTGATCATTCGACAGAAACAACTTGAGCAAATAATTAGCGAACGCACGAATGAGTTGCTCCAAAAAAACCAGGAACTTGAAAAATCAAATCAAACCAAAAACAAATTTTTTTCTATTGTTTCTCATGATTTAAGAAGTCCTTTTTCGGGCGTACTGGGAATTTTGGATCTGTTGAATGATCCCGATTATAAATTGGAAGAAAAGACACAAAAACAAATGCTGAACTCGGCAAAGTTTCGGCCAATAATACATTTGAACTGATGGAAAATCTGCTTGTTTGGGCTCGTTCGCAAATGAACAAATCAGATTGTAGCCCCAGGATGAACAATCTAAGTGAATTGTTAAGCAAAAATATTGAATTGAAAAGGGTAGCTGCAGAACACAAGGAAATAACACTGATAGCTAAATTTCCTGAAAATATTGAAGCATATTTCGACTTGGATATGATTGATACTGTAATTAGAAATATACTAAGTAATGCCATAAAATTTTCAGAGCCTGGAGGGAAAATTGTAATTTTGGCAGAAGATCAAAAAGAAGAAGTAATTATTGAAATTGCCGATTCAGGAATTGGGCTTAATGAAGAAGAAATCGGTAAACTTTTTGAAATTGATAAAGAAACCCGCAGGGGAACAGGAGGCGAAAAAGGAACCGGACTTGGATTAATAATATGCAAGGAATTTATTGAAAAAAACTTCGGAAAGATTTGGGTTACTCCGAATAGTCCGAAAGGAACAGTTGTACATTTTACGATTCCAGTTAAAAAATAACTAAAAAAGCATCAATGAAATTATCTGCAAACGTAATTGGCGCCACCGGATTGATTGGAAAACAGTTGGTTGAACAATTGCTGGAAAACGGGCATTTTGAAAAAGTAAGGATATTTGTGCGGCGCGATTCTGGACTGAAACATCCGAAACTGGAACAACAAATCGTGAATTTTGGTGATGAAAAAACCTGGAGCAAATTGCTAACGGGCGATGTACTTTTTTCGGCTCTCGGTTCTACACTTAAACAAGCAGGTAGCAAGGAAAAACAATATGAAATTGATTTTACATTCAACCTGAGTTTTGCCCAAAAAGCAAAAGAAAATGGAATAGAAAATTATGTGTTGGTTTCTTCGGTGGGAGCAAACGCAAAATCATCAGTTTTTTATACCCGAATGAAAGGCGAACTTGATGAAGCAGTAGCTAAAATAGGATTTAAAAACCTGTCATAATAAGGCCTGCATCATTAACCGGCGATAGAAAAGAAAGCAGAATTGCTGAAAAGATTTCGATACCAGTACTGAATTTTCTTACTAAGTTTATTTTGAAAAAATACCGTCCCATCAGTGATAAAACAGTAACAAAAGCAATGATAAATGCAGCATTGCTCGATTTGGGAGATAAAACAATCTGGGAAGCTGACGAGGTATTTAAATTAGCAGAAAAGCAGTTTTAATACAATTTTTTTAAGACAATATATTTTTTATTCAAAACAAATTTTACACTATTTTTAATGAATTAAAAAAATTGTAAAATATCCTGAATATGAAAAATCAACTTTCAAAATTATCCATTTTCAATCAAGCGTATATTTTTGTTGTGGTTCTTATCCTTTTTTCGGCTTGTGCTGATGTAGTTGATGTTCAGTCTTGTGTAACAGATGAACCCTACGGTTTTCTTTTTGGTTTATGGCATGGAATTATTGCGCCACTCAGTTTTTTTGGTAGTCTTTTTAGCGACAATATTGCAATGTACGCGGTTAATAACAACGGCGGCTGGTATGATTTTGGTTTTGTACTTGGTGCCGGAATTTTATTTGGCGGAGGTTCGCGGGCTTCAAAACGGAGGTAATATGAATTGATTTAAAAAATAGTAAAGGTAGTTTGGTACAGTTGCGGGTTAAAATTGAAATCACAAATCCAATCCCCTACGTTTCGTTAGCATTAAATGTTGGTAAAAGGTGAATAACGTGTGATTCACATAAATAACTAAATTTGTTTTAAAAAAAATGAAACTTAAAACTAACCAATTCTCAACCTTTTTCCTGATTCTATTGGTAACCGCATTTGGTTGTTCAAACCCAAAAACAGCCCGTGAAACTATCAAATTTACAAAAGAGTGGAAATTCATTTTAGGTGATTCTGATGAATTTAAAAATCCCGGATTTGACGATTCAGGATGGCGCGTTTTAAATTGCCCACGACTGGAGTATTGAAGGCGAATTCAGCAAAGACAACCCGGCATCTCCCGGCGGTGGTGCGTTACCCGGTGGAATTGGCTGGTACCGCAAAACTTTTCAGCTTGCTGAAACCGACAAAGACAAACTCATTTTTATCGATTTCGATGGGGTTTATCAGAATAGTGAAGTATGGATAAATGGCCAATATTTGGGAATGCGACCTTATGGCTACAGTTCGTTTCGGTACGAGTTAACACCGTATTTAAAATTTGACAGTGAAAATGTTCTGGCTGTAAAAGTTGACAATTCGGTGCAGCCCAACTCACGCTGGTATTCAGGCTCGGGCATTTACCGCAATGTTTGGCTTGTAAAAACCGGGAAAGTTTTTGTTGACAACTGGGGGACTTTTATTTCAACACCAGTGGCAAACAATGAAAAAGCCGAAGTACTTATTAAAACAAAAATCAAAAATCAGTCGGGTGTAAAAGGCGATTTGAAATTCAAAACAACCATTATCGATCCATCCGGAAAATCGCCCGTTCACGCTGAAACAAAGGCAGAACCGTGGGAAAGTGTGACAGAGGAATTCACCCACAACATAAATATCGAAAAACCGGCATTGTGGAGCATTGAAAACCCGCAAATGTACAAAGCTGTTACCGAGGTGTTTTTCAACGGGAAACTGACAGATACTTACGAAACACCTTTTGGAATAAGGCATTTCGATTTCGATGAAAAAGATGGATTTTCTTTGAACGGCGAAAAACTGAAAATTTTAGGTGTTTGTCAGCACCACGATTTGGGTTGTTTGGGAAGCGCCATTAATACCCGCGCTTTGGAACGTCAGCTTGAAATTTTGAAAGAAATGGGCTGCAATTCAATCCGCACTTCACACAATCCTCCCGCACCCGAGTTGCTTGACTTGTGCGACAAAATGGGTTTTATTGTCCAGGATGAAACTTTTGATATGTGGCGCAAAAAGAAAACTCCTTACGATTATTCTCACGATTTCCCCGAGTGGCACGAGCGCGATTTAACCGACCACATTTTACGTGACAGAAATCACCCGTCAGTTATGATGTGGAGTATCGGAAATGAAGTTTTGGAACAATGGCAACACATTGACGCCGATACAATTAGTATTGAAAAAGCCAACCTGATTTTAAATTTTGACAAAAATGTTCCGGCAAATGTTGTCAATTCAGGCGAAATGTCGGTGAATTCATTAATTACAACCAAACTGGCAAATATTGTTAAAAGTCTTGATACAACCCGCCCGGTTACCGCGGCCTGCAACGAAGTAAATCCATGGAATAACCTTTTCAAATCGGGTGCGCTCGATTTGATGGGGATTCAATTATCATCATCAGAATTATAAAGCTTTTCCTGAAAATTATCCCGGTAAAAAACTAATAATTTCTGAAGCTGTTTCAGGATTGATGACCCGTGGGTTTTACCAAATGCCTTCTGACAGCATGTATATCTGGCCCGATAGTTATCCTCCGAGTGGCAAACCATATGGAAATGCTGAACAACAATGTTCTGCATACGATAATTGCCATGCTCCCTGGGGTTCAACCCACGAAGAAAGCTGGAAACTAGTGAAAAAATACGACTTCATTTCAGGAACCTATATCTGGACAGGTTTCGATTATCTGGGCGAACCAACACCGTATTGGTGGCCGTCACGAAGTTCATATTTCGGAATTATAGATTTGGCAGGTTTCCCAAAAGATGTGTATTACATGTACCAAAGTGAATGGAGCAAAAAAGATGTTTTACATGTTTTCCGCACTGGAACTGGCAGCCCGGACAAATGGTTGATTTGTGGGTTTACTATTCAAATGCCGATGAAGTTGAACTTTTTCTGAATGAAAAATCACTGGGAACAAAAAGTAAACAGGGTGACGAATTGCATTTGGTTTGGAAAGTTCCGTTTGAACCGGGAACAGTAAAAGCAGTTTCGAGAAAAGATGGAAGAGAAGTGCTGGTTCAGGAAATTAAAACTGCCGGAAATGCAACTAATTTACGCGCAACTGCCGACCGTTCAGAAATTTCTGCCGATGGAGAAGATCTTTCATTTATTTCTGTTGAAGTGCTGGATGAAAACGGAACTATGATTCCTGATGCCGGAAATCAAATTCAGTTTGAAATTTCAGGCGATGCACAAATTGTTGGTGTTGACAATGGAAATCCGATAAGTCACGAATCGTTGAAAGGCTCTACAATAAAAGCCTTTAACGGAAAATGCCTGGTAGTTGTTCAGGCGGGTGAAAAGAAAGGTGAAGTTGTTTTAACTGCAAAAACCGATGGGTTAAAAGAAAGTACGGTGAAAATTCAATCGAAATAAAATAAACCACATAGAGACATAGAAATCATAGAAAACTATGTGTCCTATGTGCCTATGTGGTTCAAAACAAATCAAAACAAATCAAATCAAAACAAATACGAAAATGAAAAAACTACAACTCTTCTTCCTCGCCGCGTTGGCCATCTTACTCGTCAACTGCGCAACAGAGAAAAATAAAACAGTCTCGGTGACATCGCCCGATGGCAAGAACACCATTCAGTTCGAAATAAAAGACGGTGTGCCTTTTTACGCTGTAAGCCATGCCGAAACAAGCGTGGTCAACCCATCGAAACTGGGATTTATATTCAAAGATGGCGATACATTTAACTCCGGATTTACTGTTGTCGATTCAAAAACTTCAACTTTTGACGAAACATGGGAACAGGTGTGGGGCGAAAAACATTTCATTCAAAATAATTATAACGAACTGGCAGTTACCCTGCAGGAAACAAAAGGCGCCAAACGAAAACTCGAAATCCAGTTTCGTGCTTTTAACGATGGAGTTGCACTTCGTTATATTTTCCCCGAACAGGGAATTTCTGACAGCATTTTTATAATGGACGAATGCACCGAATTCAATTTGGCAAGTGATGGAAATTCATGGTGGATTCCGGCATACCGCGATAATCGTTACGAGTATCCTTATGAAAAAACAAAAGTTTCAGAAATCGATACGGTTCACACGCCATTTACAATTCAGAGCGATAACGGGTTATATTTATCAATTCATGAAGCAAATCTTGTGGATTTTGCATCGATGACGATTTTACAATCTGAAGAGACAAGCTTAAAATGCGATTTGGTTCCGTGGTCGGATGGCGTGAAAGTTAAAACAAAAGCGCCGTTTAAAACACCATGGCGTACCATTCAGATTGGTGAAAAACCGGGTGATTTAATAACTTCATATATCATTCTGAATTTAAACGAACCAAACTCAATGACTGATGTTTCATGGATTCAGCCACGAAAATATTTAGGAATCTGGTGGGGAATGCATATCAGCAAATACACATTTTGGGAAAGCGAAAAACATGGCGCTTCAACAAAAAATGCAAAATGGTATATCGATTATTGCCAGAAACTCGGCATCGACAGGTTGTTGATTGAGGGCTGGAACAAAGGCTGGACACCGGCCTGGTACGAAAATGCCATGCACATGTTCAGTTTTACACAAAGTACCGATGATTTCAATTTGGAAGAAGTTGTGAAATACGGAGATTCAAAAGGTGTGAAACTGATTGGTTACCACGAAACCGGCTCGAACTTAATCAATTACCTGGCTCAAATTGATTCTGGAATGGCACTTTACCAAAAAATGGGAATTCATGATATAAAAATCGGACAGGTTGGTTCGAGGTTGAATATGAAAGAGTGGCACCACGGTCAGTTTGGGGTAAATTACTACCGCAGCGTTTTGAAAAAAGCTGCAGAATATCAACTGGCAGTTAACTTTCACGAACCTATAAAAGACACTGGTGAGCGCCGCACATACCCAAACATGATGTCGCGTGAAGGTGCCCGCGGAATGGAATATGATGCCTGGAGCGAAGGAAATCCGCCAGACCACACCTTGAAATTGGTTTTCACAAGAATGCTGGCCGGCCCAATGGATTTCACCCCCGGAATATTCGATTTGAATGAAGAACAGGGTTTTAATAACAGGTCGGTACACACAACTCTGGCAAAACAATTGTCATACTATGTAACGCTTTATTCACCTATTCAAATGCTGGCTGATTTGCCTGACAATTACGATGGGAATCCTGCATTTCAGTTTTTAAAAGATGTACCGGTTGATTGGGACGACACAAAAGTTTTAAATGGCGAAATTGGTGAATACATTACAACAGTGCGAAAAGACAGAAAAAGTGAAGACTGGTTTTTGGGCAGCATGACAAATGAAAATAGCCGCGAGTTTACCGTCAGTCTCGATTTTCTTGGCGAAGGAAAATATGAAGCACAAATTTATGCCGATGCTCCCGGAACAACCTGGCAAAATGAACCCGAAAAAGTAGCAATTTCGATGGTTCAGGTAGATAAAAATTCAACTTTACCAATTGTTTTGGGCGAAGGTGGCGGACTGGCTGTTCGGTTTAAAAAACTGAATTAGGCAAAACTGATAAGTTATATTTTGTACATACTAATGATAAATATTAACGACTTTATTAAAGATTTTTCGTCGGTTTTCCAGGGTCAAACTCATCTTTTACCCTGGAAAATCACGGATGATCTGAAAAATATTATCGCGAATTTAATTCAAAGTCTTAATGATGATTTCGTTATAAACGATGGCGTGGCAATTCACAAAACCGCAATTGTAGAAACGGGCGCTGTCATTAAAAAGCCTGCAATTATTGGCAGAAACTGTTATGTTGGGGCAAACGCATATTTTAGGGAAGGTGTTTACCTGGATCATTCAGTAAAAATTGGACCGGGTTGTGAAATAAAAAACAGCATAATTTGTTCTGAAACTGCAATCGCACACTTCAATTATATTGGGAACAGTATTATTGGTAGAAATGTAAATTTTGAAGTCGGAGTTATTGTTGCCAACCATTATAACGAAAGAATTTCAAAGAAAATTTCGGTATTATTTAATTCAGAAATCATTGAAACAAACACTGAAAAATTTGGGTCACTGGTTGGCGACAATTCAAAAATTGGCGCAAATGCAGTTTTGTCACCCGGAACAATTCTTGAAAAAGGAAGCATTGTAAAAAGGCTTGAGTTGGTTGAACAAATTAAACCAGGTTAAATTGCTGAAAAATACAACGTGCTTAATAATATAAACGATAAACAAATTTATAATTTTCAACCTGATTACTAATTACTCAAACCATCTTCAAATAAACCAGGTGGTTAAAAAAATCAAACTATGAAAAACCTAAAAATTCCTTTTATCATTTTACTAACTGTTATTACTTTTCAGATGAACGCACAGAGCTACAAAAATTTTAAAGTTGCAATTTACTGCCGTGCTTATGAGGTAGAAAAAATGGCCGATTTAAACTGGCTCACAACTGCCTGGGATGAAATTTCAAAAGGTGTTCATGTAGATAAAATTTACCTTGAAACGCACCGCGATTTACTGATAGTGCCTGATGAAACTCTTGAAAAAGCTAAACAATTTTTCAAGGACAAAGGAATTGAAGTTGGGGGCGGAATTACATATACAATTGATGAAAGCAACAATTTTCAAACCTTTTGTTACACTAATCCTGAAGACAGGAAAAAGGTTCAGGAAATTGCCGAACACACCGCAAAACATTTCGATTTCTTTATTCTCGACGATTTCTTTTTACAAGCTGCAAATGCGATTTGTGTATTGCCGCCAAAGGTGATAAAAGCTGGACCGACTTTCGCCTTGATTTAATGAAAAATGCAGCAGTAGATTTGGTTATAAAACCTGCGAAAATTGTGAATCCAAATGCAAAAGTTGTGATTAAATATCCAAACTGGTATGAGCATTTTCAGGGTTTGGGATTTAACCTCGAAGCCGAACCAAAACTCTTCGACGGGTTATATACCGGCACCGAAACAAGAAACCGTTCATCAAATCAACATTTACAACAGTATTTAGGTTACGAGGTTTTCAGGTATTTCGAAAACCTGAAGCCGGGTAAAAATTATGGCGGCTGGGTGGACACTGGCGGCGGAAATCCTCTCGACAGGTATGCCGAACAATTGTGGCTTACGCTTTTTGCAAAAGCACCCGAAATTACGCTATTCGACATTCGTCAAATGATGAACCCGTTTAGCGAAAATGCCCGTGCTGCCTGGCAGGAAAATGGAACCAGTTTCGATTTCGATGAAATGAAAAAAACCGCTGAAACAAGCTGACGGAACATTGTTTACACCAACTAAATTTTCCCGCGTTGCAGGTTATTCCTTGAAATTGCTGATAAAGTAATTGGTGCTTTGGGTAACCCGGTGGGTGTTAAAAGCTACAAACCCTTTCATTCTGTTGGCGAAGATTTTCTGCAAAACTATTTTGGTATGATTGGAATTCCGATTGATATTGTTCCTGAATTTCCTAAAAAATGCACCAGTGGTAATGCTAACCGAAACCGCGAGTTTCGACCCCAATATTGTTTCGAAAATAAAAAGCAATTACAATTGGGCAGAACTGTAGTTGTAACTTCAGGATTTTACAAAACAATGCAGGGCAAAGGAATTGAAGATATTGTTGAACTTCGTGTAACTGACAGAAAAGCAAGTGTCAAGGAATTTACAGCTGGCTGGGGGCCTGCTTTTACAATCGACAAGGAAATACTGATTCCGCAAATCAATTACCTTACCAACGATTCATGGGAAAATATTTCGGCGTTGGATGATACCAACGGCTGGCCAATTCTTCACGCAGCTGACTATTCAAAAGGGAAGTTTTATGTATGGACAATACCCGACAATTTTATCGACCTCTACATTTTGCCCGAGCCGGTATTAAACAGGTTGCGTCAAACAATTGCCGGTGATTTACCTGTTTCCATTGAGGCTCCCGGCGAAGTAAGTTTGTTTGTTTACGACAACAATTCGTTTGTGGTAGAATCATTCCTTGACAAGGAAGTAACCATCAAAATACTACTCGATAAATCTGTAAAACAAATTAAAAACGCAGCTTCCGGAGAGATAACCAGCGGAATTGAACGCCTGGCGCCATCATTCAGAAACCGAAGATTTGGTAAAGATGCTGCTGTTTTTGAAGTGACGCTGAAACCACATTCGTTTTTAGCGTTTACTTTTTTAACCATTTTAGAAGTTGAGAAAGTTCAAAAACCGTTTAAAATAGTTCGTCATTAAAATAAAAAATGAAGAACGTGATTAAAAGGAGAACTTAATTGAAATTAAAATTGTTAAGATACAAATGCATATAAATGCAACAGTAAAACTTAAGTTCAGCATTGATTAACAAATAAAATTTCAAGTTATGCAATCACAGGTATTTATTAATTTAGCAGTAAAAGACCTCGAAAAATCGAAGGAGTTGTACTTAAAAATGGGATTCACTGTCAATCCACAATTTTCTGATGACACCGCAAAATGTTTGGTTTGGAGTGAAAATATTTTTGTGATGATAATGACTGTGGAAAAGTTTAAATCGTTCGCCACAAAACCACTTGCAGATACAAAAAATAATCTTGCCGGCATATTTTCACTTTCAGTTGAAAGTGTTGAAAAAGTAAATGAAATAGTTGACAATGCAGTACAGGCAGGTGGAATAGAGCCAAAACCAATCCAGGACTATGGTTTTATGCAGATGAGAAATGTAGAGGATTTCGACGGCCATACATGGGAGATTTTTTATATGGATATGAGTAAATTCCCTGGTAATAATTAAAACTTCAATAATTTATGAATCCGGTTGTACATTTCGAATTACCTTACTTTGACGGGAAAAGGGCGTCCAAATTCTATGAAACGGTTTTTGGTTGGAAAATGCAGGATCTCGGAGAAAATATGGGAAATTATATGCTTGCCACAACAGCAGAAACAGATGCAAAACCAGGGTTTCCAGCCGGTGCAATAAACGGAGGACTTTATCCTACAAAACCAGACTGGCCGGCTCAATATCCTTCAATTGTAATTGGGGTTGAAAATATTGACGAAAGCATTAAAAAGATAAATAACAGCGGAGGCAAAGTTTTAGGCGAACCGATGGAAATTCCTGGCTTTGGAATATATGTTTCATTTATTGATACTGAAGGAAACCGGAACAGTATTATTCAGCCTGTTCAAATGTGATATTAAGTTGAAAAATATCCATCCAATCGCTTGTGGCTTAATATCTGCCATATATCAAAATATTTTCTCCGGTCGGCTTTTGCTGCTGCCAAAAGGTTAGAAGGAATTTGAAAAGACAGGCATCAACCTTTTCAGTAATCAGAAATACAGGAAGTAAAATGCCAAAATCAGAATTACAAGAAAAACCCGGTTAAACATTTTTGAAAACTTCAAAATAAATGCCCTTTAAAACAATTTTACCCGTGACCAAACAAATAAAACACAAGAACCAACATACCCTGTAAAAGCATTGTTCCATCTAAAATGTGGTAGTAATATCTATTCAAGTTTCTAAAGTATTGCAGTTTCAAAAAAAGATAAGTAATCAAAAGTGAAATGCTCAAGGCCTCGATTATAAACCAGTTATTTTGCATTCGATAATGGAAAAGAGATATTAATAATGAGACTGTTAAAGAAAGGTAGGAAAGTAATAGCGCTTTGTTTCGGTTAATCAACATTGGGATAGTTTTTATACCAGCATCACTGTCAGATTGCATATCTCTGATATCAAAGGGAATTGCAATAGCGAAAACAAAGAAAAATCGTTCAACAAAAAGAAGAATGACATGTGTTTCCATGATTTTCACCTCTGCGTCGATAACAGGTAAAAGAGTTGTAGTTGCCGACCACACAAAAGCAATCAAAAAGATCTTCAGATATGGCACTTCCCGTAGCCTCAAAAAATAGTTTCTATTTCCTGAAACCGGAAAGGAATAAAAAAAAGTAAGTATTGCCAATGGCAAAAAAGCGATCAAAACTTCTGCTTTTGTGCTAAATAAAGCATAAAAAAACAGGACAACTGAAATTGTCAGAAAAAAAAATATTTTATTTCTGTTTTTTCGGATCCAATGCTGTTTTTCAATGTTCAGTGTTACCTTATTTGTAAGAATTTGGGTTACAAGATCCCGATTATATTCTATTAAAGTAGCAAAAAAAATCAGCAATAAATAAGGTTGCCAATGCGGTTTCATTCCGAGCTGTACCTGTCCCGAAACGGTGAGTAAAACTGCACCAACCGAAAGGAAAATATTTGAAAATATAAATGTATTAATCACCTTCAAATCCCTAAATCGTAAAATTTGTTCTTTGTCTATAACAAAAACAAATGCTAACGGTTTGAAATTTAGAAAACCTTATTTGTAAATTTCCTTCAAATCATTCTCGAATAAAGTATAAGGGTCGTTATAAAATTCCATGAAATCCGGAACGCTGACCTGCCCAGGAAAAGGCGCGTAAAAATGAGTTGCACTTCGCGAATCATTGCGCCAAACCAGCACGTAACTAAGTTGCATATTATCTTTTTTCATCACTTTCAACAGGGTTTCTGTCCACCATTTTGTATCAGGAATTGACTCCAGACCGGTTTCGGTAAAAGCTGCCAGTTTTCCTTTTTTAATTGCATAATCCGAAACGATTTTTAGTTTGCGCGAAGCAGTTTCCAAATCGTAACGGTCACGCCCCATATCGCCGTAATTGTCCATACCAACCATATCAACCCACTCATCTCCGGGATATCTTTCCAAAAATTTTTCCTCAGAATTGAACCTGTTATCAGGCGAAAAAGCGTATAAAAAGTTGTGAACTTCGAGACTGTCACGCATGTACGAAACTGTAAATTTCCATAATGTTACAAACTCATCTGTTGAACAATGCGGTGCTCCCCACCAAAACCAGCCACCGTCAAATTCGTGATAAGGACGAAAAATAACTGGCACAACATTTCCATCATCACCCTTCAAACTCTTTGCCCAATCGCCAATCTCTTTCAAAATTTCCTTATATTTTTCATGAGCTTCACCGCCGGGAATTATATACTTTACAGCAGGTAAAGAAACACTGTCTTTCCAGTAAAATCCACCTTCCGATACAGGGTTGTTGAAATGCCAGGCAGCAGTTGTAACTCCTCCCCTGTTATAAGTATCAACAACATTTTTTCTGAGTTTTTCCTTTTCGCGGTCAGTCGCTTCCTTATTTCTGCCGGAAAAACCGCTAAAATCAACACCAATCATTGCCGGGTGAGAACCACAAACCGATTTTACGTCTGAACGGTTTTCGTCGCCAAACCAGCCATGACCGTATTCGGTGGCGTGCTGGTGAGCAAAAAGGGTGTGATTTTTCGAAAGTTCTTTCAGGTTTTTAAACAGAGCAACTGTTTCTTTTGTGGCTTTTTTATCAATCGGTTGGGAAAAAAGAGAACTGGCAATAAAAAGAAACAGGATAGATAATGGCAATTTGGATTTCATAATTGAATAAAAGGTTTGGATTCAAAATAATTCTAATATTTTCGCTTTTCATCGTCCTGTCTAGTATCCCAGAAGATGAGTAAATCAATTTCTTTTTTCCTTGGTTTAATCTTATAAAACATCAAATTGTGCTTGGTTATGAAAGCTTTTCTTACGTTGCCATAAAATTCAGAAGATTCATGCATCATAGGATATTGCTGAACCTGGGTTAAAATATGCTCAGTTTTAAGGACGAAATTCTCCAATACTATATCTCCCCATTCAGATTTTAAGTATTCGAGAATAATAAAGTATGACTTGAGTGCATTTTCTGTCCAGATAATTTTCATCACTACAGATTATATCTCATTTTTATCTGATTCATAGCATCTTCATGAGTAATAATTTTTCCATTTTTAATTTCGACTAAACTTTTTTCAAGTTCTATTCGTAAATCATCACTCAATTCATCAGCCCAATCAGTTTTTCTTTTTGATTGTTTTGACAGAATGGTTCGAACCGCATTTAGTATAGTTTCATCGTTTATATTTTCAATCAGAAGATGCAAATCTGCTTTTATTTCATTGGTGTTCATTGTCCTTTTTTTTACAAATTTACTAAATAACAATAATTAATCAATCATTCTAAATCCCCGGCATATATAACTCCCTTATTTTCATATATTCTTCCAATGTTTTATCTGATT
Organism: Draconibacterium sp.; assembly: GCA_016705335.1. Taxonomy (GTDB): domain Bacteria; phylum Bacteroidota; class Bacteroidia; order Bacteroidales; family Prolixibacteraceae; genus Draconibacterium. The sequence continues at coordinate 154,121 of JADIYN010000007.1, read as the reverse complement.
TTTCAATATACTCCGGAATTGGCAATTTTGAAAAAGTTTGAAAGTAAAGTATGCATGAATTTCGCCACCAAACTGCTTCTTTTTCCTGAATTTTTAAAAGAGATTGTACATAATTGAACCGTTCAGAATCGACAGATTTTTCAAGCGAATTCCAGCTTTTCTGCATTTCCCGCACTGCAGTAACACCACCATTATAATGATAACATATTTCGTCCCAGAGAATATTACCTGATTTCATTTTGTAATTCCACGGAACATGATGAAACCACAAAAGAAATTCTTCGGGGCAAGTTTCGATATTATTAAACTTATCAGCCACCGGTTTAAAATATTGTCCGGTTGCATTACTGCCAGTTTGTGTGCGATTGAATCCAACTCCTATTGAATCGGCACGGTGGTAATAAACCGCTGTCCAGTCGGGCCGGCCACCGGTAACCCATGGACCGGGACCATGATGATGACTGCGCCCCATAATATGGTGTAACCCAAGCGGAGTCATATAATTTACACAGTTTTCGCGCGAAATAAGCATCATTCCCAGAACAGGTTGCACAAACTTTTCATCGTTACTGAATGTCATCCGAATCCATTCATCAGCAATTTCTGCCGATTTCAAATACGGGTCCCAGGCCAGTCTTCCAAACGCATACCAGTTTGCCTGTGCAAAAGGGTGGCCTGTCCAGTTTCTGTCGGTTCCAATGTTTGCAACACCAGCCATTCCTGTAAGTTTCTGGCCATGCATTGAGCCATCTATAGAACTTGCCACTGTTGAACCTTCTCCTTTTGCGTATGTATCAGCTTTTAAACATTCTTCAAAAAGTGGCGCCAGAAAAACAAGGTGTGTCGAAAACCCAAGATATTCCTGCGTAATTTGAAACTCCATCATGATATTTGATTTTTCCATCGCGCCAAAAAGCGGGTGAAATGGTTCACGTGGTTGAAAATCAATTGCCCCGTTTTTAACCTGAACAATTACATTATCGCGGAATTTCCCATCAAGTGGTTTAAACTCTGTGTATGCCTGTTTTGCCCTGTCATCGGGTACATTCTGGTCATATACAAATGCCCGCCACATAACAATCCCACCAAAAGGGGCAACAGCATCTGCAAGTAAATTGGCGCCTTCGGCATGATTGCGGTTGTAGTTTTGCGGTCCGGGCTGCCCTTCAGAATTTGCTTTTACAAGGAATCCACCAAAATCGGGAATATATTTGTAAATCTCTTCGGCCTTATTTTTCCACCAAAGTTGAACCTGTGGATCGAGAGGATCTGCAGTTGGTAATTTATCCAGTTCGATGGGTGCGCTAAATCTTGCAGTCAGATAAACCTTAATTCCATAAGGACGAAAAACATCGGCCAGTTTTGCAATTTTTTCAAGATAAAGTGGCGTTAAAATCAAAGCATTTGCATTAACATTTGTAATTACGCTTCCGTTTATACCGATGGATGCATTTGCGCGGGCATAATCTTTATATCTCGGATCAACTACATCGGGTAAACGAAACCAATCCCACAAAGAAAAACCTGCATAACCACGTTCAACGGTGCGATCCAAATTATCCCAGTGGTTGAGAATGCGGATTTTGGTTTTTGGGAAATCAGAAATCTCCAGTTTTGAAATATCTTTTTCCTGCTGAATTTGCTGAAGAAATCTGAAAACACCATATAAAATTCCTACTTCTGTATTTCCGGTTATGACGATATTGTTTGATTTTAAACTTTTTATCAGATATCCTTCATTTCCCAGGTTTTTTAATTCCGATTCGTTTACATTTTCTGAAATAAATTTTGAATCAGAGCGTAAAGCAACAATTAGATTTCCTCCATTTTCATTTAAATCTGAAAAAGAAATTTCGGAATCCAACAGATTTGGAAGTGCAGTTTTTAGCTCCTTTTTAGCCGCATTGAAAGTTGAAGTTTCGCTTCTTATCACAACATTCTTCAGAACAGTTTGATAACTTTTGAGTAAATCTCGATTTTCAATTTTTTTGTATCGTAGCCATAAATCATATCCATCTTCGGCATAAATTTTATTCGGATTTGAAAAAGCCAATGCAAGAATTAAGACTAATGTTATAAAACGAGAGCGATTATTTTTCATTGTAATTTATTGTTTATGAGCTAAATATATAAAATTATCTGAAAATTCTTCTTCATGTACTATTTTCTCATCTAAATCAAAATGATGAAAAGTGAGTATTCAATATCGCTGCTTAATACAGCCTACAACATTGAAACTCCTAATAAAGTAAAGACGGGTTAAAATGTTAATTTCTTTCATGGCTTTAACTTTTTTAAAGAACAGGCAAACCCGTTTTCCATTCCATAAATAACTTTTCCAGTTCCTTTACTTTTTTGGGATTTTGGGTTGACAGATTATTTGTTTCAGTCGGGTCACTTTCGAGATTATAAAGTTCCCAGGGATTCTCCAATCCTTCTTTTACAATTTTGAAGGAGTTGAAATAAACAGCTTGTCCGTCCTGCCATTCCCAAAAAATTGATTTTTCTCTTTGTTTGTTTTCACCCAGAAAAACCGGTAACAAACTTTGCCCCTGCATGGGTGTAATATTCTGATTGTTAAATTCTACCGGGTATTCTGCACCAGTTAAATCAACAAAAGTAGCCATGAAATCAATAAAATGTCCCGGAAATTCAGAGTAGGTTTTACTCTCAATTTTGTTTGGCCAGTACGCAATTAGCGGTGTATTTATCCCGCCTTCGTAACTAAAATTCTTAAAGAAACGAAAAGGTGTGTTTCCCACATTTGCCCAATCGCCACCTAACGAAGTCCAACGAGTCATCGAACCGATTTCTCCGTAATCATCATCAATCCGAACCATTTCTGCAGATGCACCATTATCGGAAACAAACAATATTAGCGTATTTTCATCTTTCCCAATTTCCTTAAGTTTTGCCAGAACTATTCCTATATTTTGGTCCAGCCGGTCAATCATTGCAGCATAAACTTCCATTTTTCTGATTTCTGCAATTCTGACAGAATCATCCAACTCATCCCAGTTTTGATAAGTAGCATTCGATAATATATACGTTTCGTCAATCAACCCAATATCAAGTTGTTTTTTGTAACGTGCTTTTCTGATTGATTCATAACCTGCATCGTATTTGCCTTTATACTTCGCGATATCTTCGGGCCAGGCCATTAATGGGTCGTGAGGAGCCGTGTAGGCGAGATATAAAAAGAATGGCTTTTCTTCGTTTTTATATTCTTCGAGCCAGTTAACTGCATACTTTGTAAAATAATCAGTGGTATAAAAATCCCTTTCTTCGGGTGTATAGGGATTGTAAAGAACACTGTCAATGCACCACGAACGAACTGTTTTATTTCCAGGTTTTCCTTTACGCGCAGGCATTCCTTCACCGGGGCGCTGATCACCGGGATTAAAATAGTTACATGCTCCATCCTTCAACCCGTAGTACCGATCAAAACCACGTGTAACCGGATTTTCAAGTCCATGGTGTTTTCCCGACCAAAGAGTTCGGTAGCCGGCAGTTCGTAAAACCTCGCCAAGAGTTACTGCATTGGTTAGCGGCTCTTTAAAATTCTTCGCATATCCGTTTTGCTGCGCATAAACACCGGTTAGTAAACAAGCCCGAGAAGGGAAACATTTCGAAGTGTTGTGGAAATGAGTAAACCGCATACCACCTTCAGCGAGTTTGTCTATATTCGGAGTTTGAACTTCACTACCATAACAACCAATATCCGACCAGCCTAAATCATCAGCACTTATCAAAATAATATTTGGATTGTTTATTTTTTCAGGATTTTTGTCATTATTTTTTGTGTTGCAAGAAGTAAAAGATGCGAGTAGAATCAGCAGTAAAATCATTGTTTTTAAGTTCATTGTCAATTAGTTTAGTTGAAATAAAGCTTCCTATATATCCAAAAGTAGCAAAATTGATTTGAAAGATGTTGATTCAATAAACTTTTGAATATTTTCATATTTTGTGTTCCTTCGTGTTCCTAAAAATAAAATATGAGACTTATTTTTAAAAGATATTTACACCCAATTATTTCAGTAGCCATTTTTTTTGCGTTTCTGTCCTTAACTTTTTCATGTGGAAAAGTTAATGACAAAGAAAAAGCTGAACCCTTTGTTCTTCTAAAAGAACCAATTGTAAAATACGGTTTTCCTGTTGATTCGTTTTTTATTGTAAATGGAACTGTTGGATCCGGCCAGTATTTAAGTACTATTTTAAGCAGATTTGGTATTGGTTTAGGAACGATTGATACAATTGCCCGAAATTCAAAACCTGTTTTTGATGTTCGTAAAATCAGGGAGGGTAACAATTACAGCATTTTTCAAACCCGCGATTCCTTAAAAACCGCACTCTATTTTGTTTATGAAAATTCGCCAATTCAATATACTGTATTTGAACTATTCGATACTTTACGGGTTTACGCGGGGCAGAAAGAAGTTAAATATGTTGTTAAAACTGCACAGGGCGTAATTGAATCTTCACTATGGAACACAATGAAAGCCAACGATATAGACCCGCAATTGGCACTAAACCTTTCGGATGTTTATGCCTGGACAATCGATTTTTTTGGCCTGCAAAAAGGCGACAGGTTTCGGTTAATTTATGATGAAATTTATGTCGATTCAGTTGCAATCGGTATCAAAAATATATATGCAGCACAATTCGATCATTATGAAAAGGAGATTTTTGCATTCCGCTTTAACCCCAACGATACTGTTGGTTATTATAACGAAAACGGTGAAAATCTTCAAAAAGAATTTTTAAAAGCGCCGCTTAAATTCTCAAGAATCAGCTCAGGATTTTCAGGAGGCAGGATGCACCCGGTTTTACGTATTGTGAGGCCTCACCACGGTGTTGATTACGCTGCAGCAAAAGGGACGCCTGTAATGAGTATTGGAGAAGGCACAGTAATCCAAAAAGGCTGGGCCGGCGGAGGAGGGAACAGTATAAAAGTGAGGCATAATTCAGTTTACACAACTCAATACATGCATCTTTCGGGCTATGCCGAAGGAATTTACCAGGGAGCCAGAGTTCGCCAGGGACAAGTAATTGGTTTTGTTGGATCAACAGGTTTGTCAACCGGACCACATTTGGATTTCAGGGTTTACAAAGGCGGAAGTGCAGTTAATCCGCTGACGCTGGAATCGCCACCTGCAAAACCCGTCGATCAGAAATACATGCCGCAATACACTGTATTGAAAGATTCGCTGATCCGGGATTTGCAGAAGATCGTTTGGAAATAGGGAGAAGCAGTGAAAGTTGTCGCGAGTATCCGAACAGGATTTAAATTCTTGAAGAATAAAATTCCAATATTGAACTCCTTAAATCAATATTGAATTTCCAAAAAGATGGTCAAATTGAAAATCCGCAAATAACAATGCAAAATAAGAAATAAGAAGAAATCACAAAACCGGTCGAAATCCAACTATAATTTTTCAGGTTGTGCAAAGCAGCGGCAAACTCCTGCGCCCAATCCTCCAGTTTAATTTTTCCAAATTCTGAAGGTCTATTTTTCCTGTAATCTGCGTCCATTTCGCCACTTCGCATGGCTGCTCCCATTTCAGTATAATTTTTAGCAATTACAATGGGAACACCTGTCTGAAGCATGCCATTCAAAGTATCTTCATCAGTAAAATTCACCCATGGAATTTTAGGGCTGCCAATTGCTTTGCCCAGAATTGAACCAATTTCTGTAGTAGTTTTTTCGTCACTGGCGATATAAAGAATACTTTTCCCTTTAAAATCCAGGCCTTTGAGTTCTTCCGCTGCAACTTCAGCAATATCGTTGGGGTGCACAATAACAAGTGTTGTTCCTTCGCCGTAATTTCCCCCTGTAATTCCCATATTTTTAATCATTCCAATCTGGTTCATAAAATTGGGATAGAAAAACCCGGACGAAGATGCCTGACATTTACTCCTTCCAAATCATTCAAGGCTTTTTCAACAAAGTGCAATCCGCTAACCGGTCCGCAACCTTCAGGCATGTGTGCACCAATACTACTCAGGTTAACTACATTTTTTACTCCTGAATTCATAATTGCAGCTGCATAATTTTCACCAATTCCGGCTATATATTTCTTCCAGTCTGTTGCTCCAAAATGAGGAGGCACCATCGTGTAAACAGCATCGGCACCGGTAAAGGTGTTTGTAAGAAATTCCACATCCTCAACCGAACCGATGGCAGCAGTTGCGCCAAGAGATTCAATTTGTCCGGTTTTATCTGACTTCCTGCTAATTACAGTTACATGGTGTCCCGCTGAAATTAATTTCTCTGCAACTGGTTTGCTTATGTTCCCTAATGATCCTGTTAAAACATATTTCATCTGTACAAATTATTAATGTTACTAATTAGTTAGCGGTTATGCTGTATCTCTTTTGTCAACATTTTCACCCGATGGTCCCGATAGCTATCGGGATCACATGTGGTTTGTTCATGGTTTTTTGTGTTTATCTGCAAACATGTTCGTTTCTTACTTATTTGTCTTTAATTTTTATATTGTATGAACATTATTTTTGTATAAATGTTCAGTCCTTCACCTAAAGCCGTATGATTTAAAATCACCGGGGAAACAAAAAAAGTGACATTAAGATGCTTTAAAAGAATTACTGTCAAACAAGCGAATTATCCCGGTAATAATTGCTAATCCCCCCGCAAAAATCCCAAATACTTTTTCAATTGAAATACCCTGCGAAATGATAACAAATGCTGCCAGTGGAACCAAAATCAGTAAAATAAGATACTTGGCATTGTGCCAGCTTCCTTTAAGTCCAAGTTTGCTTTCAATCGCTTTTACCTCATTTGCCTTCATATGTTTTATAACAAAGTCACGAAATTCTTCGGCATAAAAAGCCGGCTCAGGATCGGTAACAATTAATCTTTTATCAATCAGTTTCTGTATCATTGTTTTGTTTTTCCTGTTAAGTAATCCGTCATCGGCCAGGTCAAACAAAACAATCTTTTCAAATGAAGTTAAATTTGTCCATATCTTCGAAAACTGTAATTTCAACCCGGTGGCTGTTTGTTCGGCAAGGTAACCATCTTCAACCCTAAGAATACACGCATTACTTGATTTCATTTGATTTATGTAACCATTATAACTGAGATATCCTTCAAATAAATTGTTCCATTTTTTACGCAGCAAATACAACTGTGTGGCTTGTTCAGGGCTCAATTCGTTTTCTTCCCTGTAATCGTCATAAAACTCATTTATTAGTGCAATATCGAATGACAAATCGACTATTATCCTTATTTGGTTGCATTGGTTCAATTTCATTAAAAACGAAAGCAATTCTTCATGTTTGTCAATTTCGTTTAAAATTTGGTTAAACCCGCAAACCCAAATTGTTATTGCCGAACTTTTTAAAATCTGATCGCATTGAAATCCCGGTTCAACAATTTCCGAAACCTGAATTATTTTCAATGCATTTTTATTACCACCCGATTGATTAATATATTCTTTTGATTTGGCCAGATAAACTGAACCGTTGAATGAATTTAAAAGTATTCTTTTTTCATCGTTATTTTTAAGAATATCCAGCCATGAAATCTCGGGAATATCAGGTTTTTCCTGGTTCAGATTAAGCAGTACTTTGGCAAGAAATTTCAACAAATTCCACACACTAAAACAAATAACCAGTAACACAAAAAATACTAAAATAATGTAATTCACTACTGTAAAATACCGTTTGTGGTCTGCATATTTTACTTTCACCGCCCCTGAATGTTCTCCTTTTTTAAAGTACAAAGTGTCATTACTGAATTTTGAAACCACATAGTCCGTTTGAACAACCAGCCTGGGTTTATTGTACCAGTTTGTGATTGGGTCGGGCAATAAATCATAAACCTGTTTTGCAATGCTTGAATTTTCTACATTTTCAGATTCAGAAGCATCAAAATTATTAACCTCATCAATATAAGTAACTTCTAAATTGTCAAGGTTGTTACCCTGAATCCTTTTAAACCAATCGGCATCATTTTTCATGTATTCAGTTTCCGAATAGAGGTTAATATTGTCGCTTCCAACCTTTATGGATTGTTCAAGATTCCAACTCTTTTCCTCCATGTTCTTTACCGAGAAATAATACCTCAAAACTGGAATTCCCGAAATACTTGTTAAAAACAGGAATAGGAAAATGAGATATGCCCTTTTATTATTCAAGGGAATTTCCTTGTTGTCTCTGATTATCAATTTCTGCAGATTATCTTTTACAAAAAATTTGTAGTTCACTATAATAATGCCGATGAGCGAGATTAAAGGAATGACTTGTTGCCAATTCAAATCGTCAACAAAAACAAAACAATAATTTGAAATATAATTGCCAACAGGACAAGAAATTCAGTAAAAAAGTCGAACCAGGCTGTTTCTATTTTTTCAGTATCGGTAATGATCAGAAATACCATTGTTAAGAATAATGTAAAAGTTAAGAAAATGAGTTGGTAAACAAATTGCGCAACAGGATTATCAGCAAACCAAAAACCAAAGAATTGAAAAACAATTAGCAAAGTTAAAATGACTGACAGTCTTTTGTATATAAAATGTTTTCGGGGCTTTAGTACAAGCCAGTTCAAAAACCATTTATGCTTTTGCTTTTCATTAAATGCACGGGTAATCCATCTTATTATCAACAACCCAAAAATCATTAAAGCAATTGAAACAACTAAAAAATAGAAAGTAATCAGGAATATTCTTGCATTTTTATTGTCGGCCTGATTTAAATCGAGTAAAGTAATGTGGTAAAATGGAGTGTCGTTAATTGGTATAATTCTGGCTAACCATTTTTTTTAGTTGTACTTTACAATGGTTTCATCTTCAGCATTTAAACGTATTGCATTTATTAATCTTAAATCTGATTCACATTCGAGCACAAAGTTTTCGTGCAGGTTTTTTTCCTGAATTGAATGGTATAAAACCCTGCCTGTTTTATTGATTACAACAAATTCAATATCATTCGGCAAAACCTGGCTATACAACGACGGTATTTTTGAAGTAATAGCAAGTACAGGCATTTCCGGGTTTGTTGTCCGAAATGAAATTGCAGTTTCATACTTTGCAGTGTTGAATGACTTGATTGACTCAATATAAAAATTTAATCCATCAGAATTTGGCCATGAATTATTGACATTCTCAATATTTATAAAATACTGGCGTTCTTTCAGGTCAACCTTAACAATATCGGAAAATGGAGTGCTTGTATAAGCCTTTTTAACAATGCCCTCTTTATCCATTAAAATAATTTCGTTCAACGGAAACGGGCTACTCAAATTACTATCCTGGGTAAAGGCAACATTTGATTCAAAAGCGGAAATCACTTTATTTGCCAATTTTGAATCTGCCGATTTTTCGGCATTTACTATTGCTTTACCCAATGTTTTTATTGAATCAATGTCGCGCATAACATTGGCACAAAGAGAATCGGAAATTGCGTGTATCCGGCGATGCTGGATTGTAGTATCAACAAACTGCTTTTTTGAAAATGCTATAATCAACAGCAAAAATAATCCGATTCCAAACAACATGGAGATGGCGTTATTAGTGGCATCGCGGGCTTTTAAACGCTCTCTGTCATCGATAAAAAATATTTTTAAAATTGGCATACTTGCAAATACCAACATTAAAACCGTTGCAATAAACATCAATAATTGTTTATTGATTGTGCGGGTTTTGTTCTGGTAATCAACATCGGGAATAAACCCGGCAATACAAAATTTTTTGTCTGCAAAATCGACAGGAAGTATCATCACATGCTTGTCCTGGCCACTGATGTTTAATTTCTCATAAACACCGCCTTGCTGCTTTGCTGCGCTGTCGCACAGAGCTCTAGGATTATTAATATCTGCCAGGTTACCCGGTTTTGTATTGTAATAAACTTTTGATGTGTCAAACAAAATAATATTTTCAAAAAGCTCATCAAATTTTAAGTTCTGCATAAAATCGCTGATTGGAACTTCGTATGAAAAATCCTTATTTAAAATTAATGCGATAGTTGTGTCCTTTGTGTTACTCCGATAAAATTTTTCAAATTCTGATGCCAGTTCCGGATCATTGTTTTTAAACCGGAAACTTAGCAGAAGATCCTTTTTAGTTTCATTATTAGCGCGAGACGAATCATTTTTAATTTCAATAGTATTAACATAAGACTGAAGACCTTTTAATACATTCTCCAACTTCAGTGCTTTATCAGCATTAATTTCATTTGAATTCTTTTTTACAATAGATCCGGATTCGATAAGATATTTGATTGAATAAAAAAAACCGTAATTCCGAAAATGGGTTTCGAAATACTTGTGTTTATCAAGCATATTACTTCCATATTCATTCAAAATACGGAACCCTTTTTGCTGAAGTTGAGCTTCTTTTTTTTTAGATATAAATAAAGAAATAAGCAAAATACATAAACAGAAATGCGAGGACAACAACAACCCATCCTAAATAATTTACATTTCTGAAAATCTTTGGTTTATTCATTCTGTTTGATTTATAATGGTAAACCAATTTACGTCAAATTGATATTCAAGTCAATTTTTTATTTTGACTGAAAATGAAGGAATTAAAAATCCTAACCGATATTCATGAAAAGAATTTATAACAGGACAGTTTACAAAAGCAGGAATAAAAATCACTCATAGTGAAAAATAAATTTTATTTCCTGAGTTAAGTATTATCTTCTCTTATCAACTTTCGATTATAAATGAATTGTTTTAATTAAGTTTTATATTTGAGGGCTTTAAAAGGACAGATTTAATAAAAAATGTAAATAAATTGTGATATGAGAATTTTAACAATGTTGATTTTAGTGGTGGTTTTTTCATCATGCGTGAAAAATAAAACGGACAGATTAACCAGGAGCAGACAACTGCCAATGGAAAAAGTTTTGAAGTTGCCGAAGTAATTCAGGGCAGCACCTATACTTATATTAGGGCAAAAGAAAATAGTGCGGAATTTTGGATGGCTATATCAAAACAGGAAGTAAAACCAGGTGAGGTGTATTATTACAGCGAAGGGTTACCAATGCAAAATTTTCACAGCAAAGAGGTTGACCGAACTTTTGATGAGATTTATTTTGTAAGTGCAATTAGTAAAACACCCATTAAAAATGGTGAAATGAGCGGAATGGGTTCCGGAGCTATGGGCGGAATGGGTGCAATGGGTGGAAGTGGCAGTGAACCAACACATTCAGGCAAAATTAGCACGGAACAAAACAGCGCTATTACCATTGAAAAGCTGGCAGGGGAAATCACTGTAGCACAGGTGTTTGCCAACAGAGACAATTATTCGGGCAAAGAAATAGAGATAAAAGGTGTTGTGGTAAAAGTGAACAAAGAAGTTATGGGCAAAAAATGGATCCATATTCAGGACGGCACAAACGACAATGGCAATTACGATTTAACAATAACCAGTGCTGACTTAGCTGAAATAAATGACGAAGTTACTGGTAGGGGAAAGATTGTACTTAACAAAGATTTCGGTTACGGATATTCTTACGAAGTGATTATGGAAGATGCACAGATAGTTGATAAAAAACCAGCTGGTTCGGCAATTTAATGCTAAGAACTGCTGAAATAAAAGAGGCTGTCCTGATTAATTATCGGACAGCCTCTTTTTTGTTTCAATCAAAATAACTCCTTACTGAGCCAAAATTTTAATATTACGGAACCAAACGTCATCGCCATGATCCTGAAGTGCAATAACACCTGATTTTGCCACATTAGCCCAGTCAGGATTCAATTCAGGAAATTTCGATGCGGCAACAAGTTTGTTCCAGTCATCAGTCCACAAATGGTACTCCAAAACTGTTTCGCCATTTTGACGATGCCAGACACTACCTTTAAATACTTCAATTTCAATGCTATTCCACTCGCCTGCAGGTTTTGCATTTTGAGGAACTGCAGGAATCAAATCATAAAGTGAACCAGCCATACGGTTACCATCTTTTCCGGCGCGGGCGTCAGGATGCCTTTCGTTATCCAGAACCTGCATTTCAGGTGCTGTTTTGTAAATTGGCCAGTCGGCAACTTCCTTACCGAGGTAAAAAATACCAGAATTTCCACCTTCCGAAATTTTCCAGTCCATTTTCAACCTGAAATTTGAAAATTCCTTTGTTGTGATAATATCGCCGCCATTTTCTGCTCCGGCTTCACCAGTTCCGGTACCAATGCAATGTAAAGTTCCGTCAACAATTTCCCATCCGGATGGAAAATCAGGCCTGTTATTTCCACGCCAACCGTCACTTGTTTTTCCGTCGAAAAGTAAAACCCAGCCTTCTTCAACTTCAGCTTTTGTCAACTCATTTGGTCCTGCAACTTCTTCAACAGCTGCACTTTTTTCGTCAGCATTTTCAGCTTTTTTTTGTCCGCTTTGGCACGATATTGCTACCACGAAAGTTCCTGCCAAAAGAAAAGAAAATAGTTTTTTCATTGTATCAAATTTTTTAAATCGTTTATATTAAATGTTTATTTTAATTGAAGATGACGAAGTTACAAAATAATGAAAATCTGTTAATCAAAATAACTGCATTTTTTAATAATTAGTTATTGTTTGATTTTCGTTGGATGCAAAACTACCGATTTCAGTTATTCTTTTTTACCTTAGTTACTTCAAGTTAAAAATAATGATAATAGAAATAAAAAAGCAAAATGAAAAATTCGACTAAACCACATAAAATTGGAATATTAACTGCAGGCGGCGACTGCCCGGGTTGAATGCAGCGATAAGAGGAGTTGGAAAGACAGCCATTGTTGAGTATGGTATGGAAGTACTAGGCTTTAATGCCGGATATTCAGGATTGATAAACAGTGATTATATTGAACTAAAAGAAGCCCAGCTTTCGGGCATTTTAACCCTGGGCGGAACCATTTTAGGGACTTCGCGGGAAAAACCTTTTAAAATTGTTGCCGAAGATGGTTCTGATAACCACAAACCCGAAAAAATTATAGAAACTTATAAAAACCTGAATCTCGATTGTGTGGTTTGTATTGGAGGAAACGGCACCATGAAAACCGCCCATTTGTTATCACAGGAAGGATTAAATATTATTGGAATTCCAAAAACCATTGATAATGACGTTTGGGGAACAGATGTAACTTTCGGATTCGACTCAGCAGTTCAAATTGCCACCGAAGCCATCGACAGATTGCACTCAACAGCTAACTCGCACCAGCGTGTAATGATTATCGAAATTATGGGACATACTGCTGGTTGGTTAGCGCTTTATTCAGGCCTGGCAGGTGGTGGAGATATTATTTTGCTGCCCGAAATACCATACAACATCCGCTCGGTATGCAGAAATATTGAGAAACGGTACGAAGAGAAAAAACCCTATTCGATTGTAGTTGTTGCCGAAGGTATTGAACACCCAAAATATCAAAGTGCGGCCAATTATATGGCAAATACTATTGAAGCAATGACCGGAATTGAGACCCGCGAAACTGTGCTGGGATACGTTCAGAGAGGCGGAAGCCCTTCACCCATGGACAGAATTCTAGCCACCCGATATGGCGCGTTCGCTACTCAATGTATTGCTGAAGGTTGTTTTGGAACCATGGTTGCAATCAGGAAAAACGAATTAACAACTGTTCCTCTTGAAGAAGTGGGCGGAAAACTTCGTCTTGTTGAACCCGATTTGGGCCTAATTCAGAAAGCCCGGAAAATGGGTGTTTCTTTTGGAGATGATTAAAAGCAGGCTGATTTGCTGAACAAGGAAAACAGTTATCACTAACATACTGTTCTTCTACAATGGCAAATGCACAACCTTTTTGGTTTTGAAAAACTCTTCCCCGAAACAGGTGGACAAATCCTTTATGAAAACATTTCGCTTAAAGGGTTTCGTTTCTTCCTGCAAATCACCACCTTTCAAAAAAATAATTCCATTTGGCATTGCGTTAATTTGTTTTTTTGAAATGTTGTTTCGCACCCAAGGTACAAATTCGGAGAGACTCGTAACGGCTCGGCTTACCACAAAATCGTATTTATCGGTAAGTTGCTCAGCCCGGATTTGTTCGGCAGTAACATTTGTTAAACCTAACGATTCAACTACACCATTAACCACTTTAATTTTTTTCCCGATAGAATCGACAAGATGAAATTGCACTTCGGGAAACATAATTGCAAGCGGAATTCCAGGGAAACCACCGCCTGTGCCAACATCAAGAATTTTTGTACCGGCGGTAAAACTAATAAGTTTTGCTATACCCAGCGAATGCAAAACATGCCGTTCATAAAACTCTGAAAAATCTTTGCGCGAAATAACATTTATTTGTGCATTCCATTCCGCATACAAAGGTTCGAGACGTTGGAAAAGAGCAATTTGCTTTTCGTTAAGCTTAGGGAAATATTTTAAAATAAGATTCATTTTGAAAAATTAAAGGTGTTCGTTAATTTCTGTGCTTTCAATTAGTTTGAAAAGCATTTGGCGGGCCCTGAACAACTGGGCTTTGACCGTGCCAAGCGGCAAATTTAACTCTTTGGCAATTTCTTCGTACGACAATTCATTAAAATAACGCAACTCAACAAGGGTTTGATAATGTGGTTTTAACCTGCGAACTACTTTGTGCAGCAAAATTGCTTTTTGCTTTCTAATCAATCTTTCTTCGGGATTCAGATCTTTTGATTTCAGCCGCATTGTTTCGCTAACCTCACCTTGCTCATTTTCAGTTTCCAATGATATTGTAATACCTTTTTTTTTGCGAAGGAAATCAATACAATTGTTTGAAGCAATTTTAAAAAGCCAGGTGCTAAACGCGTATGTTGGTGAATATTGATGCAGGTTTTTGAATGCTTTCCCAAATGCTTCGAGTGTTAAATCTTCAGCATCGCTTCGGTTGTTCAGCATTTTAAGAAGCATGAAATAAATGGTGTCTTTGTAACGGCTTAATAATCGGGCAAAGGCTTTTTCATCGCCTAACAAGGCTTTTTGCACAAGTTCGTAATCTTGCAGCGCCCTTTCCGATAATTTTAAACTTTCACTTTCCATTTCTGTTTTTGCCTGCTATTGTTGAAATACCAGCGATAGAACAATTTGAAATATGGAACTACCAAATCGTACACTAACGAAGGTATGAATATTTTGCTTTCATTCAAACGATTAAGCGCGATTTTTATGATAAACAAACGTGCTGTAAACATTATAAAAAGCAATCCGGCAAGTATTGGCCAAATATCAAACAACAGAACAATAGTTAAAATTGTCAATGGTAAAAAGCAAGTTTCGTGAATTCATCGAATGCTAAAACAGCCCTTTTTGAAGCAGTTAGATGTTTTTCAATCCGCAAACTTTTTTTCAGAATATCGAGATAATCATTCCAAATTAAATCTTCAGTTTTTTTAATTGCTGTGTCTGATTGATACAGTATTGAAGTTGTTTTTTTTTCTGATAAAAAAATTAATCAGTAACTCAAGATTTGCATATGGTTCACTTATTTTGTGGGCATGACCACCTATTTCGAAATAATTTTTCTTTTGAAATGCGACATTTTCTTCGGAATATACAAAAGGTACATTGTTTAAAATATAGCCAACACTTTTTGAAAACGACAAAAAGCTTTCTACCCGATACATTCGATTAATAAAACTACCTGAGTTTTGCGCACTGCAATAGCTCAAAACAACAGTAGCATTTTCGTTCAAAGCATTTGATATACCAGAAATCCACTCAGGCGCAGCGTTTTCATACGAAATTGGCACTGCCAGTACCCAATCATATTTTGCAGCTTTAAGCGCCAGGTTTTGCGCCATTTTTGTGGAAAACCGTGTTTCCTGGTGCAGGGTCGAAACTTTTAGTCGGTCGCTCCTACCCTTCAACATTCCCAACACCTGAAACGAATTATCCTGCGAAAAATCATCAACAACAATTACCTCAAAATCGGCCCCGTTTATAGATAAAACCGGTGCAAGGTTTTTCTTTAACCTTGTTTCTTCATTTCTGACAGTATAAATAAGGAAAGAAACGGTTGCAGTTGATTGTTTTACTTTTCTGAAATAAAATACGTCCGGTAAACAGAAATAAAAATGCAAAACGGATGAAGAAAAGCAAGACAAAACAGAGAGCTAAAACCAATTTGTACCCGTGCAAATCGGTAAGTGAATTATATAAAGTTTGAATCATTCGGAAAATTAAAATTGAACTCATTTTAAACTGCCCAAAATTGGAAACATTAAAGTCAATTTCAATTGAAAATTTATTTATTTTTTGAACGCTTCAATTAGAATTTATTAACAGCCTTGCATAGTTTGTGGTCCTGTACTTTTCAAGTTTAATAGCTATATTTGCCAACTTTAAAAGAAAACAGTTAATGAAATTTGAGCTGGTTACAGTTTCTCACAACTCACGTGCAAGAGCGGGAAAATTATTTACCGAACACGGAACAATTGAAACGCCAATTTTTATGCCTGTCGGAACGGCAGGAACGGTAAAAGGGGTTCACACCCGCGATTTAAGAGATGATATTCATGCCCAAATAATTTTGGGAAATACCTACCATTTGTATCTCCGTCCGGGTATGGATGTTATTGAAAAAGCAGGAGGACTCCACAAGTTTAATGGTTGGGACAAACCGCTATTAACCGATAGTGGCGGATTTCAGGTTTTTTCACTGGGCGATATCAGAAAACTGAGGAAGAGGGTGCCAAATTTCAATCTCATATTGATGGGTCTTACCATCAGTTTACTCCCGGAAAGCGTAATCGATATTCAACGAACAATTGGGGCAGATATAATGATGGCTTTTGATGAATGTACTCCCGGAGATGCCGATTACAGTTATGCGAAAAAATCGATGGAACTAACCCACCGCTGGCTTGATCGCTGTTTTGTACAATTAAATAATACGCTTCCGAAATATGGGTATGCACAGAGTTTGTTCCCAATTGTTCAGGGCAGTACATATGCCGATTTGCGCAAACTGGCGGTTGCCCAGGTGAAAAATACAGAGGCTGATGGCTATGCAATTGGTGGCCTTTCGGTTGGAGAAAAAGAGGAAGTAATGTATGAAATGACCGAAGTTGTAACTGCTGATTTACCTGAAAACAAACCCCGTTACCTGATGGGAGTAGGCACGCCGGAAAATATACTCGAATCGATCGACCGTGGTGTGGATATGTTTGATTGCGTGATGCCTTCGCGAAACGGGCGAAACGGTATGTTATTTACAAGTAACGGAAAAATCAACATCAGAAATAAAAAATGGGAAAACGATCATTCACCAATTGATGAAATGGGAATTTCTTTTGTTGACAACTATACGAAAGCATACCTGCGACATTTGGTAATTTCGAACGAAATGCTTGGGGCACAAATTGCAACCCAACATAACCTCGCTTTTTATTTGTGGCTTGTTAAAACTGCACGCACAAAAATTATTGAAGGCAACTTTATTTCGTGGAAAAACGAAATGCTAATAAAATTAAAACAACGATTGTAATTGCGCTAATGAAGTTTTATAAAACCATAGATTTTTATATTACAAAAAAATTTCTTGGTACATTTTTTTATGCCATTGCGCTAATATTAAGTATTGCAGTGGTATTCGATGTTTCTGAAAACTTAGATGAATTCCTGTCAAAAGATATTCCGTTAAAAGAAATTGTTGTTGATTATTACATGAATTTCATCCCATATTTTGCCAATCTTTTTAGTCCGCTTTTTACATTTATTGCTGTCATTTATTTTACCTCGAAAATGGCCTATAATACTGAAATAATTGCCATTCTGAGCAGCGGTGTGTCTTATACAAGATTAATGCGGCCTTACATGGTTTCAGCATTTATATTGGCCATATTTAGTTTTTCCTTAGGAAATTATATCATACCGCCAGCCACAAAAACAATGAATGAGTTCAGAATGAAAAATATTGATAACGTCAGAATGGGCGTTGAACGCGATATACACCGGCAAATTGAACCGGGCGTTTATATTTATATGCGTAGTTACACGCCCAACGATGTTGGAAATGTATTTACATTGGAACGTTTTGAAGGATCGAAATTGACAGAAAAACTCACTGCAGATAATATTCGGTGGGACAAAGAAACTGAAAAGTGGGTTATCAATAATTACTGGAAACGTACAATTTTAGATGGATACGAATTGCTTGAAAGTGGCTACCGAATGGACACAACACTAAATATGAAACCCGAGGAATTCAGGGTCAAGAAAAACGAAATGGAAACTTATATAACACCCGAACTTAAAAAAGAAATTAAGTTAATGAAAACCCGCGGAGTGAATGCGATTGAATGGGAAATTGAAAAACACAAAAGAATGGCGACTCCATTTTCAACATTCATTTTAACGATAATTGGCGTTGGGTTGGCTTCCCGAAAAATAAAAGGTGGACTTGGATTCCACCTGGGGCTTGGACTCGCCTTGAGTTTTTCTTATATACTTTTTATGCAGATTTCAACAGTATTTGCCATTAGTGGTTCTGTACCGGTTTTTGTATCGATGTGGATCCCCAATATTTTATACAGCCTGATCGCATTTTTCGTGTTCAGATGGGCAGCAAAATAACACTCCAAAATTCTCTGGTTGATTTGAATTAGTGTTGGGTTACGTTATCTTTTCCTTCAAATATTCATTTAATTTTTCGTGAATATTGCGTGAATAATATTGGACAAACCTTTTATTTTCAACTCCAAGTACCAATTGGATTCCATGTTCTTCACCGGCCAAAAATATTTCATCCATTTGAAACACATCCGCTTTATCAATACAATCGCTTTCTTCTAATTTTAAATTCAATTTTTTGGCAGTTTCTAAAACGATGAACCTTAAACTATTAATATAACATCCGGTTTCAATCGATGGTGTGTAAAGCACATTTCCCTTTAACATAAAAATGTTGGATGAAATACAATTACAAACAGCATTCTTTTCATTTATAAAAATTGAATTACCAAACGTTGTTCCCTGGTTTCTTGCTTTTGCAAATTTCCAAAAAGGTGTATTATAAAAATCAAACTGATTTAACGGGTTGACGCTGTATTTCTCAAATTCAGAAAAATTAACCAACAATCCCTGATTTGATATTGGGAAGTTAAATTCAGGAAATGCCATACTTGAAATTGCAATGTTTAATTCGGATTTTCCAATATAAATCTGACATGTAATAATCCCCGATCGAAAAAACCTGTTTTTATTCAACATGCGTTTTGTAATCCTGAATAACTCGGATTCATCGTCTAATAATACCGGAATTTCAGAATTCAATGTTTTCAAAACTGTTTTTAACCCCTTTAAATTTTCATGGAACAAAGGAATTCCCCCGAATCCAAACCAAATTTTTTGGGTAATAATAAATGGCTCATCCCAAAAGAATGATTTAAATTCTGTCTCTTGTTTTTTTATTATTTCTCCGTTTATGATAATGAAATCCATCATTTTCAAAGTTATCAAATTTCACACAGGTAAATTTCAAGTCAGCGGCCAGTTATGGCAATTTCATATTGAAATTTTACAGCAAAGTAAATTTGCAAAAAAAGAGGAATCAAAAATTGACTCCTCTTTTAAAAATATCTTAAAATTACAGTTACGCCTGAGCTGTAGGCCCACCAAAGCTTAAAGGAGGCATCATCGGATCAGTACCTGATTTCACATTTTTAATCGGCCCATTTACAGTTTCATATTTTTTAATATTGTCCTGTAGTGCCAATAACAAACGTTTAGCATGTTCCGGCGTAAGAATAATTCGCGATTTTACATTCGCTTTCGGGATTCCCGGCATTATTCGCACAAAATCAACCACAAACTCTGAACTTGAATGAGTTATTACAGCAAGGTTTGAATAAATACCTTGTGCAATTTCTTCACTTAGTTCAATATTCAACTGCTGAGGTTTTTGATTCATATCATCCATGTCCATCAACTTTAAACGTAAATTAATCTTTTATATCAACTAATTGATCATATTCTGACCTCGAACCAACTACAAGGTTTTTGTATTCCTTCAAACCAGTACCAGCCGGAATCAGGTGACCACAAATTACATTCTCCTTCAAACCATCAAGGTAGTCGGTTTTACCATTTATTGCTGCTTCATTCAGTACTTTTGTTGTTTCCTGGAACGATGCTGCCGATAACCAACTGCGTGTTTGCAACGCGGCTCTGGTAATTCCCTGCAATACCTGACTTGAAGTAGCCGGAATGGCGTCACGAGAATCAATCAGTTTTTTATCTTTCCTCCTCAACTGAGAGTTTTCGTCCCTCAGTTTTCGTGCCGAAATAATCTGACCGGCTTTAATTCCTTCACCGTCTCCCGGCTCGATTACAACTTTTTTGTTGTAAATCCAGTCGTTTTCTGAGAAGAATTCATTTTTGTCAACCACTTGTTTTTCAAGGAAACGGGTATCACCCGGGTCTTCGATTTCTACTTTCCGCATCATTTGGCGAATAATGATTTCATAGTGTTTATCATTAATTTTCACACCCTGCATACGGTAAACATCCTGAACTTCATTCAAAATATATTCCTGAACTGCGGTTGGACCTTTAATTGCCAAGAATGTCGGAAGGAGTAATTGCTCCGTCAGAAAGCGGTGTTCCTGCCCTGATATAATCGTTTTCCTGAACAAGTATCTGTTTTGAAAGTGGCACCATGTATTTTTTAACGTCACCAGTTTTTGTAGTTAACAGAAATGTGACCTCCAACCGGTAAGTTATATGAACGGATTGCATTTCCTTCTTTATCGATAACTTTTAAAGTTGGGTTTTTGGTTTTATCTCTCGATTCGATAATTACCCTTTCGCTGTATCCGGTTTGTTCATCCGATTCTTCCCTGAATGTAAGTCCGTCAATTAAATTCTCGAATTCAACAGTTCCATCAAATTCAGTAATAATAACACCGTTAAATGGATCCCATTCACAAATAAGTTTTCCTTTGCGAATTTCCTGTCCATTTTTCACATATAGTTTTGAACCGTATGGAATTGGATGCGTTGACAGTGTAATATTTGTATTTTTATCTACAATCTTTAATTCCGCCAAACGACTTACAACAACTTCAATTTCATCTTTTTCTTCTGATTTGAACTTAACTGCACGCAGTTCTTCAATTTCAACATAACCATCGTATCTTGATTCAACTGTTGATTGTGCAGAGATGTTGCCGGCGATACCCCCAACGTGGAAAGTACGCAAAGTAAGCTGAGTTCCTGGTTCGCCAATTGACTGTGCTGCAATTACACCAGTTGCTTCGCCTTTTTGAACTTTTTTGCCCGTTGCCAGATTTCGTCCGTAACATTTTGCACAAATACCAACTTTAGATTCGCAGGTAAGTACTGAACGGATTTCAACGCTTTCGATCGGAGAATTTTCAATAACTGTAGCAATGTCTTCAGTTAATTCCTCTCCGGTAGCCACAATCAATTCTCCACTTAACGGATGGAAAATATCGTGTACCGAAGTACGGCCAATAATACGTTCAAATAAAGATGCAACAACTTCTTCGTTGTTTTTAACTGTAGTTGCCACCAAACCACGTAATGTTCCGCAATCATCTTCAGAGATAATTACATCCTGTGCAACATCAACCAAACGACGTGTAAGATATCCGGCATCAGCAGTCTTTAACGCTGTATCGGCCAACCCTTTACGTGCACCGTGAGTTGAAATAAAGTATTCAAGAACCGACAAGCCTTCTTTAAAGTTGGCAAGAATCGGGTTTTCAATAATCTGAGAACCAGTAGAACCTGATTTTTGTGGTTTTGCCATCAATCCCCTCATACCGCCCAGCTGACGAATCTGTTCTTTCGAACCACGGGCACCTGAATCGAGCATCATATAAATAGAGTTGAAACCCTGTTTATCACTGCTCAATGTCTGCATTACAACGTTTGTAAGCTTTGAGTTGGCATGTGTCCAAATATCGATAACCTGGTTGTACCTTTCGTTGTTGGTAATAAATCCCATGTTATAGTTATTCATTACCTCTTCAACTTCAGCATAACCATCAGCAACAATTTTTTCTTTTTTCGCTGGAATAATTACATCATCAAGATTGAATGACAGTCCTCCACGATAAGCCATGTCGTAACCGATATCCTTAATATCATCAAGGAATGCAACAGTTGTTGCGTTTCCACTGCGAATAAATACGTCGGTAATAATTGTACGTAATGATTTCTTAGTCAGCAACTGGTTAATATATCCTGCCTGACGAGGAACCTTTTCATTAAATAAAACACGGCCAACCGTAGTTTCAATGATGTGTTTGAAATATTCACCATTTTCATCTACATCTTCAACTTTAACTTTAATAATGGCATGAAGGTCGATCACTTTTTCTGAGTAAGCAATAATTACTTCTTCTGCAGAATAGAATATCATTCCCTCTCCTCTTGCATCTTTTCTGGCCTTAGTCATGTAATACAGACCAAGAACCATGTCTTGCGACGGAACCTGGATCGGAGCGCCATTAGCTGGGTTTAATAAATTGTGTGATGCAAGCATTAACAGCTGTGCTTCAAGAATTGCTGCATTTCCAAGTGGAAGATGGACAGCCATCTGGTCACCATCGAAGTCGGCATTAAAACCGGTACAAACCAACGGGTGAAGCTGAATTGCCTTACCTTCGATTAAAACCGGCTGGAAAGCCTGAATTGATAATCGGTGCAGTGTGGGTGCACGGTTTAACAATACCGGATGTCCTTTTAAAACGTTTTCCAGAATTTCCCAAACAACGGGATCTTTACGGTCAACTATTTTTTTCGCTGATTTTACAGTTTTAACAATTCCGCTTTCAATCAACTTCCTGATCACAAATGGTTTGTATAATTCGGCAGCCATATCTTTCGGAATACCACATTCGTGGATCTTCAGTTTTGGACCAACCACAATTACTGAACGTGCTGAATAATCAACACGTTTACCAAGAAGGTTTTGACGGAAACGACCTTGTTTCCCTTTCAAACTATCGGAAAGAGATTTTAATGCCCGATTATTTTCAGTTTTTACAGCATTCGATTTTCTTGAATTGTCAAACAATGAATCAACCGCTTCCTGCAACATTCGTTTTTCATTACGAAGTATTACTTCGGGAGCTTTGATTTCAATTAATCGTTTCAACCTGTTGTTTCTGATAATAACCCTACGGTAAAGGTCATTTAAATCGGATGTTGCAAACCGGCCTCCATCCAACGGCACCAATGGGCGCAAGTCTGGCGGAATAACCGGAACAACGCGAACAATCATCCATTCCGGACGGTTTATATTTTTGCTTGCTCTAAAAGCTTCAACAACCTGCAGCCTTTTTAATGCTTCATTTTTACGTTGCTGTGAAGTTTCAGTATTTGCTTTATGCCTCAAAGTAAAAGACAAATCATCAAGGTCGATCCGGCTTAAAATCTGGAACAGTGCTTCTGCTCCCATTTTTGCCAGAAATTTATTTGGATCGTCATCATCTAAAAGATGATTTTCTTTTGGAAGCGTATCCAGAATATCCAGATACTCTTCTTCAGTAAGAAAATCTAAATCTTTAACTCCATCGACTGCTTTAACACCTGCATTTATAACGACATAACGTTCGTAGTAAATAATAGTATCAAGTTTTTTGGTTGGAAGACCAAGCAAATAGCCAATTTTGTTTGGAAGTGACTTAAAATACCAAATATGAGCTACCGGAACTACCAGTGAAATGTGCCCCATTCTTTCACGACGCACTTTTTTCTCTGTAACTTCAACGCCACAACGGTCGCAAACTATACCCTTGTACCTGATTCGTTTGTATTTACCGCAATGACACTCGTAATCTTTTACGGGTCCGAAAATGCGTTCACAAAACAATCCATCGCGTTCCGGCTTGTACGTTCTGTAGTTTATTGTTTCAGGTTTTAAAACCTCACCAAACGATCTTTCAAGAACCTCTTCGGGTGATGAAAGACTGATTGAAACTTTTGAAAAACTAATTTTCGCTTTATTATCTTTTCTGAATGCCATAATACTAATTAAAAATAATTAAAACAGAACCTTTCAATTCAGAGTGGATTTTACTCCATCCTAACACTAAGGCCTAATCCTCTAAGTTCGTGCAGCAACACATTAAGTGATTCAGGAATACCTGGTTGCGGCATTGGTTCACCTTTAACAATTGATTCGTATGCTTTTGCACGTCCCATAACATCATCGGATTTAACCGTAAGAATTTCCTGCAAAATATGCGAAGCGCCAAATGCTTCAAGTGCCCAAACTTCCATTTCTCCAAAACGCTGACCTCCAAATTGAGCTTTACCACCCAACGGTTGCTGGGTTATAAGTGAATATGGACCAATTGATCGTGCATGCATTTTGTCTTCAACCATATGACCTAATTTCATCATATAAATTATACCTACCGTGGCAGGCTGGTCGAAACGAACACCGGTCTCACCATCAATAAGCCTGGTAACTCCAAAACGCGGAACGCCAGCTTTATCAGTGTATTCACAAATCTCATCAAGTGTAGCACCGTCAAAAATTGGTGTTGCAAATTTTAATCCCAGGTTTTTTCCTGCCCAACCAAGTACGGTTTCGTAAATCTGTCCAAGGTTCATACGCGAAGGCACACCCAATGGGTTTAGTACAATATCAACAGGCGTTCCATCATCCAGAAATGGCATATCTTCCTGACGAACCACCCTCGAAACAATACCTTTATTTCCATGTCGTCCTGCCATTTTATCACCAATTTGAAGTTTACGTTTTTTTGCCACGTAAACTTTTGCTAACTGAATAATTCCGGCAGGAAGTTCATCCCCAATTGTAATATTATATCTTTCGCGTCGTGAAACGGCCTCTGCTTCTTTATATTTTAGAATGTAATTATTAATTACTGCAAAGACCATGTCATTTTTCTGTTTATCAGTAGTCCATTTTCCAGGATTGATATTTAAGTAATCAATTTCCTGTAGCTGTTTCAGCGTGAATTTGACACCTTTGGGAATTATTTCAGTACCATAATAATCTTTAACACCCTGTGAAGTTTTGCCTGTAACAAGAGTGAAAACTTTATCTTCAAGTCTAGCCCTTAACGAAGTTACTTCCCGATCAAATTTTTCATCAATCTGGTCGAGCAATTTTTTAGTTGCAGTACCTTTCTTGTCTTTGGCTAACCGAGAGAATAATTTTTATCGATAACAACACCATTTAATGAAGGCGATGCTTTTAATGAAGCATCTTTTACATCACCAGCTTTGTCACCAAAAATTGCGCGTAATAATTTTTCTTCAGGAGATGGATCCGATTCACCTTTAGGTGTAATCTTTCCGATCAGGATATCGCCAGGTTTAATATCAGCGCCAATCCTAATCAATCCATTTTCATCGAGATTTCGAGTTGCTTCTTCACTAACGTTTGGAATATCAGAAGTAAATTCTTCAACTCCACGTTTTGTGTCGCGTACTTCAAGACTATATTCGTCAACATGAACAGATGTAAAAACGTCTTCACGAACAATTCGTTCCGAAATTACTATTGCATCTTCATAGTTATAACCTTGCCAAGGCATAAAAGCAACCATCAGGTTCCTTCCCAAAGCAAGTTCACCTTTATCAGTTGCATAACCTTCCGTTAAAATCTGACCTTTTTAATCCGCTCACCTTTTGGACAATTGGTTTCAGGTCAACAGTTGTACCCTGATTTGTCTTAGAATATTTTTGTAGTCTATAAGTTACTACTTCCGGATCGAAGCTAACAAACCTGTCTTCTTCGGATATATCGTACCGAACAATAATTTGTTGAGCATCAACATATTCAATAACTCCATCAAATTCGGCTTTAACCAGAATCTGTGAATCAGAGGCAGCCCTACCTTCCAATCCAGTCCCAACAATTGGGGCTTCCGGACGGAGTAGTGGAACAGCCTGGCGCATCATGTTTGATCCCATTAAAGCACGGTTTGCATCATCATGTTCGAGGAACGAAATTAAAGAAGCAGCAACCGACGCAATTTGGTTAGGACCAACGTCCATTAGCTGAACTTTTTCCCTTTCAATAACCGGATAATCACCTTCCAGCCTTGCTTTAACTTTGGCATTGATGAAATTACCTTTTTCATCGATTGGTGCATTTTCCTGTGCGATGATCTGACCTTCTTCCTCTTCTGCGGTTAAATAAACCACTCCATCCTCCGAAAGATCAACTCTTCCGTTTGCGGCCTTCCTGTAAGGGGTTGAAATAAAACCAAGGTCGTTAATTTTTGCAAATACACAAAGAGACGATATCAAACCAATATTTGGACCTTCCGGTGTTTCAATCGGACAAAGCCTACCATAATGCGTAAAGTGTACGTCACGAACTTCGAAACCAGCTCTTTCTCTTGACAAACCACCTGGTCCCAGTGCAGACATACGACGTTTATGTGTCATCTCTGCCAATGGATTTGTTTGATCCATAAACTGAGAAAGTGCATTTGTACCGAAAAATGAGTTAATTACAGATGACAATGTTTTTGAATTGATCAAATCTATTGGAGTAAAAACCTCATTATCACGCACATTCATTCTTTCGCGAATAGTACGTGCCATACGTGCCAATCCAACACCAAACTGGTTAAACATTTGTTCCCCAACTGTACGAACCCTCCGGTTACTTAAATGGTCGATATCATCAACATCGGTTTTTGCATTAACCAATTGAATGAGATGTTTAATAATCTCAATAATATCTTCTTTTGTTAGAACCCTATTATCTGAATCAACTGTAAGTCCTAATTTTTTATTTATCCTGTATCGGCCAACCTCACCAAGATCATATCTTTTATCTGAAAAGAAAAGTTTATCGATAACATCTCTTGCTGTAGCCTCATCTGGCGGTTCGGCGTTTCGCAACTGCCTATAAATATGCAGTACTGCTTCTTTTTCAGAGTTACACGGATCTTTTTGTAATGTATTATAGATAATTGCAAAATCCTGTTGATTTTGATCTTCTTTATGTAAAAGAATTGTTTTAACTCCTGATTCAAGAATTTCTTCGATATGATCTTCTTCAATATCGACTTCACGATCAATGATAACTTCGTTACGTTCAATGGATACAACTTCACCTGTATCTTCGTCAACAAAATCTTCGACCCACGATTTCAATACGCGGGCTGCCAATCTTCTGCCAACTACTTTTTTCAGCGATGCTTTTGATACTTTAATTTCGTCGGCCAGATTAAATATTTCAAGAATATCTTTATCACTTTCAAAACCAATGGCACGTAAAAGCGTGGTTACAGGTAATTTCTTTTTCCTGTCGATATAAGCAAACATGACACTGTTAATGTCGGTTGCAAACTCAATCCACGATCCTTTGAACGGGATGATTCGAGCAGAATAAAGTTTAGTACCATTGGCGTGCATACTTTGTCCAAAGAATACGCCTGGCGACCTGTGTAGCTGTGATACAATAACACGTTCGGCGCCATTAATAATAAAGGTTCCTCTATCGGTCATATATGGCACAGTACCCAAATAAACATCCTGAACTACTGTATCGAAATCTTCGTGTTCAGCATCGGTACAGTACAACTTTAATTTCGCTTTTAAAGGCACACTAAAAGTTAAACCACGCTCAATACATTCCTGTATGGAATATCTTGGTGGGTCAACCTGATAGTCGATAAATTCCAAAACAAAGTTATTACGAGTATCAGTAATGGGAAAATTTTCCTCAAATACTCGGAATAATCCTTCAGATTTTCTGTTATCAGGAGTGGTTTTTAACTGAAAAAAATCTTTAAATGATTTAACTTGTACTTCTAAGAAGTCAGGGTAATCAAACCTGGTTTTTGTGGAGGAAAAACTAATCCTCTCGTTTTTTGTTTGTACAGACATGTATTTATACAAGTTAATTATGTAAAATACCAATACACAAAAAGGTTTAGAAGCCTACTGTCGCAGGCTTCTAAACCGTAAAACCTTTAAAAAGGTTCAATTGCGTTATTTAACCTCAACTTCGGCCCCAGCTTCTTCGAGCTGACTCTTAAGAGCTGCAGCTTCGTCTTTAGATACTTTTTCTTTTACTGCTTTTGGAGCAGCATCAACCAATTCTTTTGCTTCTTTCAAGCCTAAACCAGTTAATTCTTTAACAAGTTTAACAACACCAAGTTTAGCCTGGCCCGCTGCTTTTAAAATTACATCGAATTCTGTTTGTTCTGCAGGAGCAGCTTCTTCGCTACTACCAGCAGCTGGTCCTGCAACTGCAACTGCGGCTGCAGCTGGTTCGATTCCATATTCATCTTTCAGAATTCCAGCTAATTCGTTAACTTCTTTTACTGTAAGATTAACCAACGCTTCTGCAAGCTGTTTTAAATCTGCCATTTTTATTAATTTTATAAATTATTTCAAAAAAAATTATTCTCTTTCTCCAAGTGTTTTCAAAACACCATGAATGATATTTCCACCTGATTGAAGCTGTCCGAGAACAGTTTTCATTGGTGATTGTAAAAGTGCAACAACATCAGCAATAAGTTCGTTTTTCGATTTCACTGCTATCAACGCTTCTAATTGGTCAGCGCCTATATAAACTGATTCCTGAACATAAGCTGCCTTTAACACAGGTTTTTTATGTTTCTTACTAAAATCTTTAATCAGTTTTGCAGGTACATTTGCATTTTCGGAAAACATTACTGAGGTATTACCCTTCAGCGCATCGTAAATCTCTTCAATGTTCTTATTTGAACTTTCTAAAGCTTTACGTAAGAGAGTATTCTTAACAACTACCAGTTTTACACTTTGGTTAAAACATAGTCTTCGTAAATTACCGGTACTTTCAGCATTTAAACCACTTATATCAGTGAGGTAAAAATGGTTGTAAGAATCAATTTGTTCCTGTAAATTATTAATAATAACCTTTTTATCTGAACTCTTCATTTTTACACATTTTTAGTCAACAACTGACTTGGTTTCCACTTGAATACCAGGACTCATAGTACTGGAAAGATAAATACTTTTAATGTAAGTACCTTTTGCAGCAGTTGGTTTAAGTTTAACAATGGTATGAACAAATTCCAATGCATTGTCCTTTATTTTATCGGGAGTAAATGATACTTTTCCGATAGAGGTATGAACAATACCAAATTTGTCAACTTTAAAGTCGATTTTACCTTGTTTAACTTCGCTGACGGCTTTACCAACTTCCATTGTTACAGTTCCACTTTTGGGGTTTGGCATTAAACCACGTGGACCTAAAATACGGCCCAACGCCCCAACTTTCCCCATAACAGGTGGCATTGTAATAATAACGTCAACATCAGTCCATCCGCCCTTAATTTTCTCGATGTAATCATCAAGACCAACATAGTCCGCACCAGCGTCTAATGCTTCCTGCATTTTATCAGGAGTAACCATCGCTAAAACACGGACTTCTTTTCCAGTTCCATGGGGTAACGAAACTACGCCTCTAACCATCTGGTTAGCTTTTCTCGGATCCACTCCAAGTCTTACATCAATATCAACTGATGCATCGAATTTGGTATAAGTAATTTCTTTTACCAATTCAACAGCTTCATCTAAGGTGTAAGCTTTTCCCTTTTCGAGTTTTTCAAGAGAAGCTTTTTTATTTTTCGTAATTCTGCCCATCGTATAAGATTTATTTAGTTTTTGAATGGTGAAGTACCTTTTACGGCAATTCCCATACTTCTGGCAGTACCAGCGACCATTTTCATAGCCGATTCAATAGTAAAGCAATTTAAATCAACCAGTTTGCCTTCGGCAATTTGCTTAACCTGATCCCAGGTTACAGCCCCCACCTTATTCACGTGAGGTTCTGGCGAACCTTTTTTCACTTTTGCTACTTCAAGCAATTGTATAGCAACAGGAGGTTGTTTTATAATGAAATCAAATGATTTGTCTGCAAAAACAGTAATTATAACAGGAAGTACTTTACCAGCCTGGTCTTGTGTGCGCGCGTTAAACTGTTTGCAGAACTGCATTATATTTACCCCTTTGGAGCCCAATGCTGGTCCCACCGGTGGTGAAGGATTAGCTGCACCACCTTTAATCTGTAATTTAATTAATCCAGCAATTTCTTTAGCCATAATACATATTTAACGTGTTTTTACTCCTTTTCAACTTGCATAAAGCTAAGTTCCAGCGGAGTTTTACGTCCAAAAATCTTCACCATTACTTGCAGCTTCTTCTTCTCTTCATTGATTTCCTCAATGGTTCCGTTAAAGCCGTTAAATGGTCCGTCGATTACTTTTACAGTTTCACCTACCACAAAAGGAATATTAATTTCCTCATCATTTTCAGCAAGTTCATCAACTCTTCCCAAAATTCTATTTACTTCGTTTTGCCGCATCGGAACGGGATCTCCACCTTTGGTGTCGCCTAAGAACCCGATAACATTAGGAAAATTCCTTAGTGTGTGCGCAACTTCACCTACTAATTCGGCCTCGATTAAAACGTAACCCGGAAAAAAATTTCTTTCCTTACTGATTTTTTTTCCATTTCGGATTTGATAAACCTTCTCAGTTGGTATTAGAACCTGGTCAACAAAATCTTTTAAATCTCCATTTGCGATTTCATTTTCGATATATTCTTTTACCTTTTTCTCTTTTCCGCCTATTGCACGCAGAACATACCATTTTTTACTATTTTCGCTCATTTTGATTTAAGGATTTCAGTTAATAAAATAAACCATAAATAAGTTCCATTAAGTTCCTGAAAGACAGGTCCATAGCGAAAATTACAAGTGATATTATTAAGGAAGCAACCATTACAACCAATGCGCTACTTTGTAGCTCTTTCCATGTAGGCCAAGTTACTTTGTGAACGAGTTCATCAAAAGCCTCCTGGAAGTATAATTTTATTTTCATTTTATATAATCAAGTTTGTACGGAAGGTAAGAATTGAACTTACTGTTTGTAATAACCACTCCCGTTTTGAGTTTCATCCGTAAAATAGTCCCGGGCTAAAAAGCCCAGGACCTATTATTTTGTATCTTAATAACTAAAATTAGTTAACAATTTCTGTTACCTGACCAGCACCAACGGTACGTCCACCCTCACGTATTGCAAAACGCAAACCAGGTTTAATTGCTACCGGATAAATCAATTCTACTTCAACTGATACGTTATCGCCCGGCATTACCATTTCACGACCTTCTGGCAAATGAATTTCACCAGTAACGTCAAGTGTACGAATATAGAACTGAGGACGATATTTGTTGTGGAATGGAGTGTGACGTCCACCTTCTTCTTTTTTCAATACATAAACCTCAGCTTTGAAACGTTTGTGTGGAGTAATTGAACCTGGTTTTGCCAGAATCTGTCCACGTTTGATTTCTTTTTTATCAACACCACGAAGCAATAAACCTACGTTATCACCAGCCTGCCCATCATCTAAAATTTTACGGAACATTTCAACACCGGTACATACAGTCTTACGACCTTCGGCACCTAAACCAATTAACTGAAGTTCATCACCAGTATGAACAACACCAGTTTCGATACGACCTGTTGCAACAGTACCACGACCTGTGATAGAGAATACGTCTTCAACTGGCATAAGGAATGGTTTATCAACATCACGTGGAGGAAGTGGAATCCATGTATCAACTGCATCCATTAATTCCAATACTTTTTCTTCCCATTTAGCTTCTCCGTTCATTGCACCAAGTGCTGATCCCTGAATAACAGGAGTATTATCACCATCGAATTGGTAGAAGCTTAGAAGTTCGCGAATTTCCATTTCAACGAGTTCCAAAATTTCTTCATCGTCAACCATATCCACTTTGTTCATGAAAACAACTAATTTAGGAACGTTTACCTGACGTGCCAAAAGTATATGTTCACGAGTTTGAGGCATAGGACCATCAGTTGCAGCAACAACAATGATAGCACCGTCCATCTGGGCAGCACCTGTTACCATGTTTTTAACATAGTCAGCGTGACCTGGACAGTCAACGTGAGCATAGTGACGTTTTTCAGTTTGATACTCAACGTGAGCAGTATTAATGGTAATACCCCGTTCTTTTTCTTCAGGAGCATTATCAATTGAATCAAAAGATTTAATTTCTGATAATCCTTTTTTTGCTAATACCATAGTAATAGCAGCTGTCAGAGTAGTTTTGCCATGGTCAACGTGGCCGATAGTACCAATATTGACATGCTCTTTGTCTCTGTTAAAATGTGCTTTTGCCATAATTTTTTAATTTTTAATTTATATTTTTTTATCAAATCATTTTGAGCCGATGACGAGAATTGAACTCGTGACCCCTTCCTTACCAAGGAAGTACTCTACCCCTGAGCTACATCGGCATTAATACATAAAGAGACAGGAGATCAAAGTAAAAAACTTATCAAACCAGTCTCATTAAATGAGCGGGAGACGGGATTCAAACCCGCGACCCTTAGCTTGGAAGGCTAATGCTCTATCAACTGAGCTACTTCCGCATACATTATCTTTGCAAAAATGCCGCGCAAAAATACAAAATTTCTCAAAACAGTTGCAAAACTATCTTTTTCCTGCTTTTAAAGAAACTTGTTTTGATTTTTTTTCAAAGTTTTTTCAAACTTAAAATCTCCTTAAACACCTTGTTTTCTTATCAAATCGCCCTAAATTCAACTGTTTTCTGAACGCCCCAAAATTGGGTTTGCAAATGTAAAAATATTATTTTAAAAAACTAAAAATTAAATGTCCTATTTTCAATTTTTACTTGTTTTTAAGCTTTTCTTTATATTTATCTAATTGCTTGCGCACAGCATCAATAGCCAAATCAGTTGCTTCTTCAAAAGTATCGGCTTCCTTTTTTGCAAACAAATACCCATTTGCCGGGATTGAAATTTTTAACTCAGAAACTTTATTTTTTGCAGTTTCAGGTTTTAACACTTTTAAGGTTACTTCGGCATTAATAATACCATCAAAAAAGGTATCAAGTTTGCCTACTTTTTTATTAACAAAATCCACCAATTTTTGATCGGCGGTGAAATGCACTGAATTAATTTTAATTTCCATAATAAATGTTTTTTAACCCCGTGGATGGGCTTGTTTATATATATCATGCAGCCTTTGGAAAGTAGTGTGGGTATAAATCTGGGTAGCTGCCAGATTTGCATGCCCTAACAATTCCTTAACCGCATTTAAGTCAGCTCCATTATTTAACAAATGGGTGGCATACGTATGCCGCAAAATGTGTGGACTTTTCTTTTCCAACAGTGTTACTTTAGCCAAATTGTTTTTTACAACCCGATAAATTAATTTTTCGTAAGCAGGATTTCCTTTCTCCGTAACCAAAAGTCTCTCTGTTTTAATCCCTACTTTAGTGTTCCGCTCATTTATATATTGTTCAACCAATTGGTTAATTGAAGTTGGATAAGGAATTATACGTTCTTTTTTTCCTTTTCCTAAAACACGAATCATACAATTTTTTATGTCGAAATCACTGTCTTTTAACTGTAACAATTCAGCTAGTCGAATTCCTGTAGCATATAATAAAGTAATTATCAATTTGTCGCGAATCCCTTCGAAATCGTTTTGAAAGAAACCATCGTCAAGCAAATGATTGAGATTTTTTTCTTCAACAAAATTTGGTAATTTTTTACGAATTTTTGGCAGAGTCAGGTAAGTAGTAGGATTGAAATCAACTATTTGTTCTTTTAAGAGGAATTTAAAAAAAGATTTAATTGTGGTTACTTTTCGGTTTACAGAACGAGCTGCCAAATCATTTTCCATTAACTGCACAATCCAACTTCTAATGATTTTTGCATCAATCTTTTTTACATTAAATTCCCCGACCACTTCGGTGCAAAACTGCACAAACTGATCGAGGTCAATTTTATAAGCCACAACAGTGTGGGAAGAGTTCCTCTTCTCAAATTTCAAATAATTGAAAAACGACTCCCGGTAATCCATTTAATTCAAATAAATACAGGAATCACTAAAATCAATTAGTCTTCCTGATGTTGCAATCCTTGTACGTAAATCGCCTTCTTTTTCTCTTCCCTATTGATTACTGAAGGTTTTGTGAATTTCTGACGTTCGCGTAATTCTTTTTATTACACCTGTTTTTTCGAATTTTCTCTTGAATCTTTTAAGCGCTCTTTCAATATTCTCGCCTTCTTTTACCGGAATAACTATCATTTTTTACGGTTTTGTTTTTAAAATTGAGGCGCAAATTTAGAAATTATTCAATTGAAATCAAATTTAAACGAAAATAAATATAAATACAATCCATTGAATTTGTTTTAATTTTATTTAACGGCATGTCAAATACGGCCTAATCCGTGAAAATGATTCAGGATCAACAAGTCCTATAGTTTTCAGCTGAAATACATCCTGAAAAGATCCATTTTTATTTCGATATTTCAAGATTGCTGTAACCTGATCTTTATTTAAATATGGATGTCGCAACATTTCAGGATATTCTGCAAAATTTAAACGAATCTTTTTAACCAATAAAGTATCCACATAAATACTGTTTTCAATTTTATTAAATGTTTCCATTGAAAAATTATAAACTTCAAGTAATTGTGAGGTTGAATAAAAGCCACCAAGCAAATTGCGGTATTTAATCACCCTATTGGCATATACTGCACCAATTCCATTAAGTTTCATTAGTTCAGTTGAGTCGGCACTATTTAGTTCGATATGCAATAAAACAGGATAATCTTTGAGGACTGGCATTTCATCGGCAACTTCAATAGTAATGTTTTTTTCGATTGAATTATAGAAAGCTGAATCAATACCATAGATTTTAAGTAGGTCAGTTTTTGTTTTGAATGCACCTCCTTTATTTCTGTATTCAGTTATATTTTTTGATTGAAAACTGTTAAAACCGAAATTAACCAATTGATTATAATCTGCATTATTGGGATCTATTGATCCTCTGATTACATTTTTAACTTCTGCATTTTTATTAAATGATTCAGTATTCTCAGAAAATGATTTAGTATCCTCAGAAATTACAATATAATCTTCAATAATATTGAATATGCTATCGTTCATGCCATAAATCTTTCGCACATCAAGTTTCGAGGAAAACCGGCCTCCAGCCTTTCTATAGTTTAATATATTTCGTTTAACAAATTGGGGCAAACTAATCGAATCAAGCATTTTATCGTTGATTGTATTTGGATTGAATGGGAAAAGTGATTTTTCATTAAATCTATCATTTTCCCCGAATGGTTCAGTTTCATCCAGCAAATGCATATATTCGGTATAATTGTATTCAGATTTTGGTTGAATATTGCTTATTATGATTTTTGAGATTATGGATAATATTATTAAAACACACAATATAATTATTGCATTTCTATCGCTTTTCGAAAAATGATTATAATTATTAAACCAACTTGAGAATATATTCATGGGTTAATATCATATGGAATGAATATATAAATACTCTTTCGAACAATCCAAATTTATCAAAATTCCGATTTGAATAACAAAAAGATAAAATAAAAAGCCAAACTATTTTAGCTTATAAATTTATTTGATATTTATCAAACCTATTCCCTGAAGAAAAACAAATGCAATTGCCAATGGAGCAACAAACTTTATTACAAACAAAAACAACGGAATGTACCGTGCCTTAAGTTGTCCGTTATTCGAAAGTTCCTCTTTGGCTTTATCGCGACCAAAAAACCAGGCAACAAAAATTACTATGAATAAACCTCCAATAGGTAGCAAAATATTAGCTGTTGAATAATCCATCAGTTCAAAAACTGTTTTCCCGAGTATTTTGAAATTGGCAAGCGAACTTGTTGACAAAACACATAAAACACCAAGAGCAGAAACAGATAATGTTGCCAACCATGTGGCCGGACCTCGTTTCATTTTTAATTCTTCAACAAAAAAGGCAACAATAACCTCCAAAACCGAAATTGTTGAAGTAAGTGCAGCAACTCCTAACAGGATAAAAAACATGATAGAAAAAATTGTTCCACCAGTCATTTGTTCAAAGATATTTGGTAAAGTAATAAATGCCAGCCCCGGACCTGATTCTGGTGCAATATTGAATGCAAAAACAGCCGGAAAAATAGCAATACCAGCCAAAATAGCAACTAAAGTATCGGTAAAAATAACTGACAATGCAGTTGTTGCAAGATTATCTCTTTTTTGTATGTACGAACCATAAGTTATTAAAGTCCCCATTCCAATGCTCAAAGAGAAAAATGCCTGACCAAGTGCCATCAGAAAAGTAGTAGCTGTTATTTTACTGAAATCGGGTTTAAACAGAAATGAAATTCCTTTAGCAGCGCCAGGCAAAGTAACTGATCTGACTATCAAAATGATAAGAATAACAAACAAAAGTGGCATAAGAATTTTGGTTGACTTCTCGATTCCATTTTTAACTCCAGCTGCCACAATAAATGCTGTTAATCCCATAAAAACAAAAAACCAGATCAATGGACGTGTGGAACTTCCGATAAAACCATTGTACATATTAACCAGTTCCTCTGGTGTTTTACCATGAAATCCGCCAATGAATGATTGGTATAAATATTCGAGTGTCCAACCAGCTACTACAGTGTAAAACGCCAGAATCATAAATGCTGCAACCACACCCATCAACCCAATAAGATACCATGGCTGGTTCGGGGCTAACTTTCTAAATGAACCATATACGTTTTGTTGAGCCCTTCGTCCGATGGCAAGTTCTGAAAGCATCACAGGAATTCCGATTGCGACTACAATCAAAAGATAGATAAAGATAAAAGCTGCTCCTCCATTTTCACCGGTGATATAAGGATATCTCCAAATATTGCCAAGCCCAACTGCAGAACCGGCAGTTGCCGCGATAATACCAAATTTTGATCCAAATGATTCACGGTTAGGTTGAAGTTCTGACATACTTATTCTTTAAAATTGTAATTAATTACCCAAAAAGTTTATTACTCCCATTTTTATGAACTTCAAAAATGCAAAAAAATAAGGGAGTACAAAACAAGCAATAAATAAAATTGAAAAGTGGTTAGAAAGGATAACCAATTGCAAAGGTTAAGTTAAAATCGTTATTTGTATATGACCTTGTTCCAATAATCCATCCTCGTTTAACAGGTACTGCAGGATCTCTCAGTTTCATTCCTAAATCGAGCCTTAATATAAAATAACTCATATCAAACCGCAATCCGGCTCCGGTGCCAAGCGCAATCTGTCTGTAAAATTGGTTTATTTTAAACTGAGCACCTAACCTGTTATCTTTTTCATTTATTGCCCAAATGTTACCAGCATCTAAAAACAGCGCTCCTTCAACGAAGCTGATAAGTTTAAAACGATACTCTAAATTCGCTTCAAGCTTAATATCTGCTGTTTGATTTGGATATTCATCAGAAGCAGCTTTGTATGTTCCTGGTCCCAATGAGCGGACTGGCCAGGCTCTAATTCCATTTGCACCACCTGAAAAATATTTTTTCTCGAACGGAAGTACATCAAAATTTCCATAGGGAATTCCAATTCCGAAAAATGCTCTGCTAACAATTGAATTGTATTTGTCTATGGCAAAACCATGGCTAAGTTCAATATCCGACTTCACATACTGCGCAAAACGAGTATTAAAAACCTGATAATATTCGGACTGAACAATCCCCAATGAATCAATTTCCTGAAATTTATCCAGGTTTGCCAACTCAGATATTACCCCCAATAAATTTCCGGAAGACTCAATATTAAATCGTAAATAAGTGTAATCTTTAATGGTATTTAACCGCTGATTATTATAAATTACTGAATAATTCATTGCAAAAATCAAGTGGTCTGTAAAACTGCTCTTAATATATAGATCCTTTATACCATCAATAAATTCAGGATCGTAGTTAAAAACATTTACTTTATTATAATCCAGCAAATTCCAAATATGGCGCAAATCTTCGGTAGTTTTCCAGTCGTAACCAAATTTTAATGTATTTATGGTTCTTGTATATTCCGGACGTCTTTGAAAATTATAACCCAGTGTGAATACAGTTTTGGGTAAGAAACGTTCAAAATCGCCAAAATAATTACCCGGGCCCAAAAGTTTAGGAATCATTAAACTCGATTCGACTCCCAATTCAGTAGTGTTAAAATAATCGGGCAGGCCATTATTTAACTGTTGTAAACGTTCTATTCCGCCCAGAAAACTTAGCTGAAAAACTTCTGCTCCTCTAAATAAATTCCGGTGCATGTAAGTAACATTTCCGGCGACCCCAAAATTGCCCGATGTGTTTGTTCCTTCAATATCAAATGATGTTGATTGTTTGTTTAGTGGAGCCAGCCTGACATAACAATCGAGCAAATTTGAATCGTTTTTCGCAGCAACTTCATTAAACTGAATATCAACAAACCTGAACTGCCGCAGCCGGTTAAATGCATTAAAAGCACTTTCAACTTCGGCGTTACTATATAAGTCGCCTTTGCTTAAGCGCATTGTTCGATTAAATAAAGCAGGAGGATAACGAACTTGCTTATTTTGATATAATGTAAAATTGTCCCAAACAATAGTATCTGAAAATATTCCAACCGAATCACGGGTCATAGTTACCGATGAATTTCCGGGCAATACAGAAATAAAAAAATCATTCAAATAATAAGGTTTGAATACCTTTGCAGTATCTACTTGGTTATTTTTTGCCGGCCTGATTAATAAATCAACCAAAACCTGTTTTTGAAATTTCGAACTATCGGCAATAAATTTTATATCATCTTTGGAGAAATAATAGTATCCATTATTTTTAAAAAGATCTACAATATCCGATTGATGCTTTTCCAATTTTTCAATGTCGAATGCCCCCCCTTCCCTTAGTTTGGATTTTAAATCACTTTCGAAATAAATCTGTTGGAGCATTGAATCTTTTATCTGATAATTAATTCTTTTAATTTTATACTGCTCCCCCGAAATAAGTTCATAATTCAGGTTTACTTTTCTTTTATTCTCTTTTACCGAAATGCTACTTTTTACTTCTGCCCTGAAATATCCTTTACTGTAGGCCAATTGTTTTAACTGGTCTTCTGAATGAATTGACAGGTCTTCGTCATATATTTGCGGCGGCTCACCAATCCTTTTTAACCAATCATCGGTTTTTTTCTTTGGAGAAAGATTGTACAGCCACAAATGAAATTTCAAAAATCCAAGAATTTTGTAATTCTCCTTCTGCTTTATAAGTGACTTAGCTGTTTCCTTATTAATATCCTGATTATCGATATCAATCTGAACTTTATTAATAAGATATTTATTTTCGGGCACAAATTTAACCGGTGAACAGGATAATAAAATTAATGCACCCGCGAATGCAACCAGTTTTAAAATATTTTGCTTTCCAAAGTTTAAATTCCTGTTCAACGTGAAAATTTTATAATTCAAAATTAATGAAGTGTTTTTGTTCAGAAACAGTAACTTTACTCCGTTTCATTTTCGAAATTTGTTTTTCCGAATGGTCAGTAAAAATACTATAAAACTTATAAAATCACTTGCCCTTAAAAAAAACAGAATAAAACAAAATCTGTTTCTTGTTGAAGGCGATAAAAATGTTTCGGAAGTTCTGGTTTCACAATTTAATGTTGAAAATTTGCTAGCAACAGGTACTTTCCTTGAAAATAACAGTTCATTATTGAACAAAGTAAAATTGGTAACTGAAGTAACTAAACTCGAAATTGAAGAGGCGAGTTTATTAAAAAATCCTCAAAACAGCATTGCAATTTGCAAATTGCCAAAAACAGAAGATTTTCCTGAAAAAATAGAATCTGATCTTTGTATTTATTTAGATGATATTCAAGATCCCGGTAACCTTGGGACAATAATCCGCATTTGCGATTGGTTTGGAATAAATCAATTGTTTTGTTCACCAAAAACAGCCGATTTTTTTAATCCAAAAGTCATTCAGGCAAGTATGGGTTCGTTTTGTCGGGTTGAAACCTGGTACACTTTATTTGAACCGGTTGCCAGTCATGCAAGGAAGTCAGGAATACCAATTCTGGGTGCATTTCTCGATGGCAAAAATATTTATGAACAGAAACTACCAAAACAAGCATTACTGGTTTTAGGTAATGAAGGAAACGGAATCAGCAGTGCAATTGAAAATAAAGTGGAACAAAAAATCAGGATTCCTGAATTTAATCATAACCAGGCATCGGCTGAATCTTTGAATGTTTCAGTTGCTGCAGCTATTATTTGTTCAGAATTTAAAAGACAGAATTACTTTCCAGATTATTCGAAATGAAATGATAATGTGAAGATGTTCGATCTCAGATTTTTAATTGACTGCGAATAATAAGGTCGTTGTTGCTGTGGCACATCACCCAACTGATTGTTTAACCCAAAACTAAATTTCCCTTCAACCGAAAAACGAAAAAATGGGAAGTAGTGATCCCAACCGCCACCAACTTCGGCATAAAAACCACCACTTTTAAGTTTAACCAAATCGTCTTTTGCCGATTTTGAAATATCCTGCCGATAAGCACCTCCAAAAATTACAAATGGGCGGTCGTTGTTTATTCGCCTGGCTTTATACTTTAGCAGCAAAGGAAAATCTATAAATGTTGATTTAATTGAATAAAACTGTAAAGGTTCATAGGAATTAATATCGTAAACCGGGATATTATAAGTTAATTTCCGTTCGCCAAATGACATTCCAGGCAAAAACCTCAGATCCAAATCTGTATGCAACCTCAAACTGGAAACAATACCAACGGTAAAACCAGGAACCAAAGATGCCAAATCACTTCTTACAATTGATTCATATCCGACTTGATTTTCATCATTTGGCCATTCTCCCGGCGAAAAATCAGGATTTTCGCCAATTGGGTTATAATTTGCAACATTAAAATCGAGAAGATTGTAACCCAATGTAAAACCAAAGTGAATCCGTTTTTCATCGAAAGTAGTAAGGTAATTCACCTTTTGCTTTTGCCCAAAAACCTGACTTACAAATAATAAAAATAATATGGCTGTAAAAATTCTTTTCACTTAAAACTAATTACACTGTCTTTCAGAAACAACGATTTTTAATGTTTATTGTATTTATAGGTTATTTTTTCAATTTAAAGGCTTCGTAAACGGAAGCAATTCCAAATGTTTGTTGAAAACATTTGTTTTTTACAAAGCCAACTTCTGCTAAAATAGTCAAAAATTTATCTCCATCGGGGAACTCGTTAACAGATTCGGGTAAATATGTGTATGCATTACTGTTCTTAGAGACCATTCGTCCGATCAAAGGCAATATTCTTGTAAAATAGAACTGATAAATTTGTTTGTAAGGTGATTTTGCAGGTTTCGAAAACTCCAAAACATAAAATACGCCGCCTGGTTTTAAAACTCTGTTAATTTCGTTTAATCCCTTTTTAAGAGTTTCAAAATTTCTTACTCCGAAACCAACAATTGCTGCATCGAATTTTTCATTTTCAAATGGCAGGTTTTCTGAATCGGCTTTAAGTAATTCAATTGTTCCGGTAAGTTTCTTTTTTTCGATTTTTCTTCGCCCTACTTCCAACATTCCTTCCGAGATATCAATTCCAATTACTTTTGCATCACTTATTTTTGCAGCAATTGCAAAATCTCCAGTTCCTGTGGCAATATCTAAAATAAGTTTGGGCTGATGTGGTCTAAGCTTTTGAATTGCATTTCTTCTCCACAATTTATCAACGTTGGCCGACAGCAAATGATTTAGCAGATCGTACTTCGGAGATATATCGTTGAACATCTCTTCAACCTGATCTTTTTTTGATTGTTCAGAAAGTTTATTGGGGAGAGCTGTCATTAAACGCCTACCGTCATTTTATCAATATATCCCAACGACATGTCGTCGATCCTTATTTCGCCTTTGGTAATGTGCCCCAAAGTAAAAAATGGTACATTCAGATCAGTTAAAACATCCACAAATTCATCTTCGTTTTCCGATTTAACTTCAACTAAAATTCGTCCCATAGCTTCGCCAAAAAGAAAGGCATCTATCCGGGTTTCAGCAGCAGTTGTAATATCAAATCCTAACTCGTTTGGGATTGCAGCACGCAGTAGTGTAAAAAACAGTCCTCCCTTTCCAACCGGGCTTGCACTTTCAATCAGTTTCAGTTCGTTTAATTTACTTATTGCTCCCTGAATTTTTATTTCTTCATTGATATCAAACTCAGGTAACTGTGAATCGGCAATTTCATGATAAAATTCAAGATATTCGGAAGATCCAATATCATCAGTGGTACGGCCAATCAGGAAAATATTGTTCCCTTTTTTTT
Source organism: Draconibacterium sp. (assembly GCA_016705335.1). GTDB lineage: Bacteria > Bacteroidota > Bacteroidia > Bacteroidales > Prolixibacteraceae > Draconibacterium. The sequence continues at coordinate 112,028 of JADIYN010000007.1, read as the reverse complement.
AAAAGAATGTGTTGTAATATTCTCATTATCTTTTATCAACCCCATCATACTGATGATAATTGTAGGAGGAACCGGACCATGTTGTGAAAAATGGTCAAACCTGATCTTTTTATCAGTAATTTTTAATTCAAATTTACCTGCTGCATTTTCCAATCCTTTTTTTGCACCGGCTGCAATAAACTGACCTTTGGGATCGGCAAAATTAATGTGATATAAAAAAGCGCTAATTGCTGTAGGTTTTGCCCCCGAGCAAATCATTTTCCGCGCTGCCCTTGATATTAAGATTTCAGTTGCCTTTTGTGGATCATTCTGTAAATGATGGTGAAATGCATGTGTGCTTAATACAATTTTTCCACCGTTGGCATCAAAATCAAACAACCCCGATTCGTCTGTATCCGAATCACCGATTGAATCGGGTGAGATATTTAAATCACCAAAATCATTGAAATAATTGATACTCGACAAATTCGGATTAACCATCAACGAATAGATTACATCTTCCAGATTTTCAGGCTCAGGAATTGATTCGATGGTAAAACTTTTTTCTGCTTGAATAACATCACTCATAATACTGTAATATTTGTAAATTATCCGGAAGCAAAGGTAATTAAGTAGCCCATTATTCCATAAATTTTGATGTTTTTTTTAATTTCGGATTGTAATTGAAAAACAAATAAATGAAACTTATTGCATTAATAACCGGGGCTACTTCGGGAATTGGAGAAGCAACAGCAATGCTGTTAGCCAGGGATAATTACAACATTATTATTACCGGTCGTCGAAAGGAAAGACTTATATCATTACAGGAAAAAATACAATCAGAAACAAATAGTAAAGTTTTGATACTGGATTTTGATATCAGAAATTTGAATGAAAATGAATTCGCTATAAATAGTTTACCTGAAGAGTGGCAAAATATTGATGTTTTGGTAAATAACGCCGGTTTGGCTGCTGGTTACAGTCCTATACAGGAAGGCGACATTGACGATTGGGAAAGGATGATTGATACAAATATTAAAGGATTGCTTTATGTTTCGAGGTTGATTATACCAAAAATGATTGCCCGTGGCAAAGGCCATATAATTAACATATCTTCAATCGCGGGCAAGGAAACCTATCCGTTTGGAAATGTTTACTGTGCCAGTAAACATGCTGTTCAATCGATAACAAAAGGTATGCGAATTGATTTACTTAAACATGGTATAAAAGTAAGTTCGGTAAGTCCTGGTGCTGTTGAAACTGAATTCTCACTTGTGCGTTTCAATGGCGATAACAACAAAGCAAAACAGATTTACAAAGGTTTTACTCCACTTTTAGCACAAGATATTGCTGAAACTATCCTCTTTATTGTTACCCGTCCGAAACATGTCAATATTGATGATGTGTTAATAATGCCAACCGACCAGGCATTCTCGCGTGATTTTAATCGTAGGGAATTCGATTGATTTTGATAGTTTTGTACTTCACAAAAAAAGTAGAATGCCAAAAGCAATAATTATAACGCCTGTAAAAGATTCGTTACACACAACCAGTCGAACAATTAAAGCAATTTCAGAAGCATATGGTGATTTCGGATATTATGTTTTTAACGATTTTAGTCTGCCTGAGACTAAAGAGTTTCTCGAAAAATCAAAAGAAGAACACAATTTCCAACTAATCAACCTGGAGGAAATTACAAACAACCCATCTCCTAATTATAAATTGGTTTTGGAAATTGCTCAAAAAATAGCAATTGAAAATAATTGTCCTTTAATAATTATTGAATCGGATGTATTAATAAAACCTGATACATTGAGCGGGCTGTTAGAAATTCAGCATACCAAACCAAAACCCGGTTTAATTGGAGCAATTACAGTGGATGAATCAGGGCAGTATAATTTTCCATATACTTTTGAAAAAGTTAAGAATGATGACATTTTAAACACTTCGCACAGTCTGAGTTTTTGCTGTACATTAATTTCAGTTGAGTTTCTTCAGAAATTTGATTTTCAAATACTTTCTCAAAATAAGGATTGGTTTGATGTCTACATTAGTCGCCAATCAAAGAAAATGGGTTTCAATAATTATCTGGCAAAAGGGCTTGAAGTTGTTCATTTACCGCATTCAAGCCGCCCCTGGAAACATTTAAAATATTCAAAACCTTTGCTTTACTATTTCAATAAAATCTTTTATAAACGTGACCGGATCTAAATGACGAAGAGCAGGCTATATTATCGGTTTAAATTAATTGGACATGTTATTTTCTGGTTTGCCAGTATCACATTGTTAACCTTGATTTTCTACTTTTATGATGAGGAAATTAACTTTAACCTTGTTGAAAAATCTATTATTACAAATGTGTTTTTCGCAATAGCTGTTTATATTAATTTGTACTTGCTTATTCCAAAATTCCTAAAACAAAAAATTTACATTTTTTATATTTTTTGGCTTATCGTTTTAATCACAGCTATCAGTGTTACCATACAACTACTTTTTATATATCCATTGCGAAACATGTTTGGAATCGATGGATTTACCCATTTTAACCTAAATCTCCACTCAGCTTATTTTTTTTCAACGCTATTATATGTTGGCATAACTTCTTTTCTAAAATTGATAAAAGATTGGATATCAATGCAGGATATCAATTTGAAACTTGTTAAAATTGAACAACAGAAACTTGAGGCTGAATTAAAAACTCTAAAGGGTCAGTTAAATCCACATTTTCTTTTCAATTCATTAAATAATATATATTCGTTGGCTTTGATAAATTCAAATAAAGTACCTGAATTGATTTTGAAACTTTCTGATTTGATGCGACATATAATATACGATTCAAAAGAGAATTATATATTGATAGAGAAGGAACTTGAATTTGTAAATAATTTTATTGAATTGCAAAGAATTCGAACATCTGATCAAACGAAAATAAAATATAATATAGTGGGAAAAATTCCTTCTGCGAAAATTGCACCATTATTATTTGAACCATTTATTGATAATGCTTTTAAACATGGGTTACCAGGTACTGAAAATTCGGATTATATACATATTACATTTAATTTTGTTGATACAGATAAAATTATTTTCGAAATTGAAAATAATTATGAAGAGATATTTATGCAAAAACAAACCAATTCCGGGATTGGTTTAAACAATGTTAAAAAGAGATTAAAGTTATTATACCAGCCAAATGATTTTAAATTGACTATTCTTAAAAAAGACAATATTCACAGAGTATCTCTTGAACTTAAACTCATTGAAAATGGAAATAAAAGGAATAATAATCGATGATGAACCCTTGGCACGAAATGTAATAAGGGAATATGCGAAAAAAATACAAACTCTAAACATAGTAGGAGAATGTGAAGATGCGATTTGTGCACATCAAACTTTACAAACCCAAACAGTAGATTTAATATTTCTGGATATAAACATGCCTAAACTTACCGGAATTGAGTTTTTAAAAAACTTAAAAAATCCGCCCCTGGTTATTTTTTACAACTGCCTATTCTGAATTTGCAATGGATGGTTATGAACTAAATATTATTGACTACCTGAAAAAACCATTTTCATTTGAAAGATTTTGTAAAGCCTATTTTCGGGCCGAAGAAATGTACATTTTGAAAAAAACAGCTGGGAATAATGATTTAAGTGAAAAACCAAACGATTTCGTTTTTATAAAATCAGATAAGAAATCCATAAAAGTAAATATCTCAAGTATAATTTATATTGAAGGATTAGGCGATTATATAAAAATCTATTTAAATGATAAAAAGTTGGTGACAAACCTTTCCATGAAGAAAATTGAGAATCTACTCCCTGAAACACTTTTTCACAGAATTCACAAATCATACATTATATCGTTGGATAAGATAGAATCTATTGAAGGAAATATGTTAAAAATCAACAATATAAAGCTTCCAATTGGTAATAGTTACCGACAAAATTTCATGACACGAATAAAACATTTTATTGTTGAATAATACATTTCATAAACTTCACAAATCTTTTTGGTTTTGAAATCAAAATTAGAAATATACATTTATATTTATGTAATTCTAATTAGTATTATGACTAAATGAAGAATATCTCAGTCTGATTATGTATAATCAATATACAGCATTCATATAACAACGCTAATTTTAACAAAAGAAACCTTCCTTACTACCTACCTAACAAAGATAATCCTGATGCTTGATTGTTATTATCTGGAATACTCACTCAAAGTGTTTTTATAAAAAACCAATTTCCATTATTATTTACACTTCAATCTCCATTAAAAAAGGCAATGTGGTCAAAAATAGCACTTTTTTGAAGGAGAAATAATTGTTAAATTAGGACATCAGACTGAAGAGGAAATTGGCTCTGCTGAGGAGCAACCAATCAGCAATAGGTTTGATGAGTAAACGATAATAGAAAGGGTGGTGATGAGCCATCCTTTTTCTATTATCGGTACTCTGATATGGCTTAAAAAAACCTATTTTGAATTTTGATTTTTAAAATACAGGTACCACTTAATGAAGTTCTTTCTGGAAGGTAATCTTAATCCCCGGTGCAGGGTAAGCTTTTCTTTTAAGTGTGTAAAATAGCTTTCGAGCCTATTTGTTGTATTGGGTATTGCAGGGTCATCCAGGTAATGAAACATATTCGGGATAGCATTGATTATCAGAGATGTTGCCAGGTGTAGATTTTTATGGGTGAACCAATCCCAACCCGTTTCCTGATTGATTGATTTTTCGTTGATATATGCCTGGTTTTCATCATACCATCGTTTAAAACCCAACAACCATTGATTGGATTGTTCTATGGTTTCAATCCTCGTAATTTCTTTGGACAATCGTAACAGTTCCTGACTAACCGGATGTTTCGGATGTTCACTCAGGTAGTTCTTAACCTGGCGTTTAATATGTACCAGACATCGCTGAATAATGGCCTCTGGATAAACCTTGGTTACTGCACTCAATATTGACTTGTGTCCATCGCAGGTTACACTGTAAATGTCCACTCCCAAAACTTTCAGATTTTGTAGGTCTTCCTTGATATCTCTCATTTTTTCCTTGTTCGTCTCCCTGTATAACTGAACATACCGGATATCATGGTCGTAATACAAAATCAGGCACAATCCATTGGAAAAGTAGGTCCCGTCAATAAGTAAATGTACACGTGATTTGCTCTTTATCTTTACTGCCGGAGCTGACTGAAGATACTGTCTGAAAAGTCGTTGCAGGCTGCTTTGGCTATTCTTGCTGTCTCTAACCAGTGTCGGGTAAACCTGTCTTTCCATCACCCATTTCTTGAACCATACAAACTGATTATTTAAACTTGCACCCTTGTTTCGAAAAGAAAAATAACCAAAACATTCCTGACATTGATAACGTTGTTTCCCACTTTGCTTTCCCTTCTTTTGCGTTTTCACAGAACCACAAATCGGGCATTTTTTTCACTTTTTTCACAAAATAAAAAGATTACATTGAAACAACTTCCAATGTAATCTTCTAAAACACCAATAAAATCAACCTCTACAAATGATTTTAGATGCTATTTTTGACCACTATGTCTTAAAAAAACAAATGTTTTGAATATTCAAACTATTAAATTCTATCCGTATTATTAGAAATATAAAATCAAAGATAATGAACAACCAATTTTAATATGCGTAGAATAACAAAAAATTAATGAATCAATATTTAAAATATTTTGCAAAAAAAAAGGGAAGCTTAAAGCTTCCCTTTTAATCAATCAATTCGGTATTACCTCTTAATCATCCTTTCTGTTTTAGCAATTCCGTTTTCAGTATAAAGACTGATTACGTAAATGCCGCTTACCAGATTAGCAGTACGGATTTCACGAGTTGGATTTTCAATGTCAATAACTCTTTGACCAGCAATGTTGCTAACAACAATCCTTGTTAATTTTTCGCTATTGTCAATTGAAATTTTATCATTAAATGGATTAGGATAAACCTTGAAAGCATTAGCTAATTCAGGTTTAGTTTTAGTTGTAGTTACATTAACAACATCACTTTCCATTCTAGGTTCTAATTTGAAAGCATCAAGCCTTCCATTAACAATACCAGTAACATTATAGAAGTCTCCTTCTACAGGTGTTGAAGTATATAACCAGTCATTAACAATAATGTTATCTGCACTTTCATAATATATATACTCCATTCGCCAGTACCAGCATCAGCTGCTGAAGCACGAGCACCAGGTACTTCTACCAATACACTTTCGTACATTTCAGCTTCAGCCATACCTGGATTAACTTCCATTGCAGTAATTGCAACTGTTCCTTCAGCATCCATAACTTCGGTTGCAACAATACTTGTAACTGAAGCAATCTCAGAAACTTCTCCAACTACAGAAACTCCATCACCTACGGCAATTCCTAAGTCATTAACTCCGCTGTGTTCTACCCAAATTGCGCTATTTGCAGCATTAGCATCCTGTACAAAGAAACCTTCACCTGGAGCAATACCAGTTACTGTACCAGTTATCTTAGCTATTTTACCTTCAATTGGAGATGAATCACCTTCACCCTGAACTTCAGAAATTGTGTATGGTCTAGGAACTTCTACAACTTCTACATTTAAAGTCCTTTCACAATCGCCATTCATATATACCCAGCTATAGCTACCCATAACCAACATTGAATCAACACCAGCTTCAGCATCAATGAATTGAACTTCCTCTCCAATATATGTTTCAACGATTGTATCACGTGTCACATACATGCCAACAACATCAATCATTTCTTCAAACGTACACATATGAGCATCCATAACTTTAACGACATTCATGCCTCTTGCCATGGTATAAGTTTCATTCATCATAATGACACTGTCATTAACCATTACAACGTAAGGTGCAACACCACCCAAAATTGAAGTAACTTTAACGTCGTCACTACATGCTGTCATGTTCTCGTTAACGATACTCACTGTAAGTGGAGTTTGTACCTGGTCAAATGTTAAGGTATCAATAGCTGACATACAACCGTGATCATCTTCCAGATAAACAGCATAATGTAAGTCAGTATAGTTTTCATTATCATAATCAAAAACATCACTAATTGTAATTGATTCAGCAAACCAACCATTGTATTCTATAAATGCTGCATTCACCGGTTGGTCTTCAATTTGTTTGTAGAACACTTTGAATTCACGAGTTGGAGTTCCAGAAGCAATAATTTTAACAGTTGGTTTTTCAGCACCATTACAAGTTAAATCATCATAAGTGAATTCAACTTTTGAAGGAGTAGGCATATCCAACTCATCAGATGCGGTACAACCTTTTGCATCCCTTACTTCTACGGTAAATTTATTTCCAACTTGAACCAAGAATGCACTTGCAATACTTTGCCATGGAGTATGTACAACACCATTTTTTAACAATTGATATTCATAATCTCCATTACCACCTGTAGCTGTTGCTTCAATCCATCCTTCAACAGCACCGAAGCATGAATAATTATCAGGACTTTCTTCAAGTGTTACCATAAGAACATCAGGTTGTTTAACCATTATCTTACGCATCATTGAAGTACAACCGTTGCTGTCAGTAACAGTTACAGTCAAACTATCCGCTGAACTTGCAGGTACACCAGGTAATTTATATAAACCACCATCCATTTCAATATCAGAATATGACAAATTAACATCTTCGCCAGCAGCACTTTTACCTTTTACAGTTGCATTATAAGTACCTGAACCTCCACTGATATTTACCAGGTGGATTTCTCCATTCCATTCGCCATTACATTTTGGCATTAAATAATGTACCATTAATGGATTACCCATTTTATGGAAATCCCATACAATTTGGTCAGGTTGTTCCACTTTAACACGCCATTTGTTAACAGCTACGCCATTTTCATACTCACCACCTACAACACAACCATTAGCATCAATAACCCAAACTACCCATGTACCAGCACCAACTTTTAAAGTGTCTTTACTCTTCCACAAATCAGAATTTGCAGCAGGAGCTTCAGGTACAAGTACATGTCCATCAGGCTCAATTGAAAGACCTGCATAGTATTTGTAAGGAGCAGTACCACCAGCAGCTACAAATTTAATTTCACCATCTTTACTACCATAACACATTGCATCTTTTAACCACATTGGATTCAATGTAAGGTAAGTTGCAGGTTCTCCTACTTCCCAAGACTCAATTGTAGTATATGGTGTTTCGCTGTCACCAACTGTAGCATCCAATACACAACTTCTCGAATCATTAATATAAACTGTATAATGTGAATGTGTCAATCCAGTAAATGTATTACTAAAATCAGCACCTGTTCTTACCCAACCACTATCATAGTTATCACCGGTTATTTTTACATTATAACCATCATTGGAAGTTCCTTCCAAATCCCATGGAGTTCCACCACTTTGAACATTTACAGTTAAAGTACCATCATCTCCATCTTTACATTTTACATCAGCAATAACAACATCATAAGTAATTTTACCAGGTTGTGTTAAAGTAAATTTAACACTGTATTCACAATCTAAATCCTGATATGGTTGACTATATGAATTTACATCCCTGATATATAAGGTATGAGTACCAGCAGGCAACCCTGTCAATACAGTTGAACTAGTCCATGCACCTGCGTTTACTTTAAATTCATAATTGGTCATTCCTGCCCAACCACCAGTACCTACAACTGTAATTTGACCATCGGCTCCACCATTACAAGATACATTATTGTTAACTGTTACATTTGCACTAAGAGCAGTAGGTTCCAGAATATAAACAGTATCAGGTGCAGTTATACATCCATTGGCATCTTTTACCCAAAGAATAAACATTCCAGGTTCAGTAGCTATGTATGTTTTTGTAGTTAAATCCTTACCTATTGCAACCCAAGCATTCGGATTGTTAACAGCATACTTATAATCAGGCGTTCCACCATCAATATCAATAGTAATAATTCCATTGTTTGAACCTTCGCAACTAAAATGATAAATTTCAGTTTTAAAAGTTAACATATCAGGATCTTCCAATACAATTTCTTCAGTAGTATATGATGGGCAATCTTCTGCATCTTCAACCAATACAGTATAAACACCTGCAACAAGTCCTGTAAACATTCCTGTTGCTTGTTTAATTTTACCTTCTACTTCAACCCAATCACTTACAGAACCTGATTTCACCTTCAGTGTTTCACCTTCAGATCCCATATATTTTAACAATGTGAACTTGTATGAACCAGCTCCACCTGTTACTGCACTCATTGGAACAGTGATTGTACCATCATTACTTTCATAACATTTAGGATCAGTATATGTTATTGCATCCTCATCGACCAACAATTCTGTATAACCTTCTACCACTACCGGTCCATAAGTAAGTTCACTGCAATTGTCATCCCTTACTGCCAACCAATATGTTCCAGCATCAACCTGGAAACTAACAGTGCTAAGAGCAGGTTTAACTAATCCATTATAAGTATCAAAAGGTAACCATTTATCATCAGTTATATTTCCCAGAGCACCTTCATTATTTACTACAGCATACTCAAGATCAGGTGTATTTCCACCTGTAGCATACAAAGTAATAACTCCTTCAAATGATTCAAAACATGAGGCACCATTAGAAGTAACATCGGCAATTAACAATTCATCATTTTGAGTTACCCAAACTGAATCCATATTTGATTCACAGGTATATTGATCAACAACCCAAACTACATAAATACCAGCATTGAACAAAGTAGCAGTTCCACCTTGATTTGAAGGAGTAAATGAACTCATTTGACCAGCTTCGTTTTGTACCCAATAAGTAACACTCCTAAAAGGAACGTCACCATTCAAACCTTCCGCCCAATCAGTATAATCAACAGAAATTGTACCGGTTTTCGTTCCAAAACAATCAATATGAGTATCTGAAGTAGCTTCAATTATACTTTCTTCCAGAGTAATAACTTCTTCAATATCAGAACCCCACTCACAATCATTAGCATCTTTAACCATAATGTTATGAGTACCAACATTTACTTTAACATTGGTGTATTCCTTTTCTGTCATTCTCCATGCACTACCATTGATAGAATAATAGTAAGGTTTAGTTCCACCGGTAATGTGCAAAGTAATGTTACCATCATTTCCGTCAATACAAGTTGGAGCAAGTTGGTCAAGTGTAACAACATCCAAAGCATCTGGATTAGATACATCTTCTGTATCTACAACATATTCAACAGGACAGGTACCACCTGTATTGGCTACCCATATAGTTACCGGAGCATAAGGACAGCCCAATCCATTGTTTTAACGCTACCCCAAGTAGAGCCACCATCGAAACTATAAGTGTATGCACCAGTTCCGCCAGTTACATTGGAAACAGTAATTAAAGCGTCGTCATCATTACATGGTGGATTTGTAACTGTTACAATATACCTAATGTCATCAGGAGACTGAACAGCAATCGTATTTTTTGTACCATTTGGATTAACATAAGGAACAGTACATCCATTTGCATCACGAACCCATAAGCTATAGTATGTTGGTTCAAGGTCTTCAAAAATACCTGTTGTATTAGTAAAATCAGTTCCATCGATAGAATATGAATAAGGTGCTGTTCCACCTGTAACATTACTTACAGTTATAACACCATCATCATCACCACCACAAGAAGTATCATCAATTTTAATATTAAATGTAATCGCACCAGCTGGTTGAGCAATAACGATGTTTTTCTTTGAAACTGTGCAATCATTTGCATTTTTTGCCCAAACTGTATAAGTTCCTGCTGGTTTGTTAACAAAAGTATAAGCACCAGCAACCAAATCCATCCAGGTATTACCATCAATCGAAACCTTAGTAGCTCCCCCTGATACAGTTACTGCAACACTACCTGTTGCTTCACTATAGCACAAAACATCTGTAACCGTTTCAGTAATAACTATTGGAGTGTTAGTGTCAGTTATTGTCACCATTTTCCATGGATCCACAACTGTACAACCATTGGCATCCATAACACTTACATAGTAAGTTCCAGGTCCTTGCGAAAATTGGAAATTAGTTTTCTTCTCAGCACCAGATCCATTGGAATTTAAAGAAATCCAATAAGTATAAGGAGCAGTTCCACCAGTTGCGTTGATAACAACATAACCCTTTTCAGAATAACATAGTGGGTTTTGAGTTGTAGCAGTAAATTTTACAGAATCAAGAGTTTCAGGGAGCATTACTTCATCCATTAAGGACATGCAACCATCAGCACTTTTTACACGCACTGAAACAGTTTCTCCGGCTTTTGCCAAAAACGTATTAGATGAAGTCCAAACCCAATTAGCAACAATAGGATCTTCGTTAAATAAATACATTGAAGCTGCTGGTGCAGTAACCTTAACAGTTACATCTTCACCCGCACAAGTTTCAGTGGTTAACTCAGTCTGAATTCCTGTTAATGAAACGTTAACTTTCAATTCACCATCATTAGAAATAACTGTATTTACTGCATCGTAAACACTTCCAGATGTTGTGTACCAAAAATCTTTTTTAGTCCACATCAAGTCAGTTGGGAATGAAACAGCAGTATTTGCCGGAAACCCTTTTAACTTAAAGTGAAGTTTAATAACATTCGTTTTAACATTGTCACCAATTGTAGCAGCAGTGCCCGACCACTTAAGGTTTAACACGTCTGGCCCATTAGCAACTGAAGTTACTGAAGTAGTTAAGGCAGCCAGGCTTGCATTTACATTCGTAACATTCACAAAATCGTAAACAAGGTCATTAAAAGACAGACCTAAATCAAATTTTGTGAGTTTAATAAAATCCCGCACAGCTATATTAACTGTGTAATCGTTCCCTTGCACATAGCAAGTGGAGGTTTTTCCTGCGTAAAGTTCAACAGTCTCCTGCTCTTCCTGAGCGTACCCTAAGGTCGCAAAGGCGGTAAGGAGGACCATCAAACTTAAGAACCAAGTAAATGATTTTCTCATAGCATTTCTTTTTAAATTGAACTTAATTGATTGATTGATTTTAATTTATTTAATTCTTTAATCATATATCCAAACTATTTTATCTGTTTATTTTATGTAAATATTACAAACGTATAAAATTTTGCAACAATGTACAAAATATATACTGCATAAAACACTTTCTTTTAAATTAATGTTTTCAACATTGTTGCATTGAAAACCCCACCTTAACTCTTAATAACTACCTAAAAATTCTGTTGCGAAACGTCCAGTTTTTAATCATCTTCAAAATTGCTGCAATTTTAATCTTAATTTTTCAAATATCGCAATAAATGTTTGTTTTTTTCGCTTATTATATATGTATAACCATCATTTAAAACTTTGTTAAATTATAAATAATAAACAAAATGATATTTTCCATTGAAAATTATAATAAGGATATCAATAATTTGATACTTCAAATTAAGAATATTAAATGGTACAATTTTAAAATTTGCAAAACATTAATTATTGTTGGTCTGGCTACTTTCTTTCAGTTAAGTGTGAGTTCTTGTAAAACTTGTAAATGCCCTGCATATTCGCAAACAACAATTCAAAATTCTTCAAATTTGAATGATTTAATAACATAATCGGGCAGTATGTTTCTAATTCATTAAAACGATCATATTTAAAAATACCTTAATTCAATAAATACAAGAAAGATACACAATTTTAAACCCTCTGAGAATTTAATATTTCGCGAAGAGTAAAATTATGTACAGGAATATGCAAAATATCCAATACAAATTCACTTTAAGTTTACATTAAGGTTAACAGTTTTTTGAAGTAAAATAAAAATTGGGCTTGATTCGAAACGATAATAGTATTTACTTTGTACATGCAAAAAAAAATCGATTTTAAATATTTCCTGTATTTAAATCTTAGAAGAATAATATTATTTAAATAATTAAAACATTTACAACAATGTCAAAAATTAAAATAGGTATTAACGGATTTGGCCGCATCGGCCGTTTTGTATTTAGGGTTGCAGTAGCTACTGAAAATGTTGAAGTTGTAGGAATCAATGATCTAATTGATGTTGATTATATGGCTTACATGTTAAAGTATGATTCTACTCATGGCAGATTTAAAGGAACCGTAGATGTTAAAGATGGTTCGTTAATAGTAAATGGCAAAACTATTCGTGTTACTTCTGAAAAAAATCCAGCAGATTTGAAATGGGATGAAATTGGTGCTGAATATGTAGTTGAGTCAACAGGATTATTTCTTACAAAAGCTAGTGCTCAGGGTCACATTGATGCTGGTGCAAAAAAAGTGATTATGTCTGCTCCTTCTAAAGATGACACACCAATGTTTGTAATGGGTGTAAACAATAAGGAATATAAGAATGATATGACTTTTGTTTCCAATGCTTCGTGCACAACAAATTGTTTAGCTCCAATTGCTAAAGTTTTACATGACAACTTTGGCATAGTTGACGGTTTAATGACAACTGTTCATGCCACCACTGCAACTCAAAAAACTGTTGATGGACCATCGGCAAAAGACTGGAGAGGTGGACGTGGAGCAGGTCAAAATATTATTCCTTCTTCAACAGGTGCAGCAAAAGCAGTTGGTAAAGTAATACCTTCTTTGAATGGAAAACTTACAGGCATGGCATTTCGTGTTCCAACTCCTGATGTTTCGGTTGTTGATTTAACTGTAAATCTTGCAAAACCTGCAACGTACAAAGAAATTTGTGCCGCTATGAAACTGGCATCAGAAACCACAATGAAAGGAGTTTTAGGATATACAGAAGAAGCTGTTGTTTCTAATGATTTTATTGGCGAAACTCAAACTTCAGTTTTTGATGCTACTGCCGGAATTGCATTAACTGATACTTTTGTAAAAGTTGTATCATGGTATGACAATGAAATGGGTTATTCGAAAAAAGTTGTTGAATTGATAGAATATATGGATTCAGTAAAATAATTTATTACTAAATATATTATTGTTAAAAGGATGTCCATCGGCATCCTTTTTTATTGCATAAAAATCTGAATGTTATTCATAACGTAATGATTCTATTGGATCAAGCTGAGAAGCTTTTTTGGCTGGGTAATAACCTGAAATGACGCCGACTCCAAAACACAAAGCTACTCCCAGAAGTATCCATGTCCATGGAACAATAAACGATGATCCAATCATCATTGAAACAAGATTGCCTGCTCCAATTCCAAATAAAATTCCAAAAATCCTCCAATTTGACCAATTACAATAGCCTCAAAAAGAAATTGTTGTTTAACAGTACCACTTTTGGCACCAATCGCTTTTCTTACACCAATTTCACGTGTGCGTTCTGTAACTGAGACTAACATTATATTCATCAAACCAATTGCAGCACCCAGTAATGTAATAAAACCAATAATTGTCGCTACAAGGGTTATATTCCGAATATTTTTTAAAAGCAAGTTTGCAATATTATCACTTTTTTCAATATTAAAATCCGATTCATCTATGGGTGATAAATCCCTAACATTTCGAAATACAGATTCCGCCTGACCAACAGCAGCATCCATCAATTCCGGTTGATTCACTTTTATCTGAATATCAAAATTCATATTTGGTCTTGAAAAATAATTTCTTGAATTTGAAAATGGTATAAAACAAACCATATCGCTACTTCCTCCAAAACCACTTCCCTTTTCACCAAGTACACCAATAATCCTATATTTCCCGTTTCCAATACTTATATCTTTTTGAAGTGGAATTTCTCCATCTTTAAACAAACGTTTTGCAAGCGCACTGCCTATCAATGCTAAATTTCTCCCTGAATTAATATCATCCTCACTAAAAGCTCTTCCTTTGTCAACTTCATATCCCGATGTAAAAAGATAATCGGTATCAATTCCCCGTACACTAATATTTGGGTTCGTCTTTTCTGATCCATATTTTAAGGTTGCTGTTCCAGTTGCAAAAACAGAAATTGATGCAGTTGCAGGAAAATCAAATTTCTCCTTAAATTCTTTTGCTTCATAATAGGAGATATAAGAATAGTTTTTGTTCTTATTCTCTGTTTTCCAATTGAACCCGCATTTCCCTGACTGGTTATTGAAAAAGTGTTAGCACCCAGAACCGTAAACTCCTTGGTAATTGAAGTTTTTATTGAATCAATTGCAGTTAGAATACCAACAAGTGCAGTAATTCCAATCGCAATGATCATCACTGTTAATACCGTCCGTAAAATATTACTTCTCATTGCCTGAAATGCAATCCTAATGTTCTGGGTAAATAATGTAGTATTTCGCATAGAATTATATGTAACAATCTACCAAAATTATAACTTTAATGATGATTCAAATCAGAAATGTTTTAAAAAACCATTTTCATTTTCATTTATTATTTGATTTGGCGTAAAAACTAACTTTTTACCGAATAGGTGACGTATTTGTTCGATATTTTCCCTTATGAAATTTCTTTTAACATTTTTTAATGTAACATCCTTTTCTGTGAAACGAATCATTTTTAATAAAAATTATACGTTCAAAAATGTTATGAATCAGTTTTTTGATGTTAACCCGAGCTTAACAATGAATGAATTTTTTAAAAGATTCAATAGCTTTTATCTAAGTTTTTGCTATTTCTGTTGTTGGATATTGAATAAAAACGTGCAAAATTTGAAAAGTACCAACAAGTAAAACTTTATGATTTTTCATTTTCAAATCATTTCACAAGAAATAAAGAATTTTCAATTGGAAGTTGAATTATCCACAAAGAATACTTTTTTCGACTTTCATTCTATAATCCAGAAGAGTTTAGGCTACGAATCACACCAATTGGCATCTTTTTTCATTCCCGACCTAAGAGGTTTAAAAGAAAAAGAGATTTCAATGCTTGATTTAGGAATGAATGGAGGTGCCTACCTTATTATGCAAAAACTATTCTTTCGGATCTTATACATGCTAAGGGGCAAAAGTTGATATATACTTTTGATTTTTTAAATGACAGATCATTATTAATTGAACTAACAGATATCATTATGGAAAAAAATCTTAGTGAACCATTAGTAACTCTCAAATTAGGTGAAACTCCCCAACAGGTTTTAGGCGATGATGTTGAAGTAATTGATCAGGAATCGTTGGATCTTCACGAAGAAAAAGCGTACTCGCTTTTTGGAGAACTTGAAGATTACACCGAAATTTTTGGTGAGATGGATGATTTTTAAAGCATTAATATCATTTTAAATGAATTTCCAGACTGTTCAACATCTTTGAACAGTCTTTTTTTTCTTTGATATGATAAAAACAACACAATTTAATGCACAAATATTTAATCGTTCTTACCGGACCAACAGGAATTGGAAAAACAACTGCCGGATTGATAATAGCAAAGCACTTCAAAACTGAAATTGTTTCATCCGATTCAAGACAAATATTTAAAGAGATGAACATAGGCACGGCGGTTCCCAGTAAAGAGGAATTGGCCGAAATAAAACATCACTTAATTCAGAATCACTCAATTCACGAAAACTTCAATGTTAGTATTTTTGAGAATGAAGCACTTGGATATAATTAATTCTTTATTCAAAAGGCAAAATGTAGTTTTACTTGTTGGTGGCTCAATGCTTTATATTGATGCCATTTGCAATGGGATCGACAATATGCCCGATTCTGATCCGGAAATTAGACAAATGTTAAATGATAAATTAAAAACAGAAGGAATTGAAAGTCTGCGATTTCAATTAAAAAAGATTGACCCTGATTATTACAATTCAGTTGATCTTAAGAATACCAACCGGATACTACATGCACTTGAAATTTGCATTATGACAGGCAAACCATATTCTTCTTCCTTTCAAAATCCAAAAAATAAGACCATTTCAATAATAAAAATTGGTTTGAATTGCGAAAGAAAATTTTACATGATAAAATTAATCACGTGTTGACAACATGATAAATGCCGGATTGGAAGACGAAGCGAGAAATTTATATCAATTAAAGCATTTGAACGCACTAAATACAGTGGGTTACCGTGAGTTCTTTGCATATTTTGACGGTGAAATTTCCCGTGAAAAAGCCATTGAACTAATAAAGCGGAATTCACGCCGTTATGCACGTAAACAACTGACATGGTTCAGGAAAGATGACCAAATGAATTGGTTTGAACCCGAAAAAACAAAAGAAATAATATCATTTATTGAAAATCAAATCTTTGAACAATGAACACTTCAAGGAATTTTGTGATACGAATTTACGGAATCGTTATAAACCACAAAAATGAAGTTTTACTTTCCGATGAATTTCAACTGGATTAAAATGACAAAATTCCGGGGGGGCTTGAATTTGGTGAAGGAACAATTGACGGATTAAAACGCGAATTCAGGGAAGAGTGCAACGGACAGGAAATTAAAAAATATAAAACATTTTTACACTACTGATTTCTTTCCAAAAAGCTCTGTTCTGCGAAAATAAACAGTTACTAAGTATTTACTATCTGGCTAAATTGTCGGGCTCCATAAAATTTCAGGTATCATTAAGTCCATTTGATTTTAAAGAAGAAAAAAATGGAAATCAAAGCTTTAGATGGGTTAAAATAAAAAACTTAAATGAGGGTGAATTTACTTTTCCAATTGATAAATTTGTAGCCATCAAATTAAAGAAACAATTTTCATGAAGATAACCATTCTGGGACCGGCACATCCATATAGAGGAGGCATTGCAGCATTAAATGAAAGATTAGCGCGGCAACTCGTTGATGAAGGGAATGATGTCAATATTGTTTCGTTTAATTTACAATACCCAAAATTTCTTTTCCCGGGTAAAACTCAATTTTCCGAACAAAAAACAACTTTCAGTTTTGAAATTACACGCGAAATTAATTCGGTTAATCCTCTTAACTGGTTAAAAGTAGGTTTGAAAATAAAAAGTCGTCCCGAAATATTAATTGTACGATTTTGGTTACCTTTTATGAGCATGAGCCTTGGTTCAATTTGCAGGATTGTTAAACTGAACAGATATACAAAAATTATTTCAATAGCTGATAATATAATTCCGCATGAAAAAGGATCAGGCGATAAAGTACTTTGCCGATATTTCATTGGCAGTATCGATGCTTTCATTACAATGTCAGGAAGTGTTTTAAACGACCTGGAGAAATTCAACTATAAAAAGCCGAAAATACTAACTCCCCACCCTATTTACGACCATTATGGTGAAGTTGAAAGCAGGGAAAAAGCACTTATAAATTTAAACCTTTCAAAAGAAGACAGGTATATTTTGTTTTTTGGTTTTATACGTGATTACAAAGGACTTGATCTTTTGTTAAATGCATTTTCAAATCCATATTTCAAACCAAACAGAATTAAGTTGATTGTGGCAGGTGAATTTTATACCGACCACTTGAAATATCTCGAATTAATTAAAGAATTGAAACTTGAGGATGATGTTATTTTGCATACAAGTTATATCTCAAATAAAGAAGTACAACATTATTTCAATGGAGCCGACATAATTGCACAACCATATAAATCGGCCACTCAGAGTGGTGTTACCCAAATTGGCTACCACTTTAATAAACCAATGTTGGTTACCAATGTGGGTGGTCTGGCTGAAATAATTCCTCACATGAAGGTTGGTTATGTTGTAGAGCCTAATCCCGAAGAAATTTCAAAAGCGTTAATTGATTTATTTGAGAATAATCGAATTAAAGAATTCACCAATAATATTCTAAAAGAAAAAGAACGGTTTAGCTGGGATAAAATGACAAATGCAATCAATCAACTTGCCAGTCAAATCAAAAAAAAGAAAGTCAAATAGAATAAATGGCTATTGAAAATAATAAATGAAAATTCTAATCCTTATCAATAATCATTGATGACAAAAAAGTAATATTTTAGCGGTTGAAAATAAGGAGTTAAACAGGATTTTTAAATTCTGAAATTCCTAAATATTGGGAAAATTAGAGGATTTTAATCGAAGGAAATAAGTGCAGCATTTTACACAAGCAGAAATAAGGTATATTGAAGACTGTTACGAAGACTTTATAAAAGAGCTTCGCAATAAGTTTGATAGCGAACGGCTTACCCGCATCGAAAAAGCGTTCCGTTTTGCCAATGCTGCTCATGAAGGTACAAGACGAAAATCAGGCGAACCTTATATTATTCATCCTATTGCTGTTGCGAAAATTGTAGCAAAGGATATTGGTCTTGGCGCAACATCAATAGTTGCTGCAATTTTACATGATGTAGTTGAAGATACCGAATACAGAGTTTCGGATATTGAAAATATGTTTGGCGATAAAGTTGCTAAAATTGTTGACGGATTGACAAAACTTTCAGGTGATTTCGATTCACGACAAGCACTGACGCTCAAAAAAATGCTCATGACTTTGTCTGAAGATGTTAGGGTTGTGTTAATAAAAATTGCCGACCGACTTCACAACATGCAAACTCTTGAATCGATGCCGGCCAATAAAAAAACTAAAATTGCCGGCGAAACACTTTTTTTGTATGTACCTCTTGCCCAACGCTTAGGTTTATACACAATTAAAACAGAGTTGGAAGAACTTAGTTTTAAATACAAACATCCAGAGGAATACAATCAAATTACTTATTTTCTTCATAATCAGGAAGAAAAACGAAACTACCTCATAAATGAATTCATTAAACCGATAAAGGTAAAACTAAACGACGAACATTTTGATTGTGAAGTTACCCACCGTTTAAAATCAAGCTACTCCATTTGGCAGAAAATGCAAAAAAAAGGCGTCAGCTTTAATGAAATTTACGATATTCTCGCCATTCGGATTGTAATAAAACCCAACCCTGTTATTTCTGAAAAAAGACAGTGTTTCGACGTTTTATCGATAGTAACAGACATATATAAACCAAAGCCCGACCGAATTCGTGACTGGATCAATCTACCAAAAGTTAATGGTTATGAATCCTTGCACGTTACTGTAATGGGTCCTCAGGGAAAATGGGTTGAAGTTCAGATCAGAACCGAACGAATGGACGAAATTGCCAATCGTGGTTTTGCATCTCATTACCGCTACAAAGACATAACAACCTTTGAAAATGAACTTGAAACCTGGATTGAAAGAATACGTGACCATTTGAAAAACCCGGATGCGGACGCTTTTGAATTTCTGGATGATTTTAAACTCAATTTATACGGCACTGACATAAATGTTTTTACACCAAAGGGCGACATGATTTCAATGCCACAAGGTTCAACAATTATTGATTTTGCATATGAAATCCACTCTGATTTAGGAAACAAATGTATTGGTGCCAAGATAAATATGAAGCTTGTTCCCATAAGCCATGTTTTGCAAAATGGCGACCAGATTGAAATTCTAACTTCCAAAAATCAAACTCCAAAACTGGAATGGTTAAAATTCACAACTTCAGCAAAAGCACGAAATAAAATTAAAGATGCGTTTAAACTCGAAAAAAATAAACACATCGAAAACGGAAAAGTTATTGTTGAAGAAGCCGTTCTAAAATCCGGTGCCATTCTAACATCAAATAATTTAAAGAAAATAGTTGGGCATTTCAATCTTAATAATAAAGATCAATTATACTCTCAGGTTGGTATGGGGTTTATTGAACTAACAAATTTAAATGAAATTCTTGGCCGTAAATCTGAGAATAAATTAGTAAAATACTGGAACATTACTTTTGGAAATAAGAAAAGGGAAGTAATTGAGGAAACAGAGGAACAAGAGAAAAAAACACATAAAAAAACAAAAAATAAAATTGACAGAAAAAACCTTTTGTATTAAAAGAAAATCAGGACAATGCTTCTTTTTCACTGGCCAAATGTTGCAACCCTATACCCGGCGATGAAGTTTTGGGATATTTAAGCACTGAAGATCATGTACTTATACATAAAACTGAATGTCCAGTTTTAGCCAAATATTTGTCTAATCAAGGTGAAAAAATTGTAGCGGCAGAATGGACAAAATTCAAAAAACAGTCATATTTAACCCGTCTGCTACTTGAAGGTTTCGACAGGATGGGAATTGTAAATCAGGTTACAAACATTATTTCAAACGAAAACAATATCAATATGCGATCAGTTCAGTTTGAAACAAACGATGGTATTTTTAAAGGAGATTTATTTCTTTACATTCACAATACCGATGATTTAAACAATTTAATCTCCCAATTAAAAAAAATAAAAGGGATTGAAAATGTTTCGCGGATAAAAAATCTAAACGATTAATTTTTAATCATTCTAAAGAATATCAAAAAAAATTCTATTTTTACGTCCTATTTTAAATTGGTTTAATTATGAATAACCATAAAACCAGAGAAACAGTAAAAAATATGTTTACTGAATACCTGGAAATAAATGGACATCGCAAAACCCCGGAGAGGTTTGCAATTCTTGAAGAAATTTATTTTCGCGAAGGGCACTTTGATATTGAATCATTGTACATTTCGATGAAAAACAATAACTACAGGGTAAGTAGGGCAACACTGTACAACACTATTGATTTGCTTCTTGATTGTAAGCTTGTTGTAAAACATCAGTTTGGGAAAAACATTGCCCAATTCGAGAAAGCTTTTGCTTCCTTGCAACACGATCATTTAATCGATACAAGAAATGGAAATGTTATCGAATTTTTTGATCCACGAATACGGGAAATTATTGAAGATGCGTGCAAACAAAACAATTTTAAACTTTCGCACCACACTTTGTACATTTACGGTGAAAATTTGAAATAAGATTTATTAACTATTTTAATATTTTTCTATTCCCCGTAACTGCTTTAAATCTTTTTCGCCGTAAACCAAAAATTATTTGTATTTTTAAACGCTTTATATGTAAGCCGTGAAAATTTTTATAAGATTGATTTTTCACGGTTTTTTCCCTTAAGTAATGATGAAAAGTAAATTAAAAACCACGATTATAATCATTAAAAAAACCAAATGAAAGTAGATGTTTTACTTGGCCTGCAATGGGGCGACGAAGGGAAAGGAAAAATTGTTGATGTATTAACTCCAAAATACGATGTTATTACTCGTTTTCAAGGTGGTCCAAATGCAGGACACACTTTGGAATTCAACAATATAAAACATGTGCTTCATACAATTCCATCAGGTATTTTTCGGGAAAACAAAATAAATATCATTGGAAATGGTGTTGTTATCGATCCAATAGTTTTCCAAAAAGAAATTGAATCGTTAAAAAAAATTGGAGTGGATATTTCACAAAACTTATACATTTCGAAAAAAGCACACATGATTTTACCCACACACCGGTTGCTTGATGCTGCTTCAGAGCAACAAAAGGGTGAATCGAAAATTGGTTCAACATTAAAGGGAATAGGTCCAACTTACAAAGATAAAATTGGCCGCGAAGGTTTGCGTGTTGGTGATTTGCTCCATGATTTTGATGAAAAATACAAATCGCGTGTTGAAAGTCATAAATTGCTTTTAACTGATTTTTACAGGTACGATTTTCAGCAAATTCTTGGTGATTGTGAAAAAGATTGGTTTGAGGGAATCAAGCTTCTTAAAACTTTCAAAATAGTTGACACGGAACACATGATCAACAAACTTTTGCTGGAAGACAAATCGGTTTTAGCAGAAGGAGCACAGGGAACATTACTTGATATTGATTTTGGCTCATATCCATATGTCACAAGTTCGAATACCATTTGTGCAGGTGCATGCACTGGGCTGGGAATTGCACCCAATAAAGTTGGTGAAGTTTTAGGGATTTTTAAAGCTTATTGTACTCGGGTTGGCATGGGTCCATTCCCAACAGAGTTAATAGACGAAACAGGAGCCAGCTTGCGCAAAGCAGGGAATGAATATGGCTCGACTACCGGAAGACCCAGAAGATGTGGCTGGCTCGATTTGGTTGCCTTGAAATACTCAATAATGCTTAATGGAGTAACCCAATTAATAATGATGAAAGCTGATGTTTTGGATCAGTTCGAAACTATTAAAATTTGTGTTGGTTATGAAATTGAAGGTGAAACAGTTGAACATTTTCCATTTGAGTTGAATGACGACGTAAAACCGGTATATGTTGAACTGCCAGGATGGCAAACTGATTTAACAAAGATTAAACACCAGGATGAATTTCCTGAAGAATTAAACAATTATATAAATTTTATTGAGGAAGAAGTTGGGATTCCGGTTACAATTGCATCCGTCGGTCCAAATCGCGAACAAACTATATTTTTAGATTCAGAAGAAGTATAGTTTAAAGTTCAGGGTTCAAAGTTTAAAGTTTAAAGTTCTAAACGGAACTCTGAACTTTGAACCTTATGAATTCTTGAACTTTGAACTGGTTTACCAGCTTCCACCGGCACCGCCGCCACCGAAGCTTCCGCCTCCAAAACCACCAAAACCACCACTTCCCGACGAAAAATTACCAAATGATCCACCTGAACGGTTACTGCCCGATAACATTCCCATCGCAAGCCAAAAAGGTAAACTTTTACCAGGCGAATAAAACCTGTTCCGGCGACCACGCATCATAAAAACAAATATCAAAATAAAAATTATTATTGCCGGAATAAAACCGCCCTCTTTATTTTGCTCAACTTTTTGCTGATATTGCTCAGCAGTATATTCACCTTGGGTAATACCCATTATAACTTTTACTCCATTTGAAATTCCTCCATAATAATCATTCTCCATAAAACGTGGAATCATTTCATAATCAACAACAGTTGAATTTACTACAGCATCGGGTAAAATGCCTTCTAAACCATAACCGGTTACAATAAAAACCTGTCCTTTGCTGTTTCCCTGTTTTGGCTTAACCAACACCACGATCCCGTTGTCTTTGTCTTTTTGCCCCACACCCCACTTTTCACCAATCTGAAATGCATAATTCCCGGGATCATCTCCAGCAAGATCAGATACTGTAACAACAACAATCTGGGTAGAAGTTGTTTGAGCAAACTGCACCAATTTATTTTCAAGTTGAGTTTTTTCGGCATCAGATAAAACGTTTGCAAAATCGTTAACCAATCGCGGGGGAACCGGTCGTTCAGGAATTTGTGCAAACGAAATTGCAGCTAAAAAACTTAAGACAGTGATTATCGTTAATATTTTTTTCATTTTATTCTCAGTTTTTCCCATACGAAATGTCGTCCGAAAGTTCATTTTTATCATCTTTCATGTATGGGAAATGTTCTTTTAATTGTTCTCCTGCCATCAAAATTCCCTCAACCAAACCTTCTGTGAGTTTCCCTTCTTTAAAACTTGACAAAACAGTTTCGTTAGCATTCGCCCAAAAATCATCGGAAACTTTTTGATTTATACCTGCATCTCCAAGTATTGCAAATTTTCTGTCTTCAACAGCCATATAAAATAGCACTCCGTTACGCAATATTGTTTTATGCATTTCAAGTTTTTCGAAAATATAGGCAGCCCTGTCCAACACCTCTTCCTTACAATATTTTTCAATGTGCAGCCTGATTTCGCCTGAGGTATTTGTCTCGGCTACTCTGATTGCATTTGCTATTTGCAGTTTGTTTTCTTCTGTAAAATATTTCTGAACATTCATCGCATTTATATTTGCTTAGAATTTAACTTCCGGGGCTTTTTCTGCTCCTTGTTGCGCTTCAAAATAGGTTTTCTTTTCGAAACCAAACCAGCCGGAATAAATTACCTGTGGAAATTTTCGGATATAAGCATTGTAAGTTTTTGTTGTTTCGTTGAATTTCATACGCTCAACTGTGATGCGGTTTTCAGTACCTTCAAGCTGTGCCTGTAAATCCAGAAAATTCTGGTTGGCTTTCAAATCGGGGTATCTTTCAACTACAACCATCAACTTGCTCAAAGCCGAAGAAAGACCTTCCTGTGCCTGGTTAAACTGTTGGATAGTTTCAGGGGTAAGTTTTGAAGGATCGATATTTACGGAAGTTGCTTTTGAGCGTGCTTCAATAACGCCTTCCAGTGTTTCCTGTTCGTGAGCAGCGTAACCTTTTACCGTGTTTACAAGGTTTGGTATTAAATCAGCCCTTCTTTGATAAACGTTTTCAACCTGCGCCCATTGCGAGGTAACCTGCTCGTCCATTGAAACCATTTTGTTGTATCCACAACTCGAAAATAAAACTGCAACAACTGCAGCCAATAAACCAATTCTCAATTTTTTCATTTTTTCTTTAATTAATTTAGTTAACAAATATTTCTATTTAATATTAGAAATCAGTCAGAAATTCGGGAAACACACTTTTTATCGATATATTTCATCTGACGACAGATAAATTGTGACGAAGTTATGACAAACACTGTTTCTAAACAAGATATTTAACAATGATTCCAGCATCATTTAATAAAATACAGACTTTTATTTTATTGGTTTACAATGTTTAGAATGAATAAATATTCAAACCAAATAACAAGGAGATTGCGTTCGAGAAAAGAATTGTAACGAAAAGAAAAGAGTTTAATTTCAAACCGTGCTATTTTCAACTACGAAAAAATCAAGGAATAAGGCCGTTCTATTTCGAGCTGTAATTCGCCAATACCGATGTTCCTGCTCTTTCGGATGTATTCACGGCCATCAAAAAAAACAAGTATTGTGGGGGCGGTAAAAACCTGGTTTTGAGCGGCAACTTCAGGTAATTTGTCAGATTTTATGTAAACAGATTTTATTTTGGGGAATTCTTGTTGCAGTAAATCAGCAACCTTGGGTTTGAGAACTTTGCAAACATTACATGCCTCTGTTGAAAAATAGGCAAGCAAAGCTGGCTCCTCATTCTTTAGTTTTAAAAACTCATCAAACGATTGAATCTCTGTGAACATCTAAACATTAATTTATGATTAAAATCTTCCTGTACCCAACATTACCAAAGTGCAACCTTCAATGGTTTCAATACCATTTATTTCAAGCATTTCGGCCAGTTCAAAGTTTTCAGTTCCCGGGTTAAAAATTACCCTTTCAGGTTTCAGATCGAGTATGGATTTGTAATATTCTACCTGGTGTACTGCCCCGATATACAAAGTAACTGTGTGAATGTTATCATCTTTGGGGAACTCAGTCTGAATATGAACATCAGAAACCATTCCTTCTCTTTTTGCGAGCCCAATAACTTCATGGTTGTTTTCGCGCAAAGCCCGAATTGCCATATTCGAAAATCGATCTGGTTTTGAACTTGCGCCTATTACAAGAGTTTTCATAATTTTTACAACTTTTTTAAAAGTACAACCGCATTTACTGAAATACCCTCCTCGCGTCCTTCAAATCCTAATTTTTCTGTAGTGGTTGCTTTTACCGAAATCTGATCTACATCAATTTGAAGCAATTTGGCCATTACCATTTCCATTTCGGGGATAAAAGGTTTTAATTTAGGTTGCTGTGCGTTAATAGTGCAATCGATATTTACTATTTCATATCCCTTTTTTTGAGCAAGCTGATATGATTTATCCAGCAATATTTTACTGTCGATATTTTTGAATTCTGAAGAAGTATCAGGAAAATTTGTTCCAATATCGCCCAGTTTTGCCGCTCCCAAAATAGCATCGCAAATAGCATGGATAACCACATCACCATCTGAATGTGCTACGGTTCCTTTGTGGTGCAGAATTAAAATACCGCCAAGCCACAAAGTTTCTCCTTCGGCCAGGCGGTGCACATCATATCCTTGTCCAATCCGGAAATTCATTATCGTTGATTTCCAAAGGCATCAATATCAAACGATAGCGTAAACCTAAGTGTATTTTCAAGTGGGTGATTGCGCTGAGTTGGCAACAGATACGAGAAATCAAGAGCAAATACATTAAGTTTTAAACCTGCCCCGGCTGTGAAATATTTTCTGTTACCCTTATTTTCGTGTTCATAAAAATAACCTCCTCTTATTGCAAATTGCTTGTTGTACCAGTATTCAATCCCCAATGAGAGGTTAATTTCCTGCATCTCTTCCTGAAACCCTCCGGGTGCGTCATGAAACGAAACTACAATTCCTTCAATCGATCCGATATCGGAATTAACACCTCCTGAAACAATGACACCATCGTCCAGACCAACTGAATCAGCAGGAGGCGTTGGCACCAGCAATTTATTTGCTTCAAAAGAAAATGTAAACGAGTTGTAATCATCAAGATTTGAAGTATATGAAGCTCCCAGCATTAAATTGGTTGGTATAAAATCTTTTATTGTTCCATCGGTATAAGATATTTTTGAACCAATATTCTGAATATTAATACCTGCCGAAAAAATATTGTCTTTGCGGTTGACCCTTAATTCTTTATAGTAATAAAAGGCAACATCAGCCGCAAATGCATTTCCGGCATGTGTTTCAACACCACCAACCATTTGCCCACCGGTTAAATCAGAACGGATATAGCGCAATGCCACAGCCCCGGAAAAAGTTTCAGAGAGTAACCTTGAATAACCAAAATCTACGGCAAATTCATTGGGACTTTGTTGCCCGTTTATTTCACCATAATCACTTGTGAAAATAATATCTCCCAGGGAGAAATAGCGTAAAGATGCACTTATTGCCTGCACATCGTCGAGCTTTTTGTAACCCGATAAATATGCGAGGTTGATGTCATCCACGAGATTGCGCAACCAGGGTGAATAGGATAAACCAATTCCCATATCACTTTCCATGAAAACATATTTTGCCGGGTTCCAGTGTTGTGAACTTACATCCGGCGTTAAACCTACACCAGCATCACCCATACCACCAGCCCTGGAATCAGGTGTTATTGAAAGAAAAGGAACAGCTGTTGTAATTGTATTTGCTCCTGAAGTAGTTGCCTGGGCAATAACATTTTCCGCTATGGCAACAACCATTGTCAGAAGTAATAAAAAACTAAATAATTGCTTCATAATTTTAAAAAAATTGAGGCTGCAAAGATATAATATTTGTTTTTGCAGCCATATTTATAATATTCATAATACAAATGAAAACGCAACAAATGATGAAAAATTTTATACACTGAAAAAATTATCGCGCAATCATCATTTTTCCCGATTTTGAAAAATATATCCCATCATTATTTTGAGCAGTAATGCGGTAAATATAAATTCCGTTTAAAAGGGGTGTACCTGTTTCATTAAAGTCCCAACGAATTGGATTACTTTTTGAGCCTGATGAACCAACTTCAGTTCTTATGAAATCAACTCTGCGTCCTAATTGGTCAAAAACCTCGATCATAATATTAAAATTTGCATCTGATTGATTATGTTCAAAACTAAAATAAGTATTATCAACAGCCGGATTTGGGGTATTAAATACCTGGCTGATATAAAATTCTCCTGTAACTTCAAATTCAATTTCCTGTTCCGAAGAGTTGTTTGCAACGTCCCAAGCTTTTAGTGTAATTGTATGTTTGCCTGGTGTCAAATTTGTAAATGGAAATTTAACGACTCCACTTTTGTAATTATTTATATCAGACTGATAATAATTATTGAGTATGAGAACATTTGAATAATCTCCGTCTAAAACTGCTGTAATATCATGTCCAATTCCGGTGCCGGCAGTGTTAATTCCATTTTCATCTGAAAGATATGCTTCCAAAGTTGGATTTTTACTCGTTTTGTTTCCTGAAACAAAATCCCTGTTATCCATAAACAGCTCGATTTTCGGTCCTTCGTTGTCCTGAACTGATTGATTTGAAAGCCCGCCGATTTTAAAATCATTAAATGCACCATGCGCATCAACAACACTATTTTGGGCATAATACATAATATTGCCCTGGCCAATTACATACGAAATATCTTTCGGTACAACAAAACTGAATGAAAACTCCCCGGCTGTAACAGTAACCTGTCCTTTATAAATAATATTCTCGCGCACATTATATTTAAAAGGAGTTTCACCATTGTTGCCCAAAGTACTTACAGTTGTTTCCTTATCATAAACTGTAACTGTCATTTCTCCTGAAAAATCGTTCAATTTATTGTCTGAAAAATCAGAAATAATACCCGAAATCTCCACTTTCTGTAAAGCGCGGATTGTATCGGTACTATTACCAACTTCATTTCCATTAACAGAAGTAGTTACAACTTTATTCCGGGGGTATGACAACCTAAGCGCTGGATCTGCCAGTAAACTAAAATTTCTTTTATTGATACTATTTAGGGTATTAATTTTTGCAAGTCGAATAATATCTCCCATACGATAGCGGTTTCCTTGTTCGTCCTGTTCAAAAACAAAACGATAAAAACTTTGGCTTAACAAAGAATTTGAATAAGCATAAACCAATCGGGTGGTCGAAAAAAGTCCAATACCTCCACCAGTTGGATTAAACAAGACATACTCCCCAATTGAAGTTTCATCGGCATCAAAACGACTGAATTCGCAGGTTGCTGTTACAAAAATGGGTAGGTTGTTTGTGTTCGACCACGTATTTACATTACTTATGTCAAGTACATGTTCATCAGCCATATATCGTTCATTGGCATGACCAACATAATTCAAAATCAAAACTCCATCCTTAACCCTGTTATTTATTGCATTAGTTACATCAGGATATCTTTCTGCCCCGGCATTAACCTGTTGAAGGTAAGAATCGAAATAAATTTTGTCAGTCACAAACTCACTGTGGTTATCCTTTATTAATTTATCAAGCTTTTCAGTATCTCTCATATGTAATCCACCATCCTGATCATCAGCTATCAGGCAAACGATATTTCTCCAATTCCCCAAAGCTTCAGGCTTATAATAATTTTCGATTTTATTAATTACTGTTTCAGCTTCAAAAGTTGTTTGTGCCGGAATTCGTCCAATACCCAGGTCTATCGCGCCGTTGTACACACTTTCACCCGCATCAAGCATTACAAAATAATCATCTGTAACAAACGATTTAACCGGCACAAGTGAATTGAAAGATTGGTAAGTTGGCACAAAATTTTTGGTTTCGGGTCTTATATTTCTGTTATCAAAACTACCATCGCCAAACAATAAAACATATTTAAGTCTCTCGCCCCTGTCATAAAACATTTTAATGAAATTTCTGATTCCGGTAGCACTTTTGGTTCCCGAACTAAATTCATTATATACCTGTTCGGTTGTTACCACTTCAACATCCATTCCGTCAAAACTCCTGTGAAAATCGGCCAGTTTATTTGCAGAAGTTAAAAAGTTAGGATGTGTTATAATTATAAATTCGGGGGTACTTAATGCATGTAAGTCCTGATTTGTGATTTCTCCAAGATATTCAGGTTCGCTGTAAGTTCCGTTCGGATTAAAAGCAACATACTCAAAAGTTTAGTTGCAGGCCGCTTTATTACTGCAACATTTCTTGAAATTTCCACAGGTACTTCCATCACATTGTTGACCTGTGTTACATCAAAAACCCGTGAACCAGTAATTGCATTTTCAATTGAAAAAGTAATAATATTTCCATCACTTACTGAAGATTTATCGCTAAAAAACAAAGGTTCACTCCCAAATTTAAGTTTTCTTCGGTAATTTATCTCAATAAAATCAAGCCATGCCAGCGCATTGTCATCAACATTGCCGTTATTGTTTTTTGCAAAATATTTTAAAGTGATTTTATTTGTGGTTCCGGATAAAGTTGTTTCAAATACTTCTTCCTTTTGGTCAGCATAATCGGATTCCTGGCTGTCGGTATTTACACGGTTAAAATTCAATGAATCTTTTTCAACCTGATTTACCAACACTTTCATTTGTGATGCCGCAAAAGAACGAGCAATGGCGTTTACACGAATTTTTACCTGTTCAGAAGCTACAATGTCTGTCAGATCAAAATCAATATTGTTAACCGAACTATGTTTAAATTTATCGCCAAACCACTGTTTTCCCGACCCCAGACCTTTGCCTAAAGTAAGAACATTTTCAGTTTCATTTTCATACAACTGGTAAGCGTCACCTGCCGAAACAGTGTGTGTAACAGGCTCCTGAATAACCGGTAAAAGCTGGGCGACTTTTGGATTCCCAGCATTATCGGTTAAAAAGAAAAAACCCTTATTTGCATAGTCATTTAATGTATGCTTGAAAATACTGTTAGAATTATCAAAATCCCATCGGGTTGTTCCCGGAGAATAGAGAAACAAACAGTCTGTACCATTATTTTTGTCATGCCAAACTGCGCATTGTTCAAGATCATCGTAATCTATAACTCCGGGATCTTCTGACAGGATTGTCCCACCGCTACCATATACACTGACTTTTGAAGGATCCGCAAATCCAAGTGAAGTTAATTTTGAATAAGGAATCTTAATAATACCTTTACCGTTAACCTCTATTTTTATCCATTTTCCACTTTTAAGAACTGAGCTCGTTTTCCAAACATGCGTATTTGAAACGGCTTGCCCACTTTTTTGTGAAGCTGAGTTCCTTATTGTTATCTGTTTTAGCTCAAAACTTTTCAAGCGCAGAATTTTATTCCCTTCTTTTTTAACTGTCGAAATCTGTAAATGAAGTTTGAATATACCGTTTGATTGAGTTTTTTCAGTAACAATCAGAATTTCACTCCCAATTTTATTTAATTTCAGAAACCTGCTTGAGAGTTTTACTTCTTCAAATGTTTCATTTTCAATGGCAAAATTGAAATCTTGATTACCATTTTCCAAATTATATGTTTTATAAAAAACCGGAAGTTTAGCTTCAAAATCGGGGAATGCCGCATTTTCAAAGTTCAATTCTTTACAGACAGTAATTCCATTTTCCACAATCTGAGAATCATTCCATTTCAGTACAATCAATTCCTTTTGCACATCACCGCCTGTAAAACCAACTACAATAATGAACAACAGAAATATAAATCTTTTCATATACCACGTAATTAATACTAAACAAACGACACAAACCCATTAATATTGTAACAAAATGTTTCCTTTAACAATCAACTGAAATGCGCCATTGGCGGCAAATATATCAACATAGTTCTAAAAAACTGAAATATTTTTAAAATGGTTAAACAATAAGAATTGAACATTTTAGTTATATTTGTGCGATCTCAAAAGTAACTAAAAATGAAGATGATGAAGTTAAAAACTTTGTTCATAGTTTTATTAGCCGCTTTCCTTTCGGGATGTGGTTTGTTTGGTAAAAAAGGTGGTGGTAGCGGAGTTTCCCGCACAACAGGTTGGAGTTATAACGACGAGGAAACAGGAAACATTCCCAATGAATCTGGTTATGAACAGGAAGCTGGACCAGGTTTGGTCTTTGTTCAGGGTGGAACTTTTACCATGGGCAGGGTTGAACAGGATGTCATGTACCGTTGGGACAACACTCCGCGAAGAGTTACAGTCCCTTCATTCTATATGGACGAAACTGAAGTTTCAAATCAGGATTACCGTGAATATACCCATTGGTTAAACCGAGTATATCCGGGAAATCAACCAAAAATAGATGCAGCATTACCTGACACTACTGTGTGGAGAAGTGAATTAGCTTTTAATGAACCATATGTAGAAAACTATTTCAGACATCCTGCTTATAGTGAATATCCGGTTGTTGGCGTAACCTGGGAGCAGGCAACTGCATATTGTGCCTGGAGAACCGATAGAGTTAACGAACAAATACTTGTGGAAAAAGGAATACTTGCCCACGATAATACACAATCGGGTCAAAATGTTTATAATTCAAAATCTTATTTGGTGGGATTATATCAGGGTACAGATGGGAATAAACCACTTGAAAATCCTGACGGAACAGCAAAACGAATTCGCTGGGAAGATGGCATTATGCTGCCAAATTACCGTTTACCAACCGAAGCTGAATGGGAATATGCAGCTTATGGATTAACTGAAAATATGGATGGTGAACTTTTAACTGACAGAAAACTTTATCCCTGGAATGGTGCATATCTTCGTGAAGATGCAAAAAAGGGAAAGGGTCAAATGAAAGCCAACTTTGTTAGAGGACGAGGTGATATGATGGGTGTTGCCGGTGCTTTGAATGACAATGCTGATATTACATCTCCTGTTTTTTCATACGAACCTAATGACTTCGGACTATATTGCATGGCTGGAAATGTTAACGAATGGGTGTCAGATGTGTACAGACCGTTATCTTTTAAAGATGTTGACGAGTTTAATCCGTTCAGGGGAAATGTAGTAACCGAATATCGCCGGGACAATAACGGTACTTTGATGCGAAATGAGTTTGGCGAAATGGTAAAAGACACAGTTGCCGATTTCAGGAATTTTGAAGATGGCGATCCAAATTCACAAATTGTCGTCGGAACCGATTGGTTAGGCATTCAAAATAATGAAACCAAGGATATGTATATTCAGGATAACGGACAAGGAAATTACTCATCATTAATAACCGACAATGTGCGTGTTTATAAAGGTGGTTCATGGAGAGACCGCGCGTACTGGCTTGTACCAGGGACCCGCAGATACATGGAACAGGACAAATCGCAAAACGACTTAGGTTTCCGTTGTGCAATGAACAGAGTGGGCAGCCCTCAAGGATTTTAAATTAAATTATTTAAATATTTTTAAAGCTTCATTTTCATTTAATGAGGCTTTTTTTATGCAAATTTTCAAAAGGAAATTATTTTTGATGAATGACAGCAATTGAAAAAATATACAAGCTTTTTACAGAATATCCTATAATTTCAACGGATAGCAGGAAAATCGAAAAGAACTGTATTTTCTTTGCCTTGAAAGGTGAAAATTTCAACGGTAATAAATTTGCATCAACAGCTTTGGAACAAGGAGCTGTTTGCGCAATTATCGATGAGCCGGAGAATTCAATTTCAGACAAAACGATACTTGTGGACAATGTTTTGCAAACATTAAAAGACCTGGCAAACTTACATCGAAGAAAACTAGGATTACCCATATTGGCTATTACAGGCACAAATGGGAAAACAACCACAAAAGAGCTGGTTTCTGCCGTGTTGTCAGAAAAATTCAATGTAAGTTTTACGCAGGGAAATCTGAATAATCATATCGGAGTTCCGCTTACATTGCTAAAAATGAATACTCATACAGAGTTTGGTGTAGTTGAAATGGGCGCCAATCATCCCGGTGAAATTGCTGATTTATGTGCGATTGCCGAACCCGATTATGGAATAATTACAAACATTGGGAAAGCCCACCTCGAAGGATTCGGTTCTTTTGAAGGTGTTATAAAAACTAAATCAGAGTTATATCAATATATTAAAAGTAAAAACGGAACCATTTTCTACAACAGGCAAAACCCACTTTTAAGCGAACTTTCCAAAGATATTGAACATAGAGAAAGCTACGGTTTTGAAGATGCTGATTTTAATGGAGAACTGCTGTCATCGCCTCCGTTTGTTCATCTAAAAGCAAACTTTAAAAAAGGTGTTTTATATTTAAATACAAACCTTACGGGTGATTATAATTTCGAAAACATTTTAGCTGCTGCCTGTATCGGAAATTATTTTGATGTAGATCCAATTGAAATTCAAAAGGCATTGAAAAACTATTATCCGCAAAATAACCGTTCGCAACTGATCAATAAAAACGGGCTTAAAATAATTATGGATGCTTACAATGCCAATCCAACCAGCATGCAAGCATCCATAAAAAGCTTTATATCGAACAGTTCGGGTAATAATTACCTGATTTTAGGCGATATGCTTGAACTTGGAAAATATTCCAAATCAGAACACATTTCCATACTCGAACTTTTAAAAAATTATCCTGAAATAACAGTTTATACTGTAGGTAAAAACTTTTTTGAAATTGCCGAAAAATTCAATTGCAAAAGTTTTCAAAATGTTGATTTGCTTTGCAATTTCCTTTCAGATAGTCCAATTACTGACGGAGCTATCCTAATTAAAGGTTCCCGCGGCATTCAACTTGAAAAGGTATTGAACTGTCTTTAATTCAAAAGGGGTTTTTCAACCTTTAATACGTCGGCAATTGCTTTTTCAAAAGTTTGTTTTGGCAGAGCGCCCATTGCCATTTGAGGCTGACCATCTTTTGGTACAAAAAGCAACGACGGAATACTTTGAATTCCAAACATTCCGGCCAATTCCTGTTCGTCTTCTGTATTTACCTTGTAAATCACAATGCTGTCGCCATATTCTTTTTGTAACTCTTCCAAAATGGGAGCAACCATTTTACATGGACCACACCAATTGGCATAAAAATCAATCATACAAGGTTTGTCACCTTCATATTTCCACTCTTTATTTGCTTCGAAATTGAATACTTTCTCTTTGAAAGTTTCTTTAGTTAAATGTTCCAACATGATATTTAATTTTAAAATAATTTCAACATATATACAAATGTCGATATATAAATATCAAATATAATACCTTTTTCCGAAATGAAAGATTTCGGGCAAGATTCAGCTAAATAATTGTAATTTTGTCACGATTTTTAAGATTGTGTCAGTGAGAACTCACTGACACTATTAATTTTGGCATATAATGAACAAGAAACTACAACATAAAATATTTCAAATTATTTCGGAAACTGCCGATGAAATGCAACTTGAAACATACGTCATAGGTGGATTTGTCCGGGATATATATTTACATCGAAAATCCAAGGATATCGATATCGTAACAGTTGGAAGCGGTATTACTCTTGCCCAATCAGTTGCAAATAAACTCAGAAACAAACCTCATGTAAATGTTTTCAAGAACTTTGGCACAGCCATGATAAAATACAAAGATCTTGACATTGAGTTTGTTGGCGCCCGAAAAGAATCATATCACAGTGATTCAAGAAAACCGGTTGTTGAAAACGGTACACTTGAAGATGACCAGAACCGTCGTGATTTTACAATTAATGCACTGGCTCTTGGATTGAATAAATCAAACTTTGGCGTTTTGGTTGATACTTTTAACGGGATTGACGATTTAAACAAAAAGATTATCCGAACCCCACTGGATCCTGACATTACCTTTTCTGACGATCCTTTGCGAATGATGCGTGCAATCCGCTTTGCTACCCAACTTGGTTTCGAAATACAACCCGAGACTTTACAATCAATTTCAAAAAACAGGGACAGGATCAATATTATTTCAGGTGAGCGCATTATTGATGAAGTAAACAAAATTATAATGTCGGACAAACCATCAATCGGTTTTAAATTGCTGGAAGAAACCGGACTTCTGAAGATTATTTTCCCTGAATTTCTACTGTTAAAAGGAGTCGAAAAAATAAATGGTATTGGTCATAAGGATAATTTTTATCATACGCTCGAAGTGCTTGACAGAATTGTACCAAACACTGAAAACCTCTGGTTAAGATGGTCTGCGTTGC
Organism: Draconibacterium sp.; assembly: GCA_016705335.1. Taxonomy (GTDB): domain Bacteria; phylum Bacteroidota; class Bacteroidia; order Bacteroidales; family Prolixibacteraceae; genus Draconibacterium. The sequence continues at coordinate 75,990 of JADIYN010000007.1, read as the reverse complement.
TGCATGACATTGCAAAACCTGCAACAAAAAAATTCATCGAAGGCCAGGGGTGGACTTTTCATGCTCACAATTTTGTTGGGGTTAAAATGATACCTGGAATTTTTAAAAGATTGAAACTCCCGCTTAATGAGAAAATGAAATATGTGCAAAAAATGGTGCAACTTCATATGCGCCCAATTGTACTTTCGGAAAACGTTGTTACCGATTCGGCGGTGCGCCGGTTGTTATTTGAAGCAGGAGATGATATAGATGATTTAATGACTCTTTGCGAAGCTGATATAACCTCAAAAAATGAAGATAAAGTAAAACGCTACATGAAAAATTTCCTTGTTGTCAGGGAAAAATTAAAAGAGATTGAAGAAAAAGATGCAGTGCGCAATTTTGAACCTCCTGTAAAAGGAGAACTGATCATGGAAATATTTTCATTAGAACCTTGCAGGGAAGTTGGAATTATAAAAGACGCAATAAAAGAAGCTATTCTTGACGGTTTAATTCACAATGATTTTAATGAAGCTTATGAATTTATGTTACAAAAAGCCAGCGAACTTGGGCTAATAAGAAAAATTTAATTTACTGAATTCATTTGCAACAAAACAGGTAAATGATCGCTAAAACCACCATTATAGGTAAATCCATAATAGGTTCTGAAGGGTTTTTTCCCACCAAATTTCTTATCATCTTCAAACAAATATGGGAGTACAATTATTTTCGCGTTTTCGGGCTTAACAAATAACCCGGATCCAGCAGATAATAAAGAACCTGAAACAATAATCTGATCAAAAACAAACCACTGAGATTGAAATTTTAAAGATCCCTGATTGTCTCTCTTCAGATCAAAAAGTAAATTATAAAGTTTTTCATCAACAACAGGTAATTCATATTTACCTGCCTTTAAAATGTTTTTTAATGCTTCATCTTCAGGATTGTCGTTAAAATCGCCAACAATAACAATTTTAGGCGACTTAAATTTTTCGAATAACTCCTCCACTTTACTTTCCAAAAGCGATGCTGCTGCTTTCCGTAAATCTTTAGTTTCCAGAAAGCCAGAATATCTGGAGGGCCAGTGATTACCAAAAATATGCAACGTGTCTGTCCCGTTTAACACTCCCGAAACATACATTAGTTCGCGTGTGTTTAGGGCGACTGAATCAATTAGCACTGGGTAATATTTATATTCAATTGGAGAAAAACTTGCTGAATTATAAATCATTCCAACATCTATTCCACGATGATCAGGCGATTCTTTGTGAATAATTTTAAAAGGAAATGATTTTAAGGGTGTATCGTTAATTAACTTTTCAAGCATTTGTCTGTTTTCAATCTCCGCAAAAACAACAATATCCGGAATATTCCACCCTGAAGCATTTATAATAACTTTTGAAAGATTTAGGAGTTTTTGCGATAATCTTTTGCTTGTCCAATGAAGTTCTCCTCCAGGTGTAAAACCATCATCCTCTGTAAACGGATCGTCATGTATGTCAAACAAGTTTTCAACATTATAAAACAGGATAGAAAATTCAGCAGTATTTTTTTGAGCCGATGAATAAACGGAAAAGCAAACGAACAACAAAATTAGCCAAACAAACCTAGTTGCCATTTTTCTTTTCAATGCGCTCATATGCCCCCAAATCGGGTCCTTTATCCTCAGTTCTGTCATTGTTAAGGATGTCAAAAGGGAATTGTTCACCATACACAATTTTACCAATGTCTTTAGCAGGAGACAATGTATCCAGCTGATAATTATATTCTTTGTACGGGTCAATAAACAATGGATCGAATTTTACACCTTTCCAGATACTTTTATAATGGTCGGAATTTGAGGTATTAAAGGTATCAGCTACCTGCATGATGCAATTTTCAAAATAGAAATTAAATGTATTCTCATTGTTGTTTCCCAATTCAATTTCCTGCAAATTATTACCGTAGATGATGCTGTTCCTAAAGTTAGCCTTTTCCAAATCACCATTGTAACTTGTCTTTTCACCATTCGAGCCCTCAATAATTAAAACATGCGAAATTACAAGAGAGGAAGTAGAACGTGCTTTACTTGAATAATTTCCCCAGTAGTTTGCTATAGTTGTATGATAAAATCCATATTCGCCCCCAACTAAAAGTGCAACAGCATAAAACCCGCAGTTTGCAATCACATCATTATAACCATATATTTTTGATTTCAATGCAAATAATCCGGCATAAGCCATATTCTCAATAACACTGTTTGTGAGTTTTAATGAAGCAAATCCTTCATTTTCAATTGTACCAACCTGTAAACCAATATTGGCGTTTTTAATAGTACAAAAATTAAAAACATTGTCATGACTACCCGAAAATAATACAATTCCATTCCATTGGTCAGGCACATTTTTGTATGAGTTTTCCAATCTGTCAGGTAAAAACTGTATTTGTTCCTGAAAAGTTCCGTTAGCTTTTATTTTTCCTTTCACATATAATCCGGCACCTTTATGAAAATAGACTTTTGTCCCGGGTTCGATAGTTAAAACAGAAACACTGTCAACATATGCATAATCATAAACCAAATATGGTTTTTCAGAAGTCCAGGTTGTCGTTTTTATAGTTTCCCCTTTTATCAGTTTAAAATCCTGTCCGTAAGCAATTAATTGAATATTTTGAATGTTCGAGTTGATTGTAAATTCAATTGAATCCTGCACAACCATCGGTAAATTTTCCCCATTGGGATCGATAGTAACTTCCACAAAAACAAAAATACTGTCCTGTGGAGGAACTTCTGTTTCATAGACTTCGTTGCCAACTTCGCCGTTTACATTTAATCTGAAACTCGAAAAATCTCCACCCGAAAGGCGGATACGCGATATCAGAACGCTCTCGCTGTAAGGATTATGTACAGTAAATCGTTGTGTGGTTGAACCGATTGTAGTGAAAATTGTATCAAATGTAATTGTGTCAACAGAAAACTGTAACTGGGCATCTGGTGAATTCATATATCCTTCGTCCTGGCATGAATATACCGAGACTACAATTGCGACTACCGCCAAAAGTTGAAGTAGATATCTGACCAATTTCCTGAATTTTAATGTATTTATAACGGTTATGCGTACCAGTTATTATTGCAAATATAAAAATTCAATTTACAATTTTTAACATTTATTTGCAATAATTGGTTTTTCAAACAGGTTTTTTTGAAATGCTTAACAAACCTAAAAAAGTTATCAATCCATTCAGAATCAAAAGTTCGAATCCAAATTCATATCCATCGAAAATAATATGTGAATATTTAGATATAAAAAAACAAAGGACCGGAGAAATTACAGCCACAAACGGGACCCATTTATCAATTACTTTTCTTTTCGAATACATGCCGAAAACAAACAAACCCAATAGTGGCCCATATGTATAGCCTGCCACCCGAAAAACAGCAACCACAATACTTTCGTTATTAATTGCCTTAAAAAGAATAATTACAAGAATCAACAGCGCTGAAAACAACAGGTGCGACCATTTTTTAATTCTCAGTCTTTTTGCTTCATCATGTTTTTCTACATTCAAAAAATCAACGCTAAATGAAGTGGTAAGTGCAGTTAACGCCGAATCGGCACTTGAATACGCCGCCGCAATAATACCGAGCAAAAAAGCAATTCCAACGGGCAACCCAAAATAATGGAGTGCCAGTAAAGGGTAAAGATCATCGGTCGATTGAGGAATTGCAATTCCATTTCTCCCTGCAAAAATGTATAACATGGCGCCCAAACACAAAAACAGAAAAACAGTAACAAGAAACGAAAAGCTAAAAACCAACATGTTTTTCTGTGCTTCTTTAATGTTCCGGCATGTAAGATTTTTTTGCATCATATCCTGGTCCATCCCAACCATTACTATTGTGATAAACATACCGGCAAAAAATTGTTTAAAAAAATTATTGCCCAACCTCCAATCCCAAAAAAATATTTTGGAATTTTTGTCATTCGCAATTTCGTTCAAAAAATTTCCAGCGTTCCAACCCAAACTTTTTGAAATTGCCACAATTGTTAATATAACAGCGCTTAACAAAAACAATGTCTGCAGAGTATCAGTCCAAACAATGGTTTTTATGCCACCTCGAAAAGTATAAACCCAAATCAAACCGATTGTAACTGTAACTGTTAATGCAAACGGAATTTTAAAAGCATCAAAAAAGGCAAGTTGCAGAACAACAGCTACAAGAAACAAACGAAATGCAGCACCTATCAATTTTGAGATAAGAAAGAAAAATGAGCCGGTTTTATGAGAATAATAACCAAACCGTTGTTCAAGAAAAGAATATATAGAAACCAGGTTCAGCCGATAATACAATGGCAACAAAACCAAAGCGACAATCCAAAATCCGGCAATATTACCAAATATAAACTGGAGATAAGAGAATGCTGAATTTCCAACTTCCCCTGGAACTGAAATAAATGTAACGCCCGAAAGTGTGGCGCCAACCATCCCAAATGCAACCAAATACCAGGGAGACTTTCGGTTTCCGGTAAAAAATGTTTGTGAGTCAGCTTTTCGGGAAGTTAGTATGGAGATTCCAATTAAAATCAAAAAATATACTATTACTATCCCAAGTACCAAATATGGATTCATATTATTCAAAATCAGGATATAACAAATACTTTTCCCTTAACACTCTGTACTTCTCCAATTCAGGTTTGAAGTGTGAAAGAATCTCAGCTTCATTTTTTCCCAAGCGTATCAATTTCAACAATTCGTCAGTTCCGGCGAGCGTGTTAAACCAGGATTCGCGTGTGAGAAAATCCTTCTCATTTTCATATTTGTAATAAAAATCAATAAAATACTTTAGCGTGAAATCAGGTATAGTTTTTAACAACCGCAAATCAACACCATAACAAACCTTCCCTTCGTTTATTGGGTTTATTGCGACACCCGGAATATTGACGGGAGTAAATTTAAAATCACCTAAATTTTTATTCAACCCACCAAGAACCTGAAACGGAAAATCAGTCCCCCGCCCCACACTTACACTTGTGGCTTCGAAAAAACAGAGCGACGGATATAACTTAACTGAAATATAATTAGGCAAATTAGGCGATGGACTAACCGGTAATTTATAATCGGTTGAATGGGTATAATTCAGTACAGTTACAACTTTCAAATCACAGCTTTTATTTGCCTTGTGCCACTTTTCGCCATTTATCATATTTGCCAGTTCGCCAATAGTACAACCATGAACAACCGGGATCGGATCCATCCCGACAAACGATTCGAAACCGGGTTTTAAAACCGGGCCGGCAATATAATCACCGTTGGGATTTGGCCGGTCTAAAACAATCAATTGCAGATTATTTTCGGCACAGGCTTCAATTACAAGATGCAAAGTTGAAATATATGTGTAAAACCGGCAGCCAACATCCTGGATATCAAAAATCAAAATATCCAGATCTTTTAACTGTGCCGAAGTTGGTTTTTTTGTTTTTCCATACAATGAAACCAGAGGAATCCCGGTTTTAGAATCTACTCCATCTTTAATTTCTTCGCCTGCCGAAGCTTCTCCGCGAAACCCATGTTCGGGAGCAAAAATCTTTTTAATTTGAATGTTTTTGGTTAAAAGAAAATCTACCAAATGAACATCACCAACCATAGAAGTATGATTGACAACCAAACCTATGTTTTTGTTTTGGATTATTGGCAAATACTTTTCCGGTTGTTCTGAACCCGTAATAATTTCATTTTCTTCTGCATTAACATAAAAACCTGAAATCAACCAAATCAATATGAATCCTAAAAATTTTCCCATGATATAAACGTTGTTATATTTGCGAAAATACCATTTGAAATTTCGTTTCAAGTATAAAAAAGGTAAAAACTGATTTTTACCAAACAAATAAATTGGATAGATGAATTTACAGGGAAGATTTTTAATTGTTTTTCTTATTTCGATAGTTTTAAGTACTAACCTCAATGCTCAGCAAGAACCGCCATTCCTGAAGTTTAAGAACGATAAATGGGTTACCGAACAACTGGCGATTATGACCCTGGAAGAGAAAATTGCACAGCTAATGACCATTTCTGTTTATCCTGAACAAGGAGAAACAAGCAAAAACAAAACAATAGAACAGATTAAACTCTACAAACCAGGCGGAATACTTATGATGCAGGGAACACCGTTGGAATCGGCCAGTTGGATTAACGAGTTCCAGCAAATATCGAAAGTTCCGCTTTTGGTTGCAATTGACGGGGAATGGGGTATGTCGATGCGAATTGACAGCGTGATGAAATTCCCGTATGCACAGGCAATAGGGGCAGTTTTGGATTCTACTTATATTTATCAAATGGGGCGCGATTTCGCAGTTCAGTTGCGAATGATGGGGATTCACATGAATTTTGCACCTGTTGCTGATATCAACACGAATCCACTCAATCCTGTCATCAATTTCAGATCGTTTGGTGAAAATAAAATTAACGTTGCAAAAAAAGCCTGGTGGGTTGCAAAAGGAATGCAGGATGAAGGCATAATTCCTGTGGCAAAGCATTTTCCGGGACATGGTGATACAGACACCGATTCACACAAAATCCTGCCTTTTTTAACACATTCAAAAGAACGAATGGACTCACTTGAAACCTACCCGTTTCGCTATTTAACAAATAAAGGAATTACCGGGATCATGACAGCACATTTAAATGTTGCTTCCATCGATAATTCTTTGAACCCATCATCGCTTTCGAAAAAAAATTGTTACAGATTACCTGAGAAATGAAATTGGTTTTAAAGGTTTCGTTGTAACAGATGCAATTAATATGAAAGGAGTGAGGACTGAAAAAGGAAATACCGAAGCTGAAGCGTTGATTGCCGGAAACGATATGGTGGAGTTTGTTCCCGATTTGCAAAGTGCAATTCAATCGGTAAAAAATATAATAAATGAAGGAAGATTAACAATTGCCGAAATTGATGAAAAGTGTACGACAGTTTTAGCGTTAAAACGATGGGTTAATTTAAATGATTATCAACCTGCCTTATTAAAAAATTTAACCGAAAAATTGAATTCCCCGGAATTTGAAGTAACAAACAGAAAACTTATAAAAAACGCATTAACAGTTCTTATAAATGACAACCTCCTTCCTGTTCAAGGCCTGGATACTTTGCGAATTGCTTCATTAAATGTTGGTGGCAGCGAAATTTCTCCTTTCCAGAAAATGCTCGAAAAATATACTGATATCGACCATTTTGTGATTTCGAAAAATGCAACTGCACAGGATTGGACAAATATTCGAATCAAACTTAAAAACTACAACCTTGTAATACTTGGAATTCAGGGAATTAATGTGTATCCGGCATCAAAATACGGAACAACTGACTTGCAGCGACAGGCTGTTTCCGAAGTTACCCAGTCAGTTAACACCATTTCTGTATTTTTTGGAAATGCATATGCCATGAAACATTTCGATAAAATATATTACTCGAAAGGGTTGATTGTTGCATACCAAAACACAGACCTTGTACAGGAATTGGCAGCACAGTTGGTTTTTGGAGCGTTTAATGCAAGGGGGAGACTTCCGGTTACTGTTGACAAATGGTTTAAGTTAAACGATGGAATTGATATCAGTGCAAACAAATGCCTGGGGTATTCAATACCTGAAGAAGAAGGAATAAGTTCGGAATTTCTTTACCGGAAAATTGATTCTCTGGCCAATCTCGGATTAGATGAAAAAGCATATCCCGGTTGTCAGGTAGTTGTTGCAAGAAATGGAAATATAATCATGCACAAAACCTATGGTTACCATACCTACGACAAAAAATTGAAGGTACTTGAAACCGACCTTTACGATTGGGCTTCGATTACAAAAGTTTCGGGACCGCTGCCGGCAATTATGAAATTAGTTGATGAAAAGAAATTGGATGTAGAAAAACCTTTGAGTGATTATTGGCCCGATTTCAAAAACAGTAATAAGGATGGTATTAAAATTTCAGAATTTCTCACCCATCAGTCAGGCATTCCGGCCGGGATACCAATTTGGCAAATGGGAACTGATAAAAATGGTGAATTGAATCCGAATATTTTCAAACATCAACCGATGGACGGGTATCATGTCAGAGTTTCGGAAAACCTTTATTTAAAAGATGACTTTAGCAAAATGATTTATGACGCCATAAGAAATTGTGAAGTTGGTGAAAAAAAATATGTTTACTCTGATTTGAGTTTTTGTATTTATCCGGAAGTAATCTCAAGAATTACAGGTGTTAACTATGAAGATTATCTCAAAATCAACTTTTATCGCCCATTGGGAGCAACAACTTTAACATACAACCCATATCTGCACTTTACGCTCAACCGTATTGCACCTACCGAAACTGACAACTTGTTCAGAAGACAAAACATACTTGGATTTGTGCATGATGAAAGTGCTGCCATGCTGGGCGGAATATCAGGAAACGCCGGACTTTTCGGATCGGCAAACGATTTGGCCAAGTTATTCCAGATGTATTTGCAAAAAGGCTATTTTGGGGGCAAACGTTACATCTCGGAAGAAACAGTAAACCGTTTTATAAAACCTCGCTTCCCCGAAAATGGCAACCGACGTGCATTAGGTTTCGATAAACCGCTGCTCGATAATAAAACAAAGTCGGCAGGTAACGCATATCCGGCCAAAGGTGTTAGTTCCAACAGCTTTGGACATTCAGGTTTTACGGGAACTTTTGTCTGGGTTGACCCCGATAATGGCCTGCTGTATATTTTCATGTCGAACAGGGTGTACCCTACCCGTGAAAACAGTAAACTTTTTGAGTTGAATATTCGCTCGGGTATGTTACAAAGTATTTGTGACGGAATAAATAGAGGCCTCAATTGATTCTTAAAATTTGTTAATATCAAGACAATTACATTCTGTTAAACTCAATCTGGCAGACTTCTTATTATCTATCAAACAAACCGTTACAGCGTTACTTTTAAAATAGGTTTTTGAACGACAACCCAAGTTTTTCGAATCTTTAAAAATACCTGCTCGTTATCCTTTTGTTATTAAATTATTAATTCTATTTTTACAGGTGAGACCAATTAATTTTTAAATATTCACTAAAAAAATATGAGAAATGACAAGCAAAATAACATTTAACGAGTTGAGGAAAATTAAAGACAGCTTACCTGACGGTTCCATCAAAAAATTAGCGCAAGAGTTTTCAGTAACAGAGGAAACCGTCAGAAATTATTTTGGAGGCGCTAATTATAAAAATGGAGCAGCAGTTGGAATCCACATGGAACCGGGTCCAAATGGCGGTATTGTTTTACTTGATGACTCTACAATCTTAGACAGAGCTAAAGAAATGATTGAATCAGAAGCCATTCATTAAAAACATAATTTCAATTAAAATATTTGCGAAACTGTTCTATATTTATGGGACAGTTTTTTTATTTATCAACTTAACCTTTTTACCATGAAAAAATCATTTTTACTTTTAACAACTTTTATTTTTTTTATTTTTCTTTCATCATGCGAAAAACCCTGGCAGCCGCTTTTTAATGGCGAAAACCTTGACGGTTGGGATACTTGGGTTGGCCCACTCGAAAACGACAGTATTCCTGTTGGTTTGAATAATGATCCTTTAAACCTGTTTACTGTTGTTGACCTCGATGGTGAAAAAGTTATACGGATCTCAGGAGAAGTAAACGCATCTCTTGCAACAAAAGAAGAGTTTGAGAATTATCATCTTTCAATTGAATTTAAATGGGGAGATAAGGTTTTCACCCGATATAACTCAGGACTTTTATACCACAGTTACGGTGATTTTGGCGTTGGACTTGGCGTTTGGATGAGTGCGCATGAGTTACAACTTTTAACCGGAAGCGTTGGCGATTCATATCGAATGGGCAAATCGTACTGCGAAATACCAATGGTAAAAAACAGCGAGGGTAAATACATTTATACAAAAGGCGCCGAAACAATTCCATCAATACCTGATACCGAAACAAAAATAGCCGGCAAGGACGGAGATTACGAAAAACCTTCCGGCGAATGGAACGCGGTTGAACTTTACTGTTTTGGAGGTACTTCTGTTCACGTTGTTAATGGAAATGTTAACATGGTAAATTACAATTCAGGTAAATATCTTGGAGAAGGAAGTATTGAACCACTTACAAAAGGAAAAATTCAATTCCAGTCGGAAGGTGGGGAATTGTTTGTCCGGAATATTAAAATTAAACCAATCAAGGAAATACCCAAGAAACTATTACAGTAAAATATTCATTACCATACAAAAAGGGTTGTTCATTTTGATTTGAACAACCTTTTTTTTTGCGCGGCTTTAATAAATATTTTGTAATTTTAAGAGCCAAAATAAACTAATCCGTCATGAAAACACGAATTCTTTTTTTATCAGCTTTTATTCTTCTGTCAAATTTAGTTTTTGCCCAACTTAATGTAAAATCTTACGTTGATTTCCGCAATTCAGTGAAAGACTTGAATTTTAACGAACTGAATGAACTCAACAACAAAACTGGATTAAAATATTACAAGGGTAGCAATCTTACCCCTTCACCCAACGATATTCTTTATCTCGATTCAGTAACTCAAAAGCTAAATCTTACCCAGGCAGAATTAAGTCTTTTAATGCAAAACCATTTTGTTGTAACCGAAAGAATCAGCGATTTCAGTTTTGGAACTGCTTACCAAAATTCTGTTTTCAACAAAGACTTGCCGGTTTTTATCTCAACCGACCTGATCCTTCATGCACTTCATACCTCGTACGACGAAATTCTGAAATCCTCCGAGATAACCCTTCTAATGCCAAACATCAGCAAATACATTACAGGTTTATACAATAGCCTGCCTGCCGTTGCAGCGCAATATGGAAATTCACTAACTGAAAGCATTGCCGACATCGACTTGTATCTGACTATTGCAAAGTCACTGATCGACAACACGAAAATGCAAACCCGCTATGCCAGCCAGGAAAATTATGAACAGGTAATGAAAGCCATAGAAAGTGAAAAACTGGACAATGTTGTGCTTTTCACTAAACCCGACCGTTTAAGAACAATCGATTTCTCGCAATTTAAAGTAAGAGGTCACTTTGTGTTTACTGAAGATGATGAATGGATGGGAAATACAAATCTTGAACCTTATTTTAAAACGATGATGTGGCTTGGCAGAATCGATTTTCCGATGACACCACCTCCCATTGGAGGAATGGAACGACCCTGGGAACCCGAAGAAATCAAACGGCTCAATATTTCAGCTTTTATTTTAAACAAAATGATGCAGGCATCAGCTGAAAAAAATTTGTTGCAGCAAAACAACGAAATCATTACTTACCTTGTTGGCGAAAGCGATAATCTTACCTCCGAAGAATACATATCTTTTACAGAATCACTGGGTATTTCTGATCCTGCACAACTAAATGATTCAGCCACTTTTGCAGTTTATTATGATGGATTAATCCATAATCCTGAATTTATGCAGAAATATATGGGTGCCTTTTACTATGTCGAACCAACCGGAGAAGAGCCCGATGAATTACCAGTTTCCTTTTTGGTAAGTGGACAGCGGTTTATTATCGATGCCTTTGTTTTGGCCAATGTAGTATTCGACCGCATTATTTACAATGTCCAAAAGGTAACGCGGATGATGCCCGATCCGCTGGATGTATTGTATGCCCTGGGGAACAACAATGCCCTCCATTTTTTGGAAGACGAAATGACCCAATACCCTTACGGTACTCAACTTGCCCTGATGCGATACCTGATAGACAAAAAAGAGCCTGAATTTTGGGATGAAAACCTTTACAGTACATGGTTGTCTTCAATTCGTGCTTTAAACCCTGTGACCGACAATGAAAACCTGCCATTTTTTATGCGGACCGGGGCTTGGAATCAACAAAAAATGAATACTCAACTGGCGGGTTGGACGCAATTGCGGCATGACAATTTATTGTATGCCAAGCCTTCATATACAGGAGGCGTAGGTTGTTCATTCCCATATTCTTATATAGAACCCTATCCTGAATTTTACAAAACATTAGCAGATTATGCCAATAATGCAGCAGACTTTTTCAATGGAAAACAAATTGGCCCTAAATACGGTGAACCTGTAGATTTATACTTTAAAAAGTTTGCAGAAATTATGGAAAAACTTGAAATACTGGCATTGAAAGAACTTAATAATGAACCATTTGATGAAGCTGAAACTGAATGGCTAAAAAAAATGCTAGTAAAAGTTCCTAATCTGACTTGTGGGGATTTACCCATCGATGGCTGGATTCTCGATATGTTTTGGCAGCCAGCTAAAGTAATTGAAAGCGATTATATCAATGTTGATATTCATACACAACCAACCGATGAAACAGGAAGAATGGTAGGGAAAGTCCTGCATACGGGTTTGGGTAAAATCAACCTCGGTGTTTGCCTTGCAAAAATTCCGGGAAGCGATGTAACCGTTGCCTATACAGGTGCATTTATGTCATATTATGAATATATAACCAACGATTTTTTACGTGTTACCGATCAGGAATGGGAACAAAAAGTGATCGGAAACAAGTTACCTGTCAGGCCTGAGTGGGTTTACAGTTATCTTGCCGATCAAAATGGCAATGCATTTTCTGTTGAAAAATCGTTGCCCACTACCATGTTAATTGTCGAAAATTCGCCTGAAATAATGAGTTCGCAAAAACTGGCAAAAGTCTTCCCAAATCCAGTTAACAACTATTTGACTATACAAATTTCCGATATGTCAGTAAGTCAGGTAATTTATTCGGTTTTTGATATATCGGGTCGCAAACTAAATTCAGGATTGGTTCATTCAAGTCGCGAAACAGTTGATTTTACATTACTTCCCAATGGGGTTTATTTTATCAGGCTGAATAACGATCAGCAACAACAGATAATAAAAGTTGTTAAAGATTAGTTTGTGAGCAGGTTGAATAAAAAAACAGCCTTAATTCAAAATCAACATTTCCGGCAAATACTTCCAAAACCGGCGCGGCATGTGTTGGCGCTGTAATTTCAGGTTTTTCCGTTCCTGAATGTTGATATGTTTAAAATATGACTTCCACAATTTTTGGTAAAACTCCTCCCCTTCCTGCAAAACATTTTCGTTAACCTGTCCGGTAATTGTGCTGAATTCCTTGCTTGAAATCACAACTTCCTCCAGCTTAACTTTATCAAATAGAAACCCATAATTTCGTTTCAAATCATAAAGCAACCATTTTTGGTCGGCAAACCGTTTTTGAAAGTGGGTAGAAACCAAAGGAAGAACATCATACCGAGGTTCGATTCCACAAAACCAAAGCCCCTCTTTTGTATGTTGAAACCTTACAAACTGTAACATCCGCATGGCTTCTTTTTTTACTTTTTGCGAGGTTTGAGTCAGGTATAATACATCAGCATCGCCAAAATCAGTTTCAATACTGAAATGTTCGCTAAACAAACGTCGCAGAAAGCGATAGATTTTCATTTCAATTCCGTTTTCTTCAGAAAGGAAAGCGTAAAAAACCAGTTGGTTATTCCTTTCGGTCAGCTTGTTCTGAATGCCTTTCCAAACCCGGTCAGCTTTTGCCGCATCCGATTGAACATCAAATTTCTGCGCAAACAAATGTTTTTGCTCACCCGTGCGCGAACAAATATCGACAGGAAAATTCTTCCGATTGTAAGTTTCGAAAATACAGGTTAAAAATCCTTCAAAAGTGCCGTCGTAGGTGTATATTATCATGATACAGGTATCAAATTATGGCTTGTGTTTTAAAAAATTCAGGTTTACGGTCGCAATTGTTACATTTTTGAGGCATTATTTCAGTTACAAATCGATGTTTAATTTTAATCTCTTTCAATTAAATCTGATATTCAATTTGAATTGAAAGTACAACATTCAAAAATTAATTTACCCTGAAACCAGAAGTTAATTCTTAATGCATCGGAGGAAGTGCCGGTTTGTAATCGGTAAAAAAACTCAATTGCGTGTCTGACAGCTTTTTATTTTTTGAGACAGATTCGGCAATCAACTTTCGCTTCAGCCGTTCGGGTGCCCAATCAGTAGTTGATGCCGGCAGTTCGTTACAGGTAATAAAATACTTTGCTCTTTTCATGACTATTCCAATTTTTTGCAGATGAAGTGAATTCAGTTTTCTATGCCGGCGCGCCATAACTATTTTTTGTGCCGATTGTACCCCGATTCCGGGAACCCGCAAAATCATTTCATAATCGGCACGATTGATATCCACCGGAAACTGTTGCATATTACGAAGTGCAAACCCCAGTTTTGGATCGATATCCAAATCCAAAAAAGGTTGATCTTCGGAAAGGATTTCTTCGGCTTTATATTTATAAAACCGCATCAACCAATCACTCTGGTACAAACGGTTTTCGCGCACAAGCGGCGGCCTGTTGAATGCCGGCAAACGCTGGTCGTATAAATTTACGGGCAGATATCCCGAAAAATAAACCCGTTTCAGGTTTTGCGTTTTGTACAATCCCGATGAAAGTAAAATAATTTGCCGGTCAGTTTCGGGTGTTGCACCGATAATCAACTGTGTGCTTTGTCCGGCCGGGGCGAAACGTGGTGCTTTTCTATACTTCTTTTGTTCTTCTTTGCTGATTAATATTGCATTTTTTATCTGGTTCATAGGAAGCAAAATTCCTTTATAATCCTTTTCAGGCGCCAAACGTTTTAAATGCATTTCTGTTGGGATTTCAATATTCACGCTCAAACGGTCGGCCCACAAACCAGCTTCGTGAATCAACTCCTGACTGGCTCCAGGAATAGCTTTCAGATGAATGTAACCATTGTAATTTTCTTCGAGCCTGAGTTTTTTTGCAACCTGAACAATCCTTTCCATTGTAAAATCGGGGCTTTTTATTACTCCTGAACTCAGGAACAAACCTTCAATGTAATTTCTGCGGTAAAAGCCGATGGTGAGGTCAACAATTTCCTCAACAGTTAAAGTTGCTCGCTGTCTGTCGTTGGTTCTGCGATTGATACAATACGCACAATCGTAAATGCAATGGTTTGTCATCAGAATTTTGAACAGGCTCACACACCGCCCGTCTTCGGTAAAACTGTGGCAAATTCCACAAGCCACGCCGTTCCCGATTCCTTTTGTTGCATTTTTCCGGCTACTTCCGCTCGATGCACACGAAACATCATATTTCGCGGCATCGGCCAGAACACTTAATTTAAATTGTACATCTTCATTTTTCATACTTTCTCGATACTTTTTTCATAAAAACCCCGGCGGGGAAACCGGGGATTTTTGAACCTCAAAAAACGGGACCGTTGTCCCAGGGAATAAATATTTTTGTTGTTGAAAGAGGTATTTTCAAATGTGGCTAAAGCCCACTTAAACTGCAATTTAATTTATCCGTCAGCTGAAGCTGACGGCAATAAAGCTTTTACATCTTGGACTGTGGCACTTTTTATTGCCGTTCACTTTAGTGAACGGATTTGTGAAATGCCGGTTTCCACGGGGTTTTAACCCCATTACAATATTTATGTCATATTTATTATTACCTAATTTTAATAGTCACATTTTAATTGATATTATTATTATCATTTTCAACGATAATAATTTAATCATTTCTTTTAAACCACAAACATTTTTTATATAATTTTGAAGAAATATTTTTTACCATGAACTATTTTGGCAGCAACATCAAACTTCTCCGAACCCGGAAAAACCGAACGCAAAACGACTTGGCAGCCGCTTTGGAAATAAAGCGGACAACAGTAAACGCCATTGAAAATTCAATCAGCCAGCCTACTGTTTCTCAGCTACAAGCTTTTTCGAAATATTTTGGTATAGCAATCGATACTTTAATCAACACCGATTTAAACCAACTTTCAGAAAGCCAGTTTACCGATTTGCAAAATGGATTCGACGTTTTTATACGCGGAACAAACCTGCGTGTAATAGCCACCACTGTTGACAAAAACAACATCGACAATATTGAATTTGTAAGTGAAAAAGCAAAAGCAGGTTATGTTACCCGGTTTGCCGACCCTGAATATATTGGAAACCTGCCCGTTTTTCAGTTGCCATTTTTATCTCATGAAAAGAAGTACCGCGCCTTCACGATTTCCGGCGACTCGATGCTTCCAATTCCGAGCGGATCGGTAATATTCGGCGAATTTGTTCAGAATTTTTATGATATTAAAAATAATGATGCCTGTATATTGATAACCCGCGATGAAGGCATTGTTTTTAAAATTGTTGAAAATAAAATTGCCCTAAGTTTCAATTTGCGATTGATTTCGCTGAATCCTGAATTTTCTCCGTTCGAAGTCCCGGTCTCCGAAATAAAAGAGGTATGGAAATTTGTGTGTTATATGAATACCGAAATCCCGGAACCGGAAACAGACATTCGCAAAGTATTGCAATCAGTGAATGAATTAAAAAAAGATATTAAAGAAAAATTAAGCCGTTAGCCAACCTATTCAAAGTATAAATAGCTAACGGCTCAATCCCATAACTAAATGGATATTATTTAGTGTTTACTGCTTCTCAAAAATATCAAGCTGTTTCATATAGTCAGTGCCGTGCCAGTTACCACCGGAGATAAACATCAAACAGCGGCAATTTCAATCCTTTTTAAAGATATAGGACGACCCGGAACCCCTTAACCATCCTCCGCCACCGTTAGCGCCGTAGTCGCCAACATATTGCCAACCTTTAACTTTAGGGTCTCCTGTTACATCAAATCCATCTTTTGATGCCCAAATAGAAAATACCTGCTGTCCTCTGTTTATCATCATTTGTGCGTTTGCCCCGCCACTTGGTTCGCCTCTTCTGATGAAACTTTCAAAATAGAGATTCATTTTGTCTATACTAACCGGTTTCTGCAAGTCAATCAGGATACGGCCTTCACCATTATCAAAAAATACTGAGTCATTTAAAACGCCGAAGTCTGAGTCAAGAATATTCCCGACATTAAACTTCTGGCTTTCATATACAACTCCATCAGAAGATGTTCCGCTGGCATAATAAGTTGCCGTGGCTTTATTACCTGAATTTACATCAGCATAATCTGAAGTTGAAGGGGCTGTTTTAACAATAACGGTATCGAGACCGGATCTTTTTAAATAGGATACCAATCTTGATAACATTCTCGGATCAACATCCTCTGTAAACAGTGGTTTTAATTCATAATCCAGTGGTTTTAAATCTGCCGTAACAATCTCTTTGGTCCGAAGTTCAACAGGCTTATTATCTTTAAAATCATCGTATAATAGCTCCAAAGGAATTACCTGGTCTTTCTGGTCATTTGCAACGGTGATAGCAAATATCTTGATTTTACTGTTTTGAGGTAGAGTAATAAATTTTGTGCCATTAGGAAGATCAACCGCATATTTATACATGTAGCTGTACTGATAAGCATCATTGGCTTCGGGTGTATGTCTGTGCGACGCAAACCAGGCGATATTATCTCTTTTGGTAAATGCCGGCGTAATAGCAGCTACCTTCATGTCATTAAAATAAAGTTTACGCCCATAATGTTGCCCCACATAACCGGTCCAATTCTGGAAACTAATATTTTCTTTGTTTTTTCCTGCTTTCAAAACTCCTTCAGTATCTTCTGTTGCTGATGCCAGAAGATAAAGCTTGTTAAAATTCCCTAAGGGAAGTTCTATCTTCTGCCCTTTTGCCTCCAGCATATTCTTTTCTCCGTCGGCCCTGCTCCCCATTTCGAAAATAATGTCCTCACTGGAAATTTCATCCGGAATCAATTCTGTCGGAAAGGTTAAGTTATTTGTCATATTTCCATCGGACCTATTGGTATCAAAACTAAATCCGTCCTGATCATATGGAAGGCTGACAAAAGCAATTTCAGGTTTATTCAGTTTGTGAGCCGGATTTTCAAACTTAACAGCAAAACTACGAATAGCGAATTTTCCCATATCAAGGTTTAGTTTACCTTGCGAAAAATCCGCATCACCAATTTTTTGTTCTTGTCCGTTAACCTCGTATGCGTCAATTATTTTTCCGGGAAAGCTGACACTTACATTGTTTACAGGTTTACCAAACTTTTCATTTAATCTTACGATATAATAATCGCTTTCCTCAGCCTTTTTAAATGCCATAGCATTTACTTCCGGGGTACTGATATTTAACAATGAAATTTCCCGTCCAGTGTTCCTTCATGTTTCGTTGTTTCAAATGCCAGCAAAGGATTATTGATAAAATCTCCTTCTTTTGGTGTATTTGCATAAACCCAATCTCCCACATGAGCATAAATAGCATATTTAAAATCATGAATACCCCAATCCTGTGTCCCCTGATATACATAAGAATTCGCTTTGGGCGTATACATAAGGGTCAGCCTTAAGGTACTATTGTCAGGTTTATCCGAGCCATATTTACAGTCTTCAAGTATGGAAACACCATAATTATTTGACCGGTCGGTTATGTCAATCCATTTCCTGCCAGGAACTTCAAATTTAACCTCGTTATTTGTTGTGCGCTGAACAGCGGCCGAATTAAGCCCGTACGTTGCAAATTCATTTTCAACGGTTGTGGGGAATGCTGCCTTCAAACTCACTGCTTTGGATTGCCAGTCAATTTTATTATCAACATTAATCATTTTCCCGGCATCTCCTGCGGCAAGGCTAACCATCTGCGATATTCCGGAATTCTGTCCACTTTTCGATATTTCTATGGCTACACGCACTGGACCGTTTTCAACCACTTTCATTGTTACGTCCTTGTTCATGTAATCGAAAGGAGGATTTTTTCGGTCGTCCCAATCCATATTCCATGCCGGCCATTGGGTTGGAGTTTCTGATTGAAACTCAAGTGTTGCCGGCTTTGAAAGAACTTCTCTCGATGCTTTTTTGTCGTAGATACTGGCTATATCTCCGTTACCGTCAATTTTTACCTTGAAGAATTTATTTTCCATTGTAAAATCGGTGACTGATAATTCTGGATTAACCGGATCACTGGTCATTGATTCGCGCACATCAAATACTGATAAACCCGAGGAAGGAAGGTTAGCCAGAAAAATCACTTTTAGCTTATTTCCATTTGCAGATATTATTTGTGAAGGAATCACCTCACCCTCTTTACCATATACTTTTACACCTGAAGGAAGCTTTTTGTAAGTAAGTTCAGCGGTTACAATATCCTCTCTTTCTGCAGCCACTGGGTTGTAAACTACAACAGCACGACCTTCAACTTGTGTATTTAATGAACTCGCAATAATGCCAATTGAGTTTATCATTACCTCTGAAAATCCATTCATGGCGATGAACTCGTCGTTCCATGCATAATCATAGGCCTTTGGTATGGATGTTCCCGGCAGAATATCATGAAACTGGCTACCCAAAACCAATTCCCAGGCGTTGTTCAGTTTTTCAGTTGGATAGGTTGCACCCCCCAGCCAGTCAGCAATAACGGCGGCTTGTTCAGCTGATTTTGCCAAGGCTTCATTTTTACGATTTGCTCTTTTCATAAACGACTGTGAGGTCATTGAACCGGCGCTATGTTCTGTTAGCAATAAATCTCCTGAATAAGTCGGAAGTTTTTCCCGAATTTCTGGGGTAATGTCTTTATAGATTTGATCGGAAGAAGTTAATATAACTTTGAATTTACTATCGCTGTTCTTAACACTTCCAACAGCATTTTTCACATCGTCTTCACGTGGAGCACCACCTACATCGCCTGTTCCAAAATAGCGATAATCAAACGAAAGTCCGTATTTGCTGATGTCGTCCTGTAGCCTTGCATTCCATGTGCTATCCTGGTCAAGACGGGGAACAACGCGACCCGAATAACTTGTTGCATTTAAGGCTGAAAGCAGTCCTTTTTCATCAGGACCAACCCATATTCCAAAATTAAACGGGACGCCATTGGCCGACCTCCACGATAGCTTCTGTGTTGAAAAGCCAAGAAGACCAGCATGATTCCAAACCTGTGGCATTGTTGCAACAAACCCAAAACAGTCTGGCAACATATAATCAATACTCTGCTTATTAAATTCATGTCTAAAATAAAGGTTTCCATAGAGGACCTGGCGAAGAACTGATTCGGATGATGATACATTTACTTCTCCCTCATCAACCGATGAACCGGAAATAAACCATCTTCCCTGATCGATATAATCTTTAACCTTTTTGTACGATTCAGGATAATACTCCTTCATCATTTTATATCTGCGCGATCCGGTAAAATTAAATACATAATCGGGATACTTTTCAAATAACTTAAAGTTATCTTCCATTGTATTCCATATATACTGGTTAATTGTAGTGGGATAGTCCCAGTTCCACTCCGAATCAAGGTGACTGTAACCAATTGTGTATAACACCTTTTCTTTCGATATATCGTATTTTTCACGATTTTTTAAGGGTTGGGCATTTGTAATCAGAGCCACAAGAATTCCTAAAACAAGCAGATTGGTTTTCTTATTCATTTTAATTAAATTAGTTGATTTTAGTAAATACATGAACTTAGAAATTCAACGTCAGAAGTATGATTTTAAAGGTGTTGAATTCGATTATTGATTTTACTTTTTTAACCATACTCTGATCCGAAAATGCCTAAAAGGTTTAATGAAGATTTTAGAAAAAAGGAAATAAAAATCTGTTTTAGCTGACAAAACAAATTTCGCAATCGAAAACCAGAATAAATACAATTTATTCAACATACTTTTTAGTAATTCTAATTTTATGCACGAAGCCCAATTTTATACAAAACTCGAAAACCAATTAGTCAAGTGCGACCTTTGTCCGTGGAATTGTGAATTAAAACCTACTCAAACCGGAATTTGCAAAGTTCGTTCCAACGAAAACGGCCAATTGTTTACCCATGTTTTCAATAAAGTGGCGGCTTTTGGAATCGACCCGATCGAAAAAAAAACCACTCTACCATTTTCATCCCGGCAAAAATATTTTGTCTATTGGCGAAGTAGGTTGCAACCTGCATTGCAGTTTTTGCCAGAACCACCGGATTTCGCAATGTTTTGCTTCCGAATTTAATGGGTTTTATAAATTAAATTCAAAACAAATCGTTGAGAAAGCAATGCAAACAGACAATAATACCGGCATTGCCTACACCTACAACGAGCCATTTACTTTTTACGAATTCATGTTTGAAACTGCACAGCTGGCAAAGGAAAACGGGTTAAAAAATGTGGTAGTTTCAAACGGTTATATAAATCCTGATCCACTAAAAAAACTACTGCCTTTTATCGATGCTTTTAATATCGATTTAAAAGCATTCACCAATGAATTTTACACAAAACAAACCAGGGGAAAACTGGAACCGGTTCTGAAAACCCTTGAAATAATTGCCTCAGGTTCGTCGCACCTCGAAATCACAAACCTTGTCATTCCGGGTTTAAATGACGACGAAACTAATTTCGAAAAAATGGTAAAATGGATTGCTGAAAATCTGGGTAATGAAGTACCTCTGCATCTTTCACGTTACTTTCCGCAATATGAAATGAATTTATCGGCAACTTCGACAAAAAAGCTTGAAGAACTTTATAAACTGGCTAAACAATACTTGCATCACGTTTATTTGGGAAATGTGAACGATGAAAAACGCTCTTCAACTTTTTGCCCTGAATGCGGAAATTTGTTGATTTCACGAAACCATTACGAAACACTGGTTAGTGGTTTAGCTAACGATAAAACCTGCAAAAATTGCGGAACTCAACTTAAAATTGTGTTGTAACCCAAGCAAAAATTAATGAATCAAAATATTAATAAACCTTTTGTTTTCGAAATAAACAGGGCAAAAACGAAAGTGATGGTTTGGAAATAGAATTTAAATTTTTCGACAAAAAGGGAAAACAAAATTTCAATTCCACTGAAAACAGCGCCTGGCTTGAAATCACTGATAAAAAAGGCCCTTGTTTTTTAGCATCCACATATTTCATTATTTTCTTGTACTTTTGAAACCTCAAAAAATACATTTGTTGAATGAAATTTTCAGAATTAGGAATACACGATGATTTGTTGGATGCCATTTCGTACATGGGTTTTAAAGAGGCAACCCCAATTCAGGAACAAGCAATACCTATAATTTTAAATGGAAATGACTTAATTGCCTGCGCACAAACCGGAACCGGAAAAACCGCTGCATTTTTACTGCCAATACTCGATTTAATAGCCGATTTGCCCAGCGCCGAAACCTCAACCCTGATTATTGTACCCACCCGCGAACTTTGCATGCAAATCGATCAGCAG
Source organism: Draconibacterium sp. (assembly GCA_016705335.1). Taxonomy (GTDB): domain Bacteria; phylum Bacteroidota; class Bacteroidia; order Bacteroidales; family Prolixibacteraceae; genus Draconibacterium. The sequence continues at coordinate 53,862 of JADIYN010000007.1, read as the reverse complement.
GTACAAGGTATCGGATATACAATGGGAATAAATTCGATTGCTATTTACGGTGGCGGCGACGGAGATAACTGGGGCCAGCAAAAAACAGCACTTACAAAAGGCGCTGATATTGTGGTTGCAACTCCCGGCAAATTAATTTCTCATTTGAACCTGGGTTATGTAAAATTCGATACTATTAAATTCCTGATACTTGACGAAGCTGACAGAATGCTCGATATCGGTTTTTATGATGATATTGTAAAAATAATTTCATACCTGCCAAAAGAGCGTCAAACACTTATGTTTAGTGCAACTATGGCACCAAAAATAAGGACTCTTGCTTCTCAGGTACTTGTCAATCCCCAGCAAATAAATATTGCCATGTCTAAGCCTGCAGAAGGAGTTCTGCAAGCGGCGTACTTAATTTATAACCAGCAAAAAAACGGGTTGATTGCCCACTTAATTTCCGAAAATCCTGACTACAATAGCATACTTATTTTTTGTTCAACAAAACGTGCGGTAAACGAGTTGGCAAAGGTCTTAAAAAAACAAAGATTTTCTGCTGAAGCAATTTCATCGGATCTGGAACAAGCCGAGCGCGAAGAAGTTTTGCTGGGTTTCCGCTCAAAACGCACCCGTATCTTGGTTGCTACCGACGTAATGAGCCGTGGAATTGATATTAAAGACATTAACCTTGTAATTAACTACGATGTTCCGCAGGATGCTGAAGATTACGTACACCGTGTTGGTCGTACTGCCCGCGCTGATGCAACCGGAGTTGCGCTTACTTTGGTAAGTGAAGACGACATGTTCAAATTCCACCAAATAGAACAATTAATTGAGCGCGAAGTATTCAAAATTCCTTTGCCCGAGCGCTTTGGAGAAGGTCCGCTGTGGAAAATAAGCAGTTCAAACCGTCCATTCAGAAAAGGTGGTGGATTCTCAAAAGGGAAAAAAACCGGAAAACCATCAAGAAATTATAAAGGCAGACCGAATAAAGGATAAACAATTGGTATAACTGTCTAATTTATGATCTAATTTATCGTATCTTTTATTCCTGAATTGAATTTTTCAAATCAATAAAATCTTAAACGATGAATACAAAAATTGTTTTGCTTTTTTTGTTCGTTTTCATTTTTACAATCTCTGCAACTTCACAAATATCAAATGATTCAACTATTGTAAATATTGAAACTGTTGATGGAAATGAATTCATGGGCGAAATAGTCCGGGAAGATTCTCTTAAAATTATTTTAAAAACCGAAAAACTGGGTGAGATTTCCATTTTCAAAACAGATATAAAAAGGTTAAATACAGTTGAAGTATTGCAAATAAAAGACGGTAAATATTGGTTTCCAAATCCACAATCGACACGTTATTTTTGGTCACCAAATGGTTATGGATTAAAAAAAGGAGAAGGTTATTATCAAAATATTTGGGTTTTATGGAATCAGTTTGCATACGGTTTATCTGACAATTTTTCGATTGGGGGAGGAATTATACCCATATTTCTTTTCAGTGCGCCAACACCGATTTTTGCAACTGCTAAATTTTCAATTCCCGTTGTTGAAGAAAAAGTTAATATTGCTGCGGGTGCTATTGTAGGAGGAATTATAGGAGAATCCAAAACAGGTGTAGGTCTCTTATATGGCCTTGCTACTTTTGGCTCACATGATGCGAACGTGACTTTTGGAATGGGTTACGGTTTCGCTGAAGGTGGTTGGGCTCATTCACCTACTATAAACATAAATGGAATGTTGAGAGTTAGCAACAGGGGTTATTTAATTAATGAGAACTATATTTTGAGCGGAGACGGAGAAACTATCATATTAACATCCTTAGGTGGGCGTTCGATAATTAAAAAAGTTGCGCTTGATTATGGTCTGGTTATACCTCTTTCAAGCGATGGAGTTGAATTTGCTATTCCCTGGCTAGGTTTTACTGTACCGTTTGGAAAAACCAACTGAAAATACAAATCCGGTAATCTTAAAACACTGTTTTTAGAGTAAAATTACTCATTCCGAAAAACATATTTCCGGCATTTCACTTTCTTTCCTAATTTTGTAGCCTAATTTAATTAAATGGCACGAGTAGTTATTGGGCTTTCCGGAGGAGTTGATTCAAGTGTTGCAGCTTATTTGTTAAAAGAACAGGGTCACGATTTGATCGCACTTTTTATGGTGAACTGGCACGAGCGTGTTGGGAATATTACCAGTGCCTGTACTTGGGAAGAAGATGCACTGATTGCTAAAATGGTTGCAAAAAAGCTTGAAATTCCGTTTCACATTGTCGATTTAAGTGTCGATTACAAAAAGCGGGTTGTCGATTATATGTTTGCCGAATACCAGGCTGGACGAACTCCAAACCCCGATGTACTTTGTAACCGCGAGATTAAATTTGATTCTTTTATGGAGGAAGCTTTAAAGTTCGATGCCGATTTTGTTGCAACTGGCCATTATTGCCGGAAAAGCGAAATTAAAGTTGGTGGTAAAACAATCCACCAGCTTTTAGCAGGAAAAGACCCGAATAAAGATCAAAGTTACTTTTTATGCCAGTTGAATCAGGATCAACTTTCAAAAGCCATGTTTCCCATTGGCGAACTGTTAAAACCGGAAGTCAGGAAAATTGCCAGGGAACAAAATCTGCCAACTGCCGAACGTAAAGATTCGCAGGGAATTTGCTTTGTTGGGAAAGTTGATTTACCAACTTTTTTACAACAACAACTCCAACCTAAAACAGGAAATATTATTGAAATTCCGTATGGTTTTATGGAAAAGAAAAAGCAGGTGGAAGATACGGAAGAAAACTACCGGAAACTCTGTTTTCCGTTTCCTTATAAACCCTGGAATGGAAAAGTAATTGGAGAACATCAGGGTGCTCATTTTTATACAATCGGACAAAGAAAAGGATTGAATATTGGCGGGCACAAAGAACCTCTTTTTGTATTGGGTACCGATGTAGAACGAAATATTATTTATGTAGGCGAAGGTCAAAACCACCCCGGTTTATTCAGAAAAGGACTGTTTATTGCTGCCGGTGAAATGCACTGGATTCGTACAGATTTAAAAATGTTGCCTGGCGAAAAACGCGAATTTGATATCCGCATCCGTTACCGTCAGCCACTCGAAAAAGGCACAATTCATTTGAAAGATGATGGTGCCTGGTTTATTTTCGAAAATGAACAGAGAGGAATTACTTCGGGCCAGTTTGCAGCCTGGTATTTGACCGATGAATTGATCGGGTCAGGTGTGATTGCCTAAAGAAAAACTGTTTATTTGAGAAGAAAATCGAAAGCCGGAAAAGATAATCAGGAATATCGAATAACAGTTCAGAAAATGAGAGGTGAGAAAATTCAATATCTGATCATTTGTCATACTTGCAACTTCGGTCTTCCGACTTTTAACTTTTTCTTCGGTCTTCGGTCTTCGAACTTCCGACTTTATACTATTTTAGCGGAAAATATTCAAAATGATAAAATCAATGACTGGCTTTGGGAAAGCCGAATTCGAGATAAACAACAAAAAATTTACCATCGAAATAAAATCGTTAAACAGTAAACAAATTGATATAAATACGCGTATTCCTGCAGTTTATCGCGAAAAGGATATCGAAATAAGAAAAGAACTTTCGGACAAACTTGAACGTGGAAAAGTTGATTTTAATATTTATGTCGAAAGTTTAGGCGACGAATCAAATTCAAAAATAAACGAGCCAATTTTAAAAAGTTATTTCAAACAACTTAGTAAAATAAGTGCCGATTTAAACCTCCCAACCGATCTTACTACATTGCAGGCAGCACTGAGATTGCCCGATGTTGTAAAAACAGAATACCAAACACTAAATGAAGAGGAGTGGGAAATTATTCTTGAAAATATAAAAAATGCAATTGCTGATATCGACAAATTCCGTGTACAGGAAGGGAATGCATTACAAATTGATGTTGTGAGAAACATAGATTTTATCAAATCGCTGCTGGCCCAGGTTGAACCTTTTGAAGGGCAACGAATTGAATTATTGCGGGCACGGTTGACTGAAAACCTCGAAAAACTTGCCTTAAATGGAAATGTTGATAAAAACCGTTTTGAGCAGGAATTGATTTTTTATCTTGAAAAACTCGATATTAACGAAGAAAAAGTGAGGCTTGCCAACCATTGTGAATATTTCCTTGAAACGATTGCCGAACCTTTTCCGACCGGTAAAAAACTTGGTTTTATTTCGCAGGAATTGGGTCGCGAAATAAACACAATCGGCTCGAAAGCAAACAACACAGACATTCAGCGAATAGTTGTTCAAATGAAAGATTATCTGGAAAGAATTAAGGAGCAGTTACTGAATGTTCTGTAAGGGCCTCCCCCAACCCCTCCAAAGGAGGGGAGTTATGAAAGTCCAAATAGTAAATTCAATTTAAAAAATGAAAGGTAAACTCATCATATTTTCAGCGCCTTCGGGAGCCGGGAAAACCACAATTGTAAAGTATCTGCTTCAAAAGGACTTAAACCTTGAATTTTCGATTTCGGCAACAAGCCGCGAACCCCGACCCAATGAAATTCATGCAAAAGATTACTATTTTCTGACGAATGATGAATTTCAGTACAAGGTTAAAAGCAATGAGTTTCTTGAATGGGAAGAAGTTTACAATGGAATTTGCTACGGAACTTTGAAAAGTGAAGTTGAACGCATTTGTAACAATGGAAATAATGTAATTTTTGATGTAGATGTGTTTGGTGGGTTGAATATAAAAAAGTTTTATGGCGATGATGCGCTTGCGATTTTCGTGCAACCTCCTTCAGTTGAAGAATTACGCAAAAGGCTGATAAGCCGTTCAACCGAAACCGAAGAAAAAATACAGATGCGAATTGAAAAGGCCAATCACGAACTGAGTTTTGCCAGCCATTTTGATGTTATTATCACCAATAACGATTTGACGAAGGCTTGTAATGAAGCTGAGGAAATTATCCGGATTTTTGTAGGAATAACAAATTTAGAATCAATCAAAATCCAAATAATATCCAATAACCAATTATTCAATTTCCAAAGGACTTTAAATTTAAAAGTTTGTATTTTTTGAATTTGCGGTTTGGTTTTTATTTGTAATTTGGATCTTGCTATTTGGAATTTAATATAATGAGCAACCTTATCGAAGATATTCTTTCCCCAAAAACTATAAATTTAAAAATTGGCCTCTATTTTGGTTCCTATAATCCAATTCATATCGGTCATTTGGCAATCGCCAATTACATGGTTGAATTTACCGACATCGATCAACTTTGGTTTGTGGTTTCGCCCCAAAACCCTTTTAAGAAAAAAGAAAATTTATTAGCCGATTACCACAGGTTAGAATTAGTAAACAGGGCAATTGAAAATGATGATCGTTTTCGTGCTTCAAATATCGAGTTTAACCTGCCAAAACCAAGTTATACAATTGATACACTGACTTATCTTCAGGAGCGCCACCCTGATTACAGTTTCTCTATTTTAATGGGTTCTGATAATTTAGAGAGTTTTTACAAGTGGAAAAACAGCGAAATTATCATTGAAAATTATGGCATTATCGTTTATCCACGACCTGGTTTTGATTTAACAAAAGTTCCTGAACATAAGAATATTTCAGTTGCCATGGATGCTCCTTTAATGGAAATTTCGTCGTCGTTTATACGAAATGCCATTAAAGAAGGCAAAGATATCCGTCATTTTATGCCCGAAAAAGCCTGGATTTATTTAGATGAAATGAATTTTTACAAAAAGTAAATTTTAAATACCTGTTAAACGATTTCAACATTATTTTCGGAAACGAAATTATCTCGTTTTTGTCATATCTTCATCAACACAAATCGTAAAATCAGCCTTGCCGGTATTTTCTTCTTCCAACTCAGAAATTTCCTTTTGAGAAACGGTGTGAATGGTAACTATTTTTAAATCAGGGTTTGCCTGTTTCAAATACCAGTAAATACTTTCAAAATTCTCGGAATGATAAGAACCGTGATAATGGATAAGCGTTTTTCCCTTCGACCAGTTTTGCAAAATAAAATACGCCATTGTTGCATCTTTTATCGCCTGAGCCTTTGGAAAGTTTGGTGTAACATGGCCACCCATGCCTTCCATTTCCATCATACTTTTATAACAGTTTAATGTTGAATCGTAAACGATTGGAAGCGGGGGAATAAATGTTTTTGCCTTATCCGAAAGTTCATCAAGTCCCTCAAAACCTTTTGAATTTACAAGAGAAGCATATCTGCGCGGAACATTTGAAGCCACAAATTGAAGTTTATTTGTTTTGGCAAATTCGACAAGCGGTTTATAGTCGGTTTTGTAGTTTGGCCAAAGTCGTGCCTCGCTTTCAAAACTAATTTGCGAAATCAACCCCGCCAGATATTCATTTAAAATTACCTGATTATCACTTTCGAACATTTCTGCACCCAAAATCAGATTATCTTTTTTCAACTCAAACAAATCCTTTGTTACCTCAAGTTGTAGCCAATGCGATATTGGGTTGTCATGACTTTCACCAAACAAAACGATATCAGCATCTTCCAACTGTTTTACCATTTTTTCAAATTTCTCAGTATTACCTTTCTTATCGAAAATAAAGTAAGCGGGTTTATCGGATTTAAAACCTGCAAAAACCAAAAACATGACTACAAAAGCCAATTGATATTTCTTCATTATAAATATTTTTTTGAAAACAAAGACTACAACAACCGAAATCGTTTAGGGTTTAGTTACTTTCGCAACTAAAATAAACATAAAATAACAAGTGGGAGAATCGGGAAAATTTTATGGTAAGGTACTCGACCCAATTTTGGCATCTGTGCGCAAACGGGTAGCTTTGGAAATTGGTGCAAACAAAACTGTAATTGACATTGCCTGCGGAACAGGTGCCCAACTATTCGAAATTGCAGAAAAAGCTACAAAAGTTACCGGAGTTGATTTGTCGGCATCAATGATTGATTTTGCCATAAAAGAAGCTAAAAAAAGAAGTATCTCAAATGCAGATTTTTTTATTTGCGATGCCACTGATCTTTCTATTTTCCACGATAACACTTATGATTTTGCAATACTTTCACTGGCTTTACACCAATTTTCGCCCAATTTGCATGAACCCATTTTAAGCGAAATGAAAAGGGTTGCCAAAACAATTATCCTGCTTGACTATGCTGTTCCATTGCCCAAAAACTATGTAGGAATTGGCAGTCGTTTTGCTGAATTTATGGCTGGCCGCGAACATAACCGGAACTTTAAAAAGTATTATCAATTGGGCGGATTAAATGTTATACTTCCCTCAAACAATTTACAAATCAAAAAAACCCGATTTATGGCAAAAGGAGCTTTTCAATTGGTTGTTACTGATCACTAAAACAATCAATCAACACAGTCCTTCAAATTCTTCCATGGTAATAATAGTTAACCATAATTCGTCAAAATAACTAATATGAAGTTACGGAAGGAATCCACTTTAAACCTTGAACTTTCAACTTTAAACTAAAGCTTCCCTATTTCCTCTTTAAGCCAGGCAGGGCGGTTGGTAGTGAGTTTTGTAACACCAAGATCGATGAGCCGTTTTGCTTCAGCGGGGTCGTCAATTGTCCACGAAAGTACTTCCATGTTATTCTCTTTCGCAACTTGCATTATTTCTTCATCGATTGCTGAATAGTGCAGGTTAACGCCATTCAGGCCATTTTCAGCAGCTTCCCTGATTTTTTTGCCAAGCCCGTTTTTTGAACTGCTTAACCAGTAGCATTTATTTTGTGGAAATGCCTTTTTTGTTTCAATTATAGTTTTCCAATCAAAGGCAATAAAAACAATTTGTTCTTGTTTTTTACATTTTTCCATAATTCTTTCCAACGGAGGAATTACTTCAGTGCCACATTTTATTTCAACAACCAATTTTTTTCCTTCCGGAACTGTTTCAATCAATTCTGAAAGAAACGGTATTTTTTCACCTTTGAATTTTACATCTTTCCAAACTCCAGCATCCAGATCGCGCAACAAAGTTGATGGGTATTCAGCAATCGAAAGGTTCTTTTTTCCAGAGCATGTACGTTTTGTGTCTTTATCATGAATTACCATTATCCGGTTATCTTTCGAGAGATGGATATCACACTCAACAGCATCTGCACCCAATTCCCAGGCTAGTTTTGCTGAAGTAACCGTATTTTCAGGCGCATCAAATGACGCGCCTCTGTGAGCGATAAAAGTGTTTTGAGCATTCATGTTCAGTACAAAAAATATTAAAAAAGCAGTAACATATATTTTCATGGTGATTCATTTTTTTCAGTCCGAAGATAGTCCATTAGCGAATAATAGTAACCAGATTTACGTTAAAAAATGTAGTTTTGGCAATTCTTTATTTACAGAAATGAAATCAGGTTTTTCAACAAAAATTGGGATATTCGTTACCAAAATTGTGGCAAAATTTCCGTTTTGGGCCATCTATTTCATTTCATCTGTTTTTTATCAGATTGTATATTACATAATTGGCTATCGAAAACCTGTTGTTTTAAAAAACCTTCGAAATTCGTTTCCTGAAAAAAATGAAGCAGAAATAAAGGAAATAGCGAAAAAATTCTATCACCATTTTGCCGATCTCACACTTGAAACTATAAAAATGAGGGGAATGAAAGACGCTGATTTTACAGAGCGCATGAAAGTTTCAAACGCCGATTTGATAAACAGTTATTTCATGAAAGGGAAAAGTGTTCTGGTTTTAACCATGCATTACAACAATTGGGAGTGGGGAACATACCTGTCGAAATATTTAAAACATAAATCATTGGCGGTTTACAAGCCTTTGGCAAATATTCAGTTCGATAAGTTTATGAATGAAACCCGTTCACGATTTGATGCCGAACTGATAAAAAACGACCATATTTTACGTCATTTAATTCGATACGAAAAACAGAAAACACCTGTTTTTGTATGGCTTGCAGGAGATCAATCTCCAATTTCGGAAGATGATTACTGGTACATTTTTTTGAATCAGGAAGCCATGTTTTTTCCCGGACCGGCATTTATTTCGAAACATTTCAATCAACCCGTGTTTTTTCAGAAACTGGAAAAAACAGGCCGTGGAAAATATTTAACTACTTTTGAACTCCTTTGCGAGAACCCAACTGAAAAAAGCGAACATGAAATAATGAAACTCTACATTGAAAAAATGGAAGAAATTATTAATGAGAAACCTGAATATTATCTTTGGTCGCACAAACGCTGGAAACGGAAACGGCCTACAGGAGTTTCACTTCAGAAATAACCCGCTAAACTAAACATTACAACCTAAAAAATGAACAGAACTCAACTTGAACAACGTGACAAACGCTTTCACGAAAGCACATTAAAGCGTTTGAAAAACAGTATTTTAACCAATTTTATTATTGCCCTTTCCTATTTGCCTTTTTGGGTATTATTTGGAATTTCTGATTTTCTGAATGTGGTGTTGCGCTTTGTTGTAAAATACCGTTTTAAGGTTATTACAGAAAACCTTCGATATGCTTTTCCCGAAAAAACCGAAAAGGAAATCAAAGAAATCAGAAATAAATTCTACAGCCATTTTTGCGATTTAATTGTCGAATCAATAAAAATATACAGCATTTCAAACAAGAAAATGGAAAAAAGAGTATTGGTTAAGGGAGTTGAAGTAGCTAACTCTTTTTTTGACGAAGGGAGAAGTATTATTGGATTGGCAATGCACCACAGTAATTGGGAATGGACCGGTTTCGCGCAGTCAAAATTAAAACATCTTATATTACCGGTTTATAATCCGATACGTGGAAATCAGGCAATGGAGAAATTCTTAACTCATAATCGTGAAAGATGGGGAAGTGAAAGTATTCCGGTTCATAAAACTGTCAGAACTTTAATTGAGTATAGTAACAAGGGCCGATTAACCGGACTTTATCTGATTGCAGATCAAACACCACCTGCCAATTCAAAATTCTGGACTATTTTTATGAACCGCGAAACCCCGTTTTTTTCGGGGCCTGAAAAAATTGCTGCAAATGGTAATCTCCCAGTATTTTTCCAGCACACAAAAAAAATTGGCCGGGGAAAATATATATTAGAATTTTCTCTGCTTTTTGAAAATCCGGCAGAAGTTGAACATAAAGATATTTTGCTCGCTTATGTGCGTAAATGTGAAGAAATCATCAGGGCCGAACCAGCTTATTATTTGTGGTCGCACAGGAGATGGAAACATACAAGGCCTGAAGAGATTCAGTTAACTTTATAAAAAACGGACTTGCCTGCAAATTTCATTTTTGCCGACAAGTCCGTTTAATATATTGTAACTATACCGAAATCAAGCTTTAAAATCAAATAAATTGTTTTTTACGCTTCGCGTAAAAAGGTATCAATATTTTTAGCGGCAACTTTACCTGCTTCAATGGCATGAACAACAAGACTTGCACCTTTTTCGGCATCTCCTGCTGCAAATAATTTGGCAACCGAAGTTTGCTTATTCCCGTTCACTTTAACATTCCCGCGTTGGTCGTAATCCAAACCCAGTGCATCAAGCAAACCAACATGCACAGGTTGTGTGAAACCCATTGAAAGCAAAGCCAGTTCACAATCAACAATTTCGGTAGTACCCGGCACTTCATTCATGTTCCATCGACCATTAGTGTCTTTCAGCCATTCAACCTGCACAAGTTCAACCTGTTTCAATTTGCCATTTTCGCCAATAAATCTTTTTGTTGAAAGATTCCAGCGACGTTCGCAACCTTCCTGGTGCGAGCTGGAAGTGCGCAAAGTATTCGGCCAATAAGGCCAGGGATTATTGCCCTCACGTTTATCAGCAGGTTTTGGCAATATTTCAATTTGAGTAACCGATTTTGCTTTTTGACGGATTGAAGTTCCCACACAGTCAGATCCTGTATCACCACCTCCAATAACCAACACGTTTTTATGTTTTGCAAGAATTCGTTTTTCATTTTCAGAAAGTTTCCCCGCGACTTTCTTATTTTGCTGCGTAAGGAAATCCATTGCAAAATGGACCCCTTCCAAATCACGTCCTTCCACAGGTAAATCACGGGGTTGTTCGGCACCAACTGCTAATAAAACAGCATCAAATTCACCATACAGTTCATCTTTCGATAAATCCACACCAACATTTACATTGGTTTTGAAAATCATGCCTTCGTCAAGAAAAAGTTGTAACCTGCGGTCGATAACATTTTTCGACAACTTAAAATCAGGTATTCCGTAACGCAACAATCCGCCAATTGCATCAGCCTTTTCGAAAACCGTAACCAAATGACCAGCTCTGTTTAGCAAATCGGCGGCAGATAAACCAGCAGGCCCTGAACCAATAACGGCAATTTTTTTACCGGTTCTTGTTTTTGGTGGATTTGCCACCACAATACCAGCTTCAAATGCCTGTTCAACTGTTGCACACTCGTTTTCGCGAATTGTAACTGCTTCATCGTGAATAGCCAAAACACAAGCTTTTTCGCATGGAGCCGGGCAAATACGCCCTGTTATTTCAGGAAAACTATTTGTTGAATGAAGTATAAAATAAGCCTCATCTTTTCGGCCACGGTAAATTGCATCCTGCCATTCAGGTATTTTGCTCCCAACGGGGCAACCCCAGTGACAAAAAGGTATTCCACAATCCATGCAGCGCGAGGCTTGCAATGCGCGGTCATTTTCGTTTAGTGTCTGTTCAACTTCACCGTAATCATGAATTCTATCGTTTAGGGGGCGGTAACCCGCATCTTTGCGGGGAACTGTCATAAAACCTTTTGGATCTCCCATATTTTGTTTACCTGTTTTTTAAATTGAAATTAAAAATTGTTTACTCGTGACGTGATGGATCATCTTCCGTTAATTGAAGTTTCTTTTGTAACTCCTTCAGTTTCTGTTCTTCCAAAACTTTCTTGTATTCAAAAGGAATTACTTTAACAAACTTGGGAAGGTATTCATCCCAGTGAGTAAGTATTTTTGAAGCTAATGTACTTTGAGTATATAAAAGATGATTATTTATTAATTCCTGCAATTCTTTTATATCTGCTTTTTCTTCAACCGGGCTCAAATCAACAAGCCCACGGTTACAGTAATAATCGAAATCGCCTGCCATGTCGAGCACATAAGCAATACCGCCACTCATTCCGGCAGCAAAGTTTTTACCTGTTTTTCCAAGTACTACAACCCTACCACCAGTCATATATTCGCAACAGTGATCGCCGGTTCCTTCAATTACTGTTTTGGCACCTGAGTTCCTCACGCAAAAACGTTCGCCTGCAACACCTCTTATATATGCTTCTCCGCTTGTGGCGCCATAAAACGAAGTGTTTCCAATAATTATATTTTCTTCGGGTTTAAATGTCGATTCAGGTGGTGGCACCACAATTATTTTACCGCCCGACAAACCTTTTCCGATGTAATCATTCGAATCACCAACCAGCCGGAATGTTAATCCTTTCACAAGGAAAGCGCCAAAACTTTGACCAGCAGTTCCGTTAAACATACAGTGAATTGTATCTTTTGCCAAGCCAGCTTCACCATATTTCCGTGAAATTTCTCCTGAAAGCATAGCGCCAACCGTACGGTCAACATTTACAATATTTCGCGAAATCCATACTTTTTCGCCGGCTTGAATTGCTCTTTTGATTCTTTTATCAAATCAATATCGAGATGGTTTTCACCAAGTGGAGCATTTTTATACGTGTTATGAATCGGATTTTGTGCTGCTTCTTTCGGAACATAAAACAATTTTGAAAAATCTACATTTTTCATTTTCCAGTTCATCACATTTTTATTAAGCTCAAGCAAATCAGTGCGGCCAACAATGTCATCGAATTTTGCAAATCCCATTTCAGCAAGGTGCTCCCTAACTTCTTCTGCTATAAAACGGAAGAAATTTATTGAATATTCCGATCTTCCGATAAAACGTTTTCGCAATTCCTTATCTTGTGTTGCAATACCTGCGGGACAAGTATTCATGTGGCATTTACGCATCATAATACAGCCAAGTACAATTAATGCCGAAGTTGAAAAGCCGAATTCTTCGCCACCAAGACAGGCAAGTGTAACCACATCGCGACCTGTTTTAAGTTGGCCGTCAACCTGAAGTTTAACCCTTCCGCGTAAATTGTTTAATACCAGTGTTTGCTGCGCTTCTGCAATACCAAGTTCAACCGGCAATCCGGCATGTTTAATTGAACTGGCAGGACTTGCGCCCGTTCCACCATCGCCACCTGCAATTATGATAACATCAGAATATGCCTTGGCTACACCAGCTGCAATAGTTCCAACTCCATCTTCTGAAACTAATTTAACTGATACTGTTGCACGTGGATTCGTGATTTTAAGGTCATAAATCAACTGAGCCAAATCTTCAATAGAATAAATATCGTGGTGCGGAGGCGGCGAGATCAATGTGATTCCCGGTGTTGAATTCCTTAATTTTGCAATGATATTATTTACTTTATATCCCGGCAACTGTCCGCCTTCACCTGGTTTTGCACCCTGTGCAATTTTAATTTGCAATTCATCAGCATTAACCAGGTAGTTGTTTGTAACACCAAACCTCCCCGAAGCAACTTGTTTTATCTTACTATTTTTTATTGTGCCAAAACGTGCAGGGTCTTCGCCACCTTCGCCGGTGTTACTGCGACCTCCGATGGTATTCATAGTTATTGCAAGAGCTTCATGTGCTTCCTTGCTAATTGATCCGTAAGACATTGCTCCGGTAACAAACCGTTTCATTATATCTTCAACCGACTCAACCTGATCGATAGGAATTGGATTCTTTTTCAAATTAAAACAACCACGAATAAATGCAGGTTTCCTGTTTTCGTTGTCAACAAGAGCACTGTACTCTTTGTATTTCGAATAGTCGTTTGTGCGTGTTGCCCATTGCAGCAAACCAATAGTTTCAGGGTTCCATGCATGGTGTTCGCCATATTTTCTCCAGGCATATACACCGGCATTTTCAAAACCAAATGGTTCTGGCGCGACTTCTTTTTTATATGCCTCAGCATGAAACATTAAAGCCTCTTTTGTAATTTCTTCCAAACCAACACCACCAATTTTTGATATAGTACCCGTGAAATATTTGTCAATCAATTCCTGGCTTATTCCAATGGCTTCAAATATTTGTGCACCGTGATAACTACGCAAGGTAGAAATCCCCATTTTCGAAATTACTTTCAATAAACCTTTGTCTATTGACTTTATATAATTCTTTCTTGCTTCGTTATATTCCTTTTCGATTTTGCCTTCTTTAACCAGATGATCGATTGCGGCAAAAGCGAGGTAAGGATTGATAATGCTCGCTCCATAGCCAAGCAAAAGAGCAAAATGGTTTATTTCGCGAGCTTCCCCTGTTTCCACGATTATACCCACCTGCATCCTTTTTTTGTTTTTATAAGGTGGTGGTGCACAGCAGCTACAGCAAGCAGCGACGGGATTGGTGCATAATCTTCAGATATATTCCTGTCGGAAAGTATAATGTAGTTCTTTTTTTCATCAACAGCTTTTTCAGCTTCTGCCAATATTTCTTCAAGGCCCGACTCAAGTCCTTTATGTCCTTCCTTAACCGGGAAGACCATTGGGATTGTTTTATGGGTAAAAAGATCGTCTTTTAAATCTTTTATTTTACCAAGATTGGTATTGGTCAGGATTGGGCTATCGAATTTTACCAACCTGCAATGTTCAGGCGAATCTTTAAGTAAATTTGAACTTAAAGAGCCTATATAATTGGTAAGAGCCATAACCAGTCCTTCACGAATTGAGTCAATTGGAGGATTGGTTACCTGCGCAAACATTTGTTTGAAGTAATTGAATAAGCGTTTTGGTTTATCGGAAAACACCGCCAATGGCGCATCATTTCCCATCGAGCTGGTTGGTTCGACACTTAAATCGCTCATAGGAAGGATGATTTCGTACATATCCTCTTTCGAATAACCAAATACTTTTGAATAGGTTTCGAAATTTTCGATTGATGAAGGAACCCTGGTTTTTACTTTGATATCGTCCATCATCAGGCGATTCTCCTTGAGCCACATTTCATACGGGTGCTGCCTGCTTAACTGGTCTTTAACCTCTTCATCGGGAATAATAATACCAAGTTGAGTATCAACCAATAATATTTTTCCGGGACGTAAACGACCTTTCATTTTTATTTCTTCAGGCTCAAAAGTCTGGACTCCAACTTCGGAACCCATAACAATCAAATCGCTTTTTGTAATTATATATCTTGATGGCCTTAAACCGTTCCTGTCTAATGTTCCTCCAATATATCTGCCGTCTGAGAATACCATAGAAGCGGGCCCGTCCCAAGGTTCCATAATAGTAGAATGGTATTCATAAAATGCTTTTAAACTCTCCGGGATTGGATTTTTTTGGTTGAATGATTCGGGAATCATCATACATAAAGCATGTGGAATCGTTCTTCCGGTCATATTTAAAAATTCCAGCACATTGTCAAATGATGCTGAATCAGATTTTCCCGGTTCAATAATGGGTAGCAATTTTTTTAAATCGTCTCCGAAAATATCCGATTTCATCAATCCCTCACGGGCTTGCATCCAAAGTCGGTTTCCGCGTACAGTATTTATTTCGCCGTTGTGGGCAATCATTCGGAATGGTTGAGCAAGGTTCCAGGTAGGAAATGTGTTGGTACTGAAACGGGAATGTACCAATGCAATTGCACTTTTAAATTTTTCGTGTTTAAAATCGAGATAATAATCGCGCAATTGCGAGGGCGTAAACATGCCTTTATAAACGATAATTTTGGCAGATAAACTCGGTTGATAAAACCAATCTTTAAATTTCAAATCCGAGTCGCGGATCTCTTTTTCTGCAAGTTTGCGAACCATGAAAAGTTTTCTTTCCAAAGCTTCCCTTTCAAGATTGGCACGAATAAAAACCTGTTTTACTGTAGGTTCAGTTGTTTTTGCAATTTCGCCGGGTGCCGAACTATCAACTGGAACATCACGATATCCGACCAATGTAAGACCTTCTTCTCTAATATGTTTGCTTAGCACATCGATACAAAGAGCGGCTTCTGTTTCGTCTTTTGGCAAGAAAATTATACCTGTTCCGTAATTTCCTTTTTCACCCACATCCAACTTCAAAACTTCAGTAATGAATTGATGCGGAATCTGCATCAGCAAACCTGCGCCATCCCCTGTTGTATTGTCGGCACTTGTGGCACCACGGTGATCCATGTTTAAGAGGACATCCAAACCTCTAAGTACTATATCGTGTGAAGGTTTACCTTTGATATGGGCAACAAATCCAATCCCACAGTTATCATGTTCATTCTGCGGATTATATAATCCTTGCGCCTCAGGTAATCTCGTGTATATCATTTTATATCTTTTTTTAAACCATTTTGCATAAAATAACAGCTAACTGATTGCAACTGAACCAATCGCTGTAAAATTGAAAGCAAAAATCGTATTTTTCTTACAAAGTGAAACCAAAAATAATGAAATGCCCTATATTTCACAATTTATACCGGAGCAAAACATGCTTAATAACATACTCTTAACCTTTCTGTTATTACGGTTTACGATACAAATAGGCCTGAAAAATATAAATAAAGTGAAATTAGTCTTATTTTCAACCACTTCTATAATTTAACCTAGCAACCGATTAATGGCACTTTCAATTTCATCAAAATTAAAGCTTTCTATTTTTTCCCTTTTATAATCGGAAATTTTATCAAGCATCAAATTTCCAATACTTCCTCCATGGGTATGTTTTACTTCTTTTTCGGGTTTAAAGTTACCTGCTTCAATTTGTTCCCCGACTTTTTGGTAAGCTTCACGAAATGGTATTCCTTGTAAAACAAGGTTATTAACAGTTTCAACACTAAAAATTAAATCGTATTTCGGGTCATCAAGAATATTTTCCTTTACTGTCATATTTTCGATGGCTAAAGTTGCAATATTCAAACAATCGTTAAGTTCTTTAAACGAAGGGAGAAAAACTTCTTTCACAATTTGCAGGTCGCGAAAATAACCGCTTGACAGATTATTAATTATCAAGGAAATTTGGTTGGGAACACCTTGCAGTTTGTTACATTTAGCACGAACCAACTCAAATACATCAGGATTTTTTTTGTGTGGCATTATACTCGA
The DNA here is from genome assembly GCA_016705335.1 of Draconibacterium sp. Classification (GTDB taxonomy): domain Bacteria; phylum Bacteroidota; class Bacteroidia; order Bacteroidales; family Prolixibacteraceae; genus Draconibacterium. The sequence continues at coordinate 36,799 of JADIYN010000007.1, read as the reverse complement.
GCCAGTAGTAAATTCGGCGGGCAAACTCACAAAATTGAAATTCTGACTCATAAACAAACAAACATCGAATGCCAGTTTTGAAAGCGTTGCTGCCAGATTTGCCAAAGCAAACGACACGATTTTTTCAACTTTGCCGCGACCCATTTGAGCGTAAACAACATTATAATTCATTTTCGAAAACCCTAGTAAATCGGTTGTCATCTGGCGGTTTAGCGGAAATGAAGAACCATAACCGGCGGCTGAACCCAATGGATTTTGATTTGTGATTTTATATGCAGAAAGCAGTAATTCCAAATCATCGGTCAGGCTTTCGGCAAACGCACTAAACCACAAGCCAAACGAAGATGGCATTGCGATTTGAAGGTGGGTGTAGCCCGGCATTAAAATTCCCTTTGTTTCTTCAGCCCTTTTCAACAAAACATCAATTATTGCTGACGTACTTTCAACTATTTCCCTGATTGCATCGCGGGTAAAAGTTTTAAATCAAGCAAAACCTGGTCGTTGCGTGACCGCCCGCTGTGGATTTTTTTGCCTAAATCGCCCAACTCTTTTGTAAGCAGGAACTCTACCTGCGAATGAACATCTTCAACATCCTCGTCAATTACAAATTCTTTGTTAATCGCAATTTCGTATAATTTTTTTAACTCCCGCATCAATACGGGCAATTCATCTTTCCCGATCAATCCAACAGATTCAAGCATAGTAATATGTGCCATGGAACCCAAAATATCGAATGGTGCGAGATATAGATCAAGTTCGCGATCTTTTCCGACAGTAAACTTCTCAATTGCTTTGTTAACAGGAATTCCCTTTTCCCAGAGTTTCATTTTCTACAAATTTTGATTTTGGCAAATATATCGAATTCAAGTTGAATAGTAGTATGCTGATAGTTTTGGTTTTACACGTGTATTTCACATTGTGCAAAATAATTGCGACTTTTATCGCGGTTTTTAAAATTTGAAATTAATGTCATTTACAACCAAATCCATACCCAATAAAACTTTGATTCGGGTTATGTACATTTTTGTAATTATTGTTGCGCTTTGCAGCTATTTTTATGGCTTACAGATAGATGTAACGCGTGATGCCGGGAAATATGCAACTGTTGCAAAAGAAACTTTTCAGAATGGGGAATTACATTAATTTGACTATTCATGGTGATGCATACGACCAAAAACCTCCAATGATGTTTTGGCTGGGGGCACTGGGTTTTTCAATTGGCGGCATTTCAAATTTCTGGTTTAAGCTACCTATTCTTTTATTGGTATTTGCAGGATTTTACTGGGGTTTCCAACTTGGAAAAAGTTTATATAATTCAAGGGTTGGATATCTGACAGCGACTTTTTTGGCATTTTCGGTTATCTATTCGCTTTACAGTATGGATATTCATGCCGACACTCCACTTCAGGCATTTGTAACCCTGGCACTTTGGCAACTTTTTGAGTTTATAAAAACCAAAAAAAACAAACACTGGATTTTGGGATTTATAGCAATTGGTTTGGCTATGTTAAGTAAAGGGCCAATTGGCGCTGCAATACCTGCTTTTGCTGTAATTGGACATATTTTACTAAAAAAAGATTTTCGGTTTTTGTTTGATTACCGGTGGTTTTTAGGAATTATACTTGCATTTGTTGTTGCAAGTCCGGCATTAATTGGTTTAATGAATCAATTTGGTTGGGCGGGAATCCGGTTTTTCTTCTGGGAAAACAACGTTGGCCGGATTACCGGTTCGTATGTACAGGCAGTGAACGACCCGATTTTTTACGTTCATAGTTTGGTGTATCTTTTTTTACCGTGGAGTTTAATTTTCTTTATTTCAGTGTTTTATGAATTCAAATTCTTAATAAAGAACAAATTCCGTACAACTGAATATTTTACATTTACCGGAATCTGGATCTTCTTTATCATTCTAAACTCTGCAAGCAGCCAACTTCCCAACTATATTTTTGCCATTGTTCCCCTAATTGCAGTTTTAACAGCCAAATGGGCTGATATTGCCATCGAAAACAAACAAAAACTTTACAAAGTGTATCTTTCAGCTCAAAACTTTGTGGTTATAATTTTGTGGCTGATGATTTTTACAGTTGCATTTTATCTGTTTCCTTTTCCAAAATCTGGCTACTGGATAGGTGTAGTAACGGGTATCGTATTTACTTTATATGCCATTTTCAAAATCAAAGACGAATTGATCCGTTTTTTAATTCCTACATTAATTTCGTTTGGATTATTAATTTTATTGCTGAACACACACGTTTTCCCATATATGTTTAGTCTTCAGGCACCTCCGAAAGTTGCACGCTATTTTACGGCAAATGCAGGTCCAACCAACAAACTTTACAACTATAAATACGGACAATACGAACTATTTTTTTACAGCGAACCGCAGGCCACTCAACTAAAATCGAAATCTGAGCTTAAAAAAGCAGCTGAAACAAAAGGTAGCTGGATATTTACCGATCCCGAAGGATTCGAAGAATTTGAAGCGCTCAAAATTGAAACCGATACAATTATTGAATATAAACATTTGTATTTGAATCGGGGCGGGCGATTTATTAATCCCAAAACCAGGGACAAAGTTTTGCAACCAATGTACTTGATAAAAATGCCTAATTAAAACACAATGAAGCTATTTTCGAACCTTGAAAGAAAGCACTACTTTTTACTGGCAGGTTGGCTGGTTTTGAATGTACTTCAATCAGCTTTTACAAATATGCATGCTGATGAATCTTATTACTGGATGTATTCACAACACCTTGCCTGGGGATATTTTGATCATCCGCCAATGGCCGCATTCCTCGTTTTTCTGGGAGATTCAATTATGCACAACGAACTTGGTGTGCGGTTGTTTTTTATACTGATATCGACATTAACACTGGCATTGATAATTAATGAACTGGATGAAAAAAAGGATCTTTTTTTTCTTGGACTGTTTATTATTTCATTTCCATTGGTACATACACATATTGGCGGTTTCATGGCGCTTCCTGATACCCCGCTTGTATTTTTTACTTTACTTTTTTTCCTTGGGTATAAAAAATTTGTTGCCGCACCCAATATAAAAATGGCGCTTATATTAGCTTTTGTTGCTGCCGCAATGATTTATAGTAAATACCACGCATTTGTGGCTTTGGGATTGGTAGTTTTGTCGAATTTAAAACTACTGAGAAACAAGTATTTTTGGATTACTGTGATAGTTACCATTGTATTATTGAGCCCACATATTTTATGGCAAATCGAAAATCACTTCCCCACTTTTAAATATCATCTTAGCGATCGTACGAAACCTGTTAGATTTTGGACAGTTCAAAACAACATTACCAGTCAATTACTGGTTGCAGGACCGCTCACCGGTTTATTAGTATTTTTTGGATTGAGTAAATTCAAAGTCAATCGTGATCCGTATAGAAGAGCTATCATATTCAGCGTATTGGGCTTTTATATTTTCTTTTTCCTGATGAGTTTTAAAAACCGGATTGAAGCACATTACACAACTGCGATTACGCCTTTACTTATAATAGCCACTTATCCGATTATTTCAAATAAACCAGTATTGAAAAAGTGGTTCACCAGGTTAGCTCTGCCTATTGTAGTCATCCTCCTGATTTTTCGGTTTTATCTGGCTGCTGATTTTATTCCCAATTACAAGCAATTCAAAATTTCGTTTTACAACCATAAAGCAGCAGCAGAGCAAATTAAGAAAATGGCTGCAGGAAAAAAAGTTGCTTCCTTCAATAATTTTGATTTCCCGGGAACATACCAGTTTTATACCGGTGATCCCTCAATCCATCTGGCTACTCCGGGTTATCGTTTTTGCCAGTTCGATCTATGGGATGAAGAATCAGCCGCCGAAGGAGATTCACTTTTTATTATTATTCCTGACCGTATGGAAAATACTGATCTTATTCAACTTAAAAACGGGAAAAAGGTAAAAACGATTGTAATTCCTGAGTTTCAGTCGCTAAAAAACCTTGACTTGAGTTATTCGAATGTTGATATAAAAAACGATAGTTTAAATATGCAAATTACGTTGACCAACTTATCCGGCCACACCATAAAATTCAACCATTCATCAATGCCTTTAATTGGTTTTAACCAGCACAAAAAAAATGAGATTTCAACAACGCCATTACTTCAAATAACAGGAGAAGAGGAACTTGCCCCTAAGGAACATGTTTCATTTAATTATAGTGTTCCGTTAAATCTTGTCGATTTAAAACAATCGGTTCTGATATTTACGCAAACAAAAGAAAGAAACAGGGGCAAGATGGTTGCAATCAATGTTGATGATTATAAGTGATTTTGAACCATTTCAGTTTTAAAATATTTTATTTCATCAGGAAATCATCATGCAGAACCTGAAGATATGATTTTGCAAAATCAAAATCGGGTTGTGCACTTCCATTGGTAAAATAGCTTTTAAAACTGTTGTCGTTTTGATTGTAAATAAATTCACCTTCTTCGGAAATATATCCCCAACCGGAATCCCACATATAAAAAGCATACTGCGGCGATGAAAAAACATCATGACCAAACAGAGCTGAATCACGCTCCCAGCCAAACTGTTTTATCAGTGTTGGAGCAAGGTCAGGTTGCCCGCAAATTTCATTGATCACTGCAGGTTTTTTAACAATACCACCTGTCCATATTAACGGAATGCGGTAGGTTGCAGGTTCAATAATTTCTGTTGGACCCGGATGTAAATGACCATGGTCGGCAGTAATTATTACCAAAGAATTACTCCAGTATTTGGTTTTTTTAAATGCCCGGATAAAATCACCCAGACAACTGTCAGCATATGCAATCGAATTCAAATATTTACTTTCAGTATCTTCGCCTTTTATTATTTTGGCGGGAACATCATATGGAGTATGGCTGCTCAGTGTGTAAGCAACAGTAAAAAAAGGTTGTTTTTTATCTATTTCAGTTAAAACTCTTTCAAAAAGATAACCATCCGGAGCGCCCCAGCTACTCATATTTCTTATCTCTTTTGGAAAGTCTTTCTGTCCGACAATGTCATTAAATTCGCCCTGAAGAACAAATGATTTCAGATTATAAAAATCGATATCGCCACCATAGTAAAAAGAAGTCCAGTATCCGTTTCGGTTAAAATAATCCGACATCATTGTGAGTTTTTTTGATTTTTCGGGATAATTAATGATGGATTGTGTGAGCAATGATGGATAAGACCCCAGAATGGCCGCCATTCCGCGGTCTGAACGGTTTCCGCTTGCATAAAACGAAGGGAATATTATTGATTCAGAACTAATTGAATCAAGGTTTGGACAAACTCCATATTTCCCTCCAAACGATGAAATAACTTTGTCTGAAAAACTTTCAAGTATGATGAGTATTACGTTGGGTGGGTTGTTTTTATCAATCTTAACTAAAAGCGAATCCGACTCAATACGTTGGCTTTCAAATGATTTGAACTTATCGTTGGCAATGCCCGATTCGAAATAAATGCAAGGGTTTACCATTTTCTTTTCCTTTTCAACAGTTTTAAAGAAATGCCACAAAAAATTATAAGCCGAATGGTTTACATATAATTTATTGCTAAAAGAAACCGTGCTTAAATTAATTGGTGAAGTACCAAGTCCACCGCGTATTGGAATAAATAACAGTGCTGTAATAAAAATCATCACCGGTAACAAATACCATTTCTGCCCGGTGGATTTTAAAACACTTTTCTGTATGAAACGGTTATAAAACCAGGCAAACAACCCGAAATAAAACAAAAACAAAGCAACAGCAGCTAACACATCTTTCCAAATAATACTAGAAATAACTCCTTCAGGATCGCCGATATAATCGAATGCAGAAACTCCTACGCGGTTCCCCAATGCGGATACAAGCCTAAATCGAGTAAATTGACAAACGTGATTAACAGAAGAAGAAACAAAGTATAAAACCTGAAAACACCACCTAATATTTTAGGTTTAAACAGAAATGAAAACGAAATCAAAATACCGGGAATCAACATTAGATAACTAACCATTGATAAATCCATCTTCATTCCATACCTGAAAATTCCCAAAATCTCTGCAAAAGTCAGTGAACTTGTTAAACTAAAATTATAAAGTAAGAATATAAGCTTCGACATCAGAAAATAAGTCAGCCAAAACAGAAAATATTTAAAAAAAGCAACTAACAGATTTCTCATTCGAAACAAACTAATAAATTCATTCAACATAAAGATTTGAAAGTGTAAAATTAGAAAAATATAACATTCAGATTGTTTTGGACATTTTCATTTATTGACACCACTAAACTTAACAACCTCACCTTTTACTATTTACATAATGAATATACACTTAACAATTTCCCTTCCTTACAAAATGATAATATTTGTCATTTTTTAGACAATTGACAGTAGAATAGTGATATTTATTGTTTTTTGATATTTTTAAATAACTTTTATTACCATTTTGCAATATAAATTATATCAAACATTAAAAATTTGTTAAGAGATATTAATTAGTGATCAAATTTAGATGCGAAAGCAAAAAACATACACATATTTGAACCGTTATTCAAAATAACAGGGGGTCAAAACAATATTTATATCATTTTTAAGAATTACAAATATCAAAACAGGGGGTTATAAAATTTATAACAATAAATAATAAAAAGAGAAAGATTTAAAACACAATTAATAATTAACTTTTAAAAATTACGATTATGAAAAAGATTTTAATGATTACTGCGAGTGTGTTACTGTTGATCACATTTATTCCGAATGTAAATGCACAGGAAGAAGAAAGTAGTCCATGGAGTGCAAGTCTGGATATTTACAGTAGTTATATCTGGAGGGGTTTAAAATTTGGGTCAGGTCCTGCTTTCCAACCGTCTGTTGAATTTAGTACCGGAGGTTTATCTATCGGAGCCTGGGGTTCTGTAAATAGCGGTGGACTTATGGATGTGATTGATGCAATTTCTCCTGAGGCTTTTGAAGCTGACCTCTATGCAGGTTACAGCTTTGCTCTCGGTGAAAATGCTTCATTGGGCTTCACAGTTACCGACTATTATTTTGGTGGAGACTGGTTAGACGGCGCTTCTCATTACTTTGAACCATTAGTAAACATTGGGGTCGGGGGTTTATCTTTGACAGGCGCTTACATGTTTATGCCCGACGGTTCTGTTTCTGCCAACGGTGATGAAAACAAAGGTGACATGTACTTGGAAGCAAGCTATGGTTTCAAAAATTTCAGCATTGGATTGGGCGCCGGTGAGGGACAATACACGATGCACGAAGATGATAATGGCGATGCAATTGACGATTTTGGAATCTGTAACATCAATGTAGGAACTTCAAAAGAAATTAAAATCACTGACAGCTTTACACTGCCTGTTTCAGGATCTGTTATCCTTAACCCATCTACAGGTGGTTTCTTTATTGCCGTAGGTATTTCCTTATAAATATAAAAAAAATTGAAAATGAAAAAAATTGAAGCAATAATACGCAAAACAAAATTCGACGACGTCAAAGAAGCGCTCAACGAAGCAGGTATTGAATTCTTTTCCTTCTGGGATGTTCGTGGAATCGGACAAACCAGAGAAGGCCGGGTTTACCGGGGTGTTGTTTACGACACCAGTACCATCGAACGTACTATTCTATCAATAATTGTTCGCGATAAAAACGTTGAAAAAACAGTTTTGGCAATCATGAAATCGGCCAGGACAGGAGAAATCGGTGATGGAAAAGTATTCGTTTCAACTATCGACGAATCTTACCGCATCCGTACCGGAGAATTTGGCGACGAGTCATTATTTATTAAAGGAAAAGAGATTTAAAATAACTGAAAATTAATTATCATGGACGAAGTAACACTCACATCTTTAGCCCAATCCGCAACGGATATGGCTCGATCAATAGATACTGTTTGGGTATTGGTAACCGCGGCATTAGTATTCTTTATGCAAGCAGGATTTGCCTTAGTTGAAGCCGGATTTACCCGTGCGAAAAACACAGTAAATATTCTTTATAAGAACCTGATGGACTTTGCAGTAGGTTCAATTATTTTCTGGGTTCTTGGTTTTGGACTGATGTTTGGAACCGACATTTCCGGAATTATCGGTACTCCCGACTTATTCTTTAAGAATGGTTGGACAGGTGGTATTCCTGCTGAAGCCTTTCTTATCTTCCAAACTGTATTTGCTGCCACTGCTGCAACAATTGTATCAGGCGCAATGGCCGAACGTACTGAGTTTAAATCTTACCTGCTTTTTTCACTTATTATTTCAGCAGTAATCTATCCGGTTTCAGGTCACTGGATCTGGGGTGGTGGATGGTTATCCCAACTATCAACACCATTTGTCGATTTTGCCGGATCAACGGTTGTACACATGGTAGGAGGCGTTGTTGCTCTCACGGGAACATTAGCTTTGGGACCACGTTTAGGTAAGTACAATGGCAAAAAAGTAAATGCAATACCTGGTCACAATATGGTCTTGGGAACTTTAGGAGTTTTCATTCTGTGGATTGGTTGGTTTGGATTTAATCCCGGATCACAATTAGCCGCTTCAGGGTCAGCTAATGCAACCGCTATCTCACATATTTTCATAACAACTAACATGGCTGGAGCTGCAGGTGCCTTAGCCGGATTATTAATCAGTTGGATTAAATGGGGAAAACCAAGTTTAAGTTTCGCATTAAACGGCGCTTTGGCCGGTTTAGTTGGAGTTACTGCCGGCTGTGCTGCTGTAACTCCAACAGGAGCAATCCTCATCGGACTCATTGCAGGAACAGTGCTTGTTTTTGCAGTTACGTTTATTGATAACGCTCTTGAAATTGATGATCCAGTCGGTGCAGTGTCCGTGCGCGGCATTTGTGGAGCGCTTGGAACTATTTTGGTTGGATTCTTCTCCGAATCAGGCGGTCTTTTATATGGCCATGGAACTGCATTACTTGTTACACAGTTAATAGGAGTAATAAGCGTAGCAGCATGGGCTGGAGCAACCGGATTTATACTGTTTAAAATATTAAAAGCAACTGTTGGGTTGCGTGTTCCAAAACGTATCGAAGAAGAAGGACTTGATATTTACGAACACGGTGAAACCGCTTACAATTAACCTTCCATATCGTTTATGTCTGTAGCTGTCTGTAAAAAGCCCGCCAAGCGAGGCGGGCTTTTTCTGAAAACCTTTCAGTTCTATTTTAAAATCAATTCAATTTAACCGACATAAAACCCCTAACATACAATTAACCAAAATATGTTGTGTTAGTTTAGTTTGTTAGTTTAGTTTTAGTTTGACAAAAACCGGCATACCGCAAAGTAGCCGGTTTTTTTATGTTGAAAAATTAATGGAGAAAAATCTGTCAATTTAGGTAACTGTAAATTGAATAAATTTACTTTTACGCTCTTATAAAAAAAAAGTCATGATGCAAACCTGGTTCGAAAGCAAAGTAAAATACAATAAAGTTGCGCAAAGCGGAAACGAGCAAATGGTAACCGAAAATTTTCTGCTTGATGCAGTTTCATATACTGATGCCGAAACCCGCATAATTCGCCAAATGCAACAATCGGTCAAAGGTGGTGAATTTCAAATAGTCGATATTAAAAAGTCCCGGATTGCCGAAGTTTTTCCTTTCGAAGCCGGCGAATGGTGGTTTAAAGCAACAATTAACCTTGTAACTGTTGATGAAGAAGCAGGCAAAGAAAAAAAGTTGCGTGCCTATTATCTTGTAATGGCCGATGATATCCAGGAAGCGCTTGATCGTTTAGCCGAAAGTCTTTCATTTCTTGTTATACCTTATGTAGTTTCAGCAATTACCGTGAGCACAATCGTTGACGTTTTTCCTTATGTTCCAGGCGATTCTTTGATACCTGAAGGATTTGTTCCTGTAAAAAAAGAAGAAAATCCGATATTCACAGATGGTAAAAATCCGTATGAAGAGGATCAGGAATAAACTCTGATCGCTTTCTTATCCTTTTATTTCAAGAACAAATTCAATAAGCGGATTGAATTGTATTGACGTTGTATCGATTGGATTGATATGATTGTATTTGAGCGCTTTATTATATTTTCAGTTAAATGAATAAGGTATAATTGTATGTTTCACTTTCCATCCCGAGGTTAATCTTACCCTAATTTTTCAGTTTTCAACTGGTTATTGTATCTTCTTTCCCAGTTATAATTCTTTATTCCATAAATTAGTACAATCATTATAAAATTGACAGCAATGAATAACGACGGAAAGATTCAACCCAGAATCAAAAAAAAAGACAGGAGAGAAATGATTCAATACATAAATCTCCAGCTGGCATCAATTGGACAACCAACATTTATAAATGAAACCGATGACAGCACTAAATTATCAAACGACCGGTTCAGTAATCTAACTGAAGGTTTAATAAATAGTTTCCGTGAAAAAACGCGATTACTTTCAGATCATTTATCGCCGGTTGACACGCGAATTCAAAATTTCTTTGACGACTATTTAAAAGATTTGAATTTTGAAAAACCTTATCGTTTGCCTGCAACCACATTCGTTTTAAACGAACCCGGTCTGGCACGTGAAATTAGTTTACCTCCAAATGGAGATACTTTCAAGAATGAATTGCTAAGTTCCTATCGTTTAAAACAGGGCATTTTAAATAATCCTGCCAAAGATAAACGAACTACAAAAGGCACTTTTCATATTGTTGAAGGTGGATTACCAGTTGCTTACGATAAGATTGAAGTGCCAAAAATCGCTTTTGCCAATTTACTTCACGAAGCACTGCACCCAAGCGACCAGATCAATATTTTGCCTTTTACAGCCAACCAGGAAAATAAAGCGAAAGTTATGGTTTCGTTATTACTTCGCCCGGTAGTTTGCCCCGAAGTAAAAGGAATAATCAGTAAAAAAAGTCTTGAAGTTCGATTTTTTGCTCCCGGAAGCTTGGTAAGTAACCTCGACTTTGTGGAAACAATTTTTGGAAATGCCGGCGATCAGAATCTCGCTCAAAACGACGCCGCTCTCGACTTTGAACACTGGACCGGTCACACTGGCTGTATTATCCTCGCACCTCAGCTTGCCAGCTTAAAAAAGAAAGACGTTGGCTTACTTCATTTTAACGATGCTACAGAAAGGCAAAGAAAAGATGGAATGTGCTGGAAAGATGAAGATGAACTTTATAATGACGGTAATGCCTTCAAAATTACCTGCAGGGATGAACGCGGTGTTGTGGTTACTTTAATTGCCGATAATTACTACGGCTATTCAAAAAAGGAGATAAAAACGCAAATTAGCTATTCTGCCAATTTATTTGGTCTGGTTGAAGAAGAACATTCCGGGGGTGCAATTGCATTTCCGAGGGGAATAATGGGAGATACTGTATATGGGAAACCATTTACAGCTAAATTTAAACAGAAATATTCTTTTCAGGAGGTCAAAAAACTTTTAGGTGAAAGAATTGAAGTGCAACCTGAAAACTATGCGATCGACAAAAAATACCCTGATATAATTTACATTCCTGAAAATGCAGACATTAAAATTGAACAAAACTCAATTAGTTGGGAACACAATGATGTTAAACAGAATTTAAAACTTTCGCCAAAAAAAACCTATGTGCACCCTTCCGGTCATAAATTTCAATTGGTGAAACACCCGGAACAACCCCTTTGGCGAATTATTGACACTGCTCCCGAAGGAATGTTCTGCCATAAACCAAGTACAGTATCGGGTGGAGGCAAGTCAGAGATTTCAAAGTCTATGCAAAATGCAATAAAATATGGCACCTTTTATATCCGCGATTTGGAAGAAGATTCAAAAAAAGCAGATATTCTTATCAATTATGATTACTCGCACCGGTGGAAAACGATTTATCCCGATGCAACCCCATCGAGGCCATTTTTAAGTCCCGAGCGGACTTTAGGTTCTGCCGTAAAATTGCTAACTCCTTCCGATCAATACACCGATGAATACAACGAATTTATTGAAAGCATTCCTGCATATATCCGGACTTTGGCCTTATATATTAAAAGAATGTATCGCAGCCAGCAGGACAAAGGGTCGTGGAAAGAACATCTAAATGTTGAAATTGTAAACGGCAGAAGCGGTAATTCTCTTCGTTACAAACACAATAAAATTGTTGCCAGTTATGTCCGCATTGGTTTTAGTCCCGAAGGAAAATGGTATATCCACAAGCTGAGGTCTGATTTTGTTCCAAGCGAAAAAATTCAGATGGAAGACGACATTTCAGCAACAATTACATTGCCGGCAAACCAACTCAACAATCTTAATCCTGAATATTCCAATAAAAGTGTGAAGTTGGTAGCCAATTGCGAAAGTTATCTTTTTCAGCGACCCGACGAAGCAATAATTCGTGGATATGATAAAGATTCAGAGGCAGATATTGTATCAAACAACACTTTTCTTACCAACTATGAACCGCTCACAAAAAAAGATGCCATTGATTTATATGATGATGCTATCAGTTTTGATCAATACACCGGGCCGGTTCAAAAACTTATAACACGCGTTGTTGAAGGTGAAAAGGATTGTTATTTTGTTGCTCCATCACACACAAGAATTGTTGATGGAATACCTACAAACAACCCACGTTATTTGCAGCGAAATATTTTTAAGGATGAAACTCAGGCAACCTATTTAGCCGAAATTGGAATAAGGCTGCACCGAAAAATCGATTCTGAAAAAGCAGCGCATTTTCCTGTAAATGCTGTTCTTCCCGGCAGAAGAAATAATCCGGCAAATAAAAAAGCCGGGATCAGATCTTTGAGCGTGTACAACCCGATTCATTACCAGGAAATTCCTGAGTTGTTTATGGATTTCATTTGCAGCCTTACCGGAAAATCGCCTTCAACTACCGGAGCCGGATCGGAAGGAGCTTTGACAAAGGGCCCGTTTAATATGCTGGTTCCCACAACCGACTTAAATAATGCACTGCTTTCTTATATTCTGTCCGAATATCAGGGCTTTAGTTCTGCCGCTGGTTATATTGGACAGGAGAAACGGTTCGATCACGATATCAGCATTTTAATACCGGAAATATGGGCCCGGCTTGTACCGGAAGATCGTGATGCCAAACTTTTAATTAAAAATAACTGCCTTGAGAAACTGGAAGATTTTGAATACGATGGAAAAATGATACTGGCAAGCCGTTTAGGTTATCGTATAACCAAAAACTTTGCATTTCGTTGTATGAACCGACTATTTGATGAGCCATTGGCAGTTTTTAATGAAAAGATGCTCAAGCCCGAACTTCAGGGAATGGAGGAATATGTTGATGGAATAAACAATATCGTTGAAGCCCAGCAGAAAGTTGCACTGCAATATTTCGAAGAAGGAAGTGTTGATTCAGCAATACATCCGCTAAAAATATTGCTCCATATAATGGCATTCGGTAATTACGAAGGTAAAGATTTAAGCCACCCCGATTTAAGAAAACAATTTGATCGGGATAATGTGCTTCAAACAGATTGGTACAAGCAGCGACTTTTGCTTAAACAAACCAAAGATTCTGTATTCATGAAAAAGCAAATTGCTTATTTAACCGATTTTATGGCACATGCAAACAACGAAACCCTGACAGCAGAAATGCAAATTGCCAAACGGATTGAGAAAGCCAAAAATGAGTTAAAATTTATCGAATCAGAAAAGTATATACAAAACCTGGTTGGTACAATCGGTGCTGATCCACTGTTTAAGTGGAAATAAAAACAATTACCATAAATAAATTAAGCTGCCCTTTCTAAAAAGATTTGGTGGCTTTTTTATTTGCGGAAATATTTGACGGTCCAATTTTTTTCCTGACATATGCTTTTTTATATCGTTTTCAGAACAACTGTCAAACAATTTTCCCTAACTTTCAGCACATTAATTTTTAAAATCAATGTCGCGTTCATTTAAAATTTGATTCCACATTTTTCGACTGAAAACATCATTGACACATTACAATTAATCAAACAGTTACATATTACACATTAACAACAATACATTAATATTTACAATTATGAAATCCAAATTTTTACTTTTTACAATGCTTTTTGCATTTGTGATAAATCTATCAGCAAATGCTCAAATCCCTGATCGAAAAGGTTGGTGGAAGTTTGAAGATTCGTCAAATCTGGTGAAAGCCGAAATTGGCGAACCCCTTTTTATTGTAGCATCGCAACAATCGGTAGCCGGTCCATCGGATGACAATAAAGCAACCCAAATTACATTGGGAAATTATTTGATCATGAATCATGGCATTGCTCCCAATGGAGGTGGTACAACAGTAAATGAATATTCACTTCAAATTGATTTTTCGATTCCTGAAGGAGGTATCTGGCACGCATTTTTTCAAACAGCAACTAACAACGATGATGATGCCGATTTGTTTTCAAATGAAGCGAATACGCTTGGAGTTTCTGCAACAGGTTACACATCAAAAGGTATTTCTACAGATACCTGGTACAGGATGATTGTAACAGTTAAAAACGGTGAGTTCTATAAGATTTATATCGATGGTATTCTTTGGCTTGATGCTGCAGGACAGGATGTAGATGGTCGGTTTGGACTAGCGGATAAACTACTGATCTTTGCTGACAATGATGGCGAAGATGCTACAGTTAATTGCTCTGAACTGGGAATTTGGGATGTTGCTCTTGATGAATTACAGGTACTTTCGCTGGGAGGCGCAACCGGTGCGCGGGTTCCGGTTAGAACCAAATTAGGTGCCTGGAAATTTGATGATTCTTCGAATTTATTGAAAGCTGAGATTGGCGAACCACTTCAATTGGTTGGCACCCAGGAATCGGTTGACGGACCAGATGCAGGAAACAAAGCTACTAAACTTGATGTAGGCAGTTATTTGAACATGACCAATGGTATTCTGCCAAATGGTGGCGGAGTAATGGTAAACGAATATTCAATTCAAATCGATTTCTTAATACCAGAGTCGGGAATCTGGCACGCTTTCTATCAAACCGACCCAGCGAATAACAGTGATGCCGATCTGTTCGCCAATATAACAAACAATATTGGCACGCAGGCTACAACTTACACAAGCGATGCTATTGAGGCTAACAAATGGTACAGAATGGTTATTACAGTAAAAAACGGAGAGTTTTTCAGGGTTTATTTAAATGGCGATCTATGGCTCGACGGCGATGGGCAAGAAATTGACGGAAGATTTGCTCTGGCTCAACAATACATTTTTATTTGCTGATGATGATGGTGATGATGGAAGTATTATTTGTTCGGAAATAAGCGTTTGGGAAGTGGCTCTTACAGAGCAGGAAGTTTATGACCTGGGAACAGACCCTTCAAACCGGCTCCCTGAGAAGATGGGAATGTGGAAATTTGATGATGCTTCTGATATCGGCAAAGCTTCCATCGGCGAAGATTTAATCCTGAATGGCAGTATAAATTCGGCTTCCGGTCCAGCTAACTACAATTTGGCTGCCGAAGTGGGGCTTGGAAGTTACTTTGAAATGATTCACGGATTGTACGGGAATGGAGATGGTTATATGGTAAATGAATATACACTCCAAATTGATTTTTCAGTTCCGGAAGCAGGAATCTGGCATGCATTTTTTCAAACTGAACCAACAAACTCAGGAGATGCCGACCTTTTTATCAATAGGACCAATTCAATTGGAACACAAGCCACTACTTACACCACAAATACAATTACTGCAAATACCTGGTATCGCATGGTTGTTACTGTTAAGAATGGCTACTTTTTCAAAATTTTTATTGATGGAGAACCTTGGTTAGCTTCAGCAGGACAAACAGTTGACGGAAGATATGCACTTGGAGAAAACCTTTTATTGTTTGCTGATGATGATGGAGACGATGGAACTATTCTTTGCTCTGAAGTAAGTATTTGGGATGTTGTTTTGACTGACGAACAAGTTGCGAAGTTAGGCAATGCCACTACCATTCCTACTGGAGTTAAAGACATTAAGTTAAACGAAAGCAATGATTTGAGTCAAAATTTCCCCAATCCATTTAAAAGTTCAACAACATTTAATTATAGTGTTCGAAAAACAGGAAATGTAAGTTTTCATGTTCGGGATATTACAGGAAGAGAAGTGAAAGTAATAAACGAAGGCATAAAAACTGCCGGAAATTACACATGCGAATTAAATTCGGAAAAACGTGTTAACGGGATTTACTTCGTAGAAATGAAAGCCGGAGACAGTTCAGGCACACGCAAAATTATTGTTCGACAATAATTAATGTGTGTTATAAATAAATTTTAGGGGATGCTTCAGAATTTGGAGCATCCTCTTTACTTTTTAAATTATCCATTTCAAAAACAAACTTGTTTTGAAGTTGATTTGTTCCAATACAACAATTAAATTATAAGTCTGCTTCAAAAAAAATAAATCTCAATGAAGAAAATTTCGTTTTTGCTTCTGTTGTTCATCCTTTTTTATCTGACAACATTTTCCCAATCGACTGTTCCACAAAAAATTGGCTGGTGGAAATTCGACAATCCAATTGATCTGACCAAATCAGAAACAGGATTTGGATTGCCCTTGACCCTTGTTGGAAGTAATATTTTGGCAAAAGGACCTGAAAATGAAAATGGTGCAGTTCAAATTGGTGTCGGTAGTTATTATAAAATGAATCATTCAATTTCACCAAAAAACGGAGATAGCAGGGTAAATGAATACACACTTCAGTTTGATTTTAAGATAACAGAAAATGGTGCGTGGCGAAGCTTTTTTCAAACAGATGCAAGCAATTCAAGTGATGGCGACTTTTTTATAAATCCAAACGGTGAAGTTGGAGTGGCTGCTGTTGGATACAGCGGTTTCTCGGTTACCCCAAATGAATGGTACCGTTTAATTATTTCAGTAAAAAACGGTTCCCAGTTTAATGTTTATCTGGATGGGAAATTATTTATTAATGGTACTATTCAAAATCGCGACGGACGGTTTTCGCTTGATAATCAATTGCTTGTTTTCGCTGACGAAGATGGAGAAGATGGCTTAATTTATTGTGCTGAACTGGCAATTTGGGACAAAGCTTTAACTGCCCATGAAGCATTTGAGTTGGGTGGTTTTAGTCACAGCAATCCCAAAATACTAACTCAGAATCCTTTTATTCAAAGTCCGGGAAAAACATTTATGACCATTTGCTGGCATGACACTTTGCAACAAAACACTAAAGTTATTTATGGAATAGATTCCACAAATATGAATTTGGAAACCACTGGTTCATCTGAATTTATAATTTCGCCATTGTATTGGCAATCAGTTAAATTAACTTCTTTAATGCCCGGAACACGTTATTTTTACAAAGTTTTCAGTGGAGATGTTTTTTCAAATACCTATTCGTTTAAAACATTGCCCGCCAATGACTATAACGGAAAATTAAGATTTATTTTGTTGAGCGACACCCATAGTTCTGACACTACTATGGCATGCAAAATTATCAGACAGGCCAGAAAAACAATTACAGAATTATATGGCGCTGAAATTGAAAACCAGGTTTCAGGAATAATTCATTCCGGAGATGTTGTAATGAGTGGCGATGCACCCGGTCAGTATTACAAGCAATTCTTTCAACCCTTGTCAGCTTTAACTGCCAACATTCCAACTACGGTAGTTGCCGGCAACCATGAAGTTGAAAGCCAATACTTTTATCAATATCTTAAAGTTGATGAATTGTCGGCTTACCCACTTATTCCTGATTTGAATGAAAAGTTACTTCAACTGCGTGTTGGAAACACCTTGTTTTTAGGACTCAATACAAATATCACTGCAGAATAGGGTTTAACTCAATCAAATTGGCTCAATGCAAAACTGAAAGAAACTGAGAATAATGACAGCATTGATTTTATTTTTCTCTTTCATCATCATCCGCCAATGTCGGAGCTTTGGGATTACACAAACACAAAAGATGCCGGCACTGCTTACGTAAGGGATGTTTTATTCCCAATTATTAAAAAATACAGCAAAGTTCAACAATTACATTACGGTCATACGCATGGTTTTGAAAGGGGAACTATTCAATCGGATCATCCGGATGGCGATTTTAGGATTATTTGTGGTGGTGGCAGTGGTGGTTATTTAGATACCTGGGCACCTGGCGAAAACCACGATTTTAACGAAATTACGACCTCCATCAGCAATTATGTTTTTCAGATTCTCGAAATTGACATTGCCAACAAATCATGGCAAAACCAAGCTTTTAGTTTGGGAACTTTAGACTTACCTAAAAATGGCGTAATCATTGATTCATGGTACAAGAAAATGAACCAGCCGGCTCCAAATACTCCTTATATTGAAAATATTGAAACCTTGAATGAATATGTTCAGGTAAATACTTCGCAATTTGAAGGTGTTGACTCTTTAATGTCAGTTCAAATTCAAGTTGTTGATGGAACTCAAAATAATGAGGTTGTTTTTGATACATTAATTCAAAAAGTAAATATCTACGGAGTTGACCCCTCACAAAAGCCTATGGACTTAAACAAAGACAATAATATTTATACAACTAATCTTCCAATCAGATTTTTCAATACACAATCAAATTATTTAAAAACAAGATACCGTGACAATAATTTAAAATGGAGCAACTGGTCTGATTCCTTTCATTATTCAACTACCGGGTTATCTGATATTTCCAAAACCGAAACTGAAGATATACTTTATCAAAACTTCCCAAATCCTTTCAGTAGATCAACAACAATCAAATATATATCCGACGGATTCAACAAAATAACATTCCGTTTTTATGATATAAATTACAGATTAATTCTTGAACAAAATGAAGGACTGAAACCCAAAGGAATTTACATTTTAAACTATATTGGCGAAGACCTTAAAAACGGTGTTTACTTTTACGAGATGATTTCAGGTTCTCGAACAAGCGTAAAATCAATGATAAAAATTAACTGAAAATACATTCATTTATAGATTTACAAGCACTTTGTAAAAATTGAAAAGATCCCGTTTTATAGGGTCAAACTGGTAATATGCCATTGCAATACGGCTAATATCCTGTATTGTTTCGTAAATTTCCTTTACCTCTTTTTGTCCATAAGTATTGAGCTGTGCATCTCCTTCAAGTGCTTCGAAACATTCGGTGAATTTTGTTATTTGTTTTGCACAGTCCATAATCTTAACAATAACAGTATCAGGTGTATTTTTCGAAATTATTTTTTTCGGGTTTCCTCATCAAGGTTATTGGCAAATGTGGTCAAAAACTTATGTAAACTCAAATGATCGCCATTTTTGGCATCACTAAAAAACTCGGTGTATCCGTGTTTTTCAAAGAAATTTTTCAGAAAAGGTTTATCATGCTTAAAATCAACTTTTATCGATGCACGAAGTACTTTTAAGCCTTGCATCCCTGCAATCATAATATCGTGCCATTCAACAAACCGCGAATAGTCGATTGATTCTTTATTACCGAGATAATACTTATCGATCGTGTCATTAACCCAAACATTTATAGAGGTTGCATAACCCGGATCCCAGTCATTTCGGATTCTGCTGAGTTCATAAATGTTTTCCTTGAAAGTTTTGGCAATTTTTTCACACGCTAAAATTGTAACGGTGCTGGTCGGACAGGCAGTCATAGTTTCCATTTTAAACGGTTTTATAAGTTAGACGATTGTTACAAAGCTACCAACTTAGAACTAATAAAACCTAATAAAACAGCTTAAATAAAGCATGTTATACAGCTATGTTGTGAAACTATGTTTTATAAAACATTTATTACACCTAAAAAACTGAAACTTTAAGTATTCCGCCTCCAGGCTATGTATGCCTCTTTTGTAATTCTATTACAATATCTTCAATTCTAAATCCTTTATGTGTAAGCAAAACGATGAGGTGGTACAGCAAGTCGCTTGCTTCGTAAATAAAATTTTCGTCGTCGTTTGCCATGGCTCCGATAATAGTTTCAACGGCTTCTTCCCCAACTTTCTGGGTAATTTTACGTGTACCTTTTGTAAACAAAGATGTGGTATATGAACCTTCCGGCATTTCGGCTTTTCGCTTGTCAATAAAATCCTGTAAGTAACTTAAAAACTGGACGTCACCCTTTGGATTTACTTCATCGAAGCATGTGTCGGTTCCTGTGTGACAAACCGGGCCAACAGGTTTTGCTTTTATCAAAAGTGTGTCGTTGTCGCAATCGATTAGTATCGAAACTACATTCAAAAAGTTTCCGGATTCTTCGCCCTTTGTCCACAAACGGTTTTTGGTGCGGCTAAAAAAAGTGACTTTACCAATTTCCTGCGTCTTTGCAACGGCTTCTTCATTCATAAATCCAACCATTAAAACTTTCATGGTTTGGCTGTCCTGAACTACTGCCGGTACAAGTCCATCCAATTTTTTAAAGTCGATTTGAGATATATTTTGAATTCGTTCATTTTTAAAAAATTTACGAAGGTACAAAATTAGTACCGAGATTTTAGTATCAAGTATTAAGACCTGGTTCAAGTGAGAAAAGTGGAATCAACAAGTTTGAATTTTTGCTGGTTGATTTTCTATAAAACACTTCATAAGATTTGAAAATATTAACGAACTACAATCCCATTTTCTTTCAGATAATTTTTAAGCGTTGTGATTGGAATCTCATTGTAGTGAAAAATACTTGCTGCCAGGCCTGCATCGGCTTTGCCTTTTGTAAATACATCAACAAAATGCTCTTTTGCACCTGCCCCACCCGATGCAATAATTGGAATTTTAAGAGAATCGGCCATTTGCGCAAGTTGCTCGTTTGCAAAACCATTTTTGGTTCCGTCGTGGTTCATAGAGGTAAAAAGGATTTCACCTGCACCGCGGTTTTCGGCTTCTTTTGCCCACGAAAACAATTCTTTGTCGGTTGGTATTCTGCCACCATTTACTGTAACTGTCCAGTTGTTATATTCGTCGCCACGGGCATCAATTGCCACAACTACAAACTGACTGCCAAAATTCAGTGCCAGTTCGTCAATCAGTTTCGGGTTTTTTACTGCCGATGAATTAATTGAAATTTTATCTGCCCCGGCACTTAATAGTTTCTCTGCATCACCAATTTCGCTAATTCCTCCGCCAACAGTGAAAGGAATATTCAATTGCGCGGCAATGCGCTTAACCAATTCCACAAAGGTTTTACGACCTTCGTGTGTTGCAGTTATATCCAGAAAAACCAGTTCGTCGGCACCCTCGGCAGCATATTTTGCGCCCAATTCCACAGGATCGCCCACTTCCTGTATATTGACAAAATTGATTCCCTTAACGGTTTGTCCGTTGCGGATATCCAGACAAGGTATTATTCGTTTTGCTAACATAACTCATTTCACTGTTTCTGGTTTAAAGTCATTCTTTAAACTCAATTTTTTTCAAAGTTATTCTATTTCCTTAAACTGATTTGGTTGAAAATAAATGCACTTATTTTGTTCATCAATTATTAATGTGAAGTAAAAACAGCAATTACAAAACCGCCAAATATTTAATTGAAATTCCCACGATTACTGCCAATACGAACGAAACCAACGTTCCCAGCAAAAAATACTCAGCTTTTTTATTTCCATCTTTTTGAGTTTCGCTAAATCGGAAAACAGATTTGGCAGCAACTAAAAAACCAATTGCTGCAACCTGCGATATCAATATAAAAATGACGATTAATATCCGTTCCAAAATACCAATCCATGCCGAGGCATCTAATTTTGCTGAAGTGTTTTTAGCATCGGTTACTGTTTTCAGAAACATACCCGTTAAAATTCCCAATGGATTGGTTACCAATATAAAACCAACAGTATAAATCCAAAATATGGTAAATGTTTCAGGAATTGTTGCTTTGGTTAAAACGAATGCCAAAACTAACAAAACAGATATGTGCAGCATTTGGTCAACCAAAAAAGTTGTAACACTGTCATTGAACCTGAGTTTTATTGCATCGATTAAAAAATGGGTTGTAAAAATTACGATGATAAACCACCATAACTCCACCTGAAGAGTGAATATAACCGGCAGAATTGCGCCAATAAAAGAATGAATCAGCAATTTTCCCGATTTCCAACCTTTACTTTTTTTGTGTTGCACCCACGAACCTGGCTGCAACCAAAAATCGGCGGCCAAATGGCCCGCCAGCAAAGGTAAAAATACAGAGTCAGGCAGTTGCATAATTGTTTTTTATTATCCGTTCATACCGTTTCAGAAACCTTTCCACTAATTTCCAGTTTGCTGCTTTTAGCGATTTGCTTACTGAAGGCTGGCTGATACCGATTAATTTGGCAATTTCGATTTGCGGGGTTTCGTTCAACATGTACGAAACCATTTTTGCCTGAACCACAGTTTGATTTTTGATAAATTCATCGGCCATGTAGCAATAGGTTTCAAATTCATCATCCAGTTCAGTATTACCGGTTACTATCAAAATATTCAATCCCAGACTTTTTAATCGGTCAAGATTTTTCCCCGAACGTTCAAAAGCACTTCCGCTTGACAATAAAATATCGTTGTTCCATTGCGAAACTTCTCCTATCCCAATGGCAATCCGTACATCGTTTTCAGCTTTCCATTTTTTCATTTCAATCCTTATTTTCAAGGCAAGCAACAATGCACTTTCGATTTTTACTGCTATTTGAAAACTATCTCCCCTATAAAAGCGAGGCCTCAACAAAATATCAGAATCAGGGTAATTTTCTATTTTTTCCTGAAAATATCTGATTTCAGCTTCACTTAAAAATGAAGAATCAACCACGTCGCCAGTAAGAATCGCTATTTGATTTTTTAGTTTCACGAAACAAATATAACCTTTTTCAACTACTATTCAATATATAACCAATATTAGTTAATTTATAAATTATAACCCATTTAGCATATATAAACCTGCGCTCTTAAACAAAATTCACCTCTCATTCAGCTCAATCATTTAATGGTAAGCTGGATGGTGCTGTTAAAATATACAGTTCGATTTCCCCCAAAGAAATCCTGTTTTCATAAATCGCCTTTCCCATAATTACGCCAGGCACACCTATTTCAGCCAATTTTAAAATGTCGTTCATTGTTGCAATCCCGCCACTTGCTATAATTTCGATTTCGGGGAATTTTTCCATGATTTCAGCATAAAGTTCAAACGAAGGGCCAGTCAACATCCCGTCGCGACTAATATCGGTTGAAATAACTTTTGTAATTCCTTTTTCATGGAAATCGGAAATGAAATCAACTACAGGCAGTTCTGTGGTTTCAAGCCAACCACCAACTGCAATATTTCCGTCCTTCGCATCAGCGCCAAGGATAATTTTTTCGCTGCCGTATCTTTGCAGCCATTTCAAAAAGGTGTCACGCTCCTTTACTGCAATGCTCCCACCTGTAATCATTTTTGCTCCAGAATTAAAAGCTATCTCCAAATCTTCATCAGATTTTAAACCGCCACCAAAATCGATAATCAAGTTTGTTTTGTTGAAAGTAGATTTAAAACTTTGTGGTTTACAATATGACTGGCTTTTGCACCGTCCAAATCAACCAGATGCAAACGCCGGATCCCTGCCGCTTCAAACATTTTTGCCACTTCAAGCGGATTTTCGTTGTAAATAGTTTTCTTGTTGTAATCGCCTTGAGAAAGACGGACACATTTGCCGTCAATCAGGTCGATGGCGGGGATGATTTCAATTTTATTTGTCATGGTTTACAAAAATCTCGCAAAGTCGCGAAGTCGCAAAGTTAATTTATAAATTTTCCAAAATCATTTTCAAAACTGCCTGCGCGGTAACCTCGCGGTTGGCGGCTTGCGGAACAACAATTGAATTCGGACTGTCGATTACTCCATCGCTTACCACCACATTTCTACGGACTGGCAAACAGTGCATAAATTTGGCATTATTTGTAAGTGCCATTTTTTCTTCGTTTACGGTCCAACCAAAATCTTTTGAAAGGATTTGTCCGTAACTGGTATATGATGACCAGTTCTTGGCATAAATAAAATCAGCTCCCTCGAAAGCTTTTTTCTGGTCATATTCAACCTTCACATTTCCCATAAATTCGGGGGCAAGTTCATAACCTTTCGGATGGGTAACGACCAAATCATAATCGGTTTTGCTCATCCATTCAACAAACGAATTAGCAACAGCCTGCGGCAATGCACGCGGGTGAGGCGCCCATGTTAAAACTACTTTGGGACGAGGTTTGGTTTTGTATTCTTCGATGGTTACCAAATCGGCAAAACTTTGCAGTGGATGGCGGGTTGCGCCTTCCATGCTTACAACAGGTACACCTGCATATTTTACAAATTGATTTAATATTTTTTCAGAATAATCGTCCTCACGGCTTTTGAATTTAGCAAATGCGCGAACCCCAATCACATCGCAATACTGCCCGATTACCGGAATGGCTTCCAATAAATGTTCAGGTTTGTCGCCGTCCATAATTACACCCAACTCCGATTCCATTTGCCAGCTTTCTTCTCCAACATTAAGAACCATTGTATTCATTCCCAAATTCATAGCAGCTTTTTGGGTACTCAAACGCGTGCGCAAACTCGAATTGAAAAAAATCAAAACCATGGTTTTATTTTTTCCAAGGTGTTGGTAAGCAAATTTGTTTTTCTTTACATCGAAAGCCACTTTAAGCGCTTCCTCAATACCGGGAATATCTTTTACTGAAGTGAAATTTTTCATTTTTTTAGATTTGAGATGAATAGACAAAAGCAACAGGACAAGAAAAATACTTCTAGACCTGTCTTAGTATCTATAATTTATAACTAAACAATTATTTGGGGCGAACCTGTCCGTCGCCTTCCACAATCCATTTGTAGCTGGTGAGTTCTTCCAAAGCCATTGGTCCGCGGGCATGCAACTTTTGTGTGCTTATTCCGATTTCAGCACCCAGCCCGAATTGTGCACCATCGGTAAAAGCAGTTGAAGCGTTGGAATAAACAGAAGAAGCATCCACCATTTTCCTGAATTTCTGAATATTTTCAACATTTTCTGAAATTATTGCTTCGCTGTGTTTTGAGCTGTGCTCGTTAATTTGCACCAATGCTTCATCGAAATCAGATACAGTTTTTACAGCCATTTTCAGCGATAAATATTCAGTGCCAAACGATTCGGATGTAGCCTTGTGCAACAAATCATACGGATAAACACCGGCCAATTTTTCAAATGATTTTTCATCGGCATAAATCAGTACATTTTCCTCTTCCAATCTTTTTGCAAAACCGGGCAACTCATCCAACCTGCTTTCATGAATTATTAAACAGTCGAGTGCATTGCAAACCGATGGCCGGCGGGTTTTGGCATTAAAAATGATTTCCCGGCCTTTTTCAGCATCGCCAAATTCATCGAAATAAGTGTGGCAAATTCCTGCTCCGGTTTCAATTACCGGGATTGTTGCATTTTCGCGCACAAAATCAATTAAACTCTGGCTCCCGCGTGGAATAATTAAATCGATATAACCCCGGGCACGTAACATTTCATTTGTTTCTTCACGCCCGGCAGGTAAAAGTGTCACAGTATTTTCATCCAATGCAAACTGCTTTAAAACATTTTGAATAATAGAAACAATTGCAGTATTTGAATAAATTGCATCGCTGCCACCTTTCAAAACACAAGCATTTCCCGATTTTAAACACAAGGCAAAAACATCGAAAGTTACATTGGGACGGGCTTCATAAATTATTCCAATCACCCCAAAAGGAACTGTTATTTTACTGATTTTTAAACCATTGGGACGAATTGTTTCTTTTAATATTTTACCAACAGGACTTTCCAGATTGGCTACATTTTCAATATCACCGCCAATTCCTTCAATTCTGTCTTTTGTCAACTTCAACCTATCGAATTTCGGATCATTCGAATCCATTCTATCCAAATCCTTTTGGTTTTCAACAAGAATGAAATCAGTATTTGCACGGGCTTGTTTTGCCAATTCAAGCAACACTTTTTTTACCACATCATGTTCCACCAGATTAAGTTTCCGTGATGCATTGAGGGCGTTTTGCAGTTGTTGTTGTATTTTCATTTTCTTATAGATTCAAGATTTACAGACACAAGACGCTAATCAAAAAATGGAAAAAATCTACTTCTTCCCTTCCAAATACAAATAATCGTAATGTACGATTGGTTTTTGCTTGCTTGATTGTTTCTCTGTCTCAATTTTATCAGAGCCATAACTCGCTTTTCCAACACCAATCACTTTCCCGTTTTCGTCTGTAATTTTTATTAAATCGTCTTTTTTAAATTCACTTTTCACTTTCACAATTCCAACCGGGAGCAAACTCACCGCCTTTTCAGAATTTAACGCTTTTAATGCGCCCTGGTTCACGATTACTTCTCCTTTTGCAAAATCATCAGAGTACGAAATCCATTTTTTTACACTATTTGCAGTTTTCGGATTGGGCACAAAAAAAGTATGTTTTAAGTCTTTTTGCAAGTTCATCAAGTCAATCAGCACATTTTCAGACGTTCCGTTTGCAACGTGTACACCAATTCCGTCACCTGCCACTTTTTGTGCGATGCGAAATTTGGTCAACATTCCACCCCGACCAAAATCGGAGCGTTCAGTTGAAATTGCATTTTCGGGTTCATTATCATTAATTTCGATTTGCTTAATCAGTTGCGCGTTCTCATCTTTCGGATTGGCATTGTAAACTCCGTCCACATTTGTAAGCAGAATTAATGCATCTGAATTTACCATGGATGCAATTAAGCCCGAAAGTTCATCATTGTCTGTAAACATCAACTCGGTTACCGAAATTGTATCGTTTTCGTTTACAATCGGTATTACTTTATTTTCGAGCAAAGTTGTGAAACAGTTTTTCATGTTAAGATAGTGCGCACGGCTGGAAAAATTTTCCTTGGTTGTGAGTACCTGCGCGCAAACCAAACCGTGTTCGTTAAAAAAATCGGAGTAACGACTGATTAGTTTTACCTGGCCAAGCGCTGCCCACAACTGGCGTTGCGAAACGGCATCGGTTTTTTTCGAGGGTTGCAAAACAGCTCTGCCTGCAGCCACTGCTCCCGAAGAAACAACAACCACCTCAACTCCGTTTTTGCGGAGGAAAGCAATTTGGTCAACCAGGTGCGCAATCCGCGAAACATTTAATGTTCCGTCAGACTTCGCCAACACATTGCTGCCTATTTTTACGGTTATTTTATTATATCGAAATTGCATTTTTATGGTATTTAAGATTGAGGAGGATGGATGTTTTTTTTTTTTTTTTTTTTTTTTTTTTTTTTTTTTTTTTTTTTTTTTTTTTTTTTTTAATTTTTATACGATGCCAAAACACCTTGTATCAGTGAAGAACTAAATCCTTTGTGTTCCATTTCATTCAGACCTGTTATCGTAACTCCCATTGGCGTTGTAACTTTGTCGATTTCGCGTTCGGGGTGGTTACCCGATTGAAGAATCAGTTCGGTAGCTCCTTTTACGGTTTGCGCAGTAATTAACTGAGCCATTTCAGCACCGAATCCAATTTCGATTCCTCCTTGCATAGCCGCTCTGATATAACGAAGTGCAAAAGCGATTCCGCATGATGAAAGTACCGTAGCTGCCGCCATTAATTCCTCGCCAATTTCAATAGTTTTGCCAAGTTTTTCGAACATTTCGATAACATATTTTTTATGCGGGGCAGTATTTTCATTTGAAGAAATACATGTTAACGACTCCTGCAATGCGATGGCAGTATTTGGCATCACCCTGAAAATGGGCAAGTTTTTTCCAGCCATTTCTCCAATTTCAACCATACTAACTCCGGCAACAATTGAAATAAGAATTTTGAAGGATTCAATTCAGATTTGATTTCTTCGATAACCTGCGCAATGTGATATGGTTTAACCGCCAATAAAACAACATCAGCGATTTGTGCTGCTTCTATGTTTTCCTGCGCTACTGTTACACCAAGCTCTTTCATTTTAGCAAGTGTTGATTCTTTTTTATCGGTTACAAATATGTCTGAAGGTTTCATAAATCCTGACTTTATCAAACCTACGGCTATTGCACTACCCATGTTTCCAACGCCGATAATGGCTATTTTTTTATTTTCCATAGTTCGTTATTTTTTATTGAGTTGAAATATCGGTAAAAACTTTGGTAAATGCCGCAAGAAAAATATCAGCCTGCTCAGTTGTTAAACTTAATGGCGGCAACAAACGAATAATGTTTTGACCGGAAACTCCTGTAAAAATGCCATGTTCAAAAAGCAACTTATTTCTTAAATCTTTAATTGGAAATTTGAATTCGATGCCAATCATCAAACCCAAACCGCGGACTTCGTAATCCGAACTTATTTCGGCTAGTTTTTTCATTATATAATTTCCAATAAATTCAGCATTCTCAACTAGTTTTTCGTTTTTGATAACATCCAAAACCGCAATTCCGGCAGCACAAGCCAAATGATTACCGCCAAAAGTTGTACCCAACATCCCTGACCACGGTTTTATTTCAGGCTGAATTAAAACCCGCCAATAGGAAAACCGTTGCCCATCCCTTTTGCCATTGTAACAATATCAGGTTGGACATCAGAATATTGGTACGCAAAAAACTTTCCACTTCGTCCGTAACCCGATTGGATTTCATCCAAAATGAGCAGGCTGCCGTACTTTTCAGCCAATGATTTTAATCCCTGTAAAAATTCTTTTGTGGGAACATAAATTCCTCCAATTCCCTGAATTCCTTCCACAATTATTGCAGCAGCTTCGCGATCTTTCAAAGCCTCTTCTGTTGCAGTCAAATCATTAAATGGTAAGATAACAGCATTTTCGGTTTCATTAACAGGTGCAATAATTTTCGGATTATCAGTTAAAGCCACCGCAGCAGAAGTTCGACCATGAAAGCTTTTTGAAAAGCTGACAAACTTCTTTCTGCCCGTAACAAATGACGCCAGTTTTATGGCATTTTCATTGGCTTCAGCGCCCGAATTACATAAAAAAAGCTGGTAATCAAGGCAACCCGAAAGTTCACCAAGTTTCTTTGCCAATTCCACTTGCAATGGATTTTGAATTGAATTCGAATAAAATCCAATATCAGAAAGCTGGTCGGTAATTTTTTGCACATAATGAAAATGGCTGTGCCCAATTGAAATAACCGCATGGCCGCCATACAAATCAAGATATTTTTTTCCCTCTGAATCCCAAACATAGCATCCCTTTGCTTTTACAGGGGTAATGTTGAAAAGTGGATAAACGTCAAATAGTTTCATATTAAAGAAGTTGGAAGACCGAAGTCCGAAAACGGAAGTTTTCCGTGCAAATCGCAAATCTGTTCTCCTGTTTTATAATGTTTTTTTGTTTACCATAGATTATAATCCATGGTTATTTTTACTTTTTAGAACGCTACGGGTTTTAAGTTCAACCCTGCTTTTTCATCGAGGCCAAACATTAAATTCATATTCTGAACCGCCTGGCCCGAAGCACCTTTTATCAAATTATCGGTAATACTGATAATAACCAGTTTGTTACCATGTTTTTCAAGGTAAATAACCGCCTTGTTTGTATTTACAACCTGCTTGACACCGGTTAGTTTTTGGTAACAAACACAAATGGGTGCATTTTGTAATAGCTTTTAAACAAATTGTTGGCGTCAGCCAGCGAACCACTGAAATTTGTGTATGCCGAAACGAAAATTCCGCGGGTGTGATTTCCACGAATCGGAACAAAGTTGAAATCCTTGTCAAAAGAAGGTTGCAACTGTTTCAAACTCTGCAGGATTTCACCTTCATGTTGATGTTCAAATATTTTATACGCCGAAACATTACTGTTTCGCCAGCTAAAATGCGAGGTTTCGGTGGGTTTTTGTCCAGCCCCGGTAGATCCCGTAATTGCCTGGACATGAATTTCGTCAACCAACAAATTGTTTGCTGCAAGTGGCAAAAGTGCTAATTGAATTCCCGTTGCAAAGCATCCGGGATTTGCAATGTATTTTGCTGATTTAATTGCTTCCCGATTGAGTTCAGGCAATCCGTAAACAAATTCATTCCCGTTTCTTTTCAAGCGAAAATCGTGACTCAAATCAATCACTTTCAAAGAATCAGGCAGATTATTTTTTTGCAGAAACTCAACCGATTTCCCATGGCCCATGCATAAAAACACAATGTCCACCGTTTCGAAAGGCATTTCATCAGTAAAAATCAAATCGGGTTCACCCAATAAATCTTCGTGCACGTCCGATATCAGGTTTCATCGGTTGCTGGCTTTGCTTTAGCAAAAGCTAATTTCTACTTCCGGATGATTTAATAAAATCCGAAGTAATTCGCCTGCTGTGTCCGCTCCGCCTATAATTCAACTTTAATCATTTCATTTTGTTCTAGTTTGTGACGTTGTCAGGTGCGAGCACGCTGACAAGTCCAGAAAAGTCTTCCATCCTGACAGCGTCTTTTGACCTGTCAGCGTTAACAGACTTACATTTTCTTATTCACCGCATTATAAATCTTCAACGAATTGGACAGGATTTTTGTAAAACCTTTTACATCATCGGCAGTCCAGGCCTTAACTGTTTCACCATATTCGCCAAATGCCGAGTTCATTAAATCATGTTCAGATTCGATTCCAACCAGTTCAAAATGATAGGGCTTCAGTTTCACAATCACTTTTCCTGTAACATTTTCCTGTGTCGATTCGAGGAAAGTTTCGATATTCCGCATTACAGGTTCCTGGTACATAGCCTCGTGTAAAAACATGCCGTACCAGTTACCCAGTTGTTCCTTCCAGTAACTCTGCCATTTGGTAAGTGTATGTTTTTCAAGCAAATGATGCGCCTTAATAATTATAAGTGGTGCGGCAGCTTCAAAACCAACTCTGCCTTTAATTCCAATGATTGTATCGCCAACATGCGTGTCGCGGCCAATGGCATATTTCGATGCAATTTCATCCAAAGCCTGAATTGTTTTTGGACCGTTTTCAAATGATTTCCCATCAATTGTTTTTAATTCGCCCGTCACAAAACCTAATTCAATTACCTTTTCATCAGTAGCTTTCAATTGACTTGGATAAGCATGACCCGGTAGATTAGTTCCTGATTTCAACGTTTCTTTGCCACCTACACTTGTACCCCACAAACCCTGGTTAACCGAATAATCCATTTTTGTGAAATCTGCTTCGTAGCCAAACTTTTTCAGATAATCGATTTCCTGTTGACGGCTCAACATTAAATCCCTTGTTGGTGTGATTATTTCGATTTC
This sequence comes from Draconibacterium sp., assembly GCA_016705335.1. Taxonomy (GTDB): domain Bacteria; phylum Bacteroidota; class Bacteroidia; order Bacteroidales; family Prolixibacteraceae; genus Draconibacterium. The sequence goes on along the minus strand of JADIYN010000007.1, from coordinate 5,745 downwards.
CGGGGCAAGCACCTGAAAAGTCAGGTCGAAGCGAATTTGGTCGTTTCCCGCGCCGGTACTGCCGTGTGCAATGTAACCTGCACCAATCTCTTTGGCGTAGTTAATTGTTGCAATTGCCTGAAAAGCGCGCTCCGAACTTACCGAAATCGGGTATGTATTATTGCGCAACACATTCCCAAAAACCATGTAGCGGATACATTTTTCGTAATATTCGTTGGTAACGTCGAGTGTTACATGTTTTACTGCGCCCAATTTGTAAGCACGTGCTTCAATGGCTTTTAGTTCTGCATCGGAAAAACCGCCAGTATTTGCAATGGCAGTGTAAACCTCAAACCCTTTTTCTTCTTTTAAATATTTTACGCAAAACGAGGTATCCAAACCGCCGCTGAACGCCAAAACCAATTTTTTGTTCATGATATATATTCTTGCAAAAAGCAATAACTACTCAGAATTCTAATTCAAAACAATGAATTAAAAATCCTTGAAATCACTTTTTTGTTGTTACTGTCTTTTTCTTCCTTGTTACTTTTTAAACTGATTTTTGCCGGATTCAGTTTTTTGATGATATCCATTAAACTCCGCTTTTTAATGGCAGGTTCTGCATCTTTGGCGGTCTTTTCCCATGCCGGGTCGTAAAGCATTCCGGTACATAAACATTTCGAACGGCCAGTGCGGGTTAAAATATCGTAGTTTACACAACTTTTACAACCGTTCCAAAACTGGTCGTCCATGGTTAACTCTGAGAAAGTTACCGGACGGTAACCCAACTCGTGGTTAATTTTCATTACCGCCAAGCCGGTTGTTAACCCAAATATTTTTGAATTGGGATATCTTTGACGCGACAAATTGAACGCTTTTCTTTTAATTTCCTTGGCAAGTCCAAATCCGCGATATTCATCAACAACTATTAATCCTGAGTTGGCAACAAACCCTTTTTCCTGCCAGGCTTCGATGTAACAGAAACCGGCAAACTTATCACCGTCAAGTGCAATAATTGCTTTTCCTTCGGTTATTTTATCTGAAAGATATTCAAATGTCCTTCTCGCAATACCCGTCCCCCGCTGCTTCGAAGCAATATCAATGGCATCATTAATGTCATCGACATACTTTACATGTTCTTCGGAAGCAACCAATATTTTAATATTTTTCAACTCTTTCATCAATCAACTCTATTATAATTTACCTTTTAAATTTGGCATTATTGTTATTAACGCATTTATTAAATCCAATTTCGAAATTCCTTCTTTTTGAATAATCAGTATTGTATCATCACCTGCAATTGTTCCCAGTATTTCCCAGGAATTTGCTTTGTCAATTACCGCTGCAATACTGCTTGCGTAACCAGGCTGGGTGCGTAAAACCGCCAGATTCCCCGAAAATCGCAAATCGCGAAACCCGTCAGCTAAATAGTTAACCTGATTTTGATCTTTTGCATTAGCACTATTATCACTCTCCGGAAATACATAAACATATCCTTTTACCGGATGAGGTACTTTTGCAATTTGCAGTTCTTTCATGTCGCGTGACAAAGTAGCTTGTGTTAAATCAAATCCCTTTGACTTTAATTCAACCAATAATTCGTCCTGGCTATGTACATTTCCATTCCTTATAATTTTCAATATTTCTACCTGCCTTTGCGACCGATTTTTCATTGTGCATATTTATACAATCCGAATGCAAATTTATGCATTTAAATTAAATATGACGAAAAAGTTTAAGAAATATTTCTATTTTTGCAGCGTCAATAAATTTTGTATCATCATTTTTTGATTCGATGAGAAAGAGAATAAAACTTATTAATATAAAAGATGGAGGAAAATGCGTTTGAACTTTTTTTAAGGCAAACGCATTTTTTTTAATATAAAACTGAAATATGTTGAATTTTAAACAAGCAAAACTTACGCTGGAAGACGGTACAGTTTTTACCGGAAAATCGTTTGGCGGTGAAAAATCGGTAGCCGGAGAAGTGGTGTTTTACACTGCAATGACAGGCTATCCGGAGAGTTTGACCGATCCGTCATATACAGGGCAAATCCTCGTATCAACTTACCCGATGATTGGAAATTACGGTGTGCCATTCGACCAAAAAGAAAATGGGATACACAGGTATTACGAATCGCATAAACTGCATATCACCGGTTTAATTATTTCTGATTACTCTTTTGAGTTCAGTCACTGGAATGCCGAAAAAAGTTTGTCGGATTGGTTAAAGGAATCTGAAATTCCGGGTATTTTTGGAATCGACACGCGAGCCTTAACAAAAATTTTACGTGAGAAAGGTTCAATGCTCGGAAAGATTGAATTTGAAGAAGAAGAGATTGATTTTTATGATCCTAACAAGGAAAATTTAGTTGCCATTGCAAGTTGCGATGAAAAAGAGGTTTACGAAAATGGTGACAAACGGGTGGTACTTATTGATTGTGGTGTGAAAAACAACATTATCAGATGTTTGCTAAATCGGGGAACAACAGTTATAAGGGTTCCATGGGATTACGATTTTTCAGGCGAAGATTTTGACGGGTTGTTTATTTCGAATGGTCCGGGCGACCCGGCCATGTGCGATGCAACGGTTAAAAACATAAAAATGGTAATCGATGCTGAAAAACCGATCATGGGAATTTGTCTCGGAAACCAGTTGCTGGCACGTGCTGCCGGAGCCGAGACCTACAAATTGAAATACGGACATCGCAGTCACAATCAACCTGTACTTTTAACCGGTACAAACAAATGCTACATCACCTCGCAAAACCACGGTTTCGCAGTAGCAACAGAAACACTGCCCAACGATTGGGAACCGCTGTTTACAAACGTAAACGACAACACAAACGAAGGAATCAGGCACAAAACCAAACCCTTCTTTTCAACTCAGTTCCACCCCGAAGCATCAAGCGGGCCAACTGATACGGAGTTTTTATTTGATGAGTTTATTGACAGTATAAAATAAAGAACCCCCTCCTCCCCAAGAGGAGAGAACGAGAAGGGGAACATAAATATTTAAAATGATTAAAACAGATATTAAAAAAGGCATAATCCTTGGTTCAGGGCTTTGAAAATTGGTGAAGCCGGGGAGTTTGACTATTCGGGTTCGCAGGCGTTAAAAGCTTTAAAAGAAGAAGGAGTTGAAACCATTCTCATCAACCCGAATATTGCAACAATTCAAACTTCAGTTGATATTGCCGATAAAATATATTTCCTCCCGATTACCCCTTATTTTGTTGAGGAGGTTATAAAAAAGGAAAAACCACAGGGTATTTTGCTTGCGTTTGGCGGGCAAACCGCATTGAATTGCGGCGTGTGGCTTTTTCGAATCAGGTGTTCTCGAAAAATATAATGTGAAAGTTGTTGGAACTCCTGTACAATCGATTATTGAAACTGAAGACCGTGATTTCTTCTCAAAAATGCTGGCCGAAATCGATATTAAACCCCAAAAGTATTGCAGCCAAAACAATGGAAGGAAGCTTTCAATGCTGCTGAAATTGTTGGGTTCCCGATTATTATTCGGGCTGCTTACACACTTGGCGGTTTGGGTTCGGGCTTTTGCGAAAACCAGGAAGAATTAAAAGTTTTGGCGCAGAAAGCATTCTCATATTCGCCGCAAATCCTTGTTGAAGAATCGATAAAAGGCTGGAAAGAAGTGGAATACGAAGTGGTTCGCGACCGCTTCAACAACTGTATTACCGTTTGTAACATGGAAAACTTCGACCCGCTTGGAATCCATACCGGCGAAAGTATCGGAATGCACGGATTTGTTGCCAACAAAGAAGAAATAAGTATTGAAGCTATCGACGAAGAACTGAGCAACCCGGACCGACCGCAGGATTTTTGCGATTGCAGAAGCTTTCAATAAAAGTTATTCGATTGACGAAATTCATGAAAAACCAAAATTGACCGCTGGTTTTTGCAAAAACTGAAAAATATTATCAACATAAAAGATGAGCTTGAAACAGTTGATTCCCTTGGAACTTTGCCAATCAACCTGTTGAAAATATCAAAACAGGCGGGATTCTCCGATTTTCAGATTGCACGGCTTGTATTGAAATGCAGAATAAAGATATTCATGCAGATTTAATCAAAGTCCGCGACCATCGAAAAGCACTTGGAATTACGCCTTTGTAAAAACAAATTGATACACTTGCCGGTGAATATCCCGCGCAAACCAACTATTTGTATGTTACCTACAACGGTGCAGAACACGATATCGAATTTAACAACGACGACAAATCGGTAATTGTTTTGGGTTCGGGAGCATACCGGATTGGAAGTTCGGTGGAGTTCGACTGGTGTAGTGTAAATGCTGTAAACACCATTCATAAAGAAGGTTACCGCTCGATAATGATAAATTACAACCCGGAAACTGTAAGTACCGATTACGATACCTGTGACAGGTTGTATTTTGATGAACTTACTTTTGAGCGTGTTATGGATATCATCGACCTTGAAAACCCGCACGGAGTTGTGGTTTCAATGGGCGGACAAATTCCAAATAACCTGGCGATGAAACTCCATGGGCAAAATGCGCCAATTCTGGGAACTTCGCCACTAAAAATTGACAATGCCGAAGACCGTGAAAAATTTTCATCGCTTTTAGACCGTTTAAAAGTTGATCAGCCCCGCTGGGCAAGGCTTTCAACTATCGAAGAAATCCACAAATTTGTTGAAGTGGTTGGTTATCCCTGTTGATCCGCCCTTCGTATGTTTTTTCGGGTGCGGCCATGAATGTGGTTTCGAACCCGACCAGTTGGAACATTTCCTGAAATGGCTGCCAATGTTTCAAAAGAACATCCAGTTGTGGTAAGTTGAATTTATTGAAGAAGCAAAGGAAATTGAAATTGATGCGGTGGCCAAAAAAGGCGAAATGATTGCATACGCCATTTCTGAACACGTTGAATTTGCCGGAGTTCATTCCGGGGATGCAACCATAGTTTTCCCTCCACAAAAATTATATATCGAAACCATACGCAGAATCAAAAAAATTGCACGCGAAATTGCAAAAGGACTTGAAATTACCGGTCCGTTCAACATGCAGTTTTTGGCGAAAGACAATGATATTAAAGTAATTGAATGTAACCTGCGCGCTTCGCGCAGTTTTCCGTTTGTTTCGAAGGTGATGAAACTAAACCTGATAGAAATTGCAACAAAAGTAATGCTTGGCATCCATGTGGAAAAACCCGACAAATCGTTGTTTGAACTGGATTATGTTGGTGTAAAAGCACCACAGTTTTCGTTTGCACGTTTGCTGAATGCCGACCCTGTTTTAGGCGTTGACATGGCTTCAACTGGCGAAGTAGGCTGCATTGGCGAAAATTATTACGAAGCCATTTTGAAAGCAATGCTTTCGGTAGGATATCGGATTCCGGTAAAAAATGTGATGATTTCTTCAGGACCTTCACGCGGAAAAGTTGAACTTCTGAAAAGTGCAAAAATGTTGCGGGATCGTGGAATCAATATTTTTGCCACCGAAGGAACAAGCCGGTTTTTCAGTGATAACGGAGTTGAAAACACACACGTTTACTGGCCCGATGAAGCAGATCAATCGCCAAATACAATCGATTTGATAAAAGAAAAGAAAATTGATCTTGTAATAAATATTCCAAAAAACTATACGAACCGCGAACTTCAAAACGGATATCAGATTCGCAGGAGCTCAATCGATTACAATATTCCTCTGATTACAAATTCGCGTGTTGCAAGTGCATTTATTTATGCCATTTGCAAATACGAAATTGAAGATATTTCGATTAAAAG
>JADIYN010000006.1 GCA_016705335.1 Draconibacterium sp. | reverse complement strand
ACAGTTAATGAAGCACTTAGGGAAGGGAGTCAGGGCAGAGGCCAGAGTTGGTCCGAGGCCATGGTCGCTGACAACAGATACAATATTTGTAAGTTCGGTACCTGCATCCATATCAGTCTGTGTAACTGTGTAGCTGATTGTATAAATCCATGATTCGCCAACATTCAGTTTCACTATTGGCAGAGAGATGCTTTCGGTTTGGCCCGGTTAAAAGTACCTGTACTTCCGTCAGGCAACAGATCGGAAGCAATCACCCTGTGATTGTCAGTCCCCCTGTGTTTTGAACAATAAGTAATTGTATAATCAATGATCTCCCCTGCAGCAGTCACAGGGTCAGGGCCTCCTGTCTACAGGACATAAAGATTTACAGTTAATGAAGCACTTGCACTTAAAGGGGTCGGGAACAGAGGCCTGAATTGGTCCGGGAACCTGGTCGCTGACAACAGATACAGTATTTGTAAGTTCGGTACCTGCATCCATATCAGTCTGTGTAACTGTGTAGCTGATTGTATAACACATCCATGATTCATGAGCATTGGATTCACTATTGGCAGAATGCTTTCCTGGTTGGCCCAGTTAAAGTACCTGTACTTCCGTCAGGCAACAGATCCTGAAGCTGCCACCCCTGTGATTCTGTCAGTCCCCTGTGTTTTGAACAGCCATTGTATAATCAATGATCTCCCCTGCAGCAGTCACAGGGGTCGGGGCCTCCTGTCTGAACCTTGATTTGTTAATGAAGCACTTGCACTTAAAGGAGTCAGGGCAGAGGCCAGAGTTGGTCCGGGAACCTGGTCGCTGACAGCAGATACTATTTGTAAGTTCAGTACCTGCATCCATATCATCCTGTGTAACTGTGTGGCTGATTGTATAAATCCATGATTCGCCAACATTCAGTTCACTATTGGCAGAGATGCTTTCAGTTGGCCGGTTAAAGTACCTGTACTTCCGTCAGGCAACAGATCGGAAGCTGCCACCCCTGTGATTGTCAGTCCCCTGTGTTTTGAACAGTAATTGTATAATCAATGATCTCCTTGCAGCAGTCACCGGGTCCGGGCCTCCCTGACCGACCTTGTCAACAGTTAATGAAGCACTTGCACTTAAAGGAGTCAGGGCAGAGGCCAGAGTTGGTCCGGGAACCTGGTCGCTGACAACAGATACAGTATTTGTCAGTTCAGTACCTGCATCCATATCAGTCTGTGTAACTGTGTAGCTGATTGTATAAATCCATGATTCGCCAAAGTTCAGTTCACTATTAGCAGAGATGCTTGGTTGGCCCGGTTAAAGTACCTGTACTTCCGTCAGGCAACAGATCGAAAGCTGCCACCCTTGTGATTGCCGTCCCCTGTGTTTTGAACAGTAATTGTATAATCAATGATCTCCCCTGCAGCAGTCATGGGTCAGGCCTCCTGTCCGAACCTTGGCTACAGTTAATGAAGCACTTGCACTTAAAGGAGTCAGGGCAGAGGCCGGAGTTGGTCCGGGAACCCGGTCGCTGATTACCGATACAGTATTTGTAAGTTCAGTACCTGCATCCATATCATCCTGTGTAACCGTGTAGCTGATCGTATAAATCCATGATTCGCCAACATTCAGTTCACCATTGGCAGAATGCTTTCAGTTGGCCCGGTTAAAGTACCTGCACTTCCGTCAGGCAACAGATCGGAAGCTGCCACCCCTGTGATTGTCAGTCCCCCTGTGTTTTGAACAGTAATTGTATAATCAATGATATCCCCTTCAGCAGTCACGGGGTCCGTTCCGTTTGACCGGACCTTGTCAACAGTTAATGAAGCACTTGCACTTAAAAGAGTCAGGGCAGAGGCCAGAGTTGGTCCGGGAACCTGGTCGCTGACAACAGATACAGTATTTGTAAGTTCAGTACCGATCCATATCAGCCTGTGTAACTGTGTAGCTGATCGTGTAAATCCATGATTCGCCAACATTCAGTTCACTATTGGCAGATATCCTTTCTGCAGGGGCGCTTAAAGTACCTGTACTTCCGTCAGGCAACAGATCTGAGGCTGCCACCCCTGTGATTGTCAGTCCCCCTGTGTTTTGAACGGTAATTGTATAATCAATAACCTCCCCTGCAGCAGTTACCGGGTCCGGGCCTCCTGTCGAACCTTTGGTACAGTTAATGAAGCACTTGCACTTAAAGGAGTCAGGGCAGAGGCCAGAGTTGGTCCGGGAACCTGGTCGCTGACAACAGATACGGTATTTGTAAGTTCAGTACCTGCATCCACGTCAGTCTGTGTAACTGTGTAGCTGATCGTATAAATCCATGATTCGCCAACATTCAGTTCTCCATTGGCAGAGATGCTTTCGGTTGGCCCGGTTAATGATCCGGCGCTTCCGTCAGGCAACAGATCGGAAGCAATCACCCCTGTGATTGTCAGTCCCCCTGTGTTTTGAACAGTAATAGTATAATCAATGATATCCCCTTCAGCAGTTACCGGGTCCGTTCCGTTTGACCGGACCTTGTCGCAGTTAATGAAGCACTTGCACTTAAAGGAGTCAGGGCAGAGGCCACAGTTGGTCCGGGAACCTGGTCGCTGACAACAGATACAGTATTTGTAAGTTCAGTACCTGCATCCATATCATCCTGTGTAACCGTGTAGCTGATCGTATAAGTCCGCTGATTCGCCAACATTCAGTTCACTATTGGCAGAGATGCTTTCTGTTGGCCCGGTTAATGATCCGGCGCTTCCGTCAGGCAACAGATCGGAAGCAATCACCCCTGTGATTGTCAGTCCCCCTGTGTTTTGAACAGTAATAGTATAATCAATGATATCCCCTTCAGCAGTTACCGGGTCCGTTCCGTTTGACCGGACCTTGTCAACAGTTAATGAAGCACTTGCACTTAAAGGAGTCAGGCAGAGGCCACAGTTGGTCCGGGAACCTGGTCGCTGACAACAGATACAGTATTTGTAAGTTCAGTACCTGCATCCATATCAGTCCTGTGTGACTGTGTAGCTGATCGTATAAATCCATGATTCGCCAACATTCAGTTCACTATTAGGCAGAGATGCTTTCGGCGGGGCCGGTTAAAGTACCGGCACTTCCGTCAGGCAACAGATCGGAAGCTGCCACCCCTGTGATTGGTCAGTCCCCCTGTGTTTTGAACAGTAATTGTATAATCAATAATCCTCCCTGCAGCAGTTACCGGGTCCGGGCCTCCTGTCTGGACCTTGGTTACAGTTAATGAAGCACTTGCACTTAAAGGAGTCAGGGCGAGGCCAGAGTTGGTCCGGGAACCTGGTCGCTGACAACGACACAGATTTGTAAGTTCAGTACCTGCATCCACGTCAGTCTGTGTAACCGTGTAGCTGATCGTATAAATCCATGGTTCGCCAACGTTCAGTTCGCCATTGGCAGAGATGCTTTCGGTTGGCCCGGTTAAAGTACCTGTACTTCCGTCAGGCAACAGATCGGAAGCTGCCACCCCTGTGATGGTCAGTCCCCCTGTGTTTTGAACAGTAACAGTATAATCAATGATCTCCCCTGCAGCAGTTACCGGGTCCGTGCCTTTTGACCGAACCTTGTCAACAGTTAATGAAGCACTTGCACTTAAAGGAGTCAGGGCAGAGGCCAGAGTTGGTCCGGGAACCTGGTCGCTGACAACAGATACAGTATTTGTAAGTTCAGTACCTGCATCCATATCAGTCCTGTGTAACTGTGTAGCTGATCGTATAAATCCATGATTCGCCAACATTCAGTTCACTATTGGCAGAGATGCTTTCGGTTGGCCCGGTTAATGATCCGGCGCTTCCGTCAGGCAACAGATCGGAAGCTGCCACCCCTGTGATTGTCAGTCCACCCGTGTTTTGAACAGTAATTGTATAATCAATGATATCCCCTTCAGCAGTTACCGGGTCCGTTCCGTTTGACCGGACCTTGTCAACAGTTAATGAAGCACTTGCACTTAAAGGAGTCAGGGCAGAGGCCACAGTTGGTCCGGGAACCTGGTCGCTGATTACCGATACAGTATTTGTAAGTTCAGTACCTGCATCCATATCAGCCTGTGTAACTGTGTAGCTGATCGTATAAATCCATGATTCGCCAACATTCAGTTCACTATTGGCAGAGATGCTTTCTGCTGGGCCGGTTAAAGTACCGGCACTTCCGTCAGGCAACAGATCGGAAGCAGCACCCCTGTGATGGTCAGTCCCCTGTGTTTTGAACAGTAATAGTATAATCAATGATCTCCCCTGCAGCAGTTACCGGGTCCGTTCCCTTGTCTGAACCTTGGTTACAGTTAATGAAGCACTTGCACTTAAAGGAGTCAGGGCAGAGGCCACAGTTGGTCCGGGAACCTGGTCGCTGATTACCGATACAGAATTTGTAAGTTCAGTACCTGCATCCATATCAGTCTGTGTAACCGTGTAGCTGATCGTATAAATCCATGATTCGCCAACATTCAGTTCACTATTGGCAGAGATGCTTTCGTTGGGCCCGGTTAAAGTACCGGTACTTCCGTCAGGCAACAGATCGGAAGCAATCACCCCTGTGATTGTCAGTCCACCCGTGTTTTGAACAGTAACAGTATAATCAATGACCTCCCCTGCAGCAGTTACCGGGTCCGTTCCGTTTGACCGGACCTTGTCAACAGTTAATGAAGCACTTGCACTTAAAGGAGTCAGGGCAGAGGCCACAGTTGGTCCGGGAACCTGGTCGCTGACAACAGATACAGTATTTGTAAGTTCAGTACCTGCATCCATATCATCCTGTGTAACCGTGTAGCTGATCGTATAAATCCATGATTCGCCAACATTCAGTTCCCCATTGGCAGAGATACTTTCTGCAGGGGCGCTTAAAGTACCGGCACTTCCGTCAGGCAACAGATCGGAAGCTGCCACCCTGTGATGGTCAGTCCCCCCGTGTTTTGAACAGTAATAGTATAATCAATGACCTCCCCTTCAGCAGTTACCGGGTCCGTTCCGTTTGACCGGACCTTGTCAACAGTTAATGAAGCACTTGCACTTAAAGGAGTCAGGGCAGAGGCCAGAGTTGGTCCGGGAACCTGGTCGCTGACAACAGACACAGTATTTGTAAGTTCAGTACCTGCATCCACGTCAGTCTGTGTAACTGTGTAGCTGATCGTATAAGTCCATGATTCGCCAACATTCAGTTCACTATTGGCAGAGATGCTTTCGGCAGGGGCGCTTAAAGTACCTGTACTTCCGTCAGGCAACAGATCGGAAGCTGCCACCCCTGTGATGGTCAGTCCACCCGTGTTTTGAACAGTAATTGTATAATCAATAACCTCCCCTGCAGCAGTTACCGGGTCCGTTCCGTTTGACCGGACCTTGTCAACAGTTAATGAAGCACTTGCACTTAAAGGAGTCAGGGCAGAGGCCACAGTTGGTCCGGGAACCTGGTCGCTGACAACAGATACAGTATTTGTAAGGTCAGTACCTGCATCCATATCAGCCTGTGTAACTGTGTAGCTGATCGTATAAATCCATGATTCGCCAACGATCAGTTCACTATTGGCAGAGATGCTTTCGGGGGGCGCTTAAAGTTCCTGCACTTCCGTCAGGCAACAGATCGGAAGCTGCCACCCCTGTGATGGTCAGTCCCCTGTGTTTTGGAACAGTAATTGTATAATCAATAACCTCCCCTGCAGCAGTTACCGGGTCCGTTCCGTTTGACCGGACCTTGTCAACAGTTAATGAAGCACTTGCACTTAAAGGAGTCAGGGCAGAGGCCACAGTTGGTCCGGGAACCTGGTTGCTGACAACAGACACAGTATTTGTAAGGTCAGTACCTGCATCCACGTCAGTTTGTGTAACCGTGTAGCTGATCGTATAAGTCCATGATTCGCCAACATTCAGTTCACTATTGGCAGAGATGCTTTCTGTTGGCCCGGTTAATGATCCGGCGCTTCCGTCAGGCAACAGATCGGAAGCAATCACCCCTGTGATTGTCAGTCCCCCTGTGTTTTGAACAGTAATTGTATAATCAATGATCTCCCCTGCAGCAGTTACCGGGTCCGTTCCGTTTGACCGGACTTGTCAACAGTTAAGGAAGCACTTGCACTTAAAGGAGTCAGGGCAGAGGCCACAGTTGGTCCGGGAACCTGGTCGCTGATTACCGATACAGAATTTGTAAGTTCAGTACCTGCATCCATATCAGTCTGTGTAACCGTGTAGCTGATCGTATAAATCCATGATTCGCCAACATTCAGTTCACTATTGGCAGAGATGCTTTCTGCAGGGGCGCTTAAAGTACCGGCACTTCCGTCAGGCAACAGATCGGAAGCTGCCACCCCTGTGATGGTCAGTCCCCCTGTGTTTTGAACAGTAATAGTATAATCAATGATATCCCCTGTAGCAGTTACCGGGTCCGGTCCGTTTGTCTGAACCTTGTCAACAGTTAATGAAGCACTTGCACTTAAAGGAGTCAGGGCAGAGGCCAGAGTTGGTCCGGGAACCTGGTCGCTGACAACAGACACAGTATTTGTAAGTTCAGTACCTGCATCCACGTCAGTCTGTGTAACTGTGTAGCTGATCGTATAAATCCATGATTCGCCAACATTCAGTTCACCATTGGCAGATATGCTTTCTGCAGGGGCGCTTAAAGTACCGGCGCTTCCGTCAGGCAACAGATCGGAAGCTGCCACCCCTGTGATTGTCAGTCCACCCGTGTTTTGAACAGTAATTGTATAATCAATGATCTCCCCTTCAGCAGTCACCGGGTCCGTTCCGTTTGACCGGACCTTGTCAACAGTTAATGAAGCACTTGCACTTAAAGGAGTCAGGGCAGAGGCCAGAGTTGGTCCGGGAACCTGGTCGCTGACAACAGACACAGTATTTGTAAGTTCAGTACCTGCATCCATATCAGTCTGTGTAACTGTGTAGCTGATCGTATAAGTCCATGATTCGCCAACATTCAGTTCACTATTGGCAGAGATGCTTTCGGTTGGCCCGGTTAATGATCCGGCGCTTCCGTCAGGCAACAGATCGGAAGCTGCCACCCCTGTGATTGTCAGTCCCCCTGTGTTTTGAACAGTAATTGTATAATCAATGATCTCCCTTGCAGCAGTTACCGGGTCCGTTCCGTCTGACCGGACCTTGTCTACAGTTAATGAAGCACTTGCACTTAAAGGAGTCAGGGCAGAGGCCAGAGTTGGTCCGGGGAACCTGGTCGTGACAACAGATACAGTATTTGTAAGTTCAGTACCTGCATCCATATCAGTCTGTGTAACCGTGTAGCTGATTGTATAAATCCATGATTCGCCAACATTCAGTTCACTATTGGCAGAGATGCTTTCGGCTGGCCCGGTTAAAGTACCGGTACTTCCGTCAGGCAACAGATCGGAAGCTGCCACCCCTGTGATTGTCAGTCCCCCCGTGTTTTGAACAGTAATAGTATAATCAATGATCTCCCTGCAGCAGTTACCGGGTCCGTTCCGTTTGACCGGACCTTGTCAACAGTTAATGAAGCACTTGCACTTAAAGGAGTCAGGGCAGAGGCCACAGTTGGTCCGGGAACCTGGTCGCTGACAACAGATACAGTATTTGTAAGTTCAGTACCTGCATCCACGTCAGTCTGTGTAACTGTGTAGCTGATCGTATAAATCCATGATTCGCCAACATTCAGTTCACTATTGGCAGAGATGCTTTCGGTTGGCCCGGTTAAAGTACCTGTACTTCCGTCAGGCAACAGATCGGAAGCTGCCACCCCTGTGATTGTCAGTCCCCCTGTGTTTTGAACAGTAATTGTATAATCAATGATCTCCCCTGCAGCAGTTACCGGGTCCGTTCCGTTTGACCGGACCTTGTCAACAGTTAATGAAGCACTTGCACTTAAAGGAGTCAGGGCAGAGTCCAGAGTTGGTCCGGGAGCCTGGTTGCTGACAACAGACACGGTATTTGTAAGTTCAGTACCTGCATCCATATCATCCTGTGTAACTGTGTAGCTGATTGTATAAATCCATGATTCGCCAACATTCAGTTCACTATTGGCAGAGATGCTTTCGGTTGGCCCGGTTAAAGTACCTGTACTTCCGTCAGGCAACAGATCGGAAGCAATCACCCCTGTGATTGTCAGTCCCCCTGTGTTTTGAACAGTAATTGTATAATCAATGATCTCCCCTGCAGCAGTTACCGGGTCCGTTCCGTTTGACCGGACCTTGTCAACAGTTAATGAAGCACTTGCACTTAAAGGAGTCAGGGCAGAGGCCACAGTTGGTCCGGGAACCTGGTCGCTGACAACAGATACAGTATTTGTAAGTTCAGTACCTGCATCCACGTCAGTCTGTGTAACTGTGTAGCTGATCGTATAAATCCATGATTCGCCAACATTCAGTTCCCCATTGGCAGAGATGCTTTCGGCAGGCCCGCTTAAAGTACCGGCGCTTCCGTCAGGCAACAGATCGGAAGCTGCCACCCCTGTGATGGTCAGTCCACCCGTGTTTTGAACAGTAACAGTATAATCAATAACCTCCCCTGCAGCAGTTACCGGGTCCGTTCCGTTTGACCGGACCTTGTCAACAGTTAATGAAGCACTTGCACTTAAAGGAGTCAGGGCAGAGGCCACAGTTGGTCCGGGAACCTGGTTGCTGACAACAGACACAGTATTTGTAAGGTCAGTACCTGCATCCACGTCAGTCTGTGTAACTGTGTAGCTGATCGTATAAGTCCATGATTCGCCAACATTCAGTTCACCATTGGCAGATATGCTTTCTGCAGGCCCGCTTAAAGTACCGGCACTTCCGTCAGGCAACAGATCGGAAGCTGCCACCCTGTGATTGTCAGTCCCCCTGTGTTTTGAACAGTAATTGTATAATCAATGATCTCCCCTTCAGCAGTCACGGGGTCGGGGCCTCCTGTCTGAACCTTGGTTACAGTTAATGAAGCACTTGCACTTAAAGGAGTCAGGGCAGAGGCCAGAGTTGGTCCGGGAACCTGGTCGCTGACACAGACACAGAATTTGTAAGTTCAGTACCTGCATCCATATCAGTCTGTGTAACTGTAGCTGATCGTATAAATCCATGATTCGCCAACATTCAGTTCACCATTGGCAGAGAGCTTTCGGCTGGCCCGGTTAAAGTACCTGCACTTCCGTCGGGCAACAGATCGGAAGCTGCCACCCCTGTGATTGTCAGTCCCCCTGTGTTTTGAACAGTAACAGTATAATCAATAACCTCCCCTGCAGCAGTTACCGGGTCCGTTCCGTTTGACCGGACCTTGTCAACAGTTAATGAAGCACTTGCACTTAAAGGAGTCAGGGCAGAGGCCACAGTTGGTCCGGGAACCTGGCTGCTGACAACAGACATGGTATTTGTAAGGTCAGTACCTGCATCCATATCAGCCTGTGTAACTGTGTAGCTGATCGTATAAATCCATGATTCGCCAACATTCAGTTCTCCATTGGCAGAGATGCTTTCGGTTGGCCCGGTTAATGATCCGGCGCTTCCGTCAGGCAACAGATCAGGAAGCAATCACCCCTGTGAGTGTCAGTCCCCTGTGTTTTGAACAGTAATAGTATAATCAATGACCTCCCCTGCAGCAGTTACCGGGTCGGGGCCTCCTGTCTGAACCTTGGTTACAGTTAATGAAGCACTTGCACTTAAAGGAGTCAGGGCAGAGGCCAGAGTTGGTCCGGGAACCTGGTCGCTGATTACCGATACAGAATTTGTAAGTTCAGTACCTGCATCCATATCAGTCTGTGTAACCGTGTAGCTGATCGTATAAGTCCATGATTCGCCAACATTCAGTTCACTATTGGCAGAGATGCTTTCTGTTGGCCCGGTTAATGATCCGGCGCTTCCCGTCAGGCAACAGATCAGGAAGCCGTCACCCTGTGATTGTCAGTCCCCCTGTGTTTTGAACAGTAATAGTATAATCAATATATCCCCTTCAGCAGTTACCGGGTCCGTTCCGTTTGACCGGACCTCGTCAACAGTTAATGAAGCACTTGCACTTAAAGGAGTCAGGGCAGCCACAGTTGGTCCGGGAACCTGGTCGCTGACAACAGATACAGTATTTGTAAGTTCAGTACCTGCATCCATATCATCCTGTAACCGTGTAGCTGATCGTATAAATCCATGATTCGCCAACATTCAGTTCCCCATTGGCAGAGATACTTTCTGCAGGGGCGCTTAAAGTACCGGCACTTCCGTCAGGCAACAGATCGGAAGCTGCCACCCCTGTGATGGTCAGTCCACCCGTGTTTTGAACAGTAACAGTATAATCAATAACCTCCCCTGCAGCAGTTACCGGGTCCGTTCCGTTTGACCGGACCTTGTCAACAGTTAATGAAGCACTTGCACTCAAAGGAGTCAGGGCAGAGGCCACAGTTGGTCCGGGAACCTGGTCGCTGACAACAGACAGTATTTGTAAGTTCAGTACCTGCATCCACGTCAGTCTGTGTAACTGTGTAGCTGATCGTATAAATCCATGATTCGCCAACATTCAGTTCACCATTGGTGCTGAGGCTTTCGGCAGGGGCGCTTAAAGTACCGGCGCTTCCGTCAGGCAACAGATCGGAAGCTGCCACCCCTGTGATGGTCAGTCCACCCGTGTTTTGAACAGTAACAGTATAATCAATAACCTCCCCTGCAGCAGTTACCGGGTCCGTTTGAACCGAACCTTGTCAACAGTTAATGAAGCACTTGCACTTAAAAGAGTCAATGCACTTTCTACTGTTGGTCCGGGAACCTCGATGCTAATTACAGACACAGTATTTGTAAGGTCAGTACCTGCATCCATATCAGTCTGTGTAACTGTGTAGCTGATCGTATAAATCCATGATTCGCCAACATTCAGTTCACCATTGGTGCTGAGGCTCTCGGCAGGCCCGCTTAAAGTACCGGCACTTCCGTCAGGCAATACATCACCGGCAGTTAAACAGGATTAGGACCTCCTGATTGTATCATTAGTTAAAAATATATCATAAGTTAGATAAGTGACAGGAATGATTTCTCCTGAATTATATGAAAAACTATTACTGTTTTTTAGACTAGTTAAAAATCCGTTCCCTACTTCAAAAAACTTCGAATTTGTGACGGCAATTGAAGATGTACTATTTGTTACAATAATAGTCAAGGACAACAAGAACAACTTATACATATGGCATGTATTGAGGAAAAATCTGCTAAAATTAAACTTTAGGTAATTAAAATTGGTCAGGTATTGTATTATACATCCTGAAACAAGATTTTTAGGCAAATTTGATCTCATACCACTTTTATTTGTCTTTTTAAGTTATACAATATACCACATAAACATATTTTATCAAAAAGAAATTATAGTAGCTTCTTTTTTAAATGTTTTGTTATTACCCTTGCTTTATATGTTATACAAATATCAATTTATTACAGACATTAAGACCTATAACTCTTCGAAAAGTTCATAAGTAGGATTTAGTAGAAATTGAAAAAATTGATTAGCGATTGACCAGCTGAATGTCATGATTCAAACGTTAATTGCCCATTTGACATAAACTTCAATTTGTCAGTTATGTTTAAAATTGAATGATGATACGTGATTTAAACTTATAGTTATCTGTTATAAAAGCCAGTGTCCATTGGTTTTTTGCATTATTATATATTTTACATCAATGCAAATTGGATTATGATTCTGAATTTTCGTTCACGGTACATTTTACACTTTACTACATCAAAATCAGTTTGACTTTTCAATTTTTAAAATTCTGATTTCCCTCATTTTTGATATTACAAAATTTATAACTGATAATCATTCAACGGATGTAACAACAGAACTTCCGACAAAATATTCGGAAAGTTGAACCCTCAACCTTTTTATTTCTGAGCGAATTGATATGGGAATATGTAGCAGCTGTTACAAAGGAATTTGGATTAATTGAATCAGTTCCATCGTTTTAAGCGAAACTGATTTCAAAAGTAGTATCAGCAGAAGGATAATGGGAATTTGTCAGCTTTATTAATCCTGATTATCGTAAATAACAGAAAATAAGATATTTAGAATATGATAAAATAATATTATTATAAGATATACGTGGTAATAAAACTTAAAATACCTTTTTTCACCTCTTCCAAATCTGTATAATTAACCAAAGATAAATTGTCGCAACCTGCAATCATAGCAGAAAGATTTTTGCCCGATTCAGGGCGGAAGAGACAAAGCACTTTTTTTCCCGATTCAACAGCCCGGCCAATTTCGTAGCCCACACCCATTGAAACAGTTGTAACTTCAGCTACCAAAATATCGGCCGATAGCAGCCAGTCCAAATCACGGTCGTGAATATATTTATCTGTTGGTCCGTCATCTCCCAAATCGGTTAAATTCTGGTCGCTAACATGTTCAGTTAATACTTCACCAAAAGTTTTCAGGTAATCGATAATTTGAAGATAGATGACAGAATCTTCGCGCCCGCCGCGGATTGACCCTGCAAAATATATTTTCATTTAATGTTAGATTTGTGATTTTTAGTATCAAGTATCAAGGTCTAAAAATTAAGAATAATTTGTAGTTTTTGGGAAGATATGAAATGAATAACTTTTTCAAAACTTAATATTTTTTATTTCGTATTTGCTTTTGCATTTAATTCAAAAAAAAATGAAAAAAACATTGTTTTGGACACCTAGGATTTTGACAATACTGTTCATACTTTTCATCAGCATGTTTGCCCTTGATTCGTTTGGTGGCGATAAAACTGTAATCGCCCAAATTGGTGAATTTCTAATTCATTTAATTCCAAGTTTTGTTTTAGTTGTTCTTTTATATTTTTCGTGGCGATATGAAATTATTGGTGTCATCGCTTTTTTGATTCTTGCCATAACTTACATAATAATGGCATGGGGAAAATTCCCGGTATCCACTTATTTTATTATTTCGGGACCGATGGTTTTAATCAGTATTTTGTTTTTAATTAACTGGAGATTTAAGCAAAAGCAAACCTAGATTTAATGCATTCAAATATTTGTATTTTGGCTTCAATTCAACAGAATTCCAATAAATAAAAAAGGAGGCAAAGACCTCCTTTCCTATTTTTTATTGCTTTTTCTAAATTTTTTAGTTCATCGAAATTACAGTTCCCGGTTTAAAATATCCGGCATAAGCAGTTTCCGAATTCAGTTCATCAATGGCTTTTTTAATTCCTTTGTCATCGTGAATTGCCGCGCGAATTGCACCTTTTTGATAGTAATAGCGCGAAACGATTTCGTCAGTCAGCAACTCTTTTACTTCGTCGCTGAAATCAGTAGCATCTTTATCGAAATTGGGTGCCAATTTTGCTTTTAATGCTTCGAATTCGCTTTGGGCAGGTCCGTAATATTTTTCTTTTTTTGCATGCGATATTAAATCGTCAAGTTCTTCTTCAGACTCCGACTCATAAACAAAATTATTTTGTTTTACAAAACCAATAAACTGGTTGTAAATGTCATCTGTAACCTTGAATTCCTCGGGAGAAGCTATTGTTGCATTTTCATTTGAAAACTTTGTAGCAAAATCGAAAACCATAAATTTTGTTATCAGCGCAATACTTAAACTGCTCAATGATTCGCTTTCAAGTTTAATATCGGGAACAACACCACCTCCGTCATAAACCTTGCGGCCTTTTTTGTAGTGAACTCCGAAATCAAAGAATCGGGAACAGTTCCAACGCTACCGTCTTCATTCCTGTGCGCATAGTCGAGGGCCTGAATACACCGTCCGCTTGGTATGTAATATTTGGCTGTTGTAACTTTTAGTTTTGTGTTGTAGCTCAAATCGCGTGTGGTTTGCACCAGTCCTTTTCCGAAAGTACGCGAACCAACAATTATTCCCCGGTCAAGATCCTGAATAGCACCGGCAACAATTTCAGAAGCAGAAGCGGAACCACTGTTTGTCAGAACAGCAATTTTAATAGTTGTATCAATGGGATTCGAAGTAGCTTTATAAACTTTGTCCCATTGCGTAACTTTTCCACGTGTACTTACAATTTCCGAACCTTTTGGCACAAACAGGTTTACAATCTCAACTGCTTCATTTAAAAGTCCGCCCGGATTACCGCGTAAATCAAGTACAAGCGAGTGCGGATTGTTCTCTTTTAATTCGAGAAAAGCTTTTTTTACATCGCTGCTACAATTATCGGTAAAACTTGATAAACGAATATATGCGGTTGTATTATCCAGCATTCCGTAATATGGCACGGCATCGATACTGATTTTCTCGCGCACAACATCCACAGTTACAGGTTTTTTATCGCCGTAACGTTCGTATTTAATTTTCACTGGTTTGTTGGCCGGACCTTTTAAAAGGCTGCTCACATCTTCAGTGTTCATATTCGAGGTTGATTTTCCTTCTACTTCAAGCAAAACATCACCGGCTTTTAAACCAAATTTTTGTGCCGGAAAACCTTCGTATGGTTCGGCAATAACAATTTTGTTGTTTTGTTTGCTGATGAGTGCGCCAATGCCGGCATATTCACCTGTTGTCATAAACCTGAAATCTTCAATCTGGTCTTCCGAAATATAATTGGTGTATGGGTCAAGTGAACTTAACATGTCGTCGATACTGGTTTTTACAAGTTTGCCTGGATCAACCTCATCAACATAAAACATGTTTAACTCGCGAAATAATGTGTGGTAAATTTCGAGACTTTTTGCCATTTCGAAATTTTTCTCGTCCTGTGTGAAACTGTAAAAGCCTAACCCGGCTGCTACAATTATTACAATCCCTATCCAAATTCTCTTCCTTTTCATCTTAAATATTTTGTTTGAACTTAAATTCTGATTAAAAAATTATCAATCCGCCAAAAGTATAAAACTTACCTTATATATCTTACAATGGCTGATTTGCATTACGTTAAAATATATTAACCATGTAAACCCAATAAAGTTTTAAAACAAAAAAATGTTAAACCAACTTCATTTTCAAAGTTTTCAACGGCTCTTTCTGCATTAGTTTACCGATAAAATAGATGCATTTAACGAAAATATTTTGAATAAAACTTCATTCACAATAAATTAGATGAAATTTTATAATCCTAAAAATATCAGACTATGAAACAAAAACTACCTATTTCAGCACTTTTCGTAACTTTTTTATTTGCCTTTTCTTCCTGCGTGTTTATGGGACCGTCAATAAAAGGAAATGGGAATGTTGTTGAACAGACAAGAGAACCAGGAAATTTCGACAAAATTGATGTAAGCCGGGGAATGAATGTTTATATTACTCAAGGCGAAACACGCAAAGTTGTGGTAAAAGCCGATGAAAACCTGCTTGAGGCAATTGAGACTAAAAATGAAGGTGACGTTTTAGTAATCAAGGCAACACAAAATATCAGGAATGCTACTTCAAAAAAAAGTGTTTATTACAGTTCCTGATCTTGAAGAAATTGAAGCTTCTTCAGGCAGCAATGTTTTCTCTGAAACAAAACTTGTATTTAGGGATTTGAAGGTTTCAACTTCATCAGGAAGTAATGTAACCCTTGAAATTAATTCTGAAAAAACCGAGTTTTCATCATCATCCGGTTCAAACATAAAATTACAGGGAATTTCAAATTCTTTTAAGGCAAAAGCATCTTCAGGCGCGAATATCAAAGCTGTAGATTTAACTGTTGAAAATTGCGAAGTAAAAGCCAGCAGCGGATCAAATATTTGGATTACAGCAAAATCCGATTTCTCGGGTGATGTTAGCAGTGGCGCCAATATTTTTCTTTATGGTAATCCAAAAAATTCAAATATTGAAAAATCATCGGGCGGAAATATTATAAATAAATAGCCGGAAGTGTAACATTGAAAACTTTCAGGCGTCTAGTTAAATATTCAATTCACAAAAAGAAAATTAACGATGAAAACATTTAGAAAACTTAGCATTCTGTTAGTTGCAATTATTTTAGGTTCAAATATTCAGACCTTTGCATTTAGTACCGAAAAAACCGAGAACAGGAATCTGAAAGATTTTAATGTAATAAAAGTCTCTTCAGGGATTGATTTATACGTGCGAATGGGAGAAACCGAAGAGGTTAAAGTAGTTGCTGACGGCGATATTATCGACAAGGTTATTACCGAAGTAAAAGATGGCACGCTGAAAATTTACATGAAACAAAATAACAACTGGAACTGGGGAACAACACAATCACGAAAAGTTTATGTAAGTGTAAAAGCATTGGAGCGCCTGGATGCATCATCTGGTTCTGATGTTAATTCGGAAAACACTTTAACAGGAGAAAGCCTTAAAGTTAGCGCAAGCAGCGGCAGCGATGTAAATCTTGATATACATTACAAGAATTTTTCACTTGACACAAGCAGCGGATCAGACGCGCGTATCAGCGGCAAAACAAAAAACTTTGAAGCCGAATCAAGCAGCGGAAGCGATATAAAAGCACAGGATTTGGAAAGTGTAATTTGTAAAGTTAGTGTTAGCAGTGGTTCCGATGCTACTGTAAATGTATCAGACGAATTATATGCAAATGCCAGCAGTGGCGGCGATGTCCGTTATTATGGAAATCCGCAGGTTAAAGACATTAATGAATCAAGCGGCGGCGATGTAACACAAAAATAAATTAATAAACAGAACAGCATTAAAGACGGAGATTTCCGTCTTTTTTTATTTAACCTTGTACAAAAAACAGTTAATTATACATTCAACTATTTCAAATAATGTAAATTTGCAGCTGGTTATAATTCTATTACAGATGAATTTATTGATTATTTTATATCTGACTAACTTTTTACGAACCCTTTTTATAATTGCGATAATCTATTACGGAATCCGTCTGTTTTCGCGATATATATTACCGATGCTTCTG
Source organism: Draconibacterium sp. (assembly GCA_016705335.1). Taxonomy (GTDB): domain Bacteria; phylum Bacteroidota; class Bacteroidia; order Bacteroidales; family Prolixibacteraceae; genus Draconibacterium. Next base: position 203,508 of record JADIYN010000006.1, on the reverse strand, counting down.
GATAAAGGACTTAAAAACATGCAGCAGAAAATGCAGGATCAGCAACGACACAGGCAAAGCTCAACACGTCCACCGGGTGATGTTACTATCGAAGGCAACCCGCCTCACGTTAAAAACAGCGGCAAAATCAAAGGCGAATACGTCGATTTTGAAGAAGTAGACTAGCTTTAACTTTATTACAATCCCCTAAAAATTCGCGATTTCTTCTGCAACAAGCAAAACTATTCTATTTTTGCACCCATTAATTTGAAATTTATACAATGGCACAGGAAGATCTTTTCAAAAAATTAGTTGCACACTGCAAAGAATATGGTTATGTTTTTCAATCGAGCGAAATTTACGACGGACTTGGCGCCGTTTACGATTACGGTCAGTACGGTGTTGAACTGAAAAACAACATTAAAAAATACTGGTGGGACAGCATGGTTTTACTCCACGAAAATGTTGTCGGGCTCGACTCAGCCATTTTTATGCACCCAACTATTTGGAAAGCTTCGGGCCATGTTGATGCATTTAACGACCCTCTCATCGACAACAAAGATTCGAAAAAACGATACCGTGCTGATGTTTTAATTGAAGAACAATTAGCCAAGATTGAAGATAAAATCAATAAGGAAGTTGAAAAAGCTGCGAAACGTTTTGGCGATACTTTTGATGAAAAACAGTTCAGGGAAACCAATCAGCGCGTTCTTGACAACCAGAAAAAATGGGACGACCTGCATAACCGTTTTGCCGCAGCGCATTAAACGATGGAAACCTTGATGAACTTCGCCAGATAATTGTTGACGAAGAAATTGTTTGCCCGGTTTCAGGTTCGCGCAACTGGACCGAAGTGCGCCAGTTTAACCTCATGTTTTCAACCGAAATGGGTTCAACTGCTGATGGTGCACTGAAAATTTTTCTCCGTCCCGAAACTGCACAGGGAATATTTGTGAATTACATGAACGTGCAAAAAACCGGTCGGATGAAAATACCTTTCGGAATTGCACAGATTGGAAAAGCATTCCGCAACGAAATTGTTGCACGCCAGTTTATTTTCCGAATGCGCGAATTTGAACAAATGGAAATGCAGTTTTTTGTAAAACCCGGCACCGAACTCGATTGGTTTGAAACCTGGAAAACAACCCGCATGAAATGGCATCGTGCACTCGGTTTTGGCGACGAAAACTATCGCTTTCACGAACACGAAAAACTGGCACACTACGCCAATGCCGCGGTTGATGTTGAATACAAATTTCCTTTTGGCTTTAAAGAAGTTGAAGGAATCCACTCGCGCACCGATTTCGACCTATCGCAACATGAAAAATTTTCAGGAAAAAAAATCCGCTATTTCGATCCGGAATTAAACGAATCTTACATTCCGTTTGTGGTTGAAACTTCAATTGGAGTAGATAGAATGTTTTTGCAGGTAATCTCAGCATCATATTGTGAAGAGCAACTTGAAAATGATATGCGTGTTGTACTTAAGATTCCGCCCATGCTTGCACCTGTTAAAATGGCGGTTATGCCGTTAATTAAAAAAGATGGGATGCCCGAAAAAGCCAGGGAAATTATAGATAACCTGAAATTTGATTTCAACTGCCAGTACGATGAAAAAGACTCGATTGGGAAACGTTACCGCCGTCAGGATGCAATTGGAACACCGTTCTGCATAACAGTCGATCACCAAACACTGAAAGATAATACGGTTACCATTCGTTACCGGGATACAATGGAACAGGATCGTGTTGCAATTGCTGATTTAGGCGCAATTATTGGAAAACAGGTGAGTTACAAAACGTTGTTTGCGAAATTGTAAAACGGATTTGTAAACGCTATCAAGTCTAAGGACGTTGACAGGTTTATGAAAAAGCATTTATTGACATGTCAGCGTGCGTAGCTCCTGACAGCGTCAAAATAATCTAAATTGAACATGAAGAAAGTTCTCGTCATCAGTTATTACTGGCCACCCAGCGGTGGTGGTGGAGTTATGCGGTGGCTTAAAATGTCGAAATTTCTTCCTGAACTTGGTTGGCAACCCATTATTTACACACCAGAAAATCCCGATCCTTCGGTAATTGACGAAAGTTTGCTCAAGGAAATCCACCCGGATATTATTGAATTGAAAACGCACATTTGGGAACCCTATGATTTTTACCGAAAAATTACAGGGAAGAAAAGTGATGAAAAGTTTAAATCAGGTTACATTTCTGAAGCTGCAGAGGGCAACTGGAAAAGTAAACTTTCGGTATTTATCCGTGGTAATTTTCTGATTCCCGATCCGCGTAAATTCTGGATCTCACCTTCAATAAAATTTCTTAGTAAATATTTAAAAGAAAATCCGGTCGATTTAATAATTTCAACCGGGCCTCCGCACAGTATGCACATTATTGCGTTGGGATTAAAAAGGAAATTTGATATTCCATGGATTGCCGACTTTCGTGCTCCGTGGACAGACATCGATTTTTATCACAAATTAAAACTTACTGCCTGGGCAGATAAAAAACACAGGAATCTTGAAAAAGAAGTACTTGCGTCTGCCGATCATGTTGTAACTGTCAGTGCCGGTTGTGCCGCTGATATTGGAAAAATTGCCCGCCGGAAAATCGAAGTCATCAACAATGGTTTCGATCCAACTGATTATGACTTTGAATTGCCAAAATTGGATGAAACATTTACCATTTCACATTTTGGCGCATTTAACAAAGACCGCAATCCTGCTTCGCTTTGGAAAGTTTTGGGAGAATTGGCTTCAGCAAACCCTGATTTTAAAAAACTACTTCAAATTAAACTCATCGGACAAACCGATCAATCAGTAATTTCTGATATCGAAAAAAATAAGCTGAAAGAAAATTTAGTTGTAAAAGATCATCTGGCACACAAAGAAGGATTGATTGAACTAAGTAAATCGCAGGTTTTACTGCTGCCTTTAAATGATGCACCCAACGTAAAAGGAATACTTCCGGGGAAAATGTATGAATACATGGCACTGCGACGTCCAATTCTGGCGCTGGGCCCAACAGATGCCGACTATGCTGAAATTCTAAGAGAAACAAAAGCTGGTATTTCCCTTGATTTTAACGATGAACAGGGAATCAAAACTACTTTGCAAAGTTATTTTCAACACTTTCAGAATAATAATCTTGAAGTTGAATCGGGTGCTTATGAAAAATATTCGAGAAAAAATCTGGTCAAACAGTTTATTGGGCTGATTCAGTAATTCAGATTAGGTTTTTTTCCTGATTTTTAGTTTCTGCCCAACAGTCAAACCTTTTTCATTCGAAATATTGTTTAATTGCAGAATATCGTCAGTTGTTACTCCTTCATATTTTTGAGCGATTACCCACACATTATCACCACTTTTTACTGTATAAAATTCAAATTCAGAATCTGAAACCGCATTTTGTTCCTTCGCTGTGGTTGCCGACTGTGTGCTTCCGCTTTTGTTAACAGTGTTTCCGGCATATTTCGATTTATCTTTTTCAGGAACATAAATTGCAAGCTTTTGTCCAACCCTGATCAGGTTTTTTCGAATGTTGTTCCAGTGGGTTAAATCGTTTGACTTTACCCTGTATTTTGTAGCAATTCCACCTACAGTATCGCCCGATTTAACTGTATAAACAATTTTTGATTTGCCTTTCACATCAGTGGTTGTGTAATTTCCGGATGAACTTTCAGCAGGATTTACAAGTGTGTTGTTTGGAAAATATATGTCACGTTGATATGCAAACACAGCCGTATCTTTTTCAATAAATTCAAATGCTTTTTCGTGCGGCAAAACCAACGGATACTGCTTTTTGTAACTTGCCGGAATAACTCCGCGCCTGTACATTGGATTCAAAGCTTTCAAGTATTCCTGGTCAAAATTCAGCGATGTCGAAATCTGGTCGAAATGAAGATAATTGTTTACCATAATTGTGTCAACATTTATTGGCATTGCAGGCATTTGCGGTATCAGATTGTGTTCGTCGTAAAAATTCATTACATAGGTTGCGGCAATAAAAAGCGGCACGTAACCACGGGTTTCGCGGGGTAACAAATAATAAATTTCCCAGTAATTTGTTTTGCCGCCCGATCGTTTTATAGCGCGGTCAACATTACCCGGTCCACAATTATAAGCAGCTATAGCCACATGCCAGTCATTGTAAATTCCAAAAAGTTTTTCAGATAACGTGCTGCTGCTTCTGATGATTTAACCGGGTCGCGCCGCTCATCAACAAAACTTGATATTTCAAGATTCAATAATTTTGCTGTACCGAACATAAATTGCCATAAACCCATTGCTCCGGCACGTGAAGTTGCAACCGGATCAAGTGCCGATTCGATAATTGGAAGATATTTCAACTCAAGTGGTAAATCATATTTATCTAGCATTTCCTCAAACATTGGGAAATAATATTCAGACAAACCGATCATTCGTTCCACCTGATCACGCTTTCTTTCAGAATACATTTTTATAAAACTCAAAACTGCAGGATTAAAAGAAAGATCGATAACCTGTTCGGTTTCCTGAAGGCGACGGATGTAAACTGAGTCAGGAATATTTTTCGGATAATTGTCAATCAACTTCACTTCCATTGAATCGCTCAGGAAAACATTATCCAAAATCCAATCTGCATAAGCACTGTCAATTTGAACGGAAAACAGATCGCTCAAATCTTCATCAATAATTGTTTCAGCCGGGATAATTGAATCTAAATTTAAAACAGTAATCGTATCAGCGGGAGCACTTTCGGCAGCTTTTAAGTTTTGGGTAATTGTTAAGGTTATGGTAAGGGTAAAAGTTATAAGTATAAGTCGTATTCTTTTCATCAGGTTTTTTTAAAATTTAAACGTGAAATTGGCTCCGTAAACCAACTGTTTTTCAAAAGTTTGTACGGCAGGTTGCCAATTCATCGTCAGATCTTCACTAATATCGAAATCAAAAAGGTGCGCATCCACGCTGGCATCTATAATATTCAGTCCGTAAAAACCTATCATACTGATAATTAACAAGTCGCGGTTTCTTCGGTAATATTCCGATTGTTTCGATAATCCGGATTTGAAATTATTATAATCTGTTGGATTATCCAAATCGTAATATTGCGAAGCTTCCAAATCGAGGTGAGAATTTGTATCGGGATTGCCATCAGTGAGGTCACTGTAAGCCACTTTATAAGTTTTGTAAAATCCATTATTCCACCCAATAAAATATCCAATAGTGCCGAACCCGGCATAAATTATAGGGATTTTCCAGTACTTTTTGTTATAAGCCTGACCCAACCCGGGTAAAACTGCCGAATAAATTGTTGCCCGCTTTGGTGAGTGAATAACTTCGGATTCTACAGGAACTTTTTCAATTTTTGTTGAATCAATGGTTAAAGTTTGTCCAAAAACATTGCCCGAAACAATAACTAAAGAAATGAATATGATATTTTTGATTGAAATCACACTTAAAAATTTTGCCTAAAAATAGAGTTTTACACTAACATTAAGTGTGGTAGGTTTTTATTACTTCTGATTTTCTATTATTTTAACAATTCTATCCAAATCAGCCCGAGAATTAAATGGAATAACAATTTTACCCTTCCCGTTGCTGTTCATCGAAAAATCAACTTTCGAACTGAATATTTTATCAAGCTGTTTTTTAATTGGCTTATATTCCTTCGGAAATTTTTGTTTTTCGGTTTCGACAGGTTCGTTTTGTGCTTCGTTACCAATGTTTCGAACTATTTCTTCAACTCTCCGCACCGACAAACCCATTTTTATAATTTGGTTGTAGATCAGGGTTTGCTTATCAGGATTTTCAATATTAATAATTGCACGTGCATGGCCCATTGAAATCTGCTTGTCAATCAAACCCTTCTGAATGATTGCCGGAAGTTTTAACAAACGCAGATAATTGGCAATTGTACTTCGTTTTTTACCAATTCGGGTGCTGAGTTCTTCCTGTGTAAATTCAAGTTCTTCGAGTAAACGCTGGTAACTCAGTGCAATTTCTATAGCATCCAAATCTTCCCGCTGAATATTTTCAACGAGTGCCATTTCGAGCATTCCTTCGTCTTTCGCTTTTCTTATGTAGGCCGGAATTGCTTCAAGACCGGCTAATTGTGCCGCCCTGAATCTGCGTTCTCCTGCAATAATCTGGTATTTATTTTCAGAAATCTTACGCAAAGTAATGGGTTGAATTAACCCGATTTCTTTTATCGATTCCGCCAGTTCCCTTAAAGGTTCTTCGTCGAATTTTGTTCGTGGTTGAAAGGGATTTGCTTCAATTTTTGACAACTCAATTTCGTTGATTCCTGCGCCGGGCAACATTTTATCTGCATCGTCCATTAGCGCGCCAAGCCCTCTTCCAAGTACATTCCTCTTCACTGTTGTATAATTTAATTAATTACAATGTTGCTTTCTTTTCCTAAATGTGTCAATTTGTTCCGCTGAAGTATTTCCCTTGCGAGGTTCATGTGGTTTATTGCGCCTTTTGAGCTGGCATCATATAAAATAACGGGTTTTCCATAACTTGGGGCTTCACCCAGTTTCACGTTCCGCTGTATTACGGTTTCAAAAACCATATCCTGAAAATGACGTTTTACTTCTTCGTAAACCTGGTTCGAAAGGTTTAACCTGCCATCGAACATAGTAAGCAGGAATCCTTCAATTTCAAGGTCTTTATTTAAACGGTTCTGGATTATCTTAATTGTATTCAAAAGTTTTCCCAAACCTTCGAGTGCAAAATATTCGCATTGAACCGGGATTATTACAGAATCGGCTGCTGTCAGCGCATTCAAAGTAATTAAACCTAGCGAAGGAGAACAATCGATAAAAATAAAATCGTAAACCTCTTTCAAATGCTCAATTGCATTTCTAAGCACTTTTTCACGGTTGGGTAAATTCAGCATTTCTATTTCGGCGCCAACCAAATCAATGTGCGAAGGAATAATATCGAGATTGGCAATAGCTGTTTTCAGTATAACTTTCTCAGCCTCAACTTCATCAACAATACATTCATAAATACTCGATTGAACATTTTTAAGATCGAACCCCAATCCCGAAGTAGCGTTTGCCTGTGGGTCAGCATCAATTATTAAAACTTTTTGTTCCAAAACTGCAAGGCTGGCCGCTAAATTAATTGTTGTTGTGGTTTTTCCTACGCCGCCTTTTTGGTTTGCCAACGATATAATTTTTCCCATCTAATTCACTTAATTTTTTTTGAACGGGTTCAAAGTTAATAATTTAGAATTTACCTTTTGACGTTTTTTTATCCTGTAAAGTTTGAAACAAGCTAACAAGCTGAAAATGAAATAAAAATCAGTTAAATATTTTGTTTCTTCATGTGTTTATGATTGATTATTTCTTTGCATTCGATTGTTTCGGAGAACCGACAACAAAATCTTCCGCTTGTGTTTGAAAGCAGAACGAAATATGAATTGAGTTTTGACGATTCACGCCGGATCAACATCAACATTTATCATGCAATTGCTGTTTAGCGGCGATTGTTTTGTGGTTTGAATCGCCTCCAGAACAAGACTTTTTACCTGGTCGGAGTTAATTTTTCGATCGAATTTGAGCCAGATTTCTTTCTGATACCAAAGTTGAATTCGTGCAATCAACGGAAATTCAGGGCCCAGCACAACTATTGATTTGATTTTTCTGAGTTCAACACCCAGCATTTCGGAAGCACGTTCAACCGTTGAAACGTTTTTATGTTTGACTGTGATTTTTATCAATCTGTAAATCGGGGGATATTTAAACAAGTTGCGCTCTTCAAGTTGAGTTTTCCATACTCTGGTATAATCCTGGTTTTTAATCAGTTCGATTAAAAGATGATCGGGTTGTGAGGTTTGAATAATTACTTTGCCACGTTTGTGTTTTCGCCCGGCCCGCCCTGCAACCTGCGAAATCAATTGATAAGCTCTTTCGTGCGCCCTGAAATCGGGAAAATTGATCAGGTTATCGGCATTTAAAATTCCTACAACACTCACATGTTCAAAATCAAGGCCTTTTGTAACCATTTGAGTTCCAACCAAAATATCGGTTTTTTTGTTTTCAAGATTATGAATAATTTTCTCGAAAGCATGTTTATTTTGTGTTGTATCCAAATCCATTCGGGCAATCCGCGCATTTTTAAAAAGCAACTTGATTTCGTCCTCAATTTTTTCGGTTCCAAAGCCACGGGTTTTTACTTCGGGCGAACCGCAACTGTCGCATGAATTGTGCAACGATTGGCTAAAACCGCAATAGTGACAGGTTAACCGGTTTTTATATTTGTGATAAGTGAGACTTACATCGCAATTTTGGCATTTGGGTATCCAGCCACATTTAAAACACTCAACAAAAGGTGAATAACCGCGCCTGTTTTGAAAAAGAATAATTTGTTCACCATTTTCCAGTGCGGTTTCCATTTGAATGAACAATTCGGGAGTTAAAATCGAGTGCATCTGTTTTCGTTTGTATGCACGTTTTACGTCGGCAACAATTATTTCAGGGAGTTCCATTTTACTGTGCCGCTTAAACAGGTTTACCAAAGCATATTTTCCGTTGATTGCGTTAAAGTAACTTTCAAAAGATGGTGTTGCCGAACCAAGTAAAACCTTTGCTTCGTGCTGAAAACCCAGAACTACTGCCATGTCGCGGGCATTGTATCGCGGTGCAGGGTCAAATTGTTTAAAGGAGTTTTCGTGTTCTTCGTCAACAATTATTATCCCGAGGTTCGAAAATGGTAAAAACACTGCCGAACGGGCACCCAGCACTACCTGGTAACCTTTTGTGGGTTCGGTTTTAAACTGCAGCACTTTTTCCCAGACTTCAACCCGCTCCTGGCTATTGAGTTTTGAATGGTAAATACCCACTTTTTCGCCAAAAACATTCTTTAACCGCTTGATTATTTGAGTAGTGAGCGCAATTTCGGGAACCAGATAAAGTGCCTGTCTGCCCGATTTTATCATTTCATCTATTAAATGAATATAAATTTCGGTTTTGCCGCTTGCCGTGATTCCATGAATAAGTGTTACCTGTTTTGTTTCGAATGCTGCTTTTATTTGATTTAAAGCTTCTTCCTAGAAGGTATTGAGCAAATTAATGTCAACCTGCGTTGTTTCTTCCAGTTCAATTCGCGAAACCTGCTTCTCAAACTGAATTAAAATATTTTTCTTACACAACTCATTTACAAGAGAGGCATTGAAATTTGTTCCTTCAAAGAGTTCTTTTTCGAAATTACAACTTTCAGATTATTCTCGAAAGCACTTGTTTTATTGCAGAAATGGAAAATCAATTCAGCTTGTTTTTTTGCCCTTTTCAATTCTTCGATTTTTGTTTCGAGAATCGTTTCACTTGTTATAGAAGGATGAAACCTGACAAGCGTTTCGGTTTTGGGTTTGTATTTTTCACTTACTTTTTCCTCGATAAAAATAAGGTTTCTGGCTAACAAAGATTTGAGTGCAGCATAGGAAAAACCTGTTCCCAATCTTTTTTGCAGTTCATCCAAAAATGTTTCTTCCTGTGCAATCTGATTGATAATCAGTGATTCCTTTTCAGAAAGAAAATTTTCATCATCAATTCCGGTGGAATAAATTTTTGATTTGCTTTCGAGTTTTAATCCGGTTGGAAGCGCCGCACGAAAAACGTCGCCAAGTGTGCAACAATAGTATTTTGCAATCCATTCCCAGAGTTTAAAATTTTTGGCAAAAACAACAGGCTCTTCGTCCAGAATTTGCTGCACTTCTTTTATTTCAATGTGCTCAGGTTTTGAATCTGAAAGTGAGAAAACAAGGGCGGCATATAGTTTTTTTTGCCCGAACTGCACAATTACGCGTTGTCCCGGTTTTATATCGGGATGCATCAATTCAGGCACTTTGTAAGTGTATGAATCATGCAGCGAAAGCGGTAAAATTACTTGTGCAAAAAGTTCCGGCATCGATAAATTTTAAACGTTGCCCTAAAAGTAGTTCAAAATATATGAAATGAAAATCGATGTAATCAATCAAAAATTCGACTTTACCCAATCCGCAACTTCTTCCATCAACCAATTGGGGGTTGAAGTTGCGCCGCTGATGCCAACTGAATTGATACCGGAAAACCATTGTGAATCTATTTCATCGATACTTGAAATGATCTGTGATTTTGGATTTTCCTCTTTGCAAATACTGAACAGATATTGTCCGTTTGAGCTTTTTTTCCCGGCAACAAATAAAACCATATCGTAATTTTTTGCAAAATTTTTGAGGTTGGGAACCCGGTTTGAAACCTGACGGCAAATTGTGTCTTTTATTTCGATTGGCACTTCCGGGTTCATTTTTGATTTAATCAGACCCGCAATTCCATTAAAATCCTCAATCCGTTTTGTAGTTTGCGAATACAGTGAAACCGGGCGGTTTGTATCAATTTTATCAATATCGGCAATCCCTTCAATAACTATCGCGTTGTTGTTTGTTTGGCCGTTTAAACCATCAATTTCAGCATGGCCTTTTTTACCGAAAATCACAACTTGTCCCTGCTGGTCGATTTTAGCTTCATATGATCTTTTTACTTTTTCTTGCAAAGTCAAAACTACGGGGCAGGTTGCATCTATCAATTCAATGTTGTTTTGTCGCGCATATTCGTAGGTTTCAGGTGGTTCGCCGTGGGCACGGATTAAAACCTTGCAATCTTTCAAAGTAAAATATTCTTCTTTGGATATAGATTTAAGTCCCCTTTTTTCAAGACGTTCAACTTCCTTTCCATTATGTACAATATCACCGAGACTATACAGTTTACCTGCATTGTCGAGTTCGTTTTCGGCTTCGCGGATCGCATTGATCACTCCAAAACAAAATCCCGATTTTTTATCAATCTCCACTATCATTTTCCTTCAGTTTTTTCTTTAACTCTCTCCAATGTCCATTTTAGTTGCTGTTCGCGGGTTAAATTGCTATTGTCCAAAATCAGCGCGTCATCGGCTTTTTTTAGTGGGCTGACTTTGCGGTTTGAGTCGATTTGATCACGGCCTTCAACATTTTCCAGAATTTCAGCAAAATCAACTTCCACACCTTTTTGATTTAACTCGTCAAAACGGCGTTGAGCGCGAATTTCAGGAGATGCTGTCATAAATATTTTTAATTCAGCATCAGGGAAAACAACTGTCCCAATATCGCGGCCATCCATTACAATTCCTTTGTTTTTACCGTTTTCGCGTTGTTGTTTTACCATTTCGTGCCGCACTTCGGCAATCGTACTAATTGGACTGACATTTTGTGAAACTTCGAGCCGGCGGATTTCTTCTTCCACATTTTCGCCATTCAAAAAAGTAGTGTTTTTGCCTGCAAGTTCATCCCACTTAAAAGTAATTTTTATGTTTTTCAGTTCTCCGATAATCTTTTTAGTATCAGGTACACCATTATTGATCAGTCCATTTCGCAAGGCATACAAAGTAACAACCCTGTACATTGCCCCGCTGTCGATATATACATAACCGAGTTCCTGTGCCAGGGATTTTGCCATTGTGCTTTTTCCGCACGAAGAATGTCCGTCGATTGCAATTATTATTTTTTTAACAGCCATTTTAATGTTTTGATTGGATTGAAATAGTCTCAATACTCAAATCTATTAATCTAAAATCTAAAAAAACAAAGATAGCTGATTTTTTAAATCAGACAATTTCATCTTTTTCCAATTGTACTGATCAGAAGTTGTTATTGAGGTTTATTGCCAATGAAAACAAGTTTGAAGAACCCGCCAAATGATATTGCGAAATACCATAATCGAGGCGAAAACGTTTGATTTTTAAACCAAAACCTGCTGAAAATCCAACCATTCCGGGTCTTTCACTGAATTTTAATTCCTGCCGACGCTGGTAATTATATCCAGCTCTGATAATAAAATTTTGGGAAGGCAAAATTTCGATGCCAAGAACCATGTGCCGCATGATTTGTTTGCCAAAACCCTCTTCTCTTTTAAAAAAATCGATTTCTTCATCGCTGTTTTCATCGGGTTCAGGATTTCCCAAATCCCAGTGATTTAAGTATTGCATATTTAGTGCGAGATTTATTGGGGCATGTTTCAATCTCCTGCTAATACCTGCCTGCAGGTTAAATGGAATTTTCTCGTAATCTCCGTTATCGTAATAAGTTGTTATCTGTGAACCAACATTTCGTGCTACCAAAGAAACATTTGTAAATTTACTTAAACTGGCGAAACTGACGCCGAGATCAGCTGCAATTCCAAATGACTGGTAACTTTCAAACGAAGAAAGTACAGGCTTGATTGCCACGCCGTAGTTCAATCTTTTAAAATTGTTTGAATAGATGAAATGAAAAGCATACTCCGCAGCTTTAAAATTTCTACCCGTAAGTTCGCCAAACTCGGTTGCTTCCTTAAAATTTCCGTAATTGATATAATGAATGGCAACAGCAAAATTCCCAATACTGTCGAATGATTTTGCAAACGAAGCATAGCCGTAATTGATATCCGTCATGTAGTTTACATAATTTACCAAAACTTTATTTTCCATTCCCTTGTGCAGTGCAGCCGGGTTGTGGTAGGGCAGGTTTAAGTCGGTAGTATCCAAAATTGCAATCTGGTTACCTCCAAGAGCGGCAATTCGTGCTGAATTTGTTAGCTCAAGAAACTGGTAGGTATTTTCACCGCCAATTTGGGCTTTCGCAAAAAGCATTGAAAAACAAAATATAATGACGAGGTAAAATTTCTGCTTCATTCGAACAATAACGTTTTCACTAAAACGCCAAAGATATTTAATTATTATTTTGAAGAGGTTTTAATGGTAAATAGTTTTACCAATTCCGAAGTTTTAACTCTTCAAAAACTTCATGAACTACAGGGCAGGTTTCGCAGTTTTTGTGCGAAAGTGGGAGGATTTGGTAAAAGCGTTTGCGGTCGGTGTGCGGATATTCGCGGCAAGCGCGGGGTCGATTTTCATAAACCATGCAATAATTATCGGGCAATAAAAACGGACAAGGGTGGTCTTTAAAAACGTAATCGCCATCTTCATCCGTTAAAATATACTGATCAGTGAAATCTGAAACTTTCATTTTCAGATGTTTGGCCAGCCTTTCGATGTCTTTATCAATTAATCGGGGACCAATAGTTTTGCAACAGTTTGCACAATCAAGACAATTGAATGTTGCAAAAGCCTCAACATGAAGTTCATGAACCGTGTCATCCAGGTTTTTGGGTTTTTTCTTTTTTAGTTTTTTGACAAAAGCAGAAGTTTCCTGCCAGGTTTTATTTGTCAGCAGCTTTAATTCATCGGGTGTTCTGTAAGTTACTTTTTTCATTGATGGATACTGGATTCCTGTCTTGATGCTCAAAAATCTTGCTGCTTGATACTCAAAATCTTAATACTTGATACAAAACATCTTGATACCTGATACTATATCTATCTGTTATCCACTTTCTCAGGGTTCAAATCATGATTTTGCAATCTGTACCATGCCATTTCTTCATATTTTGTTCCGGGTTGGCCGTAATTACAAAACGGATCGATGCTCAATCCTCCACGGGGAAGGAATTTTCCCCAAACTTCAATGTATTTTGGTTCAAGCAGTTTAACCAAATCTTTCATAATGACGTTCATGCAATCTTCATGAAAAGCGCCATGATTGCGAAAGCTGAACAAATAAAGCTTCATACTTTTACTCTCAACCAGTTTTTTATCCGGGATATAACTCAGGTAAATTGTTGCATAATCCGGCTGGCCTGTAATTGGGCAGAGACTGGTAAACTCAGGGCTGTTGAATTTTACAAAATAGTCGTTTTCAGGATGTTTGTTATCAAAAGATTCAAGAAGATTTGGTTGATAATCGAATTGATATTGGGTTTCCTGACCGAGATGTTTTAAATCGTTCATATTTTGAGTATTGATTTGTTAAACATTTTTATTTGCAATTTGACTTCAGATAATTTGCTAAACCTTTGTTTCTTAAACCGCAAGAAGGGCATTCACCGCAACCGACACCTTTTATTCCGTTGTAGCAGGTTACGGTTTCGTTTAGTACAAGGTTGAACACGCCGAGTTCATCGGAAAGTTGCCAGATTTCGCTTTTGTTTTTCCACATTAGCGGTGTGTGAATTGTGTAATTATAATCCATCGAGAGGTTTAAGGTTTTATTGAGCGAAAGGATAAAATCGTTTCGACAATCGGGGTATCCGCTAAAATCGGCCTGACCAACTCCGGTAACCAGATTATTTATGTTCCGGGCTTTGGCAAATATGGCAGCATAAGTAATAAACAGCATGTTTCGGCCTTCAACCAAAGTGTTGGGCGGTCGCTCTTCAGGCTTTTCTTTTTCCACTTCCATATTTGGCGTGGTAAGAGAATTGACTGTAAGTTGAGCAAGTAAATCGAGTTTTAATATTTCCAGCTGAACACCAGCATTTTTTGCAATACTTTTTGCGGCTTCCAGCTCAACTCTGTGTCGTTGTCCATAATTAAAAGCCAATGCCACAACCTCAGAAAATTGCTCTTTTGCCCAAAACAGGCAGGTTGTTGAATCCTGGCCACCCGAAAAAAGTACTAATGCCTTACCATTTTTCATTTCAAACTTCGCTTAATTTAAATGGATTATACGAAACAGCAACATCAAAAACATCTTCACCTTCCAGTTTTTTACTTTTCCAACAACCCAAACTGTTAGCGGCAGAATAGCAATTTCGTAAACAGTTTTTATTATTGACTGCGTTAAAACCATTGTAAACAGAACTCCGGCAGGAAAAATACCGGCAAACGCAACTGTTATAAAAATTAATGAATCGGCTCCTTCTCCAACCAAAGTTGATACCACCGCGCGGATAGAAAATCCTTTTCCACGGGTGAGCACTTTAAATCTGCTCATGATGTACGCATTAAGAAAAGATCCCACAAGATAGGCCAGTAAACTGGCGGCTACAATGCGTGGCGTGTTTCCCAGTACTGTGGAAAAGGCTTCCTGCGAATTATAAAAAGGGGCTGGAGTTGCAACAATGCCAAGACTAAAAAAAAGTACCGCAAGCAAATTAACGCCAAATCCTGCCCAGATAATAAGCCGCGCCTTGCTATATCCCCAAACTTCGGCAATTACATCATTTATAATATATGCCAGCGGAAACACAAGCACCCCGGCCGGAGCCGACCATGGGCCAACCATCATAATTTTTGATGCAAGAATATTGGAAACCAAAAGGCAGGCTGCGAATAAAATGCCCGCCAACATAAACAACACTGAAACTTTGTTTTTCATACTCTTGTTTTTTACGTGGTTATCAAGAACACGTGATTTTTAACGGCGCAAATATAAAACTTTATAACGAATGAAAATGAAAGTTTTTCAAAATAGAGTGAATTCGAACTTCCCTCAAAAACTCCCAAAAATGGCGTGCTTATCCGAATTAAAATATATGGTTGAGTAGATATTGAATCCTGCTTTGTTGGTAGTTAATTTACGCTCGATATGTAAAACCGGCTGGCCTGATTTTAATTTGAGTAATTGTTTTATTTTATCATCGGGTTTTATGGCTTTTAACTTTTGTTCGCCACCCAATATTTCAATCTGATAATGTTTTCGCAGGATCTCAAATAATGATTTGTTTTCAAAAGAGCGGGTTGTAATTCTGGGCAAATACGTGTTTGGTAAATGATTGATGTCGTAAAAAACTGGCACTTCATCAACATAACTAAGTCTTTCCATATAAACGCAACCCATTTCCTTCTCAATTTCCGAAAGTTCAAAAGGGAAAATTTTCGGGCCATACGCGGATTTCGGGCTTTTGTAGTATATCGGTTTTCAGATAGCGCACACCAATTGCCGAAGCAGTGCCCGAAATCGACAAAATACCAATATTCTGTATTTGTTTCCGAACGATACTTCCTTTTCCCTGCTGCTTCAAAATCAATCCTTCTTTAACTAAAGTATCAAGTGCATGCCGCACAGTTGGACGAGTCATTTGATACGTTGCACACAATTCGTTTTCCGAAGGCAATAAACTCCCCTCTTCATAAATGCCTTCAACAATATGTTTCCGAAGCAATTCGTACAGTTTTCGATATTGTGGAATTTGTTCCATATGGCTTCAAAGTTAAAATAAAATTAAAACTTTCAAAACAACTTGTAAATACAAGTTTAAAAATATAATTTTACAACCTGATATTTTTGAAAAGTTTAAAGTTCAGATAATCAATAATATAATATTTTGTCAAATAAATATTTGTATTAACAAGTAAATTAGAAAATCATAAAACCAATAAAAATATGGCAGTACCAGTTTTAATGCCTCGCCAGGGCCAATCGGTTGAAACCTGCATTTTGGGGCAGTGGTATAAAACCGTTGGCGAAGAAGTTAGCGTTGGCGACATTCTTTTCTCCTATGAAACCGACAAAGCGTCATTTGAAGAAGAAGCAAAAGAAGACGGAGTTCTTTTAGCCACTTTTTTTAATGAAGGCGACGAAGTTCCGGTTTTGGTAAATGTCGCTGTAATCGGGAAAAAAGGCGAATCAATCGATGAATTTTCTCCGGGAACGACACTAACGGAAGATAAACCTGAAGTAAAAGTTGCGGATGAAGCCCCGAAAGTAATTGAATTTGAAGTCGAAATTGACCCAACCGATATGCGGATCCGCATTTCGCCATTGGCAAAAAATATGGCAGAGAAGAAAGGCGTTGACATTCAAACTTTAAAAGGTTCGGGCCCGCACGGACGAATTATTGCCCGCGATATTGAAAACGCAGAAAAAATTGTTGAACAACCAAAAGTTTCGATAGCTCAAAAATCTATTGCACCTTCAGCTCCTTCAATTGTTTTGGAATCAGGCGATGATTTTGAAATTAAATCGATTCCAAATATCCGCAAACTGATTGCCAACGCCATGCACCTGTCGTTGCAAAATTCTGCTCAGTTAACTCACCATTTAAGCGCCGATGCCCGTCAACTCCAACGTTTACGTAAGAAATTTAAAGCTGAATTTGCCGAAGGGAAAATAAAACAAAATATTACCATCAACGATTTGGTTTGCTTTGCTGTAATCCGCGCTTTGGAAAAATTTCCACAGGTAAACACTCACTATCATGGCGATAAAATGAAGTGGTTCAATAAAGTACACCTCGGTTTGGCGGTTGATACGGAGCGTGGATTGATGGTTCCTACACTTAAAAATGCCGATGATCTTTCAATTAACGGACTTTCAAGCCAGTTAAAAGAATTGTCAACCGCCGCACGCAACGGAAATGTAAATCCTGATTTACTCAATCCCGCCGCTGCAACTTTCACGGTTTCGAACCTCGGAAATTATGGTGTTGAAATGTTTACGCCGGTAATCAATTTGCCTCAAACAGCAATTCTTGGAGTTTGTGCAATTATTCCGCGGCCAAAGGAAATCGAAGAAGGCGTTTACGGATTTGTGCCAATGATCGGGCTTTGCTCACATACAATCATCAGGCGCTGGATGGCGGAGAAGCAACACTTTTCTTGCAGAAATCCGCAACCAGATAGGAAATCTTCAGTTTAAAGTCAACGTTTAAAGTTTAAAGAAGGAACCAATGCCAAAAGTACAATACATAAACCCAGACCAGGTTCGTAAACCAAGTCAGTTGGAATTCAAACCAATTCCTGTAAATCAATACAACAAAACAATTGAAGAGGAAAAAGAAAATTTCTCAAAAGAAGATTTCCTCCGGATATTTCATGATATGGTAGTAATCCGCGAGTTTGAAACCATGTTGAACCTGATAAAAATCCGGGGCGAATACAACGAGGTAAAATACGATCATCCGGGACCGGCACACCTTTCCATCGGTCAGGAAGCGGCAGCAGTTGGAATGGCCTACACGCTCGATGTCGAAGATTTTATCTTTGGTTCGCACCGCAGTCATGGCGAAATTCTTGCCAAAGGATTATCTGCCATTGACAAACTGAGTGATGAACAACTCGAAACAATAATGGAAACCCATTTTGACGGAATTACATTGGCGCCTGTAAAAGCGGGACACACCGGAACAACAAAAGAACTGGCCATAAAATTTCTTTTATACGGAACTTTAGCTGAAATTTTTGCCCGCGAAACCGGTTTTAACAAAGGTTTGGGTGGATCGATGCACGCGTTTTTCACTCCATTTGGTGTTTACCCGAATAACGCAATTGTTGGTGGTTCAGGCGATATTTCGGTTGGAGCTGCACTTTACAAAAAAGTAAACCGCAAACCCGGTATTGTTGTGGCCAATATCGGCGATGCTTCAATGGCTTGCGGCCCGGTTTGGGAAGGTTTGGCTTTTGCAACAATGGATCAGTTTACCGAATTGTGGGAAGGCGATATGAAAGGTGGTTTGCCCCTTATTGTAAACATTATGAACAACCAATATGGCATGGGCGGACAAACCTGCGGCGAAACAATGGGATATTCTATTGCCGCAAGAATTGGCGCAGGTGTTAACCGCGATCAAATGCACGCCGAGCGCGTTGACGGCTACAATCCGCTTGCCGTTATCGATGCATACAAACGCAAAAAGAAAATTCTTGAGGAAAAACGCGGACCTGTTTTATTGGATGTATTAACTTATCGTTATAGCGGACACTCGCCTTCCGATGCTTCATCATACCGGTCAAAAGAAGAGGTGGAAGCCTGGGAAAAACAGGACTCAATTGTTTGGTTTGGCAGCGAATTGGTGCGAACAGGAATCGCCAAAAAAGAAGATCTCGAAAAAATAAAAAATGATATTATCGAGATCATAACTTCATCATTGAAACTTGCAATTGATGATGAGGTTTCACCGCACATGGACATGAAAAAACACCCGAACCTGATTGGTGACATGATGTTCAGCAATAAAAGTATGGACAAAATGGAGGACCGCCCGGTGGAAGTGAACCACCCAATGGAAGAAAACCCACGGGTAAAACAACTTGAAACAAAAGAAAGGTTTGCATTTGACGAAAATGGTAAACCACATTCAAAAATAAAAACTTATGCTTTGCGCGACGGAATTTTTGAAGCAATCGTCGATCGTTTTTACAAAGACCCTACTTTGATTGCTTATGGCGAAGAAAACCGCGACTGGGGCGGCGCTTTTGCAGTTTATCGTGGATTAACGGAAGCGCTACCGTATCACAGGCTTTTTAACTCGCCCATTTCCGAAGCATCAATTGTTGGAACTGCCATTGGTTACGCCATGTGTGGTGGCCGCGTTGTTCCCGAAATTATGTATTGCGATTTTCTTGGCCGTGCCGGTGATGAAGTTTTTAACCAGCTTCCAAAATGGCAGGCTATGAGCGGAAACGTTTTGAAAATGCCGGTTGTAATCCGTGTTTCTGTTGGCTCAAAATATGGGGCGCAACACTCGCAGGACTGGACAGCTCTTGCAGCCCACATTCCGGGATTGAAAGTTGTTTTCCCGGTTACACCGTACGATGCCAAAGGTTTGATGAACTCAGCCTTGCAGGGAACCGACCCGGTTATTTTCTTCGAAAGCCAGCGCGTTTACGATATTGGCGAAATGTTCCATAAAGAAGGTGTTCCGGCTGAATATTATGAAATACCAATGGGCGAACCTGATATTAAAAGAGAAGGAACTGACATTACAATACTGACAGTAGGAGCTACACTTTACCGTGCGTTGGATGCAGCAAAAATCCTTGAAGAAAAATATAATTTTTCGGCAGAAGTAATTGATGCCCGTTCATTAGTTCCATTTAATTATGATTTGGTAATTGAATCGGTAAAGAAAACCGGACGCATAATTATTTCCGGTGATGCTTCGGGTCGCGGGTCGTTTCTTCGCGATTTGGCTTCAAACATTACCGAGCTTGCTTTTGATTATTTAGATGCGCCACCGGTTGTAGTCGGCTCGCGAAACTGGATTACACCTGCTTACGAACTTGAAGATTCATTTTTCCCGCAAGCTCAGTGGTTTATCGATGCCATTCACGAACGTATTGTTCCGCTGGAAGGACATGTTTCTGAGAACGATTTTACTGAAGCCGAGCAACTGGACAGAAATGCAAGAGGAATATAGGGTGAAGCGATTTCCGAATCGCTTCAAATAGCGGAAGTTCAGAAACTTCTGCACCCACAAAAAAATCCGGTTTCGAAAGAGGCCGGATTTTTTTGTAGGGTTTGCGATTTCCATACCTAAAAAGATATCCTAAAAAGCTAAACTCCCTGCCCCAACTCCCTCTTAATCATGTTCTCAATTTGCAGAGTCAGTTCATCAATATTCAATCCTTTGGGTTCGATTGGGTCGAGAACCGTAAATTTCAGGTGGCTGCCAAGTTGCATCGGGTAGTAGCCTTTTTTCATTATTTCATAATTTCCATCGATTGCAAGTGGCACAATAACTGCCGATGGTGCTGTGCGTATAAGCGAAGCAATTCCTGCGGGCTGAAAAGTTTTTACCGAACCATCTTTTGTGCGCGTTCCTTCAGGAAAAATACAGGCAGCGTAAGTTTCTTTTTCAATGTGTTTTCCAAGCATCAAAATGTCCTTTACCGATTGCGATTTGTTTTTTCGATCAATAAGCACCGAACCGCCGTGGCGCAGGTTGTACGAAACACTCGGAATCCCTTTTCCCAATTCAATCTTCGAAATAAATTTCGGGTGGTTTTTTCTGAAACCAACAACAATTGCAACAATATCGAGTAAAGTTTGATGGTTTGCCACTATTATCAATGGACGGTTTTGGGGGATTTTTTCAAAACCTTTGAATGTAATTCGTGTACCCAAAATCCAAAGTGAATAAAGCAATCCAAAATTCAGCACGTCCACAACTTTTTTACGAACAGGGTAACCCCAAATCCAGTTGGTAAATAACTGAATTGGATGAAAAATAACCAATAGTAAAGCAAAAATAAGCAGATAAAAAGGTGTGATTATATAGGAAATTATTTTCTTCATTTTGCTGAATTTTTCAGTTGGCAAAAATAGAAAAAAACAATAAATTAAATTTTTGCGCTCTTTCAAATCAAATTGGTAAATTGCTTGCAAAAAATCTAAACCACTAAAATCGATAAAAAATGACTGAAAGAAGAGATTTTATTAAGAAAAGCCTGATTGGATCAGCAGGAATTGCAATTGGGGGAATGGGTTTCAGCGCAAAATCGTATGCTTCGGTAATTGGAGCAAATGAACGGATAAATATTGCTGTAATCGGAATTCGCGGCCAGGGTAATTCACACATTGGAAACTGGTGTGCGTTGAAGGATAACCGAAATGTTTTTTGAAAACCATTTGCGATGTCGATGAAGAACTTTATTCCGAAAGGGCAAAAGCAGTTCTTGATTCAATTGGCACAAAACCATTGACAGAGTGGGATATGCGCAGAGTTTTTGATGACAAGGAAATCCATGCAGTTTCAATTGCAACGCCAAATCACTGGCATGCACTTGCAACAATTTGGGCTGCCCAGGCCGGAAAACATGTATATGTTGAAAAACCTGCCTGCCACAATGTTTTTGAAGGCCGGAAAATGGTTGAAGCCGCCCGGAAATACAATGTCAGGGTGCAGGTTGGCACACAAAACCGCTCTATTGCAAATGTTGTTGAGGCCATTGAATTCCTTCACTTCGGAGGGATTGGCGAGGTGTATATGGCAAAGGGAATGTGCTACAAACCGCGTGATTCGTTTGGCATTTCACCTGATGGTATGCCGCCTGAAACTTTGCATTACGATATGTGGCTCGGCCCGGCAACCTGGCAACCCTACAACGAGAAACGCGGACACTACAACTGGCACTGGCACTGGGCTACTGGTGGCGGCGACACAGCAAACCAGGGACCACACCAGTTTGATATTGCCCGCTGGGGACTCAACAAAAAAGAACACCCGGTTTCAGTTTATTCAACAGGTGGAATTTTTGGGATCAACCCAAAAGAGTGCTCGCAGGAAACACCAAATACACAAACCTCGGTTTTTAACTATGCCGATGGAAAAATACTTGAATTTGAAACCCGTGGAAGATTTACCAATGCCGAAGCAGGTCTCGGAATTAAAATAGGAAACACTTTTTATGGTACTGATGGTTATCTTGAAATCAACGGTAGTTCGTGGCAGGCATTCAGACAGCGCGAAAATATTCCGTTTGCAAGTTCATCAAGAGAAAGTTCAGAAACACCAAAAGATCCTACTTTCCGCGCAGCGCCGGGTGGCACCGAACATTATGCAAACTTTATTGATGCAATTCGTTCAGGGAACGATTATGATTTGCATTGCGACATAAATGAAGGGTTTTACTCAGCAGCCTTGCCGGCACTCGCCAATATTTCGTACAGGTTGAAACGCGAACTAAGTTTTGTGGGCGCTTACGAGAAATTTGCCAACGACCCCGAAGCCGATATGTTACTTACAAGGAACTACCGCAAACCGTATTTCGTACCTGATGAAGTTTGATTTTGAAATGTAATTTTTAGAAGAGAAATATACTAATAATCCGATCTGGTAAAAGAGGTCGGATTTTTTTATTGTTAACTGTATTATTGTAAAAACAAAAGGCTGCCCAACGACAGCCTTTTTAACCTAAACCAACTAAACCTAATAAACCAAAAACTTACCAGAACGGTAAGTCCAATGATTTGTCTTAAATATTTTTATAATTCAATGATGCAAATTTGATTTGCTTTTCACCAAATGTTTCAAACAATTTTCTGCTGCAAAGATATTATTTTTTACTGATCATCATCAATTTTGTAAAAAGTTTAGCCTAATTGTTAATCTCTTTTGCCTCATCCAAAACTTTTTGAACTGAACCATGCAGTAACAATAAGCGCTTTGCTTTTTCTTCAGAATAACCCAACTCGTCCATTATCATTGCAGTTCCACGAATGATAAGTTTCTTGTTGGTAAGTTGCATGTTTACCATTTTATTTCCTTTTACACGTCCCAGTTGAATCATTAAAGTTGTGGTAATCATGTTCAGTATTAGTTTTTGTGCGGTGCCCGATTTCATACGGGTGCTGCCCGTAACAAACTCCGGCCCTACAATTGCTTCAATAGCTATATCAACGTTTTGGGCAAGTTCTGTGTTTGGATTGCTTGTAATGCATGCTGTTAAAATCCCATTTTCGCGAGCATTTTTTACTGCCCCAATTACATACGGTGTCCTGCCCGAAGCTGCAATCCCAACCACTGTATCGGTTTCATTGATTTTGTGTTCTTTTAAAATTTCCCATGATAGTATTTCATCATCTTCGGCGCTTTCAACTGCTTTTCTGATTGCCTGGTCGCCACCTGCAATTAAACCGATAACCAAACCATAATCAACTCCATAAGTTGGCGGAATTTCCGAAGCATCCAATATTCCCAGCCGTCCGCTTGTACCGGCGCCTATATAAAACAACCGCCCGCCTTTTTTTACACGCGGCACAATTTCAGAAACCAACTTTTCAATTTGCGGAATTACTTTTCAATGGCAGGAAGCACTTTTTTATCTTCGTTGTGAATTCCCTCAAGCAATTCCCGCACGCTCATTTTTTCAAGATTGCTATAATTGGAACTCGACTCTGTAATACTCATTTTTGCTATTTTTCAGTGTGAAATTTTAATAAACCGTTTAAAGGCTCTTTTAAAACAGTTTTAAGTTGAAGTTGGTTTTTATTCAGCACATTTTTTAATTGATCCTGAAAATAAAAGGCAACCGAACCAACAAAACTCAAAGGTTGTTCACGAAAATCAGAATACAATAAAATATTGCGGTTTATAAATTCCTGATTATAAACTCCTTCCATAAAACCTGCATACGTAATCTGAAACCGGTTTTTAAATTCTTCTGAAATATGTTCAGGCATAACACCTTTCAGAAAATCGCCCACTATTTTACGTCCTAAAACAGCGCCGCTGCCTTCGTCACCCAAAATAAAACCGAGCGGCGGAATATGTTCAACAATTTCAATTCCGTTATAAAAACATGAATTTGAGCCTGTTCCCAAAATACAGGCAATTCCTTTTTCTCTGACCAAAGTAGATCGTGCGGCTGCAAGCAAATCACTTTCCACTTCTATACTTGCTTTTGGATATAATTCAAGCAACGCATTTTTTACAATACCACCTTTTTCAGGGTTAATAACTCCTGCACCGTAAAAAAATATTTTGTGGATATTAATGCCTGTTTTTGGTAAAAGCTTTAACCTAAGTTCATCAGCAATTTCATCTGAACTTCTGAGAAACGGGTTAAGTCCGCCCGTCGAATGATATTCAGTAAAATCATCACCATTGGTTAAACACCAACTGGTTTTTGTTGAGCCGCTATCTGCAATTAGAATCATATGGCAAAAATAGGAAAGAAAGTAAGGGTTTTTGTTCGAAATCAATAAAATCAATCTGTTATGATAAGTATTTCTAATTTGTTTGGATCTTGCCGTGTGTCATAAAGTCTCACAATTTCAATGGTTTCTCCCTTTATTTTATAGAATAAAATATTTTGTTTGGTAACTACATATTTTCTGATTTTCAATCTTGTATTAATTTCAGGGTATTGTTTAGGGTTTATTATAATCTGATAAATTATTCGATCCAATTTCAAGAGAAATTTTGTCAGTACGCTCTTCCCCCATTCATTCATTAAATAATCCGAAATATTTCCAATGTCAGCCCTGGCAGATGATGACCATTTTACACGACTATGAGATACCATATTTTTTTCTCAACTCTTCCAATACAACGTTGTGTTCTTCCCATTTTCCGTTTTCAAGCTCTGCTAAACCATATTCAATACCTGTTTTTTGTGCTGAAGTTAATTTGTCCCATTCTTCAGAATTGTCTGAACTATTAATAAAATTACTTACAACGCCATATAATTCAATTAAACGTTCATTCTTAAGTTTGTCTATTTGTTGAAATAGTTTTGCTTTAATTTCTGTATCGTTCATGATTATAATTGTTTACCCAAAGTTAAAAATAAGTTCCGATTATAATCAATCTCACTTTTTCATAAACACGGATTAATTACTTTTGCCCACTCAATCTTTCACCTGGTTTTAAATATGAAAAAGAATATTTTATTGGTTTCGCTTTTATGCATCCTGCATGTTTCTTTATTTGCCCAGCCAAAATACGAATTCAGAGCTGTTTGGGTGGCCACTGTAAATAATATTGACTGGCCTTCGAAACCGGGCTTAAGTTCTGAACAGCAACAACAGGAAGCCGTAAATATTTTAGATGAATGCAAACAGTTAAATATGAATGCAGTCATTTTCCAGGTGCGACCTGCCGGTGATGCCTTTTACCCCTCCGATCTGGAACCCTGGTCGCGCTATTTAACCGGAACACCGGGACAAGCGCCCGATCCGTTTTATGATCCACTTCAGTTTTGGATTGAAGAAAGCCACAAACGTGGAATGGAATTTCATGCCTGGCTCAATCCGTTCCGTGTTTCACAAAATATTAAAGAACCTTTGGGTGGAAATCATATTGCATTTGAACACCCCGACTGGATTTTAAAATATGGGAACCTGCTTTATTTTGATCCCGGACTTCCGCAAACCCGCGAATTTGTTGGTAAAGTTGTAAAAGATATTGTTTCGCGTTATGATGTTGATGCCATTCATTTCGATGACTATTTTTATCCGTATCCGCTTGCCGAAGCTTATCCTGATACAGTTTCTTTTTCAAATTACAACCGGGGTTTTCGAAAGGAAGATAAAGCTGACTGGCGGCGTGAAAACGTTGATATCATTATAAAAATGCTCAATGACACAGTAAAAGCCACAAAACCCTGGGTGAAATTTGGAATTAGTCCATTCGGCGTTTGGAGAAACAAAACTGATGATCCTCGTGGTTCCGATACCAAAGCCGGTTCTACGAATTACGACCATTTATATGCCGACGTTATAAAATGGCAAAAGAATGGTTGGATAGATTATTTACTTCCACAGATTTACTGGCAGATTGGTCACCCTCAAGCTGATTTTAAAATGCTGGCCAACTGGTGGAAAAGCCATACATACAACCGTGGAATGTACATTGGCCATGCACTTTACAAAGTTGATGCACAATCGGAAACCGCAGCCTGGACAAAGCCCGGAGAAATTTCATCGCAAATCAGAATGGTTAGAAATATTCCTGAACTTGAAGGATCGGCATTTTACAGTGCAAAACATTTTAACCGCGATTTAATGGGTTTGCAGGATAGTTTGCTAAATAGTTTATATCGAAAACCGGCTATTGTTCCACCCATGAAATGGATTGATAATATGGATCCTCAACCCGTAAAAAGAATTGGGAAATGGGGTAAAAAAGTGAAGTGGAAAACTGAGAAAGCTGATAGAATAATGGATAAACCTAACCTTTTTGTGATATATGGCAATGAAGTGGGTACTGAGTTCAACAAGGAAGATGCAAACTGTTTCTGGGGAGTTGTAAAGGTTGACCAGCTAAAATTTACCCCAATAAACGACAAAAAGAAAAAATACGAAATCAGGATTTCCGTTCTTGACAGATTGAACAATGAAAGCGAGGTTAGCAAAGCAGTGAAATTGAAACTATAAAGCTTAATCCAAATGCTAACTTTTGTCTTTAAAAATTTCAAACATAGAATAATTAACTATTTTTGCAGCCAATTCGGCCTGTAGCTCAGTTGGTAGAGCAGCTGACTCTTAATCAGCGGGTCCAGGGTTCGAGTCCCTGCAGGCCGACTTTTAAAAAGGTTAAACAGTTGAAAAACAGTTTAATCTTTTTTTATGTACTTCATCCCGATAGCTATCGAGAGGTAAAGCATCCCGATTCTATCGGGAGGGCCCAGGGTTCTCCCGATAGTTATCGGGACTGCAGGCCGACAAATAAAAGAGTTAAACAAAAAATTTTAGCTCTTTTTTTGATGTAGTCCATTTAGAAGTTGAATCCCGATGCTACCGAAATGAATCTGATTGTATCAAGCGAAGTTATTTGATTTATCCTTTATCAGAAATTTACAAAAAAACCCCGCCCGGAATGAACCGGAAAGGGCTTTTGTAAATATCGAAATCAAAATTGAAATTATACCAAACCTTGTGCAATCATTGCATAGGCAACTTTTATAAAACCGCCAATGTTTGCGCCTTTTACGTAATTTATGTAGTCGCCTTCATCGCCATATTTTACGCAGGTGCTGTGAATATCACACATAATCTGATGCAGTCGTGCATCTACTTCTTCGCGGGTCCATGGCAAACGCATTGAGTTTTGTGTCATTTCAAGACCGGAGGTTGCTACACCACCGGCATTTGAAGCTTTTCCGGGAGCGTAAAGAATTTTTGCCTTCAGGAAAACTTCAACAGCTTCAGGCGTTGATGGCATATTGGCACCTTCGGCTACAAGGAAGCATCCGTTTTCAACAAGTGTGCGTGCATCATGTTCATTTATTTCGTTCTGAGTTGCACATGGCAGTGCTATGTCGCATTTTACGCCCCACGGACGCTGTCCTTCGTAGTATTTTGCATTTTTATAGGTTTCGCAATAGTCCTGAATGCGGCTACGTTTCACGTTTTTCAAGTCGAGTACAAAAGCCAGTTTTTCGTCGTCGATACCATCGGCATCATAAATGCTCAATACCTTTCCCTGTTAGAACGCCGGTAAATTCGTTTCGCAATCTTTTGTACTGGCCAAACATATACCCAATTTCGCGGCCACCAACGCCAATATCTCCTGCAGGAACATCAGTATTCGGACCAATATGCCGTTGTAATTCGGTCATAAAACTCTGGCAAAAACGCATGACTTCGTTGTTCGATTTTCCTTTCGGATCGAAATCGGAACCACCTTTGCCACCGCCCATCGGTAAAGTTGTGAGGCTGTTTTTGAAAACCTGTTCGAATGCAAGGAATTTTAATACGCCAAGATTTACAGTAGGGTGAAAACGCAAACCGCCTTTGTACGGGCCAATAACACTGCTCATTTCAATACGGTATCCTTTGTTGATATGGATTTCGCCCTTGTCGTCCTGCCACGGAACGCGGAACATGATAATTCTTTCAGGCTCAGAAACTCTTTCGAGAATTTTGGCTTGTTTGTAATGCGGGTTCTGTTCGATAAACGGCATTACTGATTCTACAACTTCCTGAACTGCCTGGTGGAACTCAAGTTCATTTGGATTTCTGGCAATCAGTTTTGCCATAAAATCGTTCACTTTTACTTCGAATGGATTTGACATGACTATAAATTTAAATGTTAGTAATTTGGATTTTTTTCCCTCTTTCGAAATGGTTTTGTGATTAAAAACCATACTCTTCGGATTTAAAAATAGGGAACAAATTTTATTGAATGAGTTGAAAAAATTCAGTTTTATCCAAAATTCAGTGTTTTACTTAAGGATTTTGGGACCGTGATAAAGATTAAGTTAACATTGTGTTTCATAGTTTAACGCTGACAGGTCTGAAGACGCTGTCAGGTTATTTGAACGTAAAGTCTTGTCTGCATTGCTTTGCGGACCTGAATGTGACTTAAACAGAAACAAAATCAAACATTTATCAAATTGTTCCGGATCGCGAATTTCAGCAAATCGATACTGGTTTTAAAATTTAGTTTCTGCATAATGTGATTTTTGTGCGATTCAACAGTGCGCAAACTAACAAACAACTTGTCGGCAATTTCTTTGTTTGTGTGGCCATCGCCCCAAAATTTTATGATCTCAATTTCACGTTTACTCAGGTTGGCAGGCGGTTTTTCAATTTCGCCATCTTTATTTTCAATTGAATGAATGTAATTATTCAGTAAAATATTTGATATGTATTTGTTATAATATTCATATCCACCCCGCAACGAATAAATGGCCATCAATATTTCGCGACAATTATCCTGTCTTGTTAAATAGCCTTTTGCTCCAACCCTGATAGATTCGTACACAACACTGTCCTGCGGGTCCATCGACATTACAAGTACTTTAATCCGCGGTTTCTCTTTGCTGATTTTCTTTATCAGTTCAATTTCTTCGGAATGCGAAATATAAATATTTACAATCAACACATTAATTGTCATCTCCCGCGAAGCTTTCCAAAAATCATCGATACTCGAAAACTGCCCTGTAATTTCAATTTCATCTTTACCTTTGAGCAATGCAGCCAGGCTTTCGAGCATCAGCGGGTGCCGCGTATCGAGTATGGCTACAGCTATCATGTTTCCTTATTCTCTAAAATTATTGATTTGCGTTCGCGGCCGTCCATTAAAACTGTCACTGGTTTATCAAAGCGAATGTGCTTGAAATATTTTGTACGGTGCAAAATCAACTTTCCATTCAGTTTTTCCCAACGCAAAAAATTGGTTGAATGGCCATGTTGAACTGAAAAATAGCCAATATTCATTGAAGTCACATTATGAAAAAAGTGCGACCCCAGCGATGCATCAAGCGGATAGTCGGGCAGACCAAGTTCGACTATAATTTTGGCGTTGCAGATTTGCGGCCACACAACAGGAATTCCCACACTTTTGTCCTGAGTTCCCCAACGTCCGGGGCCAATTAAAATATATTGCCGGTTTTGCCTTAACATTATATTATTCAGAAATTCAATCTCTTCGGCCATTTCGAGTGTGCGCAGTTTGTTGAACTTATCGATGTCCATAAAAATAATGTCGGTGATGTGGTCGATTTTGCCGTTACCCATACTGGCTTCGCTGTAAAGAATTACTTTTTCGTCGATAATTCGGTTCGAATCGATTTTAAAACTCAATTGATTACCAATCAATGGTTTTATCTGCAGCAAATAAAACGAAGCTTTCCCCTTTTATCCAAATTCAAATCAACGGCAAACTCAATTTCAACTGGTGTTCCGAGCGCTTCCCGCACCGTTTTCAGAATAACGTCAATGGTTTTACTAAGCGGAATATAGTCGTAGTTAAGAATATTGGCAAAGTTCATTACCCGTGGTCCCACTGCATTAATTCCCGGCATAAGGCAATCGTTGTTGGCGTTGTAAACCGAAACACAATGGCGAAGAGTATCATGTTTTTCTGCCTCAGAAATATCGAGTGAAACCAATGCTGCTTTGTCGCCGTGTTTCATGTAATCGATATTCTGCAAGCTCATATCAACTGCAACAAACCTGACTTGTGTGGTTTTCAACAAATCTTTCAGAGAGATCACATCGGTTTGCGGATATTTTGGCGAAAAGCGGAAAGCACGGCCACCTTCAACAACATAAGTCCCCAAACCCATCGCTATCACAGCAAAACCGTCTTCGGGCATCATGTGGGCAACAGGATAAAAATTATAACTCTGCGCAGTTCCGCTGATGTGTGGATAGTAGTAATTATCATATTGGTTACCCACTAATTCCTGAAGAACAACAGCCATTTTTTCTTCCTCAATGCGGTGGCTGACAGCTTTGTAATAAGTTCGGGCCTGATTTGAAAACACCGATGCAAAAACAAGTTTCACCGCTGTTACCAGCGATTCAAGTCGTTGCTCATCATCAGGTTGGTTGTTCGGAATTATATATGTATCGAAAATCCCTGCAAACGGGTGTGAAAGTGAATCTTCGAAAAGGCTCGACGACCTGACTGCAATGGGTTTTCTGATTTGATTGATAAACACTTTCAGTCGTTTTATCAACTTATGACTCAGTTGCCCTTCAATAAAATGCGATTTTGTTTTTTCGTAATTTTTCTCTTTATATATTTTATCAAACAGGTCGTTTCTGTTCATAAACGTTACGAATTCATCAGTTCCGATTATAGCTGTTATGGGTGTGCGGATATTTATTTCCTGGGTATATGCAGAGAAATCAAGGTTACGGATAAGTGTGTTTATAAATGCAAGTCCGCGCCCTTTTCCACCCAGCGAACCACTTGAAAGGGTTACCACATTTTTGTCGGTAAAATCAAACGACTCATCAAAATTGAGCACTTTGCCACGTTTTTTATCTTCGCGAACTTTGTTTATTGTGTCTAAAATCATCCTCCTGACTTCTTCCTGATCTTCGTTTTTAAAAGTAGGAATAGGATTCAAAATTTTAGCAATGTGTATTTCGCCCCGCGCCATTAGCCAAAATGAAAAATGATTTTTCCGCCCGTGGTACAGCAACGATTCGGGCGGAACAGTTTGTAAAATTGTTTCGAATTCGCGGAGGTTGCGGGCAACAGCAATTTGTTTGTTATGCTCGTCGCGGAAAACAAAATCGCCAAACCCAATATTATCGATGATGAAATTTGTTAATTCGCTGGTTAAGTTTTCCGAGTTTTTGTCGATATATCCAATACCAAGATTTTGGGCTTTTACAGCATTTTTTTTGTCTGAAGATTGCAACAGAACAGGTAATTCCTTGTCCTGTGATTTCACGTATTTTATAAAATCCAAGCCGGCTGTTTTGTTAATTGCCCCGTTTTTTTCGAACTCCACATCTGCAATCACACACTGCATAAAATCGTGGTACTTGTTATAAATGTAAACTGCATCTTCATAGTTGGTTGCCAGCAATATTTTGGGGCGCGAACGCATTTTCGAAATTTTGTCGAGCTCATTTTTCTCTGAAGAGATCACTTTTTGAATGTGCCCAAAAACAATAGCGTACAAAATGGAAAGGTATTTTGAATAGTATTGCGCCGAATCTTCGATTAAAAGAATAACACGAACCAGCCCAATACTTGTGTCGTTCTCAACATTGGTGCGGTCTTCAATAGATTTTACGATTGCAAAAAATATCTGCGAATCGCCATGCCAGATAAATAGTTTATCAATGAATTTTGAAGTTGAAATTAATGATTCAAAGTATTTTACATTCCCTTTTTTGTTGAGTAATAGGAATACAGGCAAATCGGGGCGTTGATTTTTTATCTGTTTTGCGAGTTCAACGGGTGCATTTTCATCTTCTCCCACGGTAAGAATTACAAAATCGAATTTAGAAGTTTGTGCAAGTTCAAGTGCTTGAATTTCCGAAGTAACTGCAGTAATCCGGGGAAGCGAGAAAAGGCTGTACTGATAAATTTCGCCCATAAACTGCTCGAAAAAAGCATCTTCGTTTTCGAGGATAAAAGCATCATAAAAAGTGGCAACAAAAAGTATCTCTTTAACCTTGTACTTCATCATGTCCAGATAAACGTACTTGTCGAGTGTTTGCTGGTTGAAATATTGCTGAAGTGGTTTTCCTTTTTTGATGAGCGAATCACGGTATTCAATGTATTCATTACCCGAAGCCTTTACTGTTTCCCGTTTGTACAAAACATCGCGTCCAATAAAATTATTCAGGTAACCGGTGATCAATTGAGCGATATTCACAATCAGGTTACGTTCTTCTTTCAGGAACGGACCCTCATAAATTCTTGGGAATTCTTCGAGATAAAAAATTTCTATCCAACCTTTTTTATTGTCGATAGTAACAAACGACTCAACCTGTCGCCACAGGGTTTCCTGAAACGGCCTGCTTTCGGTAACAAAACCTTCAAAAGTTATTCGCGCCACTGTATGTTGCGGATATTGCCACGATTCGGGAAGGATTTTACATATTTCTGTTAAAGTGGCTTCCAATGATTTTCCCGAAGAAATTATAGCAGTGGTTTGATTAATTGCATCCAGCTCTTTTAACCGTTCTGTGTTGTCGGTTACCAATTTGTGCAGTAGTTTTTTTGCCGCAATCCCCGATATTATATCGGCAATGTTATTTATCAGGTCGCGTTCCTCTTTCAAAAACGGACCTTCAAACAAAATTGGAAATTCTTTCAGGTAATATACTTCGATAATTCCCTTTTTACCGAGCTGAGTTTCAAAGGTTTGCCGAAGTACCCAACGGGTTTTATAAAAAAAGTTCGTGGTGTAAATATGTTTGTCGTAAATAATCCGGACAGCCGTATATTCGGGATATTGCCAGGCACCAGGCAGCGTGTTGCAAATCTCCTTTAATGCATCTTCGAAATTACGGTGTTGACTTAAAATATTGGAAATCTGGTTTATACCACGAAGCTCCTTAAGTCGTTCACTATTATCGGCAACCAATCTTCTTAACAAATCCTTTGTTAATGAACCTGAAATTAAATTTGCAAAATTATCGATGAGGTTGCGTTCCTCTTTCATAAAAGGGCCTTCATCCAATTCAGGGAATTCTTTCAAATAAAAAACTTCTATTACACCCGATTTTCCGCCCGGTACTTCAAAGGTTTGGCTTTGTCTCCATTCGGTTTCAACAAAATTTTTGCTGTAAAAAGTGTTTATATCGAAAGTGATACGCACACAGGTAAATTCGGGATATTGCCAGGCTTGCGGAATGAGGTTGCAAATTTCCTGCAAAGATTCATCAAGCGGTTTGTTTTGGTTGAGCAAAGCAACAGTTTTGTTGATTCCCTGTAACTCCTTTACCCGCTCGGAATATTTATAAAGAACATCAGTCAAGTCGTTTTTGTCAGCCTTAGCTTTTTTCATTCTTTCGCAAATTTCAACAAATTTAAGATAGAATGGCAAAAAGAAAAACCCGAAAATCCTTTTTATATTTACCTGTCAAAACGATTAACACAAAAACAGGAAAAATGAAAAACTTATTTTTTGTCCTTCTTTTATCTTCAATGGTATTTTTGCTTTCATGTTCAACACTCAAAAAACAGGAAAAAGTACTTCCACGTGTTGCAATATGCGGCCTGGCAATCGAATCGAGTACTTTTTCTCCGGCACAATCGGGTGTGGAAGCTTTCCGGGTTCGCCGCGGGGAGGAAATTTTTTCTTATTATCCGTTTCTTTCTCCTGACTCAGTTGACAGAAATCGGGCTGTTTGGTTTCCCACATTGCGAGGTCATGCAATTCCCGGAGGAATTGTTACCCGCGAGGCCTACGAATCACTTGTAAATGAAACGCTTGAAATGCTTAAAAAAAATATTCCATATGACGGTATCTTTTTCGATATTCACGGAGCAATGAGCGTGGTTGGGTTGGATGATCCTGAAGGAGATTTTATTACCCGAATTCGCGAAGTTGTGGGAAAGGAGACAATCATTTCAACTTCAATGGATTTACATGGAAACGTAACCTGGCGACTGGCTGAAAACACCGACCTGATTACCTGTTACCGTTTGGCGCCACATGAAGATGCGCTTGAATCGAAACAACGCGCACTTGAAAATCTTTTGGACCGATTGGAAAACGGGAAGGAAAACCTGCATACAAAGCCTGGATTCCTGTACCCATTTTATTGCCCGGCGAAAAAACAAGTACACGAATTGAACCCGGGAAAAGTTTGTATGCGAAAGTTGCGCCAATTACTGAAAGGGAGGGAATAATTGATGCTGCCATCTGGATAGGTTATGCCTGGGCTGATGAACCACGCAACCAGGGTGTTGTAATGGTTACAGGCGATGATAAAAATGCAGTTACAGGTGCAGCTGAAGAACTGGCTACAGCTTTTTGGGAAGTAAGAGACAAATTTGAATTTGTAGCTCCCGTTGCTCCCCTCGATGAATGTCTCAATATGGCAATAGCGAGTAAAGAACATCCATTTATTATAAGCGACATGGGCGATAATCCAACTGCGGGTGGAGCAGGTGATGTAACCTGGACATTGACAGAAATTCTGAAACGTCCTGAATTTCAAAAGGAAAATGGTCCATCATTGATTTACGCATCCTTACCCGGTCCTGAGTTTGTTGAAAAAGCCATTGAAGCCGGAGTTGGAAATAAAGTAGAAGGTTTTGCAGGAGCTGCTGTGGATGCCCGTTTTGCTCCACCTGTAAAATTATCGGGAATTGTAAAAGCCATTGAAAATGGTGACGAAGCCGCAGAAACCGAAGTAGTGGTGCAAGTGGGCAGTGTAAAAGTAATCGTCACCAAAAAACGCAAACCTTATCATTACTAAAAAGATTTTACAAATTTGGGTTTGAACCCACGTGAAACTGATATCGTTGTAGTGAAAATTGGTTATTTGGTGCCTGAACTTTATGATATGCGAAAAGGCTGGATTATGGCACTTACGCCCGGCGGAGTTGATCAGGATTTGGAAAGGCTGGGTTACAAACGCATTAACCGGCCCATGTATCCGTTGGACAAAGATATGGCAGCTCCGGATTTGAAAGCAAAGTTAGTTCCTGCTTCCGATGAATTGTAAACAGTTAAAATTGATAATAATATGACTTACGTTGCAAAAGAAAACCGCTACGATACAATGAATTATAATCGCTGCGGAAAGTGGGGATTGAAACTCCCGGCTGTTTCACTGGGTTTGTGGCACAATTTCGGCGATATTGATAAACTCGAAAATGGCCGGCAAATGTTACACCGTGCCTTCGATTTGGGTATCACCCATTTCGATTTGGCTAACAATTACGGACCACCTCCCGGTTCGGCAGAAGAAAACTTTGGCAAAATCATGAAACAGGATTTTAGTGCTTATCGTGATGAACTGATAATTTCATCAAAAGCAGGTTATTTGATGTGGCCTGGTCCGTATGGAGAATGGGGAAGCCGTAAATATTTGATATCGAGTTTAGACCAAAGTTTAAAAAGAATGGGACTTGAATATGTGGATATTTTCTATTCGCATCGTCCGGATCCTGACACGCCGCTGGAAGAAACGATGATGGCGCTTGATCAGATAGTACGATCAGGAAAAGCATTGTATGTGGGTATTTCAAACTACCCGGCTGATATGACAAAAGAAGCTTCACGGATTTTGAAAGAACTCGGAACACCATGTTTAATACACCAACCTAAATATTCGATGTTTGTGCGTTGGGTTGAAGATGGTTTATTGGATGTTTTGGAAGAAGAAGGAATTGGCTGTATACCGTTTTCGCCATTGGCGCAGGGACTTTTAACCGACCGTTATTTGAAAGGAATCCCGGAAGGGAGCCGTGCAACACGCGAAGTTTTCCTTAAAAAAGAGCATGTTGATTCGGCCCATGATAAAATTGTGAAGCTCAATGAAATTGCCCAAAAACGCGGACAATCATTGGCACAAATGGCGCTTGCCTGGGTTTTAAAAGATAAAAGGATTACTTCGGTTTTAATAGGTGCCAGTTCGGTAAAACAAATTGATGACAATGTTGAAACCTTGAAAAACATTGTGTTTTCGGATGAAGAACTCACATTGATTGAGAAAATACTTGAATAATTGGTGCAATAATAATTTTATGATTTTGGAAATTGTCTTTGTACAAACTTAGGTTAGGTTGCAAAAAAAGTCCGTATTTCTACGGACTTTTTTTGTGTGATTTATTTTAAATACTTACTTCATTTGAAATAATTAAGAGCCAAATAAAACTTTTATCCCCATCAAAAGGATAAGAATTATAGTTGTTCCGGTAATTGCTCCTGCTACCATTGGAATAATTAAATTCATTGGCAATTTTGTTTCTTATCTTCAGAATTCATTGTAATAACTATCTGGTTCTGATTTTTTTTCGTTTCCATTGTTCTCATTTTAATTAATTAAAGACTTAAAAGTCTTGTACAATAATACATATTATATCCTCAAATCTAACCGCACTCAGTTTTTGTTAAATTATTGTTAACGAGCAAGGTATGGATATCAAACGCAAAACTGCAGAGAAAATTGCAGGGTTTGGGTTACAGGATAGTTAAATATTGTGAATTTCAACATAAGCAAAATCCACAAAGAATAACTTTAATTTTAACTAATAAGTTTGGTATTCAACTATTAGGTTGCCGATTCAAATTGCCTTAAAAACCGAACATCGTTTTCAAAGAAATGGCGAATATCTTTTATTCCGTAACGAAGCATTGTAATACGTTCAATTCCCATTCCGAAGGCAAATCCTGTATATTTTTTACTATCGATATTGCAGGCTTCCAGTACATTTGGATCAACCATTCCGCAACCGAGGATTTCGAGCCAGCCGCTGTACTTGCAAACATTGCAGCCTTTTCCACCACAAATGGAGCAACTTACATCCATTTCAGCACTGGGTTCGGTAAACGGGAAATAGGAAGGACGCAACCTGATTTCAGTTCCTTCGCCAAAAAGTTCTTTGGCAAATTGAAGGAGCGTTTGTTTTAAATCGGCAAACGATACATTTTCGTCAACATACAATCCTTCAATCTGATGGAATATGCAGTGTGAGCGTGCGGAAATGGCTTCGTTGCGAAAAACCCGTCCCGGAAAAATAGCGCGGATTGGAGGTTGTGTACGTTCCATCACACGGATTTGAACACTTGACGTGTGGGTTCTCAATAAAACGTCAGGATCTTTTTCAATAAAAAATGTATCCTGCATGTCGCGGGCCGGGTGCTCGGGCGGAAAATTCAATGCTGAAAAAACATGCCAGTCGTCTTCAATTTCAGGACCCTCGGCAACGGTAAAACCAAGTCGTCCAAAAATGCCGATTATTTCGTTTTTAACCAACGACAGCGGGTGACGTGTGCCCAATTTCATGGGTTCTCCGGGCATTGTCAAATCCATGCCCGATTCTTTGCCACCATCATTTTCAAAAGATTCTTTTAATGAATTTATTTTTTCAAGAGCAAAATTCTTAAGCGTATTTATTGCCTGTCCAACTTCTTTTTTCTGCTCGGGCGATACATTTTTAAAGTCTTCAAAAAGCTGGCTGATATTACCCTTTTTGCTTATAAATTTCAACCTGAGTTCTTCAACTTCTTCCTTGCCTGAAACAACTATTTTTTCAAGCTCCTCTTGTAAAGCCTTTATTTTTTCTAACATTTTAAAGTCTTGCTAAATTGAATGACAAAGATAATCATTCAAATTAAAATGAATGAGATTTTGAATTTACAGAATTAAAGCATTTTCAAAAACTGAATTTCCTTTTCGGTCAGGAAACGATATTTCCCGCGTGGAAGATTCTTTTTGGTAAGTCCGGCAAACATTACACGGTCGAGTTTTTTAACACGATAACCAAAATGTTCGAAAATGCGTCTCACAATCCGGTTTCTGCCTGAATGAATTTCAATCCCAACTTCATTTTTCTCTTCATTACTGATATAACTTATGGCATCGGCATTTATGCGTCCGTCTTCAAGCTCTATTCCATCGGCAATCTGCTGCATATGATCCATGGTAACAGGTATGTCAAGCGAAACCTGGTAAACCTTTTTCATTGTATGGCTGGGGTGTGTCAAACGTTTCGAAAGATCGCCATCGTTTGTAAACAGTAATAATCCGGTTGTATTTCGGTCGAGACGGCCAACCGGGTAAATTCTTTCCGTGCAGGCATCTTTTATTAAATCCATTACAATTTTATCGGCATGCGGGTCATCGGTTGTTGTAACAAAATCTTTTGGTTTGTTGAGCAGTAAATACACTTTTTTCTCTGCATTTAGCTTTGTTCCGTCAAAACGAATTTCATCGGTTGGCAAAACTTTTACTCCCAGTTCGGTAACAATTTTACCATTAACTGTCACCATTCCTGCAACAATGTAAGTATCTGCTTCACGACGCGAGCAAACCCCGGCATTGGCAATAAACCGGTTTAAGCGCATTTCTCCTGTAGGATTACTTTTCTTTGGAATATTTTTTAAACCTGTCGTTTTTGGTTTTCGGTAAACTTTCTTTTTTTCTGTTGCCGAAAAGTTCTTATCACTTTCCTCAGTTTTCACAGTTCTTGGTGCTGCCGGTTTCTTTTTACCAAAACCCTAAGTTTTTGACGGCAGACTTTTCCCGATCTGTTTCCCTCCTTTTTCCACGGGTTTCCTTTTGTTATATTCCTGTTTCATTGTGCTTTCTAATTTTTTGCAAAGGTCTAAAAAAATCCGGTTTAAAAATTCTTATTCATCATTATCAAATTGATTATCTTTAGAGTCTGTATAAATTGAAAATAATAATACTATGCAATCACACGAAATTGACTACAAAATTGTTGGACACGATGTGCAACTTGTAGAAGTTGGACTTGATCCGGGAGAGACAGTAATTGCTGAAGCAGGAGCTATGCTGTATATGGAAGACGGAATTACATTTACCTCAAGAATGGGTGATGGTTCAAATCCAAGTGCCGGATTATTTGACAAATTGTTAGCTGCGGGATCCCGCGTAATTACAGGTGAATCATTGTTTCTGACCCATTTTACAAATCAGGGCTGGGGAAGAAAAACAGTAGCATTTTCGGCTCCCTATCCCGGAACAATTATTCCTATGGATTTGCATCAAATGGGTGGAAGAATCATTGTTCAGCGTGATGCTTTTTTATGTGCAGCCCTGGGAACAAAAATTTCAATAACATTTAATAAAAGGTTGGGTGCAGGCTTTTTTGGTGGCGAGGGTTTTATTCTTCAGCAGCTTGAAGGCGATGGAAAAGCATTTGTGCATGCCGGAGGAACTGTTATTGAAAGGGTTTTAAACAACGAAGTTTTAAGGGTTGATACCGGTTGTATTGTAGGTTTTGAACCTTCAGTTGATTATAGTATTGAACAGGCAGGCGGATTGCGTTCAATGGTTTTTGGCGGTGAGGGTATTTTTCTTGCAACATTGCGTGGCCGCGGAAAAGTGTGGTTGCAAAGTATGCCAATCCGTAAACTTATTGCTCAACTTTCAACAGCAGGTCCCAATTCCCGGAAAGAGGCCAGGGAGGTTTGCTGAATAGTCTGTTGGAATGATTATTTAACCTTTATTTTCTACTTTTTTTAAAATTTCGTTTTCAGGGGTTGGAACAATTGAAATGGTTTTTTGCAGAACAACCGTATTTGACAATGTGATTTTTTCCTTGTCAGCGGTTTTTATGTGAATAAAAAAGAAAGTAATATCATTAACAGTTCCTTCGATTATAAAATCCTTTTCAATGATTTTTATATGATCACCAATTCTGAGCGGATGGTTGAAAAAAAGAATTAGTCCGGCCGTAATATTTGAAAGTAAAGACCATTGTGCAACAAAAGCTATTCCGAGTATTGCCATTACCGATGAAATAAAAACTACAATATCAGTTTGCTTTACACCCCAAATTGCTGAAATAAAAACAATTGCAGCAATAGTGAGCAATAAGTTTATCATTCGCAAAGTAACTTTGCGGCGTTGTAAAGTAAAATGTATTTTTTTGAGCATACTGTTGATACTTCGTCTTGTAAAAAGGTGAGTTACAATTAAAAGAACGATTACAACAGCTGTTTCGATTATTTTTATAAAATGTGTTTCCATGATATTTTTAAATTTTGTGTTGTAAAATTAAATGTAAATAATAACTAAGCTCATTTCCAATAACTTCTGCCATATTTATGGGTTCCAAAAGTATTTAAACAGATTGCATTCCAAACTATTTCCAACTTTACTACACAACCCCCGGCAAACTGATTCCTTTTATTTTTCTGTATAGATCGAGGGCAAAAACATCTGTCATTCCCGATACAAAATCAACAACCGACTGTATTTTAAGATATGCCGAATCGATTTCGGTTTTATATTGTTCAGGCAAAAGAGAAAGGATTTTTCTGCTGTACAAATCTTTTGGATTCATCGTTGCCCCAACAAATTCTTCGAGCAGTGTACCTATAATTTTATAACCGGCAATTTCAATTTCAACCACCGAACGGTGTGCATAAATTTTTGAATATTAAATTTCCTTTACTGTATTCATTGCTTCTTCCTGCTGATTTTGCATTGCACCAATTAAACTGCCGTTAAAACCTCCAAGCAGAATTTCATTTTGATTTTCAGTATAAATCCGGGTACTTTCATATATCAGCTTTCCAATAACACCGGCACGCAAATAACTGATCTGTTCATTTTTATCAGTAACCCGTTTCAATGTCGCTTCAATATTTTCGATCTGTTTTCTATCAGTTTCGGGATTGTAAAATCCGAGATACAGATTTTTTGTTTGTTTGTAA
Source organism: Draconibacterium sp. (assembly GCA_016705335.1). Lineage (GTDB taxonomy): Bacteria > Bacteroidota > Bacteroidia > Bacteroidales > Prolixibacteraceae > Draconibacterium. Next base: position 162,929 of record JADIYN010000006.1, on the reverse strand, counting down.
CTTAAAATCCCAAGCTTAAAGGCATCTTCCAAATCCATTATCTGATAACAAATATCATCGGCAGCTTCAACCAAAAAAACAAGCGGATGACGACAAAATAAATCAGGAATATCAGGTTTTGATTCGATTCCAAGTTGCTTTGCGATCTTTTTATAATCCTCTTTTTCAGACTGAAAAAATCCAAATTTTGGTTTTTTTGCCTGTACCGATTCATACGGGTATTTAACGATACTTGCCAAAGTTGAATAAGTAAGGGCAAAACCACCCGGTCGTTTTCCGTTAAACTGGTGGGTTAAAATTCTGAAAGCATTTGCATTTCCATCGAAATGGGTAAAATCTTTCCATTCGCCGGTAGTAAGAAGTGATTGAAATTCATTGCCTGCACCTTTTTCGAAAAAGTTTGAAATGGCTGCTTCACCTGAATGTCCAAACGGTGGGTTTCCCAAATCGTGGGCCAAACAAGCTGTTGAAACTATTGTACCAATTTCCGGAGCTAAAGGATTTTCAGGTATTTCGCTTACCAGTTTTTCAGCAAGCAAATTACCAAGCGAGCGGCCGACACTGGCTACTTCGAGACTGTGTGTGAGCCTGTTATGTACAAAAATATGCTCGGGAAGCGGAAAAACCTGCGTTTTGTTTTGCATCCTGCGAAATGGCGACGAAAAAATAATGCGATCATAATCGCGCTGAAATTGGGTGCGATCTTCACTTTTGCCGGAACTCGTCCAGTCTTCCATTCCCAAACGTTTTGTTGAAAGTAATTTATTCCAATCCATATTTTTGTTTTGTTGGGCGAAGGTAAAACTTAAATTCCAAACAAAACAAAACAAAAAAAAAAAAAAAAAAAACAACTCCCCACCCCCCCAAACCCAATTTAAATTTTTTTCGGGCCGAAAAAAAAAACCGAAAAAGGTTTTTTACAAAGTATAGGTTGAGTATTTCCTAACCTGTTTTGATAATTCCTTTGCTTTGAAATCTGTCAATTCATCTAATTTTTGCCAAAATCCTGAACCGTGATTTTTAATTTTAGTGTGAACCAATTCGTGTAAAAGAATATATTCAATAAGTTCGTCGGGCAATTTCATCATTTGTAGATTCAGGCTGATATTGTTTTTCGATGAGCAGCTTCCCCAGTTTCGTTTATTATTGCGGATTGTGATTTTACTGAATTGAAATCCATGTTTAATGCCCAGTTCAGTAAGTTTTGGGGGTAAAAGTTTTTTTGCTTCGAACCGGTAAATTCCAACAACAACATTTTCAAGATAACTTCTTGAACTTTCCGAATTCAAATCTGCAAGCCTGATTTCAATAAAATTGCCGTTTATTATTGTTTTGTTTTCAGTTGATTCGGAAATTTGTACAGTATGTAATTTAGTCTGAAGCTTCCCAACTTCGATTAAACTGCTTTTGGTTTCAAACTTCTTTTGTTGTTTGTTTATCCATTCAACATTTTTTAAAACAAATTGCGAGACTTGTGATGAAGTTACATAAAAAGGGAAAGAAACCCGCACTGAACGATCGGGTTTAACGCTAATCTTTATATTTTTAGAACGGCGGTTTTTTACAAATGTAACTTCGCCGATTTGTGTAAATTGAACTACTTTAGCAGTCATACGTTTATTAAATAAAAATCAAAGATATCAATTATGGGAAACAACAAGAAAATGGAGGTATTTGTGAACCTCACCAAAGCCGACACAGTGGTAGCGATAGAAGAAAAAGTGATGCCTGGAAGCCTGGTTTTTGATTCGCTAAATCCATTCCCGGGTTATTACCACGAAACGCCAACAAGTACAAAACCAATTTATATATACATGGTTTTGGCGCAACAATATCCGCTTGAAGAAATAATTAGGGCTACCCAAAATATTGAAAAAGAATACAACTGGAATTTTGATGCCGGAAAAGGATATATGACAATTGGCTCTGTATATCTGAATGTTATAAGGGTTCGCCATTTGCCTGAACTTGATATGGTTGCTAAAATTCAGGAAGCTTACGTGAAACAGGGAATTCATTTTTTAATGAATAAAAAGTTAAAAGGAAAATTAGAGGCAACTGTAAAAATTGTAAAATTTCTATATTTTGAAATGCTTGGTGAGGGTATTTATATTAATGCAGACGATCCTACTTTTGCATACGTTGAAATTCCGAAATACCTGCATCATTCAGCTTTTGTAAAGGTTTCGATGGATGTGAAATACAACTGGGACGGGCATGAATTTGACGCAGCCACCGCATCATTTTATAATAAGGGAATATTGCATGAAGCAGTGCGTATCCGCTCAGACCAGATGGATTTGGAATATTTGTCAAAAATCAAAAAACTTTATGCCGATAAAATTCGGTGAGTTTCTGGCAAAAAATCATTATAAAATTCTATCGCTTTTATTAACTTTACCCCTTTAAAAATTGATGGCTATTTTGAATGCTATCATTTTAATTTATTATAAACCAACTATTTCCAATGGGAACCAATAAGAATTTATACATAGCGGTTGTTGTTGTAATTTTGATAATTACAATTGGTACTGTACTTTATTTTTCGGGTGCATTAGTGCCGGGAGCTATAAAATCGGGTAATTTTGAAACAGTTACTGTTGATAGGGGCGATGTTATTTCAACAACTCAGGCTGCCGGAATTATCGAATCTGAAAATGAAGTAATACTGCTTAGTCCGGCTACCAGTATAATTAAAAGTATTTTGAAAGAACCCGGAAACCATGTTCAGGCAGGCGACGTAATTCTGCAATTGCAAACCGAACCTGTATTGGACGACATTGATAAACTGAAAGATCAGTTGGAGATGAAAAGAAACAACCTCGAAAAAAATCAATTGAATGCGCAGAGTACAAAACTCGATTTAGATTACAACGAAGAGGTAAAAAGACTAAAAGTCGTTTCGCTGAAAGCTCAGTTATCGGATCAGGAACAACTGTTGGAAGTAGGAGGTATTTCGCCTGCAAGAGTTGAGGAAACCAAGCAGGAAATTACACTGGCCGAAAAGGATTTGGCAATGTTGATCAGCAAAAATTCAATCAGGCTAAAACAACTAAACGCTGAAGACAGGGGCTTTACCTACAAATACGCATGGATGAAAAAGCATTGGAAGAAAAGCAATTGTTGCTTTCGAAAATGAGTGTTCGCGCACCCTCAGCAGGTATAATTCTTAATATTTCAGGCAGTGTGGGAGAAAAAGTTCCAGCTGATAAAGCACTGATTACCATGTCTGATTTAAGTTCGTTTAAACTAATTGGCTCTATAAACGAACAGTTTGCGAGGCAGTTAAAAACCGGTTCGTTGGTTTATGTTACAATTGAAAATGAGAAACTGGAAGGTTTAATTGGAAACATAGCGCCCGTGGTTGAGAACAATAAAGTTCAATTCAACGTTCATCTTGTTGAAAGCAGCCATCCAAAACTGATTGCAAACCAAAATGTTCAGATTCAGATTTTCAACAATAAAAAGGAAAACACACTGAGGATTAAAAAATTACCTGAATTTGAAAGCGGAAAAACACAAAAAGTTTTTGTTGTTGAGGGTAATAAAGCTGTTAAAAAGGAAATTTTGTTTGGATTAATAGGCGATGAATATTGTGAAATATTATCGGGACTTAAGCAAGGTGATGTTGTAATTGCAGATGAGACAAACTCAATTCGTCACCTAAATGAAATAGATATTAAATAATATGGTTGTAATGAGACGTTTTGTTTTTTTTGTTTCTAGTTTAATTCTTGGGGCAAATACACTTTCAGCACAAACCGATACAATTAAATTTGTTTTGAGCCTTGAAGATGTTATTGATATGGCAATTACCCAATCTTCAGCCATAAAATATGTTCAAAATACGAATGTAAATTACTATTGGAGATACAGGAATTATAAAACCCAATTCAGGCCACAATTGGTGTTAAACAGCGATTTGCCAAATTACAATAATACAACCCAACCAATTACCCAACCCGATGGAAGTATTGAATTTAAACAGGTTTCAAATCTTGCGGCATCGGCAAATCTATCCCTGAACCAATCAATCCCTGCTTTGGGAACTTATATTTATGCCAGCACTTCCGCTTATGGAATTCGCAACCTAAACCTGAGCGAAACAAGTTTTTCGGGTTCTCCGTTTGTTATTGGTTTTACCCAACCGCTTTTTGGTTACAATTGGATGAAATGGTACAAAAAAACGGAACCCATGGTTTATGATGAAGCCCAAAAACGTTTTATTGAAGATATAGAGCAGATTTCTCTAAATGCTACTTATCGGTACTTCAACTACCTTTCAGTACAAACAAATTTTACTCTGGCCGAAAACAACTTGAGAAATAGCCTCGACAATTTAAAAATTTCTCAAACCAAAAAAGAATTAGGTCAAATTTCGGAAAATGATTATTCCAGAATCGAACTTTCAGTATTAAATGCTCAAAAATCACTAAATCAGGCGAGTATGGAATTGAAAAATGCCGATTTTGAATTACGTACTTATATTGGGTTAAAAGTCGATCGTCAATTGGAGTTAGTAATTCCACTTAAGATGACGCTTTTTGATATCAATCCGAAACTGGCGTTGGATAAAGCCAAGGAAAACCGCAAAGAATCAACCTACTACCAACGCCGCCTGATTAATGCTGACCGTGATCTGGCACAAGCAAAAAGCACAACAGGTGTTGCTGCTACTTTACGAGGGAGTTTTGGGCTGTCAAACAGTGCCGACGAATTTTTGGGAGTGTATGACAATCCGCAAAAAGACCGCACACTCCGTGTTTCATTAAGCGTCCCAATTCTCGATTGGGGAAAATCGGCATCCACCGTAAAACTTGCAGAAACAGAACGGGAACTAACAATTTTCGATGTAAACAAAGATATTGAAGAATTTAACCGGGAGATTGTGGTTCAGGTTGAGCAGTTTAGTTTACTTAAAGACCAGCTCAAAACTGCAAATGAGGCAGATAGGGTTGCAGGAAACGGATATTTAATTGCCTTGCGAAAATTCCAAAATGGAGAGCTAAGTATTACAGATTTGAACATTGCGCTTCAGGAACGCGACAAAGCCAAGCGCGATTACATTTATTCAATCCGGTCATATTGGGTAGCTTATTACCAGTTACGGATTTTCACTTTGTATGATTTCGAGAAAAACGCAAATATTACTTATGGAAATCCTATGTTGTAAAAAAAGCCTCCCCTATCTCATTAATGGAGGAGTATCAAAGCAGAATTTCTAGTAAAATATATCCAAATAAAAAAGCCCGGATTTCCGGGCTTTTCTGTTATATCATGTTTATAAATTACTATACTTCACCATTGGCAATCAGCCATTCTGCAATTTGAACAGCATTCAAAGCAGCACCTTTTTTGATCTGGTCGCCAACACACCAAAAAGTTATACTATTTGGGTCGGTTACATCTTTCCTGATTCTACCAACATAAACGTCATCCTTCCCGAAACAAAAAGTGGCATTGGATATTTTTTTCAGCCGGATTATCAACCACTGTTAAGCCTTCGGCTTTTGCAAAAGCTGTTTTAACTTCTTCAATCGAAAGTGGTCTTTCAGTTTCAACCCAAATGGCTTCTGAATGGGCACGGGCAACGGGAATACGCACACAAGTTGCGCTTACTTCAGCTTCGGTGTGCATTATTTTTTTAGTTTCCCAGTTCATTTTCATCTCCTCTTTTGTATAGTCGTTTTCTAAAAAAATGTCGATATGAGGAATGATATTCATTGCTAACTGATAAGGAAATTTTTGAATTGTTGGTGTTTTTCCTTCGGCAACTTCCTTCACCTGATTTTCGAGCTCGGCAATTCCCTGTGCTCCTGCACCACTGGCTGCCTGATATGTTGCAACCCGTACACGTTTAATTTTCGATAAATTGTCAATTGGTTTCAGCGCAACAACCATTTGAATGGTTGAACAATTTGGATTGGCGATAATATTACGTGGCCTGTTTTTTGAATCTTCAGGATTTACTTCGGGAACAACCAGCGGCACATCATTGTCATAACGAAAAGCGCTAGAGTTGTCAATCATTATCGCACCGTATTTTGTAATGGTTTCTGCAAACTCCTTTGAAATACCTGCACCAGCCGAGGTTAATGCAATGTCAATATCTTTAAAATCGTCACCGTGTTTCAATTCTTTTACAACAAGCTTTTTCCCTTTGAATTCATATTCATTTCCGGCACTGCGGGCCGAACCAAACAAAACCAACTCATCCATCGGAAAATTCCGCTCTGCAAGAACTTTGAGGAACTCTTGTCCAACTGCGCCACTTGCACCAACAACTGCAACTTTCATTTTTAAATTCTTTTTAAAATATTATGTAATAGCTATCTTTAAATCGGGCCAAAGTTAGTATTTTGCTTCTAATTGTAAATGTGATGATTAGCAATATTCCAAAAATTTTTAATATTCTTTTGTCTTTTATTTTCATCCTTAACTCAGGCGCAGGAAATATGGCGTGAAAATTTTTCGGTTGCCAATAAAGGAATCTGGGGTGGTGAAAACGGAACAATTCAATCGGATTTTTCAGAAATAACCAACTGGTATTTGGAATTTGCAGATATTAAAGTACAAAATGACAATGATTATGCAAAAACAGTCAGCACTTCGGGAGGAAGGTTTGAAGTGGTTGACATTTCAGGTGAAGTTGTTTGGATTAGTGAATCAATCGATATTTCAGAGTATTTAAAAGTTGACATCAAACTGACTGCTTCTGAAACAGGAAGTAACACAAATGCTAGCTTAAAATATTTAAAAGCATTTTACAGGTTGAATGAAGGGATTGAAATTTCGTTTGGAATCAATGGTGAAAACTTTGGAAACTGGGGTTCGGCAATAGCAGAACAAGAAGAATTGATAGGCGAAAAATTGCAAATTGTTGTGAGAATGACAAACGATTATTCGGCTGATAAAGTAATTTTGGATGAAATTATTGTTACTGCTGAGGAAAAACCTTTGGAGCCAATTGAATACGGTGATATTTTAATAAACGAGGTACTATTTAATCCCGTTGCCGGAGGAAATGATTTTGTTGAGATTTATAACAACTCCTCTAAAGAGATTTTAATCAACCGCTTGTATCTGGCATCGCGTGACAATGATTTGAAACTTACTCAAATTTATCCGCTTTCATCTTTAAGAAAAAACATATTACCGGCTAATTACCTCGCGCTTACCAAAGATACAAATGGAGTTTTTCCATGGTTTAATATTCAGTGTAGTGAGTGTTTTTTGCAGATGGAAAGATTTCCATCTTTCAATAATGATTTTGATTATGTGGTTTTACTGGATGAGAAAATGCAGGTGATCGATGAACTTTTTTACACTGAAAAAATGCACCATCCTATGCTGGCAGAAGAAAAAGGGATTTCGCTGGAACGAATTTCGTTTACTCAAAAAACAAATGACGCAAAAAACTGGCATTCGGCTTCAACTACTTCTGGTTATGGAACACCAGGTTATATGAATTCTCAGGTTGAAATTGAAAATAATTCTTCACCAAACATAGTTTTTACACCCGAATCATTTTCGCCTAATTTCGATGGTTTTAATGATGAATATAAAATTCAATATGAATTGGAAAAACCTGGTTATGTTGCCAACATTTCAATTTTTGATGCTACCGGAAAATTTGTAATGAAACTTGTGAATAACGAAATATTGGGTACAGGCGGAACAATTAAATGGGACGGCAGAGATCAGACAGGGCAACAAAAAAGCCTTGGTGTTTACATTGTTTTAGTTGAAATTTTTAATACAGCAGGAGAAGTTTTTCAATATAAAGATGGAGTAGTTTTAACTGATATTTTGGAATAAAATTTACCTCAAATAAAACCCGTTTGACCTTATTTTGAGTTTTTATCTATTTAGTTGCCAATTTTTTCACTTTCTCCCAAACTCCGTCATCCACCGGAATTCCCAATTCCATATTTTCTTTTCGCGTTCTTAACGATTTTTCACCCGGGTAAAATATTTCACTGTTTCCTTCAGCTGTTTCCGATGATTTTATTTGTTGAATGGTTTCTTCCAAAATATTATCAATAAACTCCAGTGTATTAAATTTTAATGGATTGATGGCAATAAAAACCTGATTACAACTGCCACAACTGCCTTTTCCGGCCTTATCAATTCCGGCAGTTGAAAGTCCGTTTGAAAGAAGTGCCGATATAATATCAAGCAGAATTGCAAAGCCTGAACCTTTCCAATATCCAGTTGGTAAAATTCTCCAGCTTTCTTCAATTGGCCCGGGAATGTCAGTCAAATTCCCCTCCTTGTCAAATCCACCGGGAAAAGGGAGTTTTTCATTTTTCAGCCTCGTTACCTGAAGTTTTCCGTACGAATACTGTGACATTGCCATATCCAATACCACATTCCCATTTTTATGCGGGACAGCCATAATAAACGGGTTGTTGCCAATTCCAATGGTTTTTGCGCCCCAGGCAGGCATACATGATTCAGTGTTTGTCCAGCAAATGGCGATAAAACCTTTATCTGCAGCCTGCCAGCCATAACTTCCACCACGCATCCAATGAGTTGTGTTGTTTAAGGTTACCAATCCCAATCCAGATTTTTCAGCTATTTCAGTTGCACGATTCATTGCAAAACGTGCATTTAAAATTCCGGGTCCAAGATTTCCGTTATATATTTCCAAAGAACCCAAATTATTTTGAAGACCTGGCTCAGCATTTACATCAACCCACCCTTTTAGAACGTAATCGACAAATCGTTCAACACGATTTAATCCATGAGAATAAACTCCGTCCCGACTGGATTCAGTATGAATTTGTGCACAGATATCAGCTTTTTCATCGGGCATACCGGCATTCAAAAACGCCGATTTAATTGTCGCTTTCATCTCTTCAAATGTAATCCTTGTCATTTTTACTTGTTATTAAGTTTATAATTGATAAAGTTAACAGATACTTTTTATCGAAAGAAAAATCGTTAAAATAACAAAGGGAACCCAGATTTTAACTGAATTCCCTTTTATATTTTTTCAATTTTATAAAATTACACCAAAATTTTACTTGTAAGATTATCAATGCTGATTCCGATTGCCTCGAAAGGTTTTCCCATGCCTTGATTGTCATCTTCCACAAACATATATTTCATGCCTGCAGTTTCACGTGCATCCCAAATCCTTTTAAAATCAATCAATCCAGAGCCAACTGATGTAATGTCGTCTTTTATAACTTCATAAAATGGTTCGCTTTTTTGAGACATATCTTTAAAATGAAACAACTGGAATCTGCCCGGATATTTGTTAAACATTTCAACTGGGTCTTGTCCTGCTTTAGTTGCCCAATACATATCCAGTTCCATTGTAATCAGATTTGGGTCCATTTCGGGCATAAAAATGTCGTAATATGGAACAATACCATCTAAAGTAGCAAATTCAAAGTTGTGATTGTGGTATCCAAACTGAATTCCCACTTCTTTCATAACTTCACCTACCTTGTTCCAGTCAGCTATCATTTTTTTATAAGATTCAATATTACGATTTACTTCTTCAACCCAGGGTTGCACACAATATTTTACTTCAAGTACAGCATGGTCATCAGCCATTTTTTTGCGCTTTCCAAGGTAATCCCGGCTGCTTCAACGCTTGTGTGGCTGCTTATAATATCCATGCCCAAATCGCTTACAATCTTTTTAAATTCAGCGGGTTCAAAACCATAAAATTTACCATCGGCATAATTTGCAAGTTCAACATTTTTGTAACCAAGGTCTGAAATAGTTTTAAGTGATCCTAAAGCATCGGCAGTCATTGCATCACGAATAGTATAAAGTTGCAAACCAACTTCAAAACTTTTTTTATCAACGACAACAGTGACAGCAGGTTTTGTACCCGGCTTGCAAGCCATTGGTCCCAAGGCAATTACGCCTAATGCCCCTGCAGTTGAAATCTTAAGAAAATCTCTTCTTTTGATCAGTTTTCATAGTAATTATTAGTTTTTAAAAAATTAATTTTTGCGATTTTAATTTTAACAGGATAAAAATAATGCAATACTGCTATTGTGTATACTTAAATCGGGATTTTTTATATTTTTGCGAAAAATTTATTGTCCTGTAGTGTAATTGGCAACACGTCTGACTCTGAATCAGAAGAGTTCAGGTTCGACCCCTGGCAGGACAACTCAAAAAAAAGAGTTACAAAATTATTTGTAACTCTTTTTTTATATCGTCAATATAATGTATTGTATTTTAGCTTTTTAACTATATCTGCACTGTAAAAGTAGTTGTTAATTCGTTATTGGTAACAAAAACTATTTAATAGGAGTAAATTGAACATAATCCCAAAAAAGCATTCCGTTAACGATATTCCGCAGTGTTATTGTGTGCTCTGCAGTGGTTGGAAAATCTACTTCACCAATTACCTGCAATCCTGCACTGCCACCAGTGCCACCATAAGCTCCTTCATAAACATAAGGAGTTGCAACTCCATCGATATATGCTACAAGATTAGTTATATCTCCCCAGTTGGGCTGAAATATTGAAACTGTATATTTCCCCTTCATCACTTTTGGAAAAGTAATTGAAATTTTCCACCAACCATTCATACTTAATACATCCCGGTTTATATTGTCATTTTTCAAATTGTAATAGTATAAAAGGTAATCACCTTCCCATTTAATTTTTGCAAATTGATTTTCATCCTTCATCCACCTAAAATAATATTTGGTATAATAGTCTCCCTGTTTTAGGTCAAAAAAGTCAGTAGTTTCGAATATTACAGTAGCTGGTTGAGGTTCAACAACTGGTAAAATATCATTAATGGCATGCAGCGCTCCATTTTTTGCAGGCGTATTAGAGGCAGGAATTACAAAACCTGTGTAAGCTTTGGTTTTACTATCCATATTAATTTTATAATCATTATCAACAGTAATAAATATATTATTATCTCTAGATAAAATAGGATATAATGACGTATTAAGATCAGAAAGATAATGGCTGCCGTTTAAACAGTGGTATTCCATATATCGGTAAAATGGATTTTGTAAATATGTAATACTGTCACGATTGGCTCCGCACCAATTTATCAAATCATCAACATTATAAATTTCATAACGATTGTAAACTGAATCAGGAACTGCTAATAAAGTAAATCGTGTACGGGCAGTTTTGGTTCCATATGGAAAATCAATAATCTGTAAAGTATCCTTTAATCCACTAAGGTTCAGCCCGTCAGAGAAAATTTTATAGGATGGATCGGATGATACTAAACTGTAAATATCTTTTGTAACAGGATCCATAACTCTGTCAATTTCTTGAATATATCCGTTGGCAGTATTAATATCTCTATCAATAATTCGTGAGTTTTTATTTACTATAATTTCAGATCCATCAAATTCAGTAACAACATAATCTCCCAAGGCGTTTGTTTCCCTTAAAGCTCCCAACCCAAAATCACCCGTAGGTATTCCATTATCGATAATGTGGTTGCGAATCAGGTCACTCTTAAATGAATCACTAAAATCATCAAGGGAATTCACATTCTTGAGTTTGTAATAGGCAAACATTGCATCATTATTTGGTAGAAACACGGTAAACGGTCCCCTAACATTAAGTAAGATTTCATTCCTGTTTCATCCATAAGTTTTTCAAACTCCGAATACTTATCCGGATTATTGGCAATATAATCACCTGCAAGTTGTTCCAGGGACTTTACTTTCCAAATCTGAGGTTCTTCTGAACAGAATGTAAAAGTAAATGCTAATGACAAAAGAAGAATGTATCGTAATTTCATAGCGGGTTTAAATTTGTTTATTAAAGAAAATCCCATTTTACAATGATTTTCAGATTAGTTATGCATTAAAAACAATTGAAAAATAATTGTTTTAATAAACCGTAAAACTAAGGAAAAATTCAATCTAAATGTCAAGTTTAACTTAGAAATAGAATTTAGAAAAAAAGTTTGCAAATTGTAACAAACATTAATTTCAAACTATAAAATTCTCATTTTAATATTTGAAATTTTAACTTTTATGAGACTAGGTTGAAAAAAAAGGAAGGGGAAAGAACTATGGACGCTTTTTGAAGATGATAGATGATTGATGATTTACAAACCCCTTAATATAAAACCAATCATAAATACAGAAGTTACTTTCCCCTTAATAGTGTTATATGATCAATATTTAAGCCAATATTTTTCTCTCTTGATTTCCAGAGTAATACGTTTTTTTTATTTTTCATATTCCTTGATTGGGAATATTTCTTTAAATAAATCCCATTTTAAAACCTAATTTCAAAAAATACGTAATAATCTTTTGATTCTGAAACGAATTAATTTAAAATATATTTTGATTTTAAATTATTATTTCATAAATTAGCATAAAAAGAGTAGAATATCTTATTTCATTACTGGGATTAGTTTTATAAAGGGGTTTGTAAAATTTTCTATCCATCCAAAAGCGTCTGAAAAAATTCTACTCTTTTTTATTTTTTGGGAAGTTTATAAAATGTATGACATCAATTATTTTGTTGTAAAATATTGGTAAAACAGATTGGATAACAATTACCTTTTGGTTTTCTTTTATTTCGAAATCACATAATACATAGCCGTAGTAAAAAAGTCCCTGACCCATGGAATGGAAGAAACAAAATTGGTTTGTTCACGGGGTTTTAGGCCAAACTTAGTTTGGTAATTGGGGTTGATAAACCAGAACACGCGTTTATCAATTTTATAATTTTCACGTTTTAAAATCCGTTCAAAACGTTCGATTGAAATCCCTGTATCTTTTATTTCGAAAAGTGCTGTAATTGTCCCATCGTTTTCGCCAAATACTTTTAAAGTAAATTTGAATATGCTTTTTGGAAGCAGGTGGAACCATGGAAGTACTGAAAGAATTTTACTTCTGCAAATTTGCTGGTGACCACCAAATGGATTTTGCCACGGCGGAAAAGCAAGAAAAAATTTACCCTGTGGTTTAAGAAATCCTTTAACAAAATTTAAAAATATTTCCTGGTCAGGAATGTGCTCAATTACGTCGCGCATAATTATCACATCGTATTTTTTATCGGGATTTACCTTGTAAATGTCTTCGCAAATTAAAGTAAGGTTTTCCCGGTTGGGATGATCTTTGTAAAATGTTTTGGCCAGTTCAATCCGGCCGCATGAAATATCAATTCCAGTGGCTTTCCAGCCCATATCAACAAAGGGTTTCAGATTTCCAGCTTCAGCACAACCAATTTCAAGTACAGTGGTTTCACTATCGAATTTTACTAAATCAGAAATAAACGGAACCACAAATTTTTGAGAAGTCAAGCCTTGCTCATTAAAATATTGTTCCTTGTTTTTGTGGCGTTCCTGCATAAAATGTGATTGACCTAAATATTTGCAACTCTTTGTAAATTAGCAATATCAAGGTATTTAATTTTCCGGCCTTGCAATTCAATCAACTTGTCCTGTTTAAATTCAGAAAGCAGGCGAATTACAGATTCAGTAGCTGTCCCAACCATGTTTGCCAATTCTTCACGTGTGAGCGAAATTTGAAGTGTATTTTGGTTATCAAGTTCAAAATTTTCTTTCAAAAGCAGAAGTACTTCGGCAAGGCGTTCACGAACGGTTTTTTGGGCTATATCAGTAATATAGTCGTTGGCTTCGCGCAATTCTTTACAAACAATTTGTAACATGTGGTGCGAAAACTGCCAGTTACTTTGAATCAGGAAAAGTAAAGTTTGGTAAGGAACATGGCACAAAACAGCTTCGTCGATTACTTTTGCAGTTGTGCACGCCAATTCCTGGCTCAATAAAGAACGATATGCAATAATTTCGCCCCTTTTTGCAAACCTGATGATTTGTTCTTTACCGTCGATTCCTGTTTTAAAAATTTTTACGATTCCACGGGTAACGCAGTAAAAGCCGGTCAAGCGGCTACCTTCACGATATATTACCGTCGATTTTTTATACACCGAGCAGGTTTTATCAAAATTCAACCTTCCAAATTCTTCCTCTGTCAATTTATTGAACAACTGAAATCCACTTAAATCGGTTTCGTGTTCGGTTGGCCTGTTCATTGCACTTCTCATCTTTTTTGTTTGAATATATAAATTGTAAACAATTCCCTTTTTTAACGTGTTTAAAGATACAATTTCACGATTTAAAAAAAACAATTTATAAAGGCAGTTATATGCACTACATTTACGCTGCAAAATAAATGAAAACTATTTAATAACTGGTATAATATGAAACATGTAGTTGATATGGCCTGGACAGATAAAGTTGCATTCGAAGGCGACATGGATGGGCATAAAGTAATTGTAGATGCGACAGAAGAATCGGGTGGTAGCAACCTCGGTCCGCGACCCAAAAACTTATGCTTACAGCACTTGCCGGCTGCACGGGTGTAGATGTGATTATGATTTTGAAAAAAATGAAAGTTGTTCCCGAGGCTTTTAACGTGATTGTTGAAGCCGATGTAACCGAAGAGCACCCAAAACATTACAATAAAATGAAAGTGATTTATCAATTTAAAGGGAAAGATTTGCCAATGGATAAGTTGGAAAAAGCAGTTAAACTCTCGGAAACAACTTACTGTGGTGTAACTGCTGTTTACCGAAAAGCCATGGAAATGGAAACAGAAATACGAATTATAGATTAAAGTTTTGAATACAATTATTCATAAAGCTTCACAACGTGGTTTTGCTGATCATGGTTGGCTAAAAGCGGCACATTCATTTAGTTTTGCCAATTATTTCGACAATGAAAAAATTCATTTTGGGAAATTACGCGTATTAAATGACGATTTGATTTCACCGGCAAGAGGATTTGATCTTCATCCGCATCAGGACATGGAAATAATCACCATTCCACTCTCGGGTGCTTTGCGGCACACGGACAACATGGGCAATGAAGAAATTATTTCCACTGGAGAAGTACAGGTAATGTCTGCAGGTACAGGGATTTGGCACTCTGAATTTAATGCTTCTAAAACCTTTGATTTGAGCCTTTTTCAAATCTGGATTTTTACAATCAAAAAAGGGCTAAAACCAGGCTATAATCAGAAAAAGTTTGATGAAACAGAAAGAGTTGGAAAGTGGCAATTGCTGGTTTCGCCAAACGGGCAAAATAATGCGCTCTCAATAAATCAAAGTGCATATATTTCGATAATTGAGTTTTCTTCAGAGAACAGTACCATTTATCATTTAAATGAACATGGGAACGGCGTTTATTTTATGTTGATTGAAGGCGAAGCTGAAATCACTGGAAATACATTGCAAAAGCGCGATGCCATTGGTGTTTGGAATATTATTGATTCTATTGAAATTAATTTCACCAGAAGTTCCAAACTTTTGGCTATCGAAGTACCAATGAATTAAGATCAATTCTGAAAAATTTCAATATAAACAAAGCGCTTCACAAGTCACATTGAATCAGCTGTTAATCGCCAAAAACAAAAAGAGAGGATTTGTGTGTGGAAGTTAAAATTGTTCTGATTACAAGGAAGCTTTAAATGTAAAAGGTAAATTGGTTACATTCATTTGTGAAACAACTTCATCTTTTAATTTTGTTATGAGATTTCAACAACCACATTCACTTTTTTACCGTATTAAAATTTAATTTTCGGTTTTTATAATCAATTTCTGTAAACAATGTTAAAATCAATAAATCCGACCACAGGAAAAACTGTTAAAACCTACGAAGCACATACTGAAAAAGGGATTGAAAAAATAATTAATTCGGTTGACAAATCCTGGCATCATTGGCGGCAATCATCGTATTCGGAGCGGGCAACTGCCTTTCAAAATCTTTCAACACTTTTAAGAAGCAAAAAAGAAGAACTGGCTTTGTTAATGGCGATTGAAATGGGAAAGGTAATAAATGAGGGCATTTCAGAAATTGAGAAATGTGCCTGGGTTTGCGAATATTACGCCCAAAATGCCGAGAGTTTTCTTGAAAATGAAATTATTCAGAATGAGGCAAGCAGGTCATTTGTTTCATTCCAACCACTTGGGACAGTACTTGCCGTTATGCCATGGAATTTTCCATTTTGGCAGGTTTTCAGGTTTTTAGCACCAACTTTAATGGCCGGAAATACTGCTGTTTTAAAGCATGCAAGCAATGTTCCCGGTTGTGCCGTAGCTATTGAAGAACTTGTGCGTGAAGCCGGTTTTCCTGAAAATGTGTTCCGCACTTTATTGATTGGGAGTAACCTGGTTGAAAATGTAATTAAACACAACGCAATAAAAGCTGTGAGTTTAACAGGAAGCACAAGTGCCGGGAAAAGCGTAGCTGCAATAGCAGGAAGTGTGCTTAAAAAGTGTGTTTTGGAATTGGGAGGAAGCGACCCATATTTGATTTTGGAAGATGCTGATTTGGAAGCAGCAGCTAAAATCTGTGCAAAAAGCAGGTTGTTAAATGCCGGGCAAAGTTGTATTGCAGCAAAAAGGTTTATTGTTGTTGATGAAGTTTATCCTGAATTCCTAGAGCATTTCACCCACGAAATGAACACAGCACATTTTGGCGATCCTTGCGAAAGTGAAACTACAATGGGGCCAATGGCAAGAATTAATTTACGTGACGAACTTCACCAGCAAGTTGTTGAATCTGTTAAAAAAGGTGCTGAAATCATTTTAGGCGGAGAGATTCCGAACCGCAAAGGAGCATTTTATCCGCCAACAATTTTGGAAAGTGTAACATCGGGGATGCCCGCTTATGATGAGGAATTATTTGGTCCGGTTGCTGCTGTAATCCGTGTTAAAGATGAAAAAGAAGCAATAAAAACTGCCAATGAAACAACATTTGGGCTTGGAGCAGCAGTATTTACAAACGACTTGAAAAGAGGGGAAATTATTGCCGAATTTAAGCTTGAAGCAGGTTGTTGCTTTGTAAACGATTTTGTTAAATCAGACCCACGGTTACCATTTGGTGGAATTGGCGAAAGTGGTTATGGCCGGGAGCTTTCAACCCACGGAATCAAAGAATTCATGAATGTAAAAACAGTAGTAGTAAAATAGTTTTTGTAGCTTTGATAAAAATGTTTTGATCTGTCAATTCATTCCGACTTTCAAAAAAGTCATAAATTATTAATCAACTAAAACCTGTATCAATGAAAATTTGTTTTTGTTATCAACTGCAGTTGTACTATTGATTGTTTCATGTACCGTTCAGAAAAACCCTGAACGCGAAACTAATTTCAACGCTGACTGGAAATTTATCAGAACCGATATCCCAGATGCAGAACAACTTAGTTTTGATGATACTTCATGGCGGGTGTTGGATTTACCACACGATTACAGCATTGAGGATTTACCTGCAAAAGAGGGAGTAAAACAAATCGGGCCTTTTTCGGAAGAAAGTGCAGGCGGGCCTTCAACAGCTCACACGGTTGGCGGAACTGCCTGGTACAGAAAACATTTTGTTTTGAATAAAGAGGATAAAGGAAAAGTAATAAAAATACTTTTCGACGGGGTTTACATGAATGCCGATTTTTGGATAAATGGTATTCATTTGGGAAACCATCCGTACGGTTACACCGCTTTTGAATACGATTTAACAAAATATCTTAATCCAATCGGAAAGGAAAACGTTTTAGCAGTTCAGGTAAAAAACCAGGGAAAAAACTCACGCTGGTACAGCGGTTCTGGAATATACCGGGATGTCAAACTTATTAAAACCAATCCACTTCACGTTGATTTATGGGGAATTTTTGTAAACACTGATGCAGTTACAGATGACAAGGCAAAAGTGGCAGTTGAAATTGATTTGGTAAACGAATCAGAAGAAAATAAAACATTCACTTTGAAAATAGATTTTAACGATCCGGATGGAAAACCGATTCCAGGCCTGACAGATGAAAAAGAACTAAAAGCAGGGAGTAAATTTACTTACAAACATGAATTTGCTTTAGCTGCCTACCATCTTTGGTCGCCTGAAAATCCGGAATTATACACAATTACGGTTCAGTTGCTTCAAGGTAAAGAAATCATTGATATTGTAAGCGAAAATTTTGGAATCCGACCACCGAATTTAACGCAGAAAAAGGTTTTCTTTTAAATGGTGAAAACATCTTGTTAAAAGGCGGTTGCATGCATCACGACAATGGTGCGCTTGGATCGGCAACCTTTAAAACAGCTGAATACCGCAGAGTTAAAGTGATGAAAGAAAATGGGTTCAACGCTATCCGGACTTCGCACAACCCACCTTCAAAACATTTTCTCGATGCGTGTGATGAACTGGGAATGCTGGTTATGGACGAATCGTTTGACCAGTGGCAGAAACCCAAAAACCCGCAGGATTACAATCTGTATTTCGATAATTGGTGGGAGAAAGATATCGAATCGATGGTAAAACGTGATCGCAATCATCCTTCAATAATCATCTGGAGTGTAGGTAATGAAATTCAGGAACGAGCCGATTCATCAGGATTGGAGATTTTTAGAAAGTTGAAGAACAAAATCCTTGACCTCGACAAAACTCGTCCGGTAACGCAGGCTATTTGCAGTTTCTGGGATAGTCCGGGCAAAACATGGAATGACACTGAAAATGTTTTTGCACAAATGGATGTCGATAGTTACAACTACCAATGGAGGCAATATGAACCCGATCATGAAAAGTTTCCGGAAAGAATTATTATTGGCACCGAATCGATAGCAATGGAGGCTTTCGAAAATTGGCAACAAGTTGAAAAACACGCATATGTAATTGGCGATTTTGTTTGGACAGGTATGGATCATCTTGGTGAATCGGGAATTGGAAGTACTCATTTTGACAATGAAACAGTTAATGGACTTCCAGGCTGGCCCTGGTTTATTAATAATAGTGGCGATATCAGTATTTTGGGATTTAAAAAACCACAAATGTTTTTTCGCGATGTAGTTTGGAGAAACAGTGATTTGGAAATGCTTGTTCATGCTCCAATTCCTTTCGGCAGAAAAGAAGTAATTAGTTTTTGGGGCTGGCCTGATGAGATAAAAAGCTGGAATTGGGAGGGCAATGAAGAAACTCCGCTTAAAGTTTCGGTTTATTCCCGTTGCGATGAAATTCGACTGGAGTTAAATGGAAAGGAAATTGGTACAAAACAAGTTTCTGAAGAAACTAAACTGACTGCACAATTTGATGTACCGTATCAACCCGGAGAACTTGTGGCAATTGGATCAACAGATGGGAAAGAGATTTCAAGGCAAACATTAAAAACTACAGGTGCGCCGGTTCAAATTAAAATTACTGCTGAACAGGATGTGTTGCCTGCCGGACAAAACGATTTGATTTATTTTAATATTGAAGTACTCGACGAATTCGGGATGCTTGTTCCAAATGCTGAAAATAAAATTGAATTCGAAATTTCAGGTCCATGTAAATTACAGGCTGTGGCAAATGAAAACCCAAAAGATATGCACAGTTTTCAGCAACCTTTTGTAAATACTTTTCGGGGGAGGTGTCAGTTAATTGCGCGGTTAACCAAAATGGACGGTGAAATTGTTATTGCTGCAAAATCAGAAGGTTTAAAAAGTGGAGAAGTTAATGTTTTAACAAAATAAATTTGTTCTGTTTTTTTGAAAATGAATATTGTGTAGAAACTATGTTAATTCGAATGTGCAGCGCTTTCAATCCCAAACAAATCGGATGGTTTTTGGCTGAAAGTGTCGTTGAACGAGTAAACCAAAAATACGGTAAAAGCTATAAATGCCAAAACAATAAGCAGCTGTGTTGCAGAAGTTTTCTGTATTTCATGCCTTGATTTAATGTCGCAAACTTCTCCCGGGCAATACTGGGCTTTTTCTTTGTAAACAAGAGAATAAAACTTACAGCCAAGGCAAATTCCAAAGGCTGATTCGAACAAAAGAAAGATGAGGCAAATTAAACAAATAAGACCGGAAATCGGACTGTAGGAATTAACGATCACCACTAGTACAAGCATTATTACAGCCAAAACTACCCCAATTATCCATGCAAACTTTTTTTGTTTTGCCCCAACATATTCAGGATTTTGATTCCGAACTATCAATCGCCCGATGATTAAAGTTGGTGCAAATTTTGGGTTTACAAATACCCGGACAACAAAATCGGTTAGGAATAAGATAATCGCATATTTCAACATGGTGAAATCGGTTTTCAGAATGGCAATTAGAATGGATAAAAACATGAGTACAAAAAGGATTCCCGCGGCTGCCCTGACTTCGCGTTCGTTTAAAACGGGAATATTATATCCTTCTACTTTTTCACCAAAACCAAATACTTTGCTCATTACTGTTTTTTTTTAATCGATTTGCGGCCAAATTTAGAAGATTTTTCTTAACCTTTTGAATTTGTGCAAATGTTGAATCAAATAAATACAATTAAATCCTTTTTGAATTGAATTTAGATAGAAATTACCTGATTTAACCTGTATTTTAAATAGAGTATGAAACTCTTTCCCCGCACAACATGATGGAATCAGGCCGTTGATATAAAGCGGTTTAACCAGGTCCTGATTTTTGAATTATTTTTTTAGGCAATGAAATCAGAAACACGCTCAACATTTGCCTGTTTTTAAATAATGACATGGAAATTCGTTGTTAAAAGTTAATCACTTTTCTAAATCCTGTAATGATTTACATTTAATTTAAAATTCGAAACTTGAAAAAAAAACATCAACCTGATTTCTAATTCATTAAAATAATCCTCAATGCATGTGCGTAATCGCCGGGTTTTTCTGAGGGATATTTTACTAGCAAACCGTCAGCAGTTTGTTTCCACTCAGGTTTCTCAGTTGCGCCAAGCAGTTCAACAGAGGCAACTTTCATATCGTTGCTGATGGATTGAATAGTAATATCGTTTTCGGGCCAGGCAAGTGAAATGGCAAACAGTGTGTCACCTTTCGCTGTAAAACGTATATCCTGTGCGGTGTAGGCGGTTTCTTCGTTATCTGTAAATGCACCGGCAGTACCTTGCTGGCTACCTTCTCCGGCAACTTTCCACGGACGGGTTCCATAAATTGCATCACCGTTCACCACAAGCCAACTGCCAATCTGCAACAAAACTTCCTGCTGGCTTTCGGTAATTGTACCATCCGGCCGTGGACCGATATTCAGTAGCAGGTTGCCGTTTTTGCTCACAATATCCACTAAATCATCAATTATTTGGTTGGGCGATTTGTTCTCTTCTCCCTCGATATAACCCCATGATTTTTTACCTACAGAAGTATCCGTTTGCCAGGGAAAAGGGCGGGCGGTTTCCGATTTTCCGCGTTCAATATCAAATACTTGTATATTATCTCCGTAACCAAATTTTGTGTTTACAACCACTTCTTTGTTCCAGTCGATTGCACTGTTGTAATAGTAGGCCATAAACTGGTAAAATGTAGGTTGAAAAGGATATTTTCCAACTGTCCAGTCGAACCACATCAACTCTGGCTGGTACAAATCAACCAACTCGTATGTATGTTCGAGCCAGCTTTTTTTCGAATGGTCGTTAAAACCCGCACCTTCGGGACAGTCCATGGTTTGGCCGCCTGGTTCTTCCAAACATTCACCGTAAAGTGAACTGAATTTTCCGGTTTGTACATCCGACGGGAATTTCATTCCACCATTATAAAACCACGCATTTTCAGCCCTGTGAATCGACAACCCAAAATGTAAGCCTTGTTCGTCAGCAGCTTTTTTTAATTCACCGGTTATATCTTTCATCGGTCCCATATTTACTGAATTCCAATCGTTTACTGTACTTGCATACAGTGAAAATCCGTCATGATGTTCGGCAACAGGCACAACATATTTTGCACCTGCTTTTTTAAAAAGTGAAACCCAATCATTTGCATTAAATTTTTCAGCCTTGAACATGGGGATAAAATCTTTATAACCAAATTCTGTTTGCGGTCCATATTTTTCAATGTGATGTTTATATATCCTGCTGTCTTTCAAATACATTTCCCGCGGATACCATTCGTTACCAAAAGCCGGAACTGAATATACCCCCCAGTGGATAAAAATTCCAAATTTAGCATCGCGAAACCACTCGGGTATTCGATAATTTGTCGCAATTGATGCCGAATCGGGTTGAAATATTTCAGTTCCCTTTAACGATTTAAATGTATCTGTTTTAGGCTGGTAAGATTGTTTCCCGGAATTACAACCAAACAGTATAATAGTCAGAAACATAGAGATGATGACAGAAAAGTTTTTCATTTTTTACAGGTTTAAGTTTTTGTGATAGTGAGCTAAGGTAAGAAAATTTGATTGAAAAATAAGCGGTAAGTACGATGCAGAAAGTTGGGATAAATGAATGTCAGACTTAAATATCCAAGTGGATTAAAGTATTGCAATTCAAATTAAATATTTAAGCTTAAATGGTAGATTATTCATCAGCCAACTATAAAAAATCACAAATAAAATTTTTGTCTCTTTTGATAAATCTTACTTTTGCAGCCACATTTTTTTGATTCATAGTGAATGACAGTTGTTTCTGAAATCATAGAACCTATAAATATTCGGGGGGAGCGTGCAACTTTTTCAAACCAGAAATATGGGTTGCATGAGAAAAACGTTTTTGATATTTGGCTGGCAAAAACAGAAAAACCAACTCCACTCGTTATTTATATCCATGGTGGCGGGTTTGTAGGTGGCGACAAATCGAAGTATTATCAATCCCATGACTGGCCTCGTTTCCTCGAAAATGGTATTTCAATCGCAACAATCAACTATCGTTTCATGAACGAGGCGCCCTATGGAATACTTGCAAGCATGAACGACTCAAAACGGTTTGTACAGTTTATTCGCTATCATGCTGAAAAATATAATATCGACAAATCTAAAATTGCTTGCACAGGCGGATCGGCGGGGGCAGGAACTGCCTTGTGGCTTGCGTTTTCTGATGATATGGCCAATGCTGAAGACCGCGACCCTGTACTTCGCGAATCAACCCGTTTAACTTGTGCCGGCGCATTTGCCACCCAATCTACATACGACATTTTTCAGTGGGATAAAATCCTCGGGATTCCTTTGTCGCAGACGGCTGAACAATTCCATTCCATTGCCCGTGCATTCGGTTTTAAATCAGCAGAAAACCTTGATTTGAGAAATGAAACCGACATTCGGGCTAACCTCGATTTTATGGCAAAAATGGATAAAAATGATCCGCCGGTGTTTATTTTTAATCGACACAGAGCTGGGATTCCTGAAAACCAGGACGACATCAATCATCATCCTTTACATGCAAAAGCATTAAAAGAACATGCCGAACAGGTAGGACTTGAAGCAATTGTTTATGCACCAGAAATCGGGATTAACGATCCTTCGGGAAAGGATTTGGTCGATTTCTTCCTATCAAAATTTGCAAAGAATTAGTTTTCGGGTTCCATGAACCGGTGATTACCCAAGACCGGCTCAATATGGCTTTTTTGGTATTATTCCAGAAGAAAAAAATTACCGGTTCGGAATACTTTCTTAATATTTATTCTTTTAACATGAATATTTATTCATTCTGAAGTCGTTACTTTTCAATTCAAATAAAAAATATTCATATTTGCACCCTGAAAAATAATTCATTAATAGCAAGGATATGAAAGTGTTGAAATTTGGGGGAACCTCGGTTGGATCGCCTGAAAATATGCGGGCAGTTATGGAATTAATTGCCGATGGAGAACAAAAATTGGTGGTATTGTCTGCTATGTCAGGAACTACAAACGCACTCGTGGAAATTTCGAATTACCTCCACAAGAAAAACAAGGATACTGCTTGTGTGCATATTGGTAGTCTTGAAGCAAAGTATAAAAAAGTGATTAACGATCTTTTTACTTCAGATGAAAGCAAGAAAAAGGGAGTACAAATCATAAAATCAAGTTTTGAGACTATACGTTCATTTACCTCCGGAATTTTCAATGAAGTTGGAGAAAACACGATTCTTGCGCAAGGTGAACTTATTTCAACACAACTGTTTACAGAGTTTATGCATGAAAATGGACACGATGCAAAACTTTTACCGGCGCTTGATTTCATGTTAATTGATGAAGACAAATCAGCCGACTTACCCCAAATCAGAAAAAAAATTCAACCGGTTATAGAAGCTGCAGGTGATGCGACCTATTTTATTACCCAGGGTTTTATTTGCGTGAATGCAAACGGAGATATTGACAACCTGCAACGTGGGGGAAGCGATTACACTGCTTCGTTAATTGGTGCTGCAATCGATTCGGAAGAGATACAAATCTGGACTGATATTGATGGCTTTCATAACAACGACCCTCGGTTTGTTGAAAACACACGTAAAATCGACCAGTTGTCGTTTACTGAAGCGGCAGAACTTGCTTATTTTGGAGCGAAAATACTACACCCTCAAACTGTTCTGCCGGCAAGAGTTCAAAATATTCCGGTTCGACTCAAAAACACGATGAATCCTTCGGACAGCAGAACTTTAATTACTGAAGAAAGTGATGGAACCGAAATAAAGGCAGTGGCAGCAAAAGATTGTATTGATACGACAAAAACCCGTTCTGGCCGAATGTTGATGGCCTACGGTTTCCTGAAAAATGTATTTGGGGTTTTCGAAAAATACAAAACGCCGATTGATATGATTACAACTTCGGAAGTAGCCATTTCACTCACAATCGATAACACGAAATATTTAAAGGAAATCCTCGAAGAAATTGAGGTTTTTGGGAATGTACAGGTAGATTCGGAAATGACGATCGTTTGTATTGTTGGCGATATTATCAGCGAAGAGAAAGGTTTTGCCTCGAAAGTTTTTAATGCTTTGGATGGTATTCCAATCCGCATGATTTCATATGGTGGCAGCCGTTTCAATATTTCTGTTTTAGTACCAACCACACATAAAAAAGTAACTTTACAGGCAATTAGCGATAAAGTATTGAACAGCAACTCATAGTTGCAAACTAAATAAAAAAATTATGCATAAATTATCTGATGAAGCAGCATTGCTTTATCATTCACAGGGGAAACCCGGAAAAATTGAAGTAGTTCCCACTAAACCATATAGTACACAGGCTGATTTATCGCTTGCCTATTCTCCCGGAGTTGCAATTCCTTGCCTCGAAATAGAAAAAAACCAGGAATTGGCATACGATTACACGGCAAAAGGAAACTTAGTGGCGGTAATCTCGAATGGGACTGCAGTACTTGGATTGGGTGATACTGGTGCACTTTCCGGGAAACCTGTTATGGAAGGAAAAGGGTTGTTGTTTAAGATTTATGCAGGTATTGATGTTTTCGATATAGAAGTTGATGAGAAAGATCCTGAAAAATTTATTCAGGCAGTAAAAGCAATCTCGCCAACTTTTGGGGGAATCAATTTGGAAGACATAAAAGCACCTGAATGTTTTGAAATAGAAGACAGGCTGAAAAGCGAACTCGATATTCCAATTATGCATGACGATCAGCATGGAACCGCGATTATTTCATCGGCGGGATTATTAAATGCACTTGAAATTGCAGGAAAAAAAATAGAAGAAGTAAAGATTGTAGTGAATGGCGCCGGAGCTTCGGCAAACTCCTGCACAAAACTTTATATTGCACTTGGTGCACGCCTTGAAAATATTGTGATGCTCGACAGCAAGGGGGTAATTTCGACTTCCAGGCCCGATCTCAACGAATCAAAAAAAGTATTTGCAACAAACCGTACCGATATAAAAACTTTGAAAGACGCAATATTTGGCGCTGATGTTTTTCTTGGTTTGTCGAAAGGAAATGTTTTGTCGAAGGAAATGGTGCGAAGCATGGCCGCGGATCCGATAGTTTTTGCACTTGCAAATCCAACTCCCGAGATTTCTTATGAAGATGCCATTTCTTCAAGGAAAGATATCATTTTTGCAACCGGCCGTTCTGATTATCCCAACCAAATCAACAACGTAATCGGATTTCCTTATATTTTCAGGGGCGCACTTGATACACGTGCAAGATCGATTAACGAAGAGATGAAACTGGCGGCCTGTAAAGCAATTGCAAACCTTGCAAAACAAGCCGTGCCCGATATTGTAAACGCTGCCTACAATGTAAATAAACTGAGTTTCGGTCGTGGTTATATTATCCCGAAACCAGTCGATCCGCGTTTAATTACAGAAGTTTCATCGGCAGTAGCAAAAGCCGCCATTGATTCAGGTGTTGCGCGAAAAACAATTTCCGACTGGGATCAGTATAAAAACAATCTGCGCCATTTAATGGGCCACGAATCAAGGATGATGCGACAGTTTACCGACATGGCTAAACAAAATCCAAAAAAAGTTGTGTTTGCGGAAGGGTCGCACCCAAACATGTTGAAAGCCGCTGTAGAAGCCTACCAGGAAGGTGTTTGTTTCCCAATTTTGTTAGGGAATGATGAACGGATTGAAAAGTTGGCGAAAGAATTGGACCTAAGTCTCAAAGGTTGTGAGATTATTAATCTTCGCCACGACAGGGAAACCGAACGCCGCGAAAACTTTGCGAAAATACTTGCTGAGAAACGTGGCCGTCAGGGAGCTACTTTTGAAGAAGCCGTTGACAAAATGTTCGAACGCAACTACTTTGGTATGATGATGGTGGAAACCGGGGAAGCTGATGCATTTATAACCGGTGTTTACACAAAATACTCGAATACAATTAAAGTTGCGAAAGAAGTAATTGGAGTGCGGGAGGGTTTTAAACACTTTGCTGCCATGCACATAATCAATTCGAAGAGAGGGACATATTTCCTTTGCGATACATTGATCAATCGCCATCCAACAACTGAAACGCTGATTGATATTGCCCGTTTGGCCAACGATACTGTTAGGTTTTTTGCCCGCGAACCAAAAATCGCCATGTTATCTTATTCAAATTTCGGAAGTGATGAAATAGGTAGTCCGGCATCGGTGCATGAAGCTGTCAGCCACATGCAGGAAAATTTTCCAGAACTTTCGATTGACGGCGAAATGCAGGTAAATTTTGCACTCGACCGCGAACTTCGTGATGCAAAATATCCATTTTCGAGATTAAAAGGAATGGATGTGAACACACTTGTTTTTCCAAACCTGAGTTCAGCCAACACTGCGTATAAACTTTTACAGGAAATGTCATCAGCTGAATCCATTGGACCGATTCAAATGGGGTTGAACAAACCAATTCATTTTACCGATATTGAAAGTTCGGTACGAGATATTGTCAATATTACTATTATGGCCGTAATTGATGCAATTGTTCAGGAAAAAATAGGTAAGTAAAACATCGATTTTTCCCGGAATTTAAATGTTGCACCTGTTTTAAAAAGATGTGCTATTTTCGGAGGTTTCTCATATAAATAACAAAAGCTATCGACCTGTCTGTCAATAGCTTTTGTTGTTTATAAAACATTCACTTCTACTATTATTTAAAATTAGATTCGACTACACTTGAATTTACATGACTGGTTTTGGTTTTTTCTTCAGGTTTATTCAACCAAAAACTTGCAGGTAACAGTTTTACCGTTATTTGAGGCTGAAAGTAAATACATTCCTTCTGTCATACCTGAAATGTTAATTCTGCTAATTTCTGCTGCAACCGATTCAGAATAAATGGATTTTATTAAACGTCCGGAAATGTCAAGTATATCAATTTTTGTAACTCCAATTAAATTATCCGACAAAAAAATAACTCATCTTTTGCCGGATTTGGGTAAATTTTAAATGAACCCCGTTCTTTAACATGGATGAATTTGTTGTGCCTGATTTTGTTAATGCATCAAGCATCTCGCGATCGAGTTTATAACCCTGGTAGTTTTCATAAGTACAATCTGAGCGGTCGCTGTTCAATATTCCAAAACTTCCGTTGAGATTCCAAAGTGCCCAGCCTAAATTATTTTCTCTGAAAAAGGCACTCAAATCGGCAAGAAAATCAACAGCTACTTTGTGAGGTGTTTGGTTGTGTACACCAAATTCCTGTACCATAATTGGGATATTATTTTGGTTAGCCATTTCAACAATTTCCCTGTAATCATTGAAAGGGAGCAAATCGCTGCCATCGACTGCTTTTATGTTGCCATTTTCATCAATTTTATAAGTATTCTGTTTCTTTCCCCATGAATTGTCAGATAAATTATAGGTTTTGTTAGTTTCCCCATTTTTCAATGTAATCGAATTGATTGTCATCCAATCACCCGAAATATTGTCGAACGAAAGTGAAGTTGCTGTTTCAGTAAGTGTTGCTGAAAAATCCTTGTTCGAAATATTCTGGTATCCCCATTGGGTTTGTACTATTTTTGTGAAATCATCGCCCAAATTGGCAGTGCAAACAAATTTTTTCGACAAAAGCGTTTTGCTTCCCGCTTTTATACTTAATGTTGATTCTGTTGAAACCTGTCCAACATTTACGATCACTTCGGTTCCCGGCTCAAAATTTCCCTGTATTGCTAGTGTGCTTTTAAAATCACTTTTCCATGGACCATATAAATAGTTTGAAATTGAAAGCATCGGCCAGGTTGGAACGGGCCAATCCATCGAACCTTCAACCCAGCTTGCTTTGTAGTGTGTCAGCGAAAACGGGTCGTAACTGTGGATTGCCTGCGCGATGTTTGGTTCATTTTTCAACGAAAGCAGCAAACCTCTTCCATAACCAAGTCCGTCAACAAAAATCACACGGTTTGGTGTAACTTCATGAATGGCATCTATCGCCTTTTTCATTATCGAAACATAAACTTCTTCGCTAACATTGTTTGGTTCGTTCACAAGGTTGAAACTTAACTTTTCAGGCGAAATGTCCTTGTACCTGTTGGCAAACATCTTCCAGTGGTTCACAAATGCCTTTTGCGCTACAGTGTCTGTCCAAAGGTTAAGTTGCTGGTTAGCTGGAAGTGTTGTAGGATTGACACAATATCCGGGCGCACGATGCAGATTGATGCAAACATGCACATTGTATTGATTTCCCCATTGAACTGTCTGGTCGATTTTAAGCAACTGTACTTCTGTAAAATTATCCCAATTGCCCGACTGCGTGTAAGTCCTGTAATCAAGGGGAAGCCGAACAAAATTACAATCGAGATCTTGTATTACACTGAATTCTTTTTGAGTGAATCCCGAATTGCTCCATGAAACATCGAATTTTCCTAAAAGGTTAAAACCTTTTTGTTGGGAACAAAATGTTTTTAGGTCGGTAATTGGTTCGCCGGGTTGGGCTGATGTATTCAATGTCAGGCCAAAAAGCCAAATAAGACGATTAAAATAAGTTTCGTTTCTGATTTTTCATAAGTATTTGAACTCCTACAGGTTTATCTGTGTCAACGGATAGCTCAATACAAAACCGATTATCAAAACAGATTAGAACTGTTTCAACCGATTTTGGAAAACGTTGTCAAAACTAATGAATAGTAACTGAAAATCAACCGACAGCCTAATAAAGCTTTTTCCGTTTTACAAGAAATGAAAGCAAGACTTGTTTAAAATCTTTGTTGATATCGGCTTCTGCAAGGTCGATTTTGTATTGGCCGCATTTCACTTTCAAATCTTCAAAATATGAACTTACCGTTGAAATGTAATGGTTTTTTATTTCTAAGGGATTAAATTTTACCGTCTGCCCGCTTTCCAGATCAACAAATTTGTGTGGGCGGTTGCTAAATTTGAATTCGCGTTCCAAAGTATGATCGGTTACATGAAAAAGAATGACTTCGTGTTTGTTGTAACGCAAATGTTGCAGTGCCGAAAAAAGCTCGTCGGTTTTATGGTTATCGAGCATATCACTGAAAATGATTACAAGCGAGCGTTTGTGAATATTTTCGGCAATTTGGTGAAGTACTTCTGTTGTATTTGTGTTTTTCCGTAGGTGGGCGTTTTCGGGTTTTATAAGGTCTGAAAGTTTTCCATACATAATTTCAGCATTAACTGATGAAATACGTGGATTTGTATGAAATTCAATTTCATCTGAAAAAAGCGTCAATCCAACAGCATCACGCTGTTTGCGCATTAAATAAATGAGTGCAGCCGCCGTGTACACCGAAAATGCGAGTTTGTTCTGTAAATGTTTCTCGCCTTTTGAATACGGGAAAAGCATCGAGGATGAAGTATCGATTACCAACTGGCAACGGAGGTTGGTTTCCTCTTCATATTGCTTTACAAATAATTTATCGGTTCGGCCAAACAGTTTCCAGTCGATGTGTTTTGTCGATTCGCCCTGATTGTACAATCTGTGTTCGGCAAATTCGACTGAAAATCCATGAAAAGGACTGCGGTGCAACCCTGTAATAAATCCCTCAACTACCTCGCGTGCAATCAAATCGAGGTTATCGAACTGGTGGAACTGTTCTATGTCGAAAATATTTTTCAAGGCAAATATTATTGGCTAAAATACTGAATCGGCAATTCCTAAAAAACAAATAAATTCCAAACACCCAAAACTCCAAAAAATTATAAAAAATATGTTTTGGAATTTTGATTTTTGCGTTTTGGAATTTATTTGAGATTTGTTTTTTGAGATTTGTTAATTCCAAAGTAACTTTTACAGCAGTTTATCCAATTTCGCTGTAAATGCAGGTTTTGGTGCTGCGCCAACTTGTTTGTCAACCACTTCGCCACCTTTTACAAAAAGTACAGTAGGAATGTTCCTTATTCCGTATTTCATTGCAACATTCGGGTTTGAGTCAACATCAACTTTCCCGATAATTGCTTTTCCTTCGTATTCTTTTGACATTTCTTCAACGATTGGTGCAATCATTCTGCAAGGGCCACACCACACTGCCCAAAAATCGATCATTACCGGTTTGTCTGATTTTACAACCAATTCTTCGAAATTGGCATCTGTAATTTCTATAGCCATAATATTATTTTTTATTATTAATAATTCTTGTATTCACCGCAAAACTAACTAATTAATTCTATACGTAATGTTTAAGTCCTCGTCAAAAAGCTTCAAAAACTCATCGGTAAGATTAATCTTCGCCGTCCGTGAAAACATTTGCACGTTCATATTATTGTCGTGGTTGTAAATATTGAACTTCAACAATGTTTTTCCTTTATTGTTTAGGGTCATTTTTTCTATTCTTTCAATCACTTCTTCGTTTAATTTATGCACAGGCAAATTAAGGGTTATACTTTTCACATAATTTTTTCGAACTTCAGAAAGCAGTTCAATCTGTGAAATTTTAAACTCGTAACTGTTGCCATTGTAACGCTGTTTCACACTTCCTCTTACCAACAGAAACAACCCGGTTTTGCAATATTTATGAAAGTTTACATAGTCCTGCCCAAAAAGGAAAAATTCAAGTGAGTCGGTATAATCCGAAAGGGTGAATGTACTGAATGGGTTTCCGTTTTTGGAAGTTGCGTCGCGGTTTGCTGTTACCATTCCGCCAAATGCAAAATCCTTTCCTATATATTTTTCGATATCGTTGTTAATGTCTTTCAAAAAAACGTCGCGTGAACAAAAACTCTCGATCTCCAGCCGGTAATCATCGAGTGGGTGAGCAGTTAAATAAATGCCGATTAAGCTTTTTTCCTTTTCAAGTAAAATCAGTTTTGCCCATTCTTCCACCTGCGGGATATCGGGTTTTTTAACAGACTGGCTCCTTCCAACCGAGCCAAATAAACTTTGTTGTGCACTTTGTTTTTCAAGTTGAATAAGGTTTCCGTACCTGATTATTTTTTCGATGAAAGAGGTAGAATCATTTTCGTCGTCGCCGGCAAACATGCTACTTCGTTTTATCCCGTCAAGGTTATCAAATGCGCCGGCTATGGCCAGTGCCTCAATGTTCTTTTTATTAACAGATTGCAGGTTCACATTTTCAACAAATTCGAAAATATTTTTGAACTCGCCATGTTTTTTCCGGGCGGTAATAATATCCTGTGCTGCGCCGGCACCAACACCTTTTATAGCGCCCATCCCGAACCTGATATCACCAAGTTTGTTGGCAGTAAATTTGATGAAACTTTCATTAACGTCTGGTCCTAAAACGTTTAATTTCATGCGTTTACATTCATTCATTAATTTCGTAATATCGGTTATATTGCTGAGGTTACGGCTAAGGTTGGCAGCCATAAACTCTGCCGGATAATGTGCTTTTAAATACCCGGTTTGATAAGCGATATAGGCGTAACAAACTGAATGTGATTTGTTAAAGGCGTACTCGGCAAATGCCTGCCAGTCTTTCCATATTTTTTCGATTACATCGTCAACTTTTTACCTGTTAAATTACATTCATCAATAAATCTGAAATTTGCTTTGCATCCATCCACAAATTTCACTTTCAATTGATTCATTGTATCTACAATTTTTTTACCCATCGCTTTTCGAAGGGTGTCAGAATCACCGCGGGTAAAATTGGCGAGCAAGCGGGAAAGAAGCATTACCTGTTCCTGAAATACTGTAATACCGTAAGTATCACTCAGGTATTCTTCCATCATTGGCAAATCGTAATCCACTTTTTGCTTGCCATGCTTACGCGAAATGTAATCCGGAATGTATTTCATTGGTCCCGGTCGGTAAAGTGCGTTCATGGCTACCAAATCTTCAAAACGGTTTGGTTTCAGGTCGCGTAAATGCTTTTTTCATTCCATCCGACTCAAACTGAAAAATTGCCGTAGTTTCACCGTGGCTAAACAGTTCATACGTTTTTTCATCATCCATCGGTATTTTGTCAATATCAATGGTCAATCCTTTTGAAATTTTGATATTATCCAATGCTTCTTTTATGATCGACAAAGTTTTCAGTCCCAAAAAATCCATTTTTAACAAACCGATGCTTTCAACAAACCGGCCATCGTACTGGGTAGTTAAAAGTTTTGCTTCATCTTTGGTTGGCATTAATGGAATATGATCGGATAAAGGATCACGGCTGATTATTACTCCGCAGGCATGAACACCTGACTGACGTACTGAGCCTTCCAGTGTTTCAGCAAATTTTAGGGTTTTGGCAATCAATGGGTTACTTGAACTGGCTTCCTTTTTTAAATCGGGACTTTCCTTAAATGCTTTTTCGAAGGTCATTTTTGGTGCATCGGGAACTAATTTTGCCAAACGGTCGGCTTCTGACAGCGGGAGTTTCAAAACGCGGGCTACATCGCGAATTGCCATTTTTGTTGCCATTGTGCCAAAGGTGCAAATATGCGCAACCCTGTCCTGACCATATTTTTCGGTAACGTAATCGAGTACAAGCTGGCGTCCGTCATCATCAAAATCGATATCAACATCGGGGAGTGAAACCCTGTCGGGATTTAAAAACCGTTCGAACAGTAAATCGTATTTTATTGGGTCGATATTTGTGATACCGGTGCAGTAAGCCACAGCTGATCCGGCGGCTGAACCACGTCCCGGCCCAACAATTACACCCATTTCGCGGGCTTTGTTAATAAAATCCTGGGTAATCAGGAAATAGCCCGGATACCCCATTTTTTCTATCGTTTCAAGTTCAAAATCCAAACGCGACACAATATCTTCAGGCACAGGATCTCCGTATCTTTCTTTGGCACCATTAAAAGTCAGGTGTTTTAAATAGGCTGCCTCAAGTTTTACTCTTACTACATTTTCGAGGCCGCCCAGGCGATTAAAAGATTTTTCGCTAAATTCATCAATTAATGCTTCTTTTGAATACCTGGCTTGAAATTCTTCTTCAGTCCCGAATTCTTTAGGGATTGGGAAAATTGGCATTATTGGATCTGAATTCAATTCGAAATCAGCTATTTTTTCTACAATTTCTGCCGTATTAAACAATGCTTCAGGCACATCTTTAAAAAGGACGTTCATTTCCAATTGGGTTTTAAACCACTCCTGTTTTGTATAGCGCATACGGTTGGGGTCGTCAACATCTTTGCCGGTATTGAGGCAAATCAGTAAATCATGTGCATCGGCATCTTCAGCATTTGTAAAATGAATGTCGTTGGTAGCTATTATTTTAACGCCATATTTTTTAGCAATTGGTATGATTAGTTTATTTACCTGAACTTGTTTGTCATACACATCTTCACGCTGTTGCTGCATTTCCGAGGGGTGCCTCATCAATTCGAGATAATAATCGCTGCCAAAAATGGTTTTAAACCAAATAATTGCATCTTCTGCATCTTTTACCCGGTTTGCCATAAGCAGTGTTGGGATTTCGCCACCGAGACACGAAGAAGAAACAATCAAACCTTCTTTATATTTTTCAAGTAATGTTTTATCAATTCGAGGTTTGTAATAAAAACCTTCGTTATTGGCAAACGATATCAGTTTTACAAGGTTTTTATAACCCTGTTTGTTTTTTGCGAGCAAAATGAGGTGGTGTCCTGAGCGATCAATTTTATCGTTTTTATCGTTTATTGTCCTTTCGGCAACATATGTTTCGCAGCCAAGAATTGGTTTTAACCCCGATTTCTTGCAGGTTGCATGAAACTCTTTTATCCCATACATTGTACCATGATCGGTCAGGGCGAGTGCGGTCATTCCATCGGTTTTTGCCTTGTTAACAAGCGCTGAAACGCTTGCAGCTCCATCGAGAATGGAGTATTGTGAGTGTACGTGAAGATGTGTAAACGGAATCATCGCTTAATAATTTTGAATTTAATTTGCCATTAAAAATGGAACTATAAAGTTACGGTTTTTGGGGTGCTGTTTTGGCGATGTTGATAAAAAATGGAAGATTTCGAGGTGCAAAAAAAAGCCCGGTAGAAACCAGGCTTTTATCAGATATTTTTTGAAATAAGTTCTTTTACCGATTGAAACTCATCGGGAGTAAACTTCATTTTTTTTGAGAAGTTGAGCAAATCACCTTCGTTTTGCATGGGAATTAAATGAATGTGCGCATGTGGCACTTCGAGGCCCAAAACCAAAACACCAACTTTTTGACAAGGAATTGCTTTCTTTAAACCAATGGCTACTTTTTTTGCAAATGCCTGTAATCCAAGATACAGATCATCTTCCAGATCAAAAATATAATCTACTTCTTTTTTTGGAATAACGAGTGTGTGGCCTTTAGCTACCGGGAAAATATCAAGAAATGCAAGATAGTTCTCATCTTCGGCAACTTTATATGCGGGGATTTCGCCACTTACTATTTTACTGAAAATACTTGCCATGATTTTTTAAACTGAAATTTCAACTATTTCAAAAGGAATAATTCCGGATGGAACCTTAATTTCAACTAAATCTCCCACTTTTTTACCCATTAAGCCCTTGGCAATTGGTGTGTTGACCGAGATCTTATTTTGTTTCAGATCGGCTTCGCTTTCCGGAACCAAAGTGTAAGTCATGGTGGCGTTGTTCTTTTTATTTTTAATAGTAACAACATTCAAAATCTGTACTTTTGACGTATTGATTTTCGATTCGTCTATAATCCGGGCATTTGCAATTTTGCCTTGAATTACGGCAATTTTTGCTTCCAACATTCCTTGGGCATCCTTGGCTGCATCGTATTCGGCATTTTCCGAAATATCACCTTTTTCAATTGCTTCACCTATTTGTTTAGAAATGGCCGGACGCTCAACATTTGTTAACTGTTCCAACTCTTTCTTTAAGTTTTTTAATCCTTCTTTTGTTAAATATACTACATCGGACATTTTTAATCCTCCTTATTTACTTGTTACCATATAAAAAAAACAGAAAGAATTCCAGAAATCCGGAACTCTTCCTTGTGCAAATTTAGATATTTTATTGAAACTAAAAATATCTTCGCTAAAAAATGTTCTAAATGAACGAATTAGAAGTTTTTAAATATATTTTCGATTCAAAATCTCACTATAAATCACGGCTTTCCGCAAAGAAAATACCTCTTTCTTTTCCGGTATTGAATCCTTAATTGTGGGTTGGGGTTTTACTTCATTGTTGATAATTATACCACCTTCATTTTTTGGCTCAAATTTGTATCCTTGTTCGTTTTCGTAAGGTTCAGATTCAGGTTGTTCGTCCACATAATATTCAGGTTCAGTTTGTGGTGTTTGTGGAAATGCATCTTGTTTGAATAGTTCCCAAATATTTTCCGGGTTTTTTTGTCCGCCAGGAATTGCAGCTACCTGTTTTTTCTTTTTCATTTGCCCGATTGCTCCAGCTCCTGCAATTAGCAACGTCAATATTATTACTACTAAATCATCCATTTCTGTTTTATTTTTATGACAATAAAAACTCTACTTTTGTTGTTTTTAGTAAAAATACGAAAAATATGCGGTCGGTCTTAAAAAGTGGGAAGATTTTGTTTTTTACAGTACTTCTGTTTCTGTCAGCGAATTCATGCGATAAAATCCAGGATTCACAGGTTCCAAGTGTTCCGTTTTCGTTTACCATTGATTTAATAATTGCGAATGATTTGACAATTCCCGGCAATTCATTGTATTTCCCCGGTGGTGGATATGGTGGTGTTATTGTTTATTGTGCCGACCTGGATGAGTATTATGCCTACGATGCAACCTGCACCTATGAAATTAATCAAACCTGCAAAGTAGAGAATACAGGTGTTTTGGGAGAATGTTCATGTTGTAAATCGCAATTTCTTTTAACAGGAGGGGCTTATCCGGCGAAAGGACCGGCAGCAGCTCCGTTAAGAAATTACAATGTGTCGAAAGTAAATAGTTTTACTTTGAGGGTGTATAATTAAAACCAGGGGGCCCTCTCCTCCCCGACACATTTAAAAAATAGGTCATGTATTTTTCCACGACCTATTTTTAGATTAAATTATAGCTTTTTAATACCTGTAATGCTCCGGTTTATAAGGTCCTTCTTTGGGTATTCCCAAATATTCCGCCTGTTCGTCAGTAAGTTTTGTCAGTTTTACACCAATTTGTTCGAGGTGCAAACGGGCAACTTCTTCATCAAGTTTTTTCGACAAACGATAAACACCGATTTCGTATTTATTTTGCCAAAGATCGATTTGTGCCAAAGTTTGGTTTGTAAACGAATTACTCATAACAAACGATGGGTGGCCGGTTGCACAACCCAAATTAACGAGGCGTCCTTCGGCCAGCAAGTAAATTGCCTGTCCTTCAGGGAAAATATATTTGTCAACCTGTGGTTTAATGTTGATTTTTTCGATGCCTTTAAAGGCATTTAGTTTATCAACCTGAATCTCGTTGTCGAAATGGCCAATGTTGCAAACAATTGCCTGGTCTTTCATTTTTGAGAGGTGGTCAATTGTAATCACATCTTTGTTTCCGGTTGTGGTAACATAAATATTGCCTTCTTTCAGGGCATTTTCAATTGTGTTTACTTCAAAACCTTCCATTGCAGCCTGCAGTGCGCAAATCGGGTCGATTTCGGTAACAATTACCCTTGCACCATAAGAGCGCATTGAGTGGGCACAACCTTTACCAACATCGCCATAACCCAAAACAACTACCACTTTCCCGGCAATCATTACATCGGTGGCGCGTTTAATTCCGTCGGCCAGTGATTCGCGGCAACCATATAAATTGTCGAATTTCGATTTTGTAACCGAGTCATTAACATTGATTGCAGGAACAAGTAATTCACCTTTTTCGAGCATTTGATACAAGCGATGAACTCCGGTTGTTGTTTCTTCGGAAACACCTTGCCAGCCTTCAACTACTTTGTGCCATTTCAATGGGTTTTCAGCCAAAGTCTTTTTCAATAAATTGAGGATAACAGCCTCTTCTGTATTCGAAGGAGTTTTATCAAGAACTTTTGCATTTTTCTCAGCTTTAAAACCCATGTGGATGAGTAAAGTAGCATCGCCGCCATCGTCAACAATCAGGTTTGGGCCGAGGCCTTCACCAAAATCAAGCGCTTTGTCGGTACACCACCAGTATTCTTCGAGAGTTTCGCCTTTCCATGCAAAAACAGGTACTCCGGCGGCTGCAATTGCTGCTGCTGCATGATCCTGTGTCGAAAATATATTGCAACTTGCCCAGCGAACATCAGCGCCTAATTCAACAAGTGTTTCAATTAACACCGCTGTTTGAATGGTCATGTGCAAACTGCCTGTAATTCTTGCTCCTTTTAATGGTTTCTCGGGGCCAAACTTTTTCCGGATCGACATTAATCCAGGCATCTCTTTTTCTGCTATTTCAATCTCTTTCCTGCCGAATTCAGCCAACCTAATGTCGGCAACTTTGTAATCCAGCTTTTTCTCTACCGCTACAGTCATAATTTTATATTGTTATTAATTGTTTCAAAAAAAATTTGTGCAAAACTAACAAATTCTGCCATAAAACAGGGTGATTATCAGAAATGTGGGTGAAAGAAATCAGATTTAATTTCCCATATCCGACATAAATTTAATTCGCATTAGCCGCACATCGTCTTCAGAATATTCATCTTCCCCAAGTTCTTTCAGTGCTTCTTCAATTGAATCAACTTCTGTTTCGCGGAAATATTCAAAAATCTCTTCCTGGTGATCTTCATCCAAAACATCATCAATGTAATAATCAATATTTAAACGGGTTCCCGAATTTACTATTGCTTCTACTTCAGTAATGATTTCCTTTACTGAAACTCCTTTTGAGTCGGCAATGTCTTCAAATGATAATTTCCTGTCGATACTTTGAATGATAAAAATTTTCAATTTTGATTTATCAGCTACCATTCTGACAACCAAATCATCAGGCCGTTCAATCTCGTTTTCCTCTACATATTTCGAAATTAAATCAACTACTTCTTTTCCATACCTGCGGGCTTTCCCTTGTCCAACGCCTTGAATATTTATCAATTCGTCCAATGTCATCGGATATTGGATTGACATATCGGCAAGCGAAGGTTCCTGGAAAATTACATAAGGTGGAAGATTGTGTTTTTTTGCAATTCGTTTTGTTAAATCTTTAAGCATTGCAAACAACTGCGGATCGCCGCTTGCACCACCCGAAGGTGCGCCTGCCGATTCATCCGAACTATCCTCATCTTCATACTGATGATTTTTTACCAACATAAAACTTGTTGGGTTTTTAAGGAATTCGTGCCCTTTTTCGGTCATTTTCAAAAGGCCGTAATTCTCAATGTCTTTGTTGATGAGGCCTGCAATCATTGATTGTCTGAAAACCGCGTTCCAATACCTTTCGTCGTGGTCTTTTCCTTCACCGAAACAATTGAGTGTGTAATGATTAAATGATTTTATAGCAGCAGTTTTGTTACCAATTAAAATGTTGGCAATATGGTCGGCTTTGTATTGTTCGTTTACCTCAACAATTGCCTCCAGTGCCAGGGTAACTTCATCCATTGCTTCAATTTGTTCCTTTGGATTGAGGCAATTGTCACAGTTTCCACAATTGTCAGGTTGATATGTTTCACCAAAATAGTGTAATAATATGGTGCGCCTGCAAATAGCTGTTTCGGCATACGAAACCGTGTCGAGCAGCAATTGTTTGCCAATTTCCTGTTCAGCAACGGGTTTACCATGCATAAATTTTTCAAGTTTCTGAATGTCTTTATAGCTGTAAAAAGTGATGCATTTTCCTTCGCCACCATCACGTCCGGCCCGCCCTGTTTCCTGATAATAACCTTCAAGACTCTTTGGAATATCGTAATGGATAACGAATCGAACATCAGGTTTATCAATCCCCATTCCAAAGGCGATTGTTGCCACCATTACATCTACATCTTCCATTAAGAATTTGTCCTGATTTCCTGAACGGGTAGCGGCATCCATTCCGGCATGATAAGGCAATACTTTTATACCGTTTACCGCCAGTGTTTCAGCAATTTCTTCAACTTTTTTGCGGCTTAGACAATAAATAATACCCGACTTTCCTTCATTTTGTTTTATGAACTTTATGATTTGGTTTTCAGGTTTATTTTTTGGTCTTACTTCGTAATAAAGATTTTCGCGGTTGAATGATGCTTTGAATACTTCAGCATCTATAATTCCGAGGTTTTTTTGAATATCGTGCTGCACTTTTGCAGTGGCAGTGGCTGTTAACGCAACAATTGGAGATTTGCCTATTTCCTCTATAATTGGTTTAATGCGGCGGTATTCAGGTCTGAAATCATGCCCCACTCCGAAATACAGTGGGCTTCGTCTATGGCATAAAAGGATATTTTTATTTTTTCAGAAATTCAATGTTTTCTTCCTTTGTAAGTGATTCGGGTGCAACATATAATAATTTTGTTTTCCCGTTCATTACATCAGTTTTTACGTCCTGAATAGCAGTTTTTGATAGTGATGAATTTAAAAAATGTGCAACATTATCTTCAGCATGCATCCCGCGTATCGAGTCAACCTGGTTCTTCATCAGCGCAATTAACGGCGAAATAATAATCGCAGTTCCTTCCAAAAGTAAAGCTGGAAGCTGATAAATAAGTGATTTACCTCCTCCGGTAGGCATTAATACAAAAGTATTCCTTCCTTCAATTACATTTCTTACTGCCTCTTCCTGCTCACCTTTAAATCGGTCGAATCCAAAATATTGTTGAAGTTTATCAGTTAATACAATTTCCTTCATAGTAAAATTAAATTTCCCTTACTCATTATCATATGATTTGTGATTTCTAAATTATTTAAAAGTAAATAAAAATGGTTATAAGTGGCTGAAAAAAAATTAATTTATTCAATCTGCCGGCAAAGAATTAAACATTTCATCAACTTCAGAAGATAATAAGTACTTATATTTGTGCAGTTTTTAAAAAAATAGAAAATCCAATTTTCATGAGCGAAGAAGCCAAAAGAGAAGAGCAATCAACTAAAAAAAGAAAGAAAAAAACCCCGCAAGCGGAAATGTCATTTTTAGAGCATTTGGAAGAATTGCGGTGGCACATCATCAGGTCGGTTGTATTAATTGCCGTTTTTGCTGTTGCGGCATTCATTATGAAAGATTTTATTTTTAATGAAATTATCTTTAAGCCCAAAATGCCTGATTTTTGGAGCAACCGAATGATGGCAAAACTTGGCGAATATGTTGGCTCTGACGCTTTAAACATTAACCAACACCCATTAAAATTAGTTAGTCTTAAAATGGCCGACCAATTTATGTTGCATTTTATGGTTGCCATAGTATTAGGATTGATATTAGCTGCTCCATTTATCTTTTTCGAAATCTGGAAATTTATCAAACCGGCACTATATGACAAAGAAAGAAAACATGCAAGCGGCGCTGTATTTTTCACCTCTTTACTCTTTATGATAGGGATACTTTTCGGCTACTTTATAATAGTACCGCTTTCCATTGATTTTCTGACAACTTACAGTGTCAGCCCCGAAGTTGAGAATCAAATCAATATGCGATCCTATATTGGTACGGTTACTTCAATAACGTTTGCTTCGGGTTTCATTTTTCTTCTTCCCATATTTTCATTCTTTTTAAGTAAAGTTGGGATACTGACGCCGAAATTTATGAAAAATTACAGAAGACATGCTTATGTAATTATGTTTGTAGTTGCAGCAATAATAACCCCCCCTGATGTTTTCAGCCAGATAATGGTTGCTATTCCATTGGTTGTTTTATATGAACTTAGTATTTTCATTTCGAAAATTGTGGTTAAAAAACGTGAAAAACGGCTGAGTGAAATTTAATCCTGACCGAAAAATACGTTATTTGCAGCTATGATTTTAAGAGCCGAAAATATTGTAAAAAAATATCGCAAACGTACTGTTGTAAAAGGAGTTAGTTTTGAAGTAAACCAAGGTGAAATAGTTGGTTTACTTGGGCCGAACGGTGCCGGAAAAACGACCTCTTTTTATATGATTGTGGGATTGATCCAGCCTTTTTCGGGCAAAATCTTTATCGATAACGAAGACATTACAAATCAACCTGTGTATAAACGTGCCAAAAAAGGAATTGGATATTTAGCGCAGGAAGCTTCTGTTTTCAGAAATTTAAGTATCGAAGATAATTTGCGTGCGGTTTTGGAGATGACAAAATATACAAAACAATACCAAAAGG
This sequence comes from Draconibacterium sp., assembly GCA_016705335.1. Taxonomy (GTDB): domain Bacteria; phylum Bacteroidota; class Bacteroidia; order Bacteroidales; family Prolixibacteraceae; genus Draconibacterium. The sequence goes on along the minus strand of JADIYN010000006.1, from coordinate 121,293 downwards.
AAAAACTTGAAACTTTAATCGAAGAATTTGGGCTGCAGCACATCCGAAAAAGCAAAGGAATCCAGCTTTCGGGTGGCGAAAGGCGGCGTACCGAAATTGCCCGTGCACTTGCAATCGACCCAAAATTTATTTTGCTCGATGAACCATTTGCCGGAGTTGATCCAATAGCAGTTGAAGATATTCAGCAAATTGTAATGAAACTCAAGGAAAAAAATATTGGTGTCTTGATTACTGACCATAACGTTCATGAGACATTAAATATCACCGATCGTTCATACCTTTTGTTTGAAGGCTCTATTTTAAAAGCCGGAACCGCTGAAGAACTGGCTGCGGATGAAGTAGTCCGAAGAGTTTATCTGGGACAAAACTTCGAGTTGCGTTAAGAAATCCAACGAATTTCCAATATTCATTTTACACATATTGTAATTTAAAAAAACATCCTTTTCTTTGCAGCGCTAAAATCAAAAATATCCGCTTAATAGAAAGGGATAAAATTGTATAAAAAAATCCTGTTAAAATTTGGTGGATTACAAAAATGAAGTATTTTTGCAGTCCCAAAATTAAGGGAAAATAGGAAGGCCCGTTCGTCTAGGGGTTAGGACGCCAGGTTTTCATCCTGGTAGCAGGGGTTCGAATCCCCTACGGGCTACTTTAATTAAAAAGAAATAAAACAAAAATAATGGCAAACCACAAGTCAGCATTAAAAAGGATCAGGCAGAACAACGTAAAAAGGTTACACAACAGGTATTATGCAAAAACAACGCGTAATGCAATTAAGGTTCTGCGCAACACAACAGATAAGGAAGAAGCTTCAAAATTGTACCCTGAAGTGGTTTCTATGATTGATAAATTGGCAAAACGCAATATCATCCATAAAAACAAAGCTTCAAACCTGAAATCGAAATTGATGCTTCAGATCAATAAAATGTAAAAAGAAATTTTATTATAATTGAAGAACCTCTCCAATTTTGGAGGGGTTTTTTTGTGTTTTCAAATTAGATTTTGCCACTTTTGAGCAGCAATTTTTTAAGTTGTTTTTCAAACTAACTCCGTGGCAAATGAACGAATACAAAAAGTTGGTTATCAAAGAGTGGGCTGCTGAAGATCGCCCGCGTGAAAAACTATCGAAACAGGGCCCGCGCGCGCTTTCCGATGCCGAGTTGATTGCTATTTTAATTGGTTCCGGCAACCTCGAAGAAACTGCCGTGGAATTATCGCGAAGAATACTTTTATCCGTGAATAACGACCTCAACGAACTTGGCAGGAAAAGCATTGAAAACCTTACTGTTTTCAAAGGAATTGGCGAAGCAAAGGCAATTACAATTGTTGCAGCACTGGAACTTGGTAAGCGTCGCAAAGAATCGGATATTAAAATTAAAAGTAAAATAACCGGCAGTAAAGACGCTGCCGACTTCTTTCAACCGATTCTTGGTGATTTAAACCACGAAGAGTTTTGGATTTTAATGCTCGACAGGGGTAATAAAATAAAGGAAAGCTTTAAAGTTAGCGAAGGTGGAATAACAGGAACCGTAATCGATGTGAGGAAAATAATGCGGGTTGCACTTGAAAAGCAGGCAACTTCGATTATTTTGTGCCACAATCACCCATCTGGAACTTTGCAGGCCTCCGATGCCGATTTAAAAATTACCCATAAAATAAAGGAAGCCGGAAAACTGATAGATATTCCCGTACTTGACCACATAATTATCGGGTACAATAAATATTATAGTTTTGCTGATGAAGGAATTTTGTAACTATTGAAAACGACTGAATGGTACTCATCTATTCTGAAGAAATAACTCCACGTATCGAATATATTTTTAAGTTGATATTCGTTCAAATACTCCGTGTAGAAGTAACATTTACAACAAATTCATCCGAATTTCGGTACTCTGAATTGCCAAAAATAAATTATTCGCAAACTAAATTTGGAGATGAGATTTATATAAAACCCCACGGACTTCTTTCACAAAAAACTATAAAAGGGTTGATATTAAACCGGTTAAATACAATAACGAAAATTTCTTTTTTGAAAGTTCACCTGATTCGGTTTTTCCATTCGATATGTTTGCCGCTTCTTTTTACCTCGTCACCCGCTATGAAGAGTATTTCGAAACTGAATTGGATAAATTTGGGCGGTTTTCAGTAAAAAATAGTATTTTATCAGAATTCAATTTGATTAAAAAACCAGTAATAGATATTTGGGCAAAGTGGCTGGCAAAAGAAATCAATAAAAAACACCCGCAAATTATTTTTGTAAATTGGAGGTTTAAATTTATTTCCACTATCGATATTGATAATGCCTGGGCTTACTTAAACAAGGGGTTTTGGAGAACTTACGGTGCGCTGGCAAAATCAATTTTGAAGGGAAATATTTCAGAATTTAAATCAAGAATTAAGGTTTTAAGCGGGAAAGAAAAAGATCCCTATCACACTTATGAATATCTCGATTCAGTTTTTTTAAATAACGAGGAAAAAGTAAAGTTCTTTTTCTTACTGGGTGATTACGGAAAGTTGGATAAAAATGTGTCGCATGAAGATCCTGGGTTCCAGAAACTCATTCAGAAAATAGCGCAGGATTATGATATCGGAATTCACCCTTCGTTTGCAGGATTTGTAAATGGTTGCCACGGAAAAGTAATTCGTGAAGCTAAACGGCTTGAGAAAATTACTGAAAGGAAAATTACAAAAAGCCGTCAGCATTATTTAAATCTGAAGTTTCCAAAAACCTATCAGAATTTGATAAAAGCAGGAATTACCGAAGATTATACAATGGGTTTTGCTGATCAAATTGGTTTCCGTGCAGGCACCTGTACGCCTTATTTTTTTTATGATTTGGAAAACGAAACAATAACTAATTTGCTTGTTGTTCCTTTTCAGGTTATGGACGGAACGCTTTTACATTATTTAAAGCTTTCGCCTGAGAATGCTTTTACAGAAGTTGAAAAAATAATGCTTGAGATAAAAGAGGTGGGAGGTACTTTTGTAAGTATCTGGCACAACGAAACCGTCAACGATTTGGGCGAGTGGAAGGGATATCGCGAAGTTTTTGAAAAAATAAACAAGCTGGGTTTTAAATGGGCAAATGAACAGTCAAATAAAATATATTAATCACAAAGATATTGATGCCGAAAAGTGGGCTCTGTGCATTGAAAATGCTGAAAACAGCCGGATGTATGCAAATATCTGGCACCTCGACCGAGCCGCAATTGTTTGGGATGCACTGGTTTATGGCGATTATAAATTTGTAATGCCGCTACCGGTTCGCAGTAAATTTGGATTTTCATATGTCTATCAACCCCTTTTCTGTCAGCAACTGGGCATTTTTCCTGAACCACAAACTTCAATTACAGAAGAATTTCAAAAAGCACTTTTTGAAAAATTTAAGTATGCAGATATTCATTTAAACTCCCAAAATCATTTTGACAGGAAAAGTATGGATTTTGAACTTCTTCCACGTGACAATTTTCTTCTCGATTTAAAATACAACTACAAGTCGCTGGCAAGAAACTATTCAACAAATACAAAGCGAAATATTGCAAAGGCCGCCAAAAATAATTTGCAGTACATTGTTGGTATTCAGCTTGAAGAATATCTGGCATTTAAACGGGCGAATATAAAGGATAAGTTTCTGAGCCAAAACATGGAAAAACTTAAAAGTATTATTGCTTTGGGTCAATACAAAGGAATGGGAGAAATTTACGGAGTTTACGACACCGAAAATGAATTATGTGCCGCAGTTTATTTTTGCAGATGGAAAAACCGCGTTATTTATTTGAATGCTGCCACAAGCGAGAAAGGAAAAATGTTGGGGGCGATGTATTTTCTTGTCGATAATTTTATACGGGCAAACTCCGAACGCGATTTGAAACTGGATTTTGAAGGTTCAATGATTCCCGGAGTTGCCAGGTTTTATAACGGTTTTGGCGCAACTCCTGAAACATATTTTCAACTTAAATTTAATCGTTTACCTTTACCTTTCAAGTGGTTAAAACGGATTTAAAGTATGCATAAGTTTCCTCGTCTTGTAAGTTCTCAGTTGGGTAAATTGATCCCGATCAAATCACTTTTAAAAATTAACACTCCTGTATTTCAACCCTTTTACCACGTTGTAAGTAACGACAAACTTCCGCATATTTTAAACTACAATTACAGAAATACCTATCAATTCGAAAAAGAGCTGGATTTCTATTTAAAATATTTTAAACCGATTTCTCTATCCGAATTGATGACCGGGAAAAAACTTCCCAAAAAAGTTTTTCATTTGAGTTTTGATGATGGCTTGAAAGAATGTGCTGAAATTATTGCGCCAATATTATTTAAGAAAGGAATTCCTGCTACCTTTTGTAAACCCCGGATTTGTTGATAATCAGCGACTTTTTCACAAATACAAAGCAAGTTTAATTTTGCGACAGTTAAAAAATTCACCTGAATCAAAAGCAGTACAAATTCTAAAATATCAGAATTTGTTAGGAGAACAAATTCTTAAAGCAACCATTTTACAGGAAGTATTTTTAGATGAAGCTGCCGAATTACTTGGTTTAAATTTCGGAGATTTTCTTTCTGAAATAAAGCCATATTTAACTACTGAACAACTTTTAAAATTGAAAGGACAGGGTTTTTCGATTGGTGCGCACAGTTTTTATCACCCCGAGTTTTGGAAAATTTCGGAAGTTGAACAGATAAACGAAGTTAAAAAAAGCATGGACTGGCTTGTAGAAAAATCAATCCTGAAATAAAAGCTTTCTCTTTCCCGTTTACCGATTCAGGAGTTTCGCAAAAAGTGATGAAAGCTCTGAAAAACGAAAATATTTGCGACATTTCTTTTGGAACTGCCGGGATTAAATACGATGAATACGATTCTCATTTTCAACGGTATCCTGTAGAAATTCCGGGCGATTTTAAACAAAATTTAAAAGCTGAACTGGTATATTTTGTTCTCAGAAAAATAATTGGAAAAGCAACAGTAAAACATTGAATTTAGAAATAAAAAAAATACGGTTGGATGAATTGGAAGATTTTGTGCAAAGCGAAATGTTTCATCGTTTTACAACAATACCAATAACTGAATTACGCGTAAAATCGTATATAAATAATCCGCATTCGCAACCCGGTGATATTGTTTTGTACCTGGGATTTGTTGACGAACAGCTTGTGGCTTTCCGAAGTCTTTTTGCCGGAACTGTACAAACCAAAATAGAGAAACAAAGATTTGCCTGGTGTAGCGGGAACTGGGTTCATCCTGATTTTAGAAGAAAAGGATTTTCGGAAAAGCTTTTAAATGAAGCATTTATTGATTGGAATGGGAAATTGATGTTTACCAATTATGCCCCGAATTCTGAGAAATTATACCTGAAATCCGGTAATTTTCATACGGTACATCAGTTTAATGGTTTTAGAGGATACTTATTTCCAAAAACCAGAAAATTAATTCAGGCAAGCAATAAGAACAGATTTACAAAGGCAAGTTCTTCAATAGTTGATTTTGTTATTTTAGTAATAACTTCTCTGAAACTTTTGTTTTTCTCAGCAAAACAGAATTCAAATATCCGGTTCGAAACAATGCAATTCCCTGATGAAGCTTGTTATAAAATTATTGAAAATCATTCAAAAGAATATCTCTTTAACCGTGGGGAAAAGGAATTGAAATGGATTTTTCAATTTCCGTGGATTACGTCAAATGAAAATATTTATTCTGAAAAATATCCTTTTTCATCTCACTCAAAGCAATTTTTTTACCAAACGGTAAAAGTATTTTTCTTGAACGAATTTGTTGGGTTTTTCATCTTTTCAGTTCGTGACGGACATTTAAAAACCTTGTACTTTAATTTACCTCCCGAAGTTGATAATGAAATTGCAGATTTTTTAAAGCTATTTTGTATAAAACATAAAATAGAGGTAATTACGGTTTATAAAAGTGAAGTTGCAAACCATTTTTTTACACAAAAATTCCCATTTTTGCACGCGAAAAAATACGGTCAAAAAATTTACAGTTCATTTGAAATTCGAGATATTGATAATTCTCGTTTTCAGGACGGTGATGGCGACGTAATTTTTACCTAACAAATCAACCATGGAAATAAAAATTTTAGGCAACAATCATTCAATTTTAGATCAGTATTTATCAGAAATAAGAGACGTAGTTATTCAAAAAGATCCACTTCGGTTTCGTGAAAACATGTACCGGATTGGGGAGATTTTTGCCTACGAAATTAGCAAAACACTCAAATTCGAAGTTGCTGAAGTTAACACTCCACTTGGAGTTGCCAAAGTACCAACATTACAAAGTCAACCGGTTTTGGCAACAATTTTACGTGCAGGACTTTCAGTTCACAACGGTTTACTTAAAATATTCGATAGGGGAGAGAACTGTTTTATTTCGGCCTACCGAAAATATACCGAAGAAGGCGATTTCGATATTGAATTTGAATATATGGCTTCGCCATCGCTTGATGATAAAGTGGTAATACTTTCTGATCCGATGCTGGCATCGGGTAAATCAATGGAAATTGCTTATCATGCACTTTTCAGTAAAGGTTCACCTTCGCATATTCATTTGGTTTCTATCATTTCCAGTGTGCAGGGCGTTAATTATTTGATTGACAAAATCAGGGCTGAAAACGTTACTTTGTGGCTGGGAGCAATTGATGAGGGCTTGAACACACATTCGTACATTGTTCCCGGATTGGGTGATGCAGGCGATTTGGCTTACGGAGAGAAAATAGATTCAAAATAAAAATGCCCTCTGCATTTTTGCAGAAGGCAATATTATTTTGAATTCAGATTTCAATATTGGTCCAGCTTATTTCGACTTCACTTTAAACAGCTCTTCTTCCGAAACTACTTTTACCATCATGCTGTCTTTTAGTGTTTTGTTAATGGCATTAAAAGGAGCTGTTACAACTTCATCGCCTGATTTTAATCCTTCAACTATTTGTATGCTTGTATTGTCCTGAATACCGGTTTTTACAGGCACTTTTTTAACCCTGTCTCCATTCAAAATGAAAACAACTTCCTGTTTTTCTTCCTTTTCATCAGCTTTATCTGAATCAGTGGTTAATTCCGTACCTTCTTCAGTTTCAGTTTCAGTTTTAACTTCAGTACTCACTTCGCGCGTGCCGCCATCTTTCAATTTAATTCTTGTTGTTACAGCAGAAATAGGCACAGTTAAAATATTTTCGCGCGATTCGGTCAGTATGTCAACAGCTGCAGACATTCCGGGTCTGAAAGGATAGTAATTTTTGGCGACCGAATCAATTAAATCAGCATACGATTCGCTCAGTAAAAGAACCTTAACCTCGAAATTGGTAACCTGGTCGGCAGTAGCTCCAACTGAACTTGCCGAGTTGGCAATTTCGGTTACAAGACCTTTAAACTTGCGGTTTAGGTAAGCATCAACTTCAATTAAGGCAGTGTCAAATTTTGCAACTTTTACAATATCATTTTCATTAACATCTACCTGAACTTCCATTTTATTGAGGTTGGCAACAATCATCATTTCGGTTCCAACCATCATGCTGGTTCCCACAACACGTTCACCTTTTTCAATATTTAATGCTGAAATAGTACCCGAAATGGGTGCATAAATCTTTGTCTTTGTAAGCTGTTCCTGCGATTCGGCAACTGTAGCTTCAGCACTTTTTACCGAAAATTGTGCAGCTTTTACTTCTGCCTGAGCCACTTTGTATGCAGCCTGTGCAGTTTCATATTCCGACTTCGGTATTGTATTCGAGTCAAAAAGTTGTTTTGAACGGTTAAATGCAAGTTCGCGCTCTATTTGCTGCGCTTCTGCCTGCGCCAAACGTGCTTTCGAAGAATTTAATGTTGCTTCGGCCCTGTTCAGGGCAGAAACATACATTTCGGGTTTTATTACGCACAACAAATCGCCTTTAACAACTTCATCGCCTTCTTCTACATACAATTCGATAACTTCGCCTGAAACATCGGGGCTGATTTTCACCTGGGTTTCAGGCTGAATTTTGCCGTTGGCAGTTATAAACTCAGTCAAGGTTTTTGCTTCTACCTTTTCTGTTGCTACACTAATTGTAAATTCTTTGCCAAACCAACCCATTTTTTTGCCAATTACAAGCATTACAATGGCCAAAACTAAAAGGCCAATAACATACGGTAAAATTTTTTTGTTCTTCATAACAGGTGAAGTTTTTGTTTAATATCCGGTATTTAAGGAGTTAAAATTACAACAAATTGCAGTTGCACGAAATTTTAGAAGAAGTATTTATTGTTTAACAAGCATTCTTGCTGTTAATCGGCTGTGTTGTTCCAGATAAATATCCTTTTCTTTGACCATCCAGTCGAGTACTTCTTCGGTATAATGCCTTATTGTAATGAGTGTTAAATTTGTGTTGTACCGCACTGAATAATATGGAGACAATTCACTGAAAATTTCTTCCCAGTCAGCTTCCGGTGCATCAAGAACAAGGTTTAAGTCGATTGCTGATTGTTGCATCAACGTAATTTTAACTCGGTTTTCAATCAAAAAATTAACTACCCGGTCGATATCCTCTATACTTATAAATGAAAAATCTTTAGGTGAAAGTGTTATTAACACCTGGTTTTCTTTCATAATAAATATAGGTGGTAATTGAATTTTATGATCGATATTACGGATTACAGTTCCCGGATCATCTGGTGATACAAATGATTTTACATATAAAGGAATTTCTTTGTTGTGCAGTGGTTTCATTGTTTTAGGATGAATAACCTGCGCTCCGGAGTGGGTCATTTCAACCGCTTCGCGATATGATAAAACATCTATTTTAACAGTGCCATCCATCTTTTTTGGATCGGCACTCAATACTCCGGGAACATCTTTCCAGATAGAAACACTTTCAGCATTTAAAATATTTCCGAGAATGGCAGCCGTAAAATCTGATCCTTCACGACCCAGCGTTGTGGTGAGGTTTGTGGTGGTTGAACCAATAAAACCCTGTGTTACAAATAACCTGTTACTATCAAATTGAAATGTTTCGGTAACAAGTTCTTCTGTCCATTCCCAATCAACTGTTGCATCCCTGTAAAGATCATCGGTTTTAAGACAGTTTCTCACATCAATCCATTGATTTAATGTTCCTGAAAAATTCATATAATCGCTTACAATTTGTGTCGAAACCAGTTCCCCAAAACAAATAATCTGGTCATATTCATAATTATAATCAAAGGAAGGCGCCTTTTTCAATTTCATTTCAAGTTCGGAAAATTGAGATGAAATAGTTTCGGGCACACCGTTTTCTTCAAAAAGCTGATTGATGATTTCGAGATGATAGTCTTTAAACTGATTGAAAATTTCCCATTTCCGGGCGTTCTTTTCAAAATATGCCTTAATAAGTGTTTCTAGCAGGTTGGTTATTTTGCCCATTGCCGAAATTACAACTATTAAATTGCCAGTCTCTTTGTTTATTATTTGAACTACATTTTTTACTGAATCCGCATCTTTAACCGATGCTCCACCAAATTTGTAAACCTTCATGATGTTTTGTTTATAGAATTTTAGAGCAAATATAATCGAAGATCATAAACTTGCCCAGTACTTTTTTTTTGTGCCTGATATTATGTTATTTTTGTTTGAATACGGGCCGTTTCAAATTTTACTGAAATTGCCATAAAACTTTAACCCATGAAAAAATCGCTGATTTCCCGTAAAGAGCTGGACAGTTTAAGCCACAAAGAGCTTATTGAACGGGCAAAGGATTTCGCAAAACAATATTGTGTTGGAAATGGAGAAAACTTCAGCCTGAAGGATTATCCCACCGATGATTATCCGGAGTTAAAAAAGAATGAAAAGAAGATTTTTAAAGACCTGCTGCAGATGGGTGTAGAAACACTGGCTACCATGCAGGATAAAATGTATGCACAGGATAAATGGTCGTTACTGATCATTTTTCAGGCAATGGATGCGGCTGGAAAAGATGGTGCAATAAAACACGTAATGTCTGGCCTCAATCCACAAGGTTGCGAGGTAAATTCATTTAAAGCGCCAAGTTCCGAAGAAATTGACCATGATTTTTTGTGGCGCTGTGCCAAAAGATTACCTGAAAGGGGAAGAATTGGAATTTTTAACCGTTCCTATTATGAGGAAGTATTAGTAGTTCGGGTTCACGAACAGATTCTTCAATCACAAAAATTCCACAAAAACTGATAACTGAAAATATTTGGGATGAAAGATTTCAGGATATCCGAAACTTTGAGGAACACCTTCACCGAAACGGAACTATAATTATTAAGTTTTTTCTGAATCTTTCGCCCGATGAACAGAAAAAACGCTTCATTGAACGCATCGATAACCCCGACAAAAACTGGAAATTCAGCGCTACTGATGCAAAAGAACGCAAGTATTGGAAAGATTATATGAATGCCTACGAACAGTTAATCATTAACACCTCCACCGAAAATTCTCCGTGGTATGTAATTCCAGCCGATGACAAACCTTACGCCTGAATTGCGGTTGCCGCTGCAATAATCAGTGCAATGGATTCAATGGATTTAAAATACCCTGAAGTTAGTGCTGAAAAAATTGCGGAACTGCAAAAAATCAGAGAAGAACTATTGGCTGACGAGTAAAAAGACTTTTCTTCAACCTGACAAAGTCCTTAGACTTGTCAGCGTTAAAAAATTAAAAGCGATAAAAAAATGAATTTAGCATCAAAAGTGAAACTTAATAACGGGGTTGAAATGCCCATATTTGGATTGGGAGTTTTTCTTTCGAAAGAAGGGACAGAAGTTGAAAATGCAGTAACGGTTGCTTTGCAGAACGGATACCGTCACATTGATACTGCAGCTATTTATAAAAACGAACAGGGAGTTGGAAACGCGATAAAAACAAGTGGTGTAGCACGCGAAGATTTACCTCGATTTGTACCTTGTTCACTGGCCAAAAGGCAAACGCTCCGTTGAAACCTGGAAAGCGCTTGAAGAACTTTATAAAAAAGGCAGTGTCAAGGCGATTGGTGTAAGCAATTTTTTGGTTCACCATCTCGAAGCGTTTTTACCAGAATGTAAAATTATTCCGGCGGTAAACCAGTATGAATTTCATACTGAATTGTTGCAGCCTGATTTGCTCGAATATTGCCACAAATACGATATCCAGCCCGAAGCCTGGAGCCCGATTATGAAAGGTCGCGTAAATGAAGTTCCCCTGATGCAGGAACTTGCCGGCAAATACGGAAAAACTCCCGTGCAGATTGTACTTCGCTGGGATATTCAAAAAGGGGTAGTTACAATTCCAAAATCGGTTACTCCTGAACGGATAATTTCAAACGCCAATATTTTCGATTTCGAACTGAGTGAAGATGATATGACTAAAATAGACAGGCTCGATAAAAACAAGCGAATTGGTTTTCACCCCGATGAAATTCCATTTTAAACTAATTAAATAATGAAAAAACTTTTCCTTTTTCTTTTTCTGTTCCCGGTAGTATTTGTTTCGGCACAAATTCAAAAGAACAACAAAAGTGAGCTCAACATCGAAAAAATAATGCAGGAACCTGCAAACTGGATTGGCACATCTCCCGAAAATATCTCGTGGGATGTGCAAAGTAATACTATTTATTTCGATTGGAATCCTGAAAATGACACCCTCTCATCACTCTTTTCTTACAGTTTGAAAACGGGGAAAATTATTAAAACTCCGATTGAAGAAAAACGGAAATTGACAGGAAGAAACAGTTCTTACAATTCGGCGAAAACAAAAAGTTTATGTTTCCAACGGAAATCTTTTTCTTTTGATATCGAAAAACACAACAAAACAATTGACTGATTGGCTTGAACGGATTTCATCGCCAAAATTTGTTTTACATGATACTGAAATTTCTTTTTTAAAAGACAATAATTTGTTTTGCATCAATACCGAAACTGGATTAATCAGGCAGGTTACAAATTTTGTTTCAGGTGAAGAAAAACCTGAACCCAAAACAAAAGGGCAGGATTTGTTTCTCGAAAATCAGCAAAAAGATCTTTTCGATGTGTTGAAAGAACGGGATGCCAAAGAGAAAGCGGGCAAATACAAGGAAGAATTGGAGGAAGAAAAGGAACCTTTAAAGATTTATTTGGGGAAAAAACGACTTCGGAATGTGGAATTGAGTCCGTCGGGCAAGTACGTGGTTTACAGCACAATTTTAAATGCCCAGGGAGGGAAACAAACTTCGGTAACTCATTTTGTAACCGAATCAGGTTATACCGAAGAAAAAGACGGACGCACAAAAGTAGGCAGCCCGCTATCAGAAACCGAAATGGGCATTTTTGATTTGGGAACCAACAAACCCGAAAAAATCGAAACCGATAATATTCCGGGGTTGAAAGACCTGCCTGAATATTTAAAAGATTATCCAGGGCGGTTACCAAAAGACAGTTCAGAAATAAAAGACAGGGCAATTAATTTAATGGGACCGGTGTGGAACGAAACACAGGATTTGGCTGTAATAGTGGCTTTGTCGCAGGATAATAAAGACCGCTGGATTTTACTGCTCGACCCCGCAACAGGTAAATTTGAAACACTGGATCGTCAGCATGATGAAGCATGGATTGGTGGTCCCGGAATTGGCGGCTGGGGAATGTCAACGGGAGATTTGGGTTGGATGCCCGATGGAAAATCAGTTTGGTTTCAATCCGAAGTTTCAGGATACTCGCATTTGTATGCAGTTAATATCGAAACAAAAAAGAAAACTGCACTTACAAGCGGAGAATTTGAAGTTTCGGATGCATTTATTTCAAAGGACAAAAAATATTTTTATTTCACTGCAAACAAAGTTCATCCCGGAGTTTCACATTTTATAAAATGCCGGTTTGGGGCGGCGAACCCGTGCAAATTACTTCACTGGAAGGTGGAAATGAAGTAACACTTTCACCCGATGAAAAATTGCTTGCAATCCGTTATTCATCTGCAAACAAACCCTGGGAATTGTATTTACAGGAAAATAAACAAGGCGCTGAAGCAAAACAAATAACGCATTCAACAACTCCCGAATTTGAAAAATACAATTGGCGAACTCCTGAATTCATCACTTTTAATGCTGAAGATGGCGCAAAAGTTTATGCCCGTTTATACCGGCCTGAAAACCCTGAAAAACAAGGTGCAGCTGTAATATTTGTACATGGAGCCGGTTACCTGCAAAACGCCCACAAATGGTGGAGCAGCTATTTTCGGGAGTATCAGTTTCATAATTTTTTAGTTGATAATGGATATACAGTTTTGGATATCGACTACCGCGGAAGCGCCGGTTATGGCCGCGACTGGAGAACCGGAATTTACCGTCACATGGGCGGGAAAGACCTCTCGGATAATGTTGATGGCGCAAAAATGCTTGTGGAAAAATATGATGTTTCTCCCCAAAAAATTGGTATTTACGGTGGTTCATACGGTGGTTTTATCACTTTAATGGCACTTTTTAAAAACCCAGAAACTTTTGCTGCCGGAGCTGCTTTGCGTTCTGTAACAGATTGGGCTCATTACAATCACGGATACACGGCAAATATTCTGAATACTCCCGTGGAAGACAGTATTGCATATCGCCAAAGTTCGCCCATTTATTTTGCCGACAGCTTAAAAGGCGCACTGTTAATGTGCCACGGTATGGTTGACGACAATGTGCAGTTTCAGGATATTGTGCGCCTGACACAACGTCTCATCGAACTTGGTAAAGAAAACTGGGAGCTGGCAGTTTACCCGGTTGAATCACATGGTTTTGTTGAACCTTCGAGCTGGACCGATGAATACAAAAGGATTTTTAAGTTGTTTGAGGAGAATTTGAAGTAGACTGTTTTTCAACTTTTCCTAAGTTTTAAAACTACTGAAAAGCTAACTTAATAAACCAGTCTTGTTTTCACCTCTTTTTTTACTGTTTGCAACTCATAACATGCAATTTATGTATGTTGATACGCAGTTTCTACTTGTCGACAAGTAAAAATGGTTTAATGATACTCAGCCCGTACTTGCGGCAAGTAAAAAAGATATGTTGATTAAATAATTTGCTACTTTTAGGGGAAAAACCAAATATTCCTGTTTGTGGATAATTAAAAACTCACAAACAATGATTATCGACCTAAAATGATGGAAAAGAATAACAGTGAAATAATTTTTCCTGACGAGATGATTATCAGCAAAATATATCTTATCAGGGGAGAAAAGGTAATGCTTGACCGTGATTTGGCAAAACTCTTCAATGTTAAAGCAATCCGATTACGAGAACAGGTAAAAAGAAACATAGAAAAGTTCCCTCAGCATTTTATGTTTCAGTTAAGCCCTGAAGAGGTTGACATAATGGTATCGCAAAATGCGATACCTTCAAAACAATATCTTGGCGGATATTTGCCTTTGGTTTTTACAGAATATGGTGTTCTGCAACTGGCAAATGTGTTAAAAAGCGGAAAAGCAACACAGGTTAGCATCAAAATAATAGAAATATTTGTTAAAATGCGTTCAATGTTAATGGATACGCTAACATTGAAATTAGATATCGATGAAATTAAAAAGAAACTACAAAATCAAGATAAAAATATTGAGTTGGTTTTTAATTATCTTGACGAATTGATACAAAAACAGGAACCCCAAACCAAGAAATCGTATTGGTTTTAAAAGAGAAAATGAGAACTAACTATATTAAATTCAACAACATGAAAAACGAAAAATACCCAATCTCCCGCCGGAATTTCATTAAAGTTTCAGCAGCAACAACAGCAGCTGTTTCAACAATGTCGCTCGGTAGTTGTAATGTGAAAAAAGTCCCGGCACCCATGAAACGCAAATTTGGGAATCTGGGCTTTGATGTAACAACCATCGCTTTGGGTGGACAAGCTTCACTTCAATGGACACCGGAAGATATCGATCCTGTACCAATCATCCTGAAAGCCTTTGATTTGGGAATCAATTATTATGATACTTCAAATCTGTATGGTAAAAGCCAGTTGCATTTTCATGAGGCATTTAAGAAACTCAACCTGATTCCGGGTGAGGAAAATTACAATGAAGCTTTGCGCGAATCGATTTGGTTAACAAGTAAAACTGCAATGCGCTGGGGAAAACCGGGCTGGGAACCCAACGAGAGAATTACAAACCGTTCGAATGGCGAAAATGTGCAATGTGCGGTTGACGATGTGAAACGCACACTTACACAGGTTTTTGGCGATGGCGACGGATATTATCCCGAAGGCGCATATCTTAATTTGGTTTTGGTGCATACTTTGGAAAATACAGATGAGGTTGATATTCTTTACAAAGGACTTGAAACACCACTCAACCCTGAAGAAAATGTGGGCGCTTTGGTTGCCCTGCGCGACTTGCGTGACGGAACAAATTTAACAGGAGTAAACCCAAAAAATGAAAAACTCATTCGCCATATCGGATTTTCGGGCCATGCAAACCCACCCGCGATGATTGACATGATACAGCGTGATGAATACGGGATTTTAGAGGGGATGTTAATTGCCATTAACGCCAACGATAAGACAAAAATGAACATGCAGAACAATGTAATTCCGGTTGCCGAGGCAAAAGGAATGGGAATTATTGGAATGAAAGTTTTTGCAGATGCAGCACTATATCATAAGGAACCACGCTGGTCACAAACTCCGGCTGATGTTTTTCGTAAAATTGGCACGCCTGAATTACCAAGCCGCCCACTCATTGAATATTCGTTAACAACACCGGGGGTTCACACATTAATTATTGGGATTGGCCAGATTGATGAAGACCCAATGAAATGCCAGTTGGTACAGAATTTCTATGCTGCGCAAATCGAACCAAACGGTATGTCGGCTGACGATCGAAAAAGGATTGAAGAACAGGCGAAAAAAGTAAAACCCGGGAGTAATTATTTCCAGGGAATTGCAAAAGAAGGGCTTACGGCACCCCGCGATATTCAACTTTCTGAAAATAAAATCACATGGCAAACTTCTTATGCCGATGAAGCACCAGTTTCATATTACGAAGTGCTGGTTGGTGGTCAGTTGGTTGGTAAAGTTGACCACAAACCGCAGCTTTTAAAAAGTAAACCGTTTAGTTTTCAAGCCGATAAGTTTGATGGCGAAATTATTGTAGCTGCCGTTGATGCTGCCGGAAACCGGGCTGAATCAAAATTGGTATAATATTTTTAATATTGTAATCAATAAAATGAACCAATTCCATTTCAAATGGTTTGAAATGTGAATCAAAAATCAAAAATAATGTTAGACAGACTATCAGACCCGATTGGGAGATTAATGGGACTCCGTTACAAATCGCATCCCTGGCATGGCGTTTATATCGGCAAAAAAGCACCCGAAGAATTAATCGCATTTATTGAAGTGGTTTCCACCGACACAGTGAAATATGAAATTGACAAAGACAGTGGTTATTTGATGATTGACCGACCTCAAAAGTATTCGAACGTTGTTCCGGCTCTTTATGGTTTTATTCCGCAAACTTTTTGCGGCAAACGGGTTGGTGAATTCTGCAGTAAAAAAACGGGAAAACCGGGCATTATTGGAGATGGTGACCCAATTGATATTTGTGTGTTAACTGAAAAAGCCATTGCACATGGAGATTTACTTGTGAATGCTATTCCCATTGGCGGATTTCGTATGATTGACGGAAAAGAGGCAGACGATAAAATTATTGCGGTGTTACGGAATGACACGGTTTATGGACATTTTAGAGATATTTCGGAAGTGCCGCAAATTGTAATTCAACGACTGGAACATTATTTTCTGACATACAAAGACATGCCTGGCGAAGAAAAAGATACAGAAATTGCGGGATCTTACGGAGCGAAAGAGGCACACGAAGTAATAAAGCTTTCGGTGGAAGATTATAACGAGAAATTTGATAATCTGGGAAAATTACTTTCATAATAATAAAGTTTTTAACTGCCGGAGACATAATAAAATCTGTCATAATTGTTTGCTGAACCAGCTGAATTTTCTAATCAGTAATTATTACCGCAAAACCTTTTTTAGCTGGTATTTCTCAGTTTTCATGCTTATTTTTGGGTTTTGAATTCAGATTTAAATTATGGCTAAGCTTTTTATATCACTGTTTTTACTTTTTTCAATTCTTGTTTCAAACTCCCAAAATATTTTTGATGAGTACCAGCACTTGTTTTCCACACCTCGCAATTATGTAGTTTACCAAACCGTTTCAGAAATGGTTATCGATGGAAAGGCTGATGAAACTTCGTGGCAAAATGCAGATTGGTCTGATTATTTTCAGGATATTGAAGGCGTCAGTAACCCGGTTCCAACCTGGCAAACCCATTTTAAAATGCTTTGGGATGAGCAGAATTTATATATTCTGGCAGAACTGGAAGAGCCAAATGTTTGGGCGTACTATACGACCCGCGATCAGATTGTTTTTCATGAAAACGACTTTGAGATTTTTATCGACCCCAACCGCGACACACATAACTATTTTGAATTTGAACTGAACGCTCAAAATACTTTGTTTGATCTGTTTATGCCAAGTCCATACAGAAATGGCGGAAAGTATGATATTTCATGGGATGCAAAGGGTTTTAGAAGCGCTGTTTTTGTCGATGGAACAATAAATAACCCAGCGGATTCGGATAAAAAATGGACAGTTGAAATAGCAATACCTTTTTCTGCTTTGAAAGTTGCAGGTGAATACAGCATTCCAAAAAATGGCGACAACTGGAAAATCAATTTTTCCAGAGTACAGTGGCAAACTGAAATTGTTGACGGGAAATACACAAAAGTTAAAGACCCAAAAACAAACCGTTTTTTACCTGAAGACAATTGGGTTTGGAGTGAACAGGGCGTTGTAAATATGCATTTTCCTGAACGTTGGGGAATTGCGCATTTCTCAGCCAGGCCTACCGGCAAAAGGGAAACTGCTTTTGTTTATCCCGATGAAGAAATTTTTGGGAAATACCTTTGGTTGATATATTACAAACAACATAAATTTAAACAGGAAAATAATGATTTCGCGGCTTCGCTTTCTGAACTGGGTTTGAATGAGAAAATCAAGACTGAAACCGGAGAAACAGTTTTTCTTCGGATTAATAAAAACAGTGCAGGGTTCGAAGCATTTTTGGAAAAAAATAACGGGTTGATAATGTCCATCAATCAGGATGGATTGTTACTGAACACAAAAAAATAATTTACGTCATGAATAAAAGGGAATTTTTAAAATCAGCAGTTTTGGCAGGTGCAGGTGTTGCTATCCTAAAAACATCAGTTGGAAAAACAGTAAAAGAAAACAACAAACCACAATCGTTGAAACATTGGGTTTGGGAAAACCCCAACCAAAAGGAAACGGATGAAATGATGCTGGAGAAATACAAGGGCTTTTATTCAGCAGGAATAAGTGGAATGTTTTTTGAAAGCGACAGCGAACGCCATTATAAAGCAGCAAAAAGTGCCGGTTTGGAAGCACACCGCTGGATGTGGACAATGAACCGCGGCGAAAAAGAGTTGCTCGAAAACCATCCTGATTGGTACGCGGTTAGCCGCGATGGCAAATCATGCGCAACAAACCCGCCCTATGTAAATTATTACAGCTGGCTTTGCCCATCAAAACCCGAAGTTCAGGAATACCTGAAAAAGCAGGTTGAAACCATAGTTAAAAAGGATTATATTGATGGAATTCACCTGGATTATATCAGGTTTTGCGATGTGATTTTGCCCGTTAACCTGTGGAAAAATTATAAAATAGATCAAACGAAAGAACTCCCCGAATACGATTTTTGTTATTGCGAAACCTGCAGAAATGCATATAAAGAAAAAACAGGTATCGATCCGCTAGACCTTGAATTCCCCGACCAAAGCCCGTCATGGCGAAAATTTCGTTACGAACGTATAAATAATGTCGTAAATAGTTTGGCCGAAATAGCACATAAAAACAAAAAACCAATAACCGCAGCTGTTTTCCCAACACCGGAAATCGCGCGCCGCATTGTTCGACAGGACTGGACAAACTGGAACCTCGACGGCGTTTGCCCAATGATCTATCATGGTTTTTACCGCGAACAAACAAGTTGGATTGGCGACGCTGTTGAAGAAGGAATTCATTTCCTCTGTGGTAAATTTCCACTTTATGCAGGGGTTTTCCTCCCCGATTTTAAATCAATGAATGATTTGGAAGCAGGAATAAAAGTGGCGATTGAAAATGGCGCTTCAGGTATTTCATTGTTTGGCAAAGTTGATGAAAAGGTGCTTGAAGTGTTGCGGAAAATCAAAAGCTAAATACTTCTTATTGAACATTATAAAGTTAATTTATTCCACGGGGAATTAAATTTCGATTAAATATCACGTTGTAAATGTATGATTTGCAAAGTTATATAAAGCTATGCTTATCTTTGTACCGAAAACATAAATAGAAAATGTTCAGAATTATAACCCACAACAAAAACAGAAAATCAGGTAATGTGTATGAAAATGGAATTCACAATTAATGAGTTTGAATACTAGCTCAGGCGAATTCCGTAAGATTTCACTTTGAAAAAACAAACAATTTTAATCAGATGAAAAAGAAGAAAAACATAGCGATAGTTGCGCACGACAACCGCAAAAAAGATATTATTGAATGGGCAGATTATAACTGGATTGAACTCATTCAGCACGACTTGATTTGCACCGGAACCACCGGAAAATTAATCGAAGAAACATTAAATGAAAAATGCCGAGAGAACAATGCTGTTCCCCCAACAATTACCCGTTTAAAATCGGGGCCGCTGGGTGGCGATCAGCAATTGGGTGCATTAATTGTTGACGGCGATGTTGACATACTGATTTTCTTTTGGGACCCAATGCAGCCGCAACCGCATGATGTTGACGTAAAAGCGCTGCTCAGGATAACAGTTTTATATAATATTCCAACAGCATCAAACCGTTCAACCGCCGACTTTCTTGTGTCGTCGCATTTATTCCACGAGAGTTATCAGCCGGCATTAAAAGATTACAGCGGCTACATAAAAAGGGATGTTGATATGAATTAAGCCGGATTTGTGCTGGTTTCTAAAGTTGGGTTAAACTTTGTCTGTACTCTGCAGTCCAAAGTACGCTTTATAAAATTTCAATGATAAAAACCATCGCAATTATTGGCTTTGTTCAGTCACTGTTTGGGTTCGTTATTTTTATTACTAAACGGCCGCGGCATTTCAGCTTTACATTTTTAACCATTTGGCTTGCTGTAATTACTGTTTTCCTGGGGTCGGGTTTGCTGCCTTTTGAGGTGGTTGATTATTTTAAACCCGGTATTATGCCAGTTCTCTTTTTATTTGGCCCCTTGCTGTATTTATATGTAAGCTCACTTTCAATCGAAAATTTCAGTTTGAAAAAGAGCCAGCTGCTTCATTTGGCGCCAATGATAGCTGTGGCTGTGCATCGTTCAACAATTGATGTTGTGCCAATTAACAGTTCGTGGAATCTGGCTGAAAACCCTTCGTACATATATAACCGAATATACTTTGCATTATTAGTGGTATCGCTGTTTGTGTATTGGATTTTTAGTTTGAAACTTATTCTGAAACACCGCAAGACAATTCCGTTTCAGTTTTCAAATTACACAACCAAAAACTCGTTGAGCTGGCTGATTTTTGTTTTGTCGCTTTTCCTTGTGCTGTTTGTAAGCGATTTTGTTTTTACATTTCTGATAAGAACGTTCGAATTGAAAGTTGTAAAATTTTCGTTTCTTTCCCTTAATCTTACACTCTTTACTTTTATAATGATCTTTTTCGGGATCAATCAATCTTCAATTTACAAGACACGAAAAATCGAAGATGGAATTAATGAAATTCAGGATATTCCGGAGAATAATGAATCGAAACCAACGCGTGCAGTATTGAGCGACAAGCAAATTGAAGAACTGACAAACACAATACTTCAATACCTGAAATCAAAAAAACCATATCTTAATCCCGAGTACAGTCTGCAAATGATGGCTGACGATTTGAATATTTCGAGGCATAAATTGTCAGAGACTATCAACAGCGGACAGAAGAAAAATTTCTATAAACTGATTAACGAATTCAGGGTGATGGAAGTTAAGGAAATGCTGTTAAACCCTGTTTTCAGCCACTATTCGGTTTTGGGAGTTGGCCTCGAATGCGGCTTTAATTCAAAATCATCATTTAACCGGATTTTCAAGGAAGAAACAGGTTATACCCCGTCTGAATTTAAAAGAACTGTTTGATTGGTTCCAATTTATCTATTGAGACGTTTTATAAAAATAAAGCAGTTAGCTTTAATTTTATAATCGTTTACTATTTCGTAAATTGACTTTTTTATAAACTATTTAAACCATAACAGTATGAAATTAACAGCATTGAACAACTTTTTTCCTTCGAATCAGTTAACCAAAAAACAGTGGTTATTTTCAGTTTATGTGATTTTGCTTTTCTTTTTTTCATCGTGTGCTCAAAAATCAAACTTTGTTCAACCTGAATTGGGAATCAGATCGGTTCAACTTTTGGAGAAAAATGGATTTCAATTTAAAGATTTAAACAAAAACGGGAAACTGGATAAATATGAAGACTGGCGGTTAAGCGCCGATGAAAGGGCGAACGATTTGGCCGGGCAAATGAACCTCGAAGAGAAAGTTGGATTTATGCTGATCAGCACGATTAACATGGGAAGTAAAGACACAGCAATTTCACACGGACCACTTGGCAGAATGAGTGAAGTTACAAGTGATTTGGATGAAAGGGATGTAATAATAGATCGCAATTTTTTTACACGCCAGCCACTGCCACAGCCGGTTCTGAATGTTTCGGGTACAACAAAAGGGGTAAATGAAAGACATCTCCGTCATTTTATTTTACGTGCAAATACAAATGCGAAAACCATTTGTGAATGGTCGAACAATTTACAGACGCTTGCCGAATCTACACGTTTGGGAATTCCGGTTTTGGTAACTTCAAATCCCAGAAACCATATTACAATCGATAATTCCACCGGACTTGGTCATGGCGAAACAGGCTTTTCAAAATGGCCGGGAGAACTGGGAATGGCTGCGATGCGCGATTTTTCGCTGACCCGCGAATTTGCTGAAATTGCTGCGCGCGAATGGGTGGCAGTTGGTATCCGCAAAGGTTATATGTACATGGCCGATCTGGCAACCGAACCTCGCTGGGGACGCACCGAAGGTACTTTTGGCGAAGATGCCGATCTGGCTGCAAACATGATTCGCGAAATTGTGCTAGGTTTTCAGGGCGAAAAACTGGGGACACATTCTGTTGCACTTACAACAAAGCATTTTCCGGGAGGCGGCCCTCAAACCGATGGTCAGGATGCACATTTCGACTGGGGGAAAGACCAGGAATATCCCGGCGGTATGTTTGAATACCACCTGAAACCATTTATGGCTGCTATTGAAGCAGGTACTTCAGCAATAATGCCCTATTACGCGAAACCTGTTAATACTGAATTCGAAGAAGTTGGTTTTGCTTACAATAAAGGAATTATTACCGATTTGCTTCGTGGTAAAATGGGTTTTAAAGGGATAATAAATTCCGACACAGGCCCTATTTTTATGATGCCCTGGGGAGTTGAAAATCTTTCCATATCAGAGCGTTACAAAAAAGCTATTGATGCCGGAGTTGATATTTTTTCAGGTGTTGCCGATCCTTCTTTTTTATTGGAAACTGTAAAAAGCGGGTTAGTTTCGGAAGAACGCATTAATGAGTCAGTTATTCGCTTATTAAAGGAAGATTTTGAACTTGGGATTTTTGAAAATCCGTATGTTAATGTTGAAGAAGCAAAAGCAGTTGTTGGAAACTCCGAATTTCAGGAACGGGCAAATCTCGCATTCCGAAAATCAATTGTATTGCTGCGGAACGATAAATCGTTGCTCCCGTTAAAACCAAAAACCAGGGTTTATTTTGAGAAATACATGGTTTCACGCGGTGGTTCCGATAATCCGCAAACGGTTATTGTTCCTGAAATAAATAATTGGGATGTTGAATTTGTAAACTCCCCATCTGATGCCGATGTTGCAATTCTCTGGCTGATTCCCAAAACTGGTGGATTGTTTGGTTCAAGCGGCGCCGAAATTAAAATTGAACTGTCAGAAAATAATATCGATATCGAACATGTCAATAAAATAAAATCGATGAGGCCAACTATACTTGCCATTAATTTCAGCAATCCGTGGGTAATCAGCGAAATTGATGATAACAATGCAAATACTTTCCTGGCAACATTTGGAACCACAACCGATGCGCTACTTGATGTTGTTACAGGAAAATTCAATCCGACAGGGAAAATGCCGTTTTCAATTCCTGCTTCGCGCGAAGCAGTGCTCGATAACAAAGCCGATGTTCCCGGTTACCTTGAACCGGAGGGCTACGCAGTCTTTAAATTTGATGATGGAATTGGGTACTGATTCAAATTTTTTTGATAACAAAGTCCCAATCTATGCAAAAAAGGAATCAAATGAACGGTTGGGGCGATTGCTTTAATTAACCGCAATATTTTTGCACCGCATAATTAAAATTTAATAGGTTATTGAACCTGTTGAAAATTGATGATCCCCAGGTGTGACCCGGGGATTTTCATTTTTTCATATTTATTTGAATTTAAAACCAGCACAAATTCGACTTCAGTTTTTAAGATCAAAATCATAAGCTTTGGAATATTTAATACCAAAACTTATTTACACAGTTTGAACTGTGAAATTTTATCCTTTCGGAACCAGCGTAATCACCGGGATTATCATTTCTTCCATAGAAATACCACCGTGCTGGAAAGTATCTTTGTAATAGTTGGCGTAATAATTATAGTTGTTGGGATATGCCAGAAAATCATCGGAATTGGCAAAAATGTAACTTGTACTCACATTTCGCGAAGGCAAAAATGCTTTTCGCGGATCGCGCACCTCAAAAATCTGTTTCGATTTATAATTCAGGTTTTTGCCTAATTTGTAACGCAGGTTTGTATTTGTTTCGCGATCGCCAATAACTTTTATTGCATTGTTTACGCGAATTGATCCGTGGTCGGTAGTTACAACAACTTTGACATTGTTTTCCGATAATCCTTTTAATAGCGAAAGTAACGGTGAGTTGTTAAACCAGCTCAAAGTTAGCGAACGATATGCTTTTTTCGTCGCTTGCCAGTTCTTTGATCATATCCATTTCGGTGCGGGCATGCGAAATCATATCAACAAAATTAAAAACCATAACTGATAGATCACTTTCCAAAATGCTGCTCAGGTTGTCCGAAATACGGCGTTCCATGCGCATCCCTGACACTTTGTCGAAATAAAGCTTTTCTTTTCTTCCGAGGCGGGCCATTTGTTTCCGCAGCAACTGTTCCTCAAAACGGTTTTTGTTTCCTTCGTTATCATCATCGTCCCAATATTCAGGATACAGTTTTTCGATTTCAGAAGGCATTAAACCGGCGAACATGGCATTGCGCGCATACATTGTTGCTGTGGGCAAAATACCGAAATACAAATCCTCCGATTCGGTGCGGAAATAACCATCGAAAACCTTGTTGATTGTGCGCCACTGATCGAAACGGAGGTTGTCGATGACAAGTACAAATACTTTTTTGCCGCCGTCGAGCAGCGGGAAAATTTTGTGTTTAAAAATGTCGGGCGATAAAAGTGGCCTGTCGCCAATTTCTTGCTGAAACCAGTCGAGATAATTGTCTTTAATAAACTTGAAAAATGCATTGTTGGCATCTTCTTTTTGCATGGCAAGTATTTCGTCCATTCCCGAGTCATCCGACTGGCTGAGTTCAATCTCCCAGTGCACAAGCTTTTTATAAATGTCAATCCATTCGGTATAATTCAGCCTGTCGTTGAGTTGCATCCCTATTTTCCCAAACTGTACCTGGTAGGCCGAAGTAGTTTGTTGCGTAACCAACCTTTTTTGGTCAATATTCTTTTTTAGCGTGAGTAGTATTTGTTTCGGATTTACTGGTTTTATAAGATAATCGGCAATTTTCGAACCTACTGCTTCGTCCATTATATTCTCTTCTTCGCTTTTCGTGATCATCACAACAGGCACATTTGGAGACAGCGTTTTAATTTGTGTCAGTGTTTCAAGCCCTGTCATGCCGGGCATATTTTCGTCTAAAAAAATAATATCGTAATAGCTGTCTTTCACTTTTCAACTGCATCCAAACCGTTATTGGCTGTTTCAACTTCATATCCCTTGCTCTCAAGAAAAATAATATGAGCGCGTAACAAGTCAATTTCGTCGTCGGTCCAGAGAATGCGTGGTTTATTCATATACTTCAATTTTAACTGTTGTAAAGATAAAAACAATAATAGTGCCGTTATAGTGCCTGTTTAACTTACTTTAACTCCAATGCGAGAATGCGGGAATGCTTTAATGCATGAATGTGGATGAAAGACTGGAGTCGAGAGAATATGCCTGGAAGTTGAAATTGGGATGCTCTGGTAATTTGAAACACCGATTCCGAAAATGATTAACGTATGACGATTAACGAATTTTGATTTCGAAAGGGAGTACAGCGGTACTTTTCTATCTATTAAAAGTCTTATTGTCAGAAAATTTTTGTAACCTTTTTGCCGCGAACGAAATCAAAGTGAAAATTTAAAAAATAAAATTATGAGAGGCGAAGATTATTTTATGCTGTTCACTATCCTTCTTTTGGTAACTGTATTTCTGAGTTGGTATGTTTATCTGAAAACGCGTAACAAAGAACGCATGGCCTTAATAGAAAGAGACAAAGATGTTTCGGAGCTTTATGCCCGGAGAAAGTCAGATTCCGGATTTCAATTTCCATGGTTGAAGGTTGGCATTATTGCTACCGGTTTTTCTATCGGATGGCTAGTTGCCTGGTTTTTAATTCTGGCAATGGAAAATGTATTAAAAGATTCGTTTGGGAATTATTCAATTCAACCGGAACCAATATTTATGGGAATCATCTTCCTTTTTACTTCTATCTCAATTCTTGTTGCTTATTTTGCCGACAAGCCCAAAAACAAAGAGTAGCTGATGGACGACCTTTACATTAAAAAGGTTCTCGACGGACAAACCGAAGAATTCAGGTACTTTATAAAACAGTATAAAGACCTGGCTTTTTCGGTTGCTTTTTCGATTGTAAAAAATGAATTTACAGCTGCGGAGGTTGTACAGGAATCATTTGTAAAAGCATACGAAAACTTAAAATCGTTTAAAGGCGAATCGAAGTTCAGCACATGGTTGTGCCGGATTGTTATTAACGAATCGTTTAAAACGATCAGGAAGGATAAGAGTGTTTGAACCGGGAATTGATGTAGGATTCGATTTCCGGGAGAATCCGGCAATTTTTGATGCATTAAAGGAAACGGAACAAAAGTTTTACATTAACGAATGTTTAAACAGGTTGCCGGTGAACGAAAGTCTTGTTTTAAGGCTTTTTTACCTGGCAGAAAACAGCATAAAAGAAATCTGCGAAATGACCGGCTGGAGCGAATCGAATACAAAAGTTCACCTCCACCGGGGTAGGAAAAACATGCAGGAATTGTTGCAGAAAATGTTGAATACAGAGGTCAAATCGCTTTATTAACAGAAAATGGAAGAAAAAGATTTCAAAAAAATAATGGAGTTTTCGAAGCTCGAAATTCAGTTTCCAAATTTTGAAGAGCAAGTGATGGAGTCGATAAGGAAAAAGGAAGCCGAAGAAAAATCTTTCTGGCGCAACATTCGCTGGTCGTGGTTTCTCTTTTTGTCGGGGCTGATTTTCGGGCTGATTATCACCGATGCATTATCAGATTTCGGGTTACAGTATTTTGGAGAAAGTTCAAAAATTGTGCTTTTGGTTGTCGAAATTCTGATTGTGGTTGTTTTTAGTCTCCAGTTCGATAATTTAATCAGGTTAACCTTTAGGAAGAAGAACTGGTGAAAATAAACTAAACATGTAACATGTAACCCGTAACCTTCTTACTACTGCTCCAGATAAAACCTTTTGTAGAAATTCATGTAGTCGAGAATATTCTTTTCCCGCAGGAATACAACATAATTCGGTTCAGTAATCAGGAAATTACGGTAATTTCCTTTGCGGAGTGGAACATATAAATCGCGGTTATTCACAACTTTTGTAAAATACAAGGCTGCAGTTTCTCTGTCCGGAAGTCCGGTTACACGAACAATCTGGCGAAGTTCATCCAATGGTTGTACATCAACTTTCAAATTCAGGTTGGCATAACTGGCCTGGTTAAATTGATTAATACCACTTATAAATGCAGGTTGATCGATATCAAGCACCGGAATTACAAAAACAAACAATTGCTTTCCATCAATATTTTCGCTGTACGGCCCTTCATATTCTTTGGGTTTTGGCCCGTCAACGGCAACATTTTGCTGGGTGGCCGGTTCATTGGGAGCAGGCGTAGCGTTTGTATTTTCTGTTGAACCAGTTTGCGCCGGCGTTTTCTGTATGTAGTTGTTGCGGAAGAACTCAATATATTCGTCAACTTTATTTTGCTCTATCAGCTTTTGTATATTTTCATTTGTAATAAGGAAATTCCGGTAAATTGACTGCCCCAGCGAATTAAACAAACTGCGTGTTACAACAACTTTCCTGAAATATGACATCGATTCGTTTAAAGTAGGAATACCATTTACAACGAGTAACTGATAATCTCCGGCTTGTTTCAACTGAAGGGCAAGTCCCCACAACCTGAATTCGTTTTTGTTGAAATCGGCAAAATCGTTTAGCAACTGGCGGGTTGATATACTTTTGTCTTTTATTGCGATTACAAAATTCTGGGTTGTGTCGATATTTGTATTGAAAAGCTTTTCAGCACCGGTACTCACAACAACAAACTTCCCTTTTTCCCTTAAAATATTATCCTGCTCTTTGGCGCGTGCCATCAACTCTTCCGGCGAAACTTCAAGTTCTTCATCGGTAAAGTTTGACCGAATGTAGCGGCTGTAATTTTTTACAAAGAATTTCAGGTAATCGACAGTCGATTTTTCATTCATCACGGCCCGGTAGTTTGTTGATGAAATTACAAAATTCAGGTAATCAACATCTTTTAATGCTCTGAAAACACTGGCGCGACGAATAATTGCACCATGATAAATCAGTGCATTTTCCTTGTTATCGAGCGAACGCACAATTACAAATGCTGTTTTGTCATCTAAATTTTCTGTTTCTATATCGAAATCAACTTTTGTGTAATGGTCGATATTGTAGTTGGCAATATCAAAATTCAGGCGGTTTAAATCTACTTTTGCTTCACGCGGGTAGGCGATTACAAAATAATGGAGCAAATCTTCATCGTAGGTAAATTTCCCGCCAAATTCATCTTCAGCATTTTGATTTTCGGTCAGCAATTCGTCATTTTTAATTTCTTCGCTGATGTAACCCAAATCAATCAGTTTCTGATAATCGTTTAACGAACTGTCACGAATCAAAGTCAGGATTTCATTGGCCAGCGGCGTTGGTTCTGCAGCCGGGTAAGTCGCCACATAATTTTCGAGCCGTTTTTCAAAATCCTGTACTCCCGATTGTGTACCGTTGGCAACCGCGTTCATAAAATCGATTTTTGGAATCATCGCACTGTCAGGTTCCATTGTCTTCATTTGTGCTGAAAGTGAAATCACATTGCTGTAAACTCCGGCTTTGTAATTTCTAAAAGTCTCCTGGTACAAATTATTCAGGTTATCAAGTCGGGCTTGCATTTCAACAAAAAAGTTAGGATTGACAAGGTATTGCGCGTAGTTGCTTTTTGGGAACTGCGAAATTATCATGTTGCGGTAGTAGTCCGATTTTTGTTTGTCACCCATTAATTCATACAAATCATACAACTCGAACAATGCCGAAAGCAGGTAAATATTAGATGGGTAACGCCGGTTTAAATCTTCAAATGAATCTGCAGAACGGGGATAATTTGTAAAATCGACTTTAAATATTTTACCGGCATTAAACAGGGCATCGCGGATTTTGTCGTGCGAAATTGCCATCAACGAATCGGTTAGTGGCAAATCCTGCGTGTAAAATTCCTTTTTCAATGGGTCCTGTTCCCTGACAACAATTTGCGTGGAGTCAACCCCTTCCATTCCTTCTTCCGATATTTCAGTTGAAATTCCTTTGTTGGCGCGGTTCCAGTTGTCTTCGAGTTTACGTTTACCCCACAATTGCTGGAAAGTGACACGTCCGTAGGAAACGGTTTGCGGGTTGTAGAAATACCAACCGGCACCGGCTTGCTGATTTCCCATTCCCAGCCGATTGCGGTTTGAGCGGTTGTAACCCTGGCTTCCCGTTCCCTGCATGGCAAGGTTTTCTTCATTGCGCAGGCGTTCCTGTTCTTCTTTTATTATGCGGGCTATCAGTGATTCACGCTCAATTTCAGGCATGTTGGCAATCCGTTGCAAACTGTCTTCACGCTCAACAGTAACAAGATTATCAACCAAATTGGTAAGCCCTTTATATTTTGTTGAAACAGTTTCATAATCGGGGTAGTTTTCGTCGATTATTATCATCGCGCTGTCGAAATACGATTGTGCCTTGCGGTATTCAAGATCTTCAAAATAGATATCGGCAACAGTTATAGATGAAAGTGCGCGCTGGTATTGGTTTTGAAAGCTTGTCGATACTGATTTTCTGTAATTATCGACTGCAACTTCACGGTTTCCTTCTTTAAAATATACGTTCCCCAAAGCATAATAAATTTGGTCGCGGAAATCGAAATTTTTATGATCGCGGAGCATTTTGTTCAACTCCTTCTTAAATCTTCTGCATTCCCTTCGCCCGAAAAAATTCCTGCCGCATTAATTTTTGCATTGAAGGCCATTTTATAATCGGGGTTCATTTTTGTAACTGCCCTGTATGCAGCAGATGCTTCGGTTTTCATTCCGAGTTCCTGGTAGAGTTGCGCTTCAATGTATTTAAGTCGTGCTTTTTGTCTTTTAAAAACAATTTTATTTAAAGCGATGTCAATAAATTTTATGGCTTCGTCATACACCTGCTGTTTCAAGTAATAGTCGGCAGTTGCAATGGCTAAATCTTTTTCAAGTTTCTTCGGAAAAGCTTCATCATTTTGAACTGCCTGAATAACTTCTGATGCTTCGGTAAATCTTCCGAGTTCGCTGTAACTGCGTATTAGCCATATTTGTGCTTCATCTTTTGTTTCGCCATCAGGGTATTTTCTGACTACAAAACCAAAATTATCAATTGCCCCCACAAAATTATGCTGATAGAAATAAGCTTTCCCCATTAACAGGTAGCTGTCGTCAATCCACTTGTTAAATTCTTCCTGGCTTGCAAATTCCTGGTATTTCCGTGTTCGGTTTCTTTTGCGCTTTGGCTTTTTTGTTATCGAATGAATTTCAATCAGTTTCGAGCATTTTTCAATGGCATAATTCATGTCCGATTTTACCATTTCACCAGCCGATGGCGTGCTTGATTTGTATATGGGCAGAAGCCGTGTAAAGTCGTCATCTAACCGCTCGTCAATATTTGCAACGCCTTTTTTAACGCTCTCACTGGCATTAAAATACACATTGTACTGTGAATTTATATTATGGAAAGTACGGGTTGACCATGTGTTTTTTTCGGTCGTACAACCTGCAAAGACCCAAACCAAAAAAATAACTAAAGCGGTATGTAAAAAAATTCTCCTCAAGCGGTTGATTTATTAACTCTATGAATAAACTCAATATTTATAAGAATATTGTTTGTTTATCCTGATTCTGTATGATTTCCAAAGGGCACAAAAATATAAAAATTTGAACGGCTTTAAGTATTGAATTTTATCATTTCCTGAACAAAGGGAAATCGAACACTGATAACACCGATTTAAACAGATTTTCAGTGTAAAAAATCTGTTTAAATCAGTAATATCAGCGTCTTCTGCGTTCCCAGTAATTTTAAACTGAAAGTTTAAACAATCAATTTATGGCTTTTTAAAATGCTTTTGTTAGCTGGTTTTATTTCCTTGTAATTTTAACTTTTTTGGTTGGTGCCAGTTGAATATTTCGGATATGAACACGATGCTGAACATTTTTTGCCACTTCGGCAAATGCAGCGCCGGTTATTGAGTCGGCATCAACTGCAACGGGAACTCCGTAATCGCCACCTTCGCGAATACTTTGCACAATTGGAATTTGACCCAAAAATGGTATTCCCATTTTTTCGGCAAGATTTTTACCGCCGTCTTTTCCAAAAATATAGTATTTGTTTTCGGGCAGTTCGGCAGGTGTAAACCAGGCCATATTTTCAACCAAACCCAAAACCGGAACATCTATAGATTTGCTTTGGAACATACTTGCGCCACGAATTACATCGGCCAGCGCCACATCCTGAGGAGTTGTTACAATCACAGCCCCGGTTACCGGAACTGACTGTACCAAAGTCAAGTGAATATCGCTTGTTCCCGGTGGTAAATCAATCAACAGGTAATCCAGGTCGCCCCAGTTTCCTTCTGAAATAAGTTGTTTCAGTGCATTTGATGCCATCGGACCGCGCCAGATAATGGCACTTTCGGTATCAACAAAAAAGCCGACTGACAAGAATTTCACCCCGAATTTTTCAAGCGGGTTTATCATTTCGCGGTCATCTATTTTTATTCCCGCCGGTTTATCGCCTTCGGCACCAAACATTTTTGGGATTGAAGGCCCAAAAATATCGGCATCCAATAATCCCACTTTTTTGCCCTGGTTGGCAAGTGCAACAGCCAGATTTACTGAAACCGTTGATTTCCCCACGCCACCTTTACCCGATGCAATTGCAATAATATTTTTAACATTGGGCAAAACCGGACGTTGCATATCATGAATAAATTTCACTGAAATGTTGTCTTCTATTTCAACTTCTTCGCCAATGTATTTTTTTATTGCTTCTTCTGATGCCAAAACCAGTGTTTCAATATTTGAGTCATCACTTTTTTGGAAAACCAGTGAAAAACTTACCCGTTGACCGGCAATCCTGATTTCCTGTGGCATTTCGAGGGCAACAATATCTTCTTCGCTTCCCGGGTATTTTACAGTGCGCAACGCATCGGTTACGTTTTTTGGAACTATTAATTTACGTGGTATATCGGACATAACTATTTATTATTTATGAATGATTATTTATTATTTGAGGCAAAACTAATAAAACCAGATTATAATAAATACTCTTTTGTATGGAATAATGTTAATTATAAACATTTGTGTGAAATGCGACACTTAAACTTATCAATTATATAACAACTTCAAATCTTTTTGGGTTTATAAACTTAACTCTTTCGCAGGGTCCCAAAACCGTTCTTCAAAGTTCAGGATCTGGTCGTTGTCGTCAAAAAGCAAACCTTCATTTTCCAGTAATTCTTTCATCACATTTGGCGTATCGAAATGATGTTTGCCTGTTAACAAACCGTTGCGGTTGACTACCCGGTGGGCAGGAACAAAGTCGGGATGATGGTGAGAAGCATTCATTGCCCAGCCCACCATGCGCGCCGCTCCCGGTGAACCAAGATAGGCAGCAATTGCGCCGTAAGATGTAACCCGTCCGGCAGGAATCAATTTAACTACTTCGTAAACCTGGCTGAAAAAATCGGACATTTTATGGATTTTTTGATATGCATAAATTAATCTAAAATATCGAATATGGAATAAGAAAATAGTAAGTTTTTTGTATTCTTCACTTTCTCATTATACATTCCTTATTAATTATTTCTTATTTAAATTTTCTCAATGAATATCCTTTGCACTTCTTCCAAAACTACGGTATTCGGCTTTTTCGATTTCGATATCGGGTTCTGCAAATGCATTTTCGTTCAGTTTAAAAGCAATGTATTTAATTGTTATACCGCGGCTTAGCCACTGTTTTTCATAGAAGGTTTTAATCTGTAAAGTTTCATTCATAATTTCCGATTCATATAAATTATTTGTCTCAGCCAAAATTTCAAACTCATTTAAATGAACCATTGCACTTGTGTATGTAAACTGAAAATTACTGTCGGTTTTTAGATGTACAATACCTTCTTTTTTCAGAAATTGTTTGTACAAATTCATAAAAGAAGTTGATGTCAGCCGTTTTCGGGTTTTCTTCATTTGCGGGTCGGGAAATGTAAGCCAGATTTGGGTAACTTCATCTTCGCCAAAAAAATGGTTGATGATTTCGATGTTGGTCCGCAGAAAAGCCACGTTTTTAAGTTTTTTTTCAATCGCCTGTTTCGCGCCAACATGCATTCTTGCTCCTTTTATGTCAACACCAATGTAGTTTTGATGAGGATTTTTTTCGGCAAGTTCAACTGTATATTCTCCTTTTCCGCAGCCCAATTCAAGAATAACCGGATTTTCGTTTTTAAAGAAATCAATTGCCCATTTTCCTTTAAGTTCGAAATCTTCCTCTATTAATTTTTTATATGGAACCTGGATTACATTTTCAAAAAGTTCCATTTCGCCAAACTTGGCTAACTTATTTTTCCCCACCTTTTTATAATTATTTCTTATCCTGTTAGTTCAAATTAGCCATGAATTTGCTTTCTTCGACTCTCCCCCTCCGGGGGAGTTAGAGGGGCTTTACTCCATTCTGAATCCAACTTCGGTAATACCTTCAAGTTGTGTGCCCCGCATTCCCTGCTTTATCTGAATTTCGTAGTTGCCTGAAACGGGGAAAAAAACATTTTTCCGGAACAGGGTTTCGCTGGTTTTAACGCCACCAAAACCATGCCCCAGCCACTTGCCGGCGGGATCAGCAAGTGTAACTTCCAAAGTATCAGTTACGGCAGTTGAGTCGCCGGGTTGAATAACGTTGATAAAAAGCCACAAATTACTGTATTTGTATTCGATATCGTTTCTGACACCAATATATAAATTGTGTTTTTGCAACGTGTCGGTAACCGGAATTTGAAAAGTGACTGTTGAATCGCGGTGCCACATTGCACGCGGAATTGTTTTGTATTCTCCGAAAAAACTGCTGTGGTTGCAGGCAAATATCGAAATCAGTAAAACAAAAGCTGTCAGAAACTGGATTGCAAAATTCTTCATTTTACATTTGGTTTTCTGTGCGGGTTACGGTTAAAACTACGTTTCTTCTTTCGGTTTCCCTGTTTGGGTTTATCAAAACGTGTTAATGCTTCCTGCTCAACTACATTGTGAAAGGTGTCCAATTCCTTTTCAACAACTCTGTTGTCGGTTAATAATAGTCTTTCAGGTTTTTTGCCTTTTTTGTTTAGCTGCTGAATTTCTACAACTCTTTTCACCGGAACAGTAATTTGATTTGATGGCGTATTTCCCTGTTGCATATATAAATATGTGCCGGTTAAAATGTCGGCTTTCAAATAATAATAGGTGCCTGTTTCGGTTTCTAGCGGATAGTTTGTAGGTGGAAAATCCTTTTGTGCATCCATATATGTAGCCAATTCATAATTGAGGCAACATTTTAGTTTTCCGCACTGTCCGGCAAGTTTCTGCGGGTTGAGAGAAATATCCTGGTAACGGGCTGCATTGGTTGAAACTGAAATAAAACTGTTTAACCAGGTGGAACAACAAATTTCTCTTCCACAAGGTCCAATTCCACCAATTCTTCCAGCTTCCTGGCGGGCGCCAATTTGTTTCATTTCCACCCTGATGTGAAAATTTTCGGCAAGCACTTTTATCAACTGTCTGAAATCGACCCGGTCATCGGCAATGTAATAGAAAATGGCTTTTGTTCTGTCGCCCTGGTATTCAACGTCACCGATTTTCATATTCAGCCTCAAATCAGCGGTTATTTGCCTCGAACGAATCATCGTTTCATGTTCAAGCGAAATTGCTTCTTTCCATTTTTCAATGTCAGTGGGTTTGGCAAGACGGTAAATTTTTCTGAACTCACCGTTGTAAAGTGTGGGTTTGTGTTTTTTCATTTGATACTCAACAAGCGGCCCCATTAATGATATTATGCCGATGTCATGTCCCGGGCTGCTTTCAACTGCAACCAAATCGCCCACCTGTAAGTTCAGGTTATTTATATTTTGGTAATAATCTTTCCGGGTATTTTTAAACCTGACCTCTACAATATTGTCCAGCTCGATTGGGAGTTTAATATCAGACAACCAGTCTGTTACATTAAGTTTTGCACAACACCCCGTTTTGGTTATACAATATCCCCTTTCTATCGTATCAATTTCTTGTTCCTGCATAATGAATAGTTGAAATCATGATTCTAAATTCCAAATAGTTCGGAATAAAATTACATCATATTTACAAAAGTAAATAATAATACCAATTTGATATTTCTTTAGTCCTTTTTTAGAGGGAATCTAAGAAAGACAAAACCGGGCGAACCGAAGTTAAAGAAGGTTGTAATTGCAGCCAGATTGTTATTGGTTAAAAACCTTACAACAAAAATAACGATGAAAACCCTGATAACATTGCATTTCTTATTTCAGTCTCCTGCCTACCTTTTTATCAGCCGAACCATTCGAAGTGCAGTATCCAGAAATATAATCCGGGGATTTCCGTTCCATGAAATATGTGTGATGCCTTTTTCAAATTCGTTAAAAAAAGGAACTATATTCCGTTCGTTGATGAATGGTGCAAATTGTTTCCCCCAGGCCTTTTCCTTTTGGTTGAGATATACCAAACTACTTTGTTTCATGTTCAAAACAAAATATTCGCGAATCATGCGAAGTGCAAAGGCGAAAAATGCTTTTTGCCTGTCGCGGCCTATTTTAGCCATTTCTTCGGCCCACTGAATTTGCTCCAAAACCTCACGTTTGTATGCCTGGCGCATCATTTCCTGAAACTTTTGAAAGTAAAACTGTTCATCATCGCCTGGATTTAGATAAGTTTTGGCTTTAATATAATTCCCATTGGCCAAATGAACAGCATCAGGAATCAATTCCCTGTCAATATCATCAAACTTCAGCAACGCATCCTTTATCGAATCTTTGTCAATAAACGGGAACTTAATCAGTTGTGCACGCGACCGGATGGTACTTATTACGTCTTCCTCGTCTTCGGTAATTAAAATGAAAAGTGTTTTATTGGGTGGTTCTTCAATCAATTTTAGCAATTTATTTGAACAGGCCGTGTGCATTTTCTCTGGCAACCAGATTATCATTACTTTGAATTCAGACTCAAATGATTTAAGGTTCAGCTTTTTATAAATCGAATCGCTTTCTCTTTCGTAAATCATTCCCTGTGCATTTTCAGCCTCAATAAAAGTCAGCCAGCTTCCCAAATCGAAATAGGGATCTTTTAATACCATTTCGCGCCACTGGCCAATAAAATCATCGCTTATCGGTTTCTGACCTTTTGGATTAAAAATCGGAAAAACAAAATGTAAATCGGGGTGCGCCAGTTTGTTGTATTTGTGACACGACGGGCAAACTCCACATGAATCCGTTTCATTGCGGTTCCTGCAAGAAATGTACTGGGCATAAGCAATTGCCAAAGCCAACTTCCCGGTACCCTCGGGCCCCGAAAAAAGTTGATCATGGCTAATTCGTTCGCTCTGAACTGATTGAATCAACCGTTTTTTCAACGCTTCCTGTCCAACTACATCTTTAAAAACATGGCTCAAAAATAGTTTTTTATAAGTTGAAATTCCAAGTTTACCCCAACATTAAATTATTTTCGCCTGATTTTAACACCCGTTTTCTACGGATTTTATTTTTTATCTTTGGTTGATTTTCTGAAATTCTAAAAAAACAATAACATGCAAACGATTAGCACTTACAATTTTGAAGGAAAAAAAGCATTGATCCGCGTAGATTTCAATGTTCCGTTGAACGAAAATTTTGAGATTACTGATGACACCCGCATGACGGCGGCAGTTCCAACCATCAAAAAAATCATGAAAGATGGTGGTTCTCCAATAATCATGTCTCATTTTGGAAGACCAAAAGACGGGCCAACCGATAAATATTCGATGCGCCACCTTGTTGGTCATTTAAGCGACTTACTTGGTGTTGAAGTTAAACTTGCTCCCGATTGTATAGGTGCTGAAGTGCAGGCCATGGCGAAAGCTTTGAAACCGGGTGAAGTTTTAATGCTCGAAAACCTTCGCTTTTACAAAGGAGAAGAAAAGGGTGACGAAGGATTTGCCGAACAATTGGCAGCAAACGGCGACTGTTGGGTAAACGATGCTTTCGGAACCGCACACCGAGCACACGCTTCAACTGCGGTTATAGCCAAATTCTTCCCCAACGATAAAATGTTTGGGTATCTGATTGAAAGTGAAGTGGAAAGCCTCGACAAAGTTGTAAAAAACCCACAACGTCCGTTAACTGCAATTATGGGGGGAGCTAAAGTTTCAACAAAAATAACAATCATCGAAAATCTGTTGAGTAAAGTTGACAACCTGATTTTGGGTGGTGGTATGAC
Organism: Draconibacterium sp.; assembly: GCA_016705335.1. Classification (GTDB taxonomy): domain Bacteria; phylum Bacteroidota; class Bacteroidia; order Bacteroidales; family Prolixibacteraceae; genus Draconibacterium. The sequence goes on along the minus strand of JADIYN010000006.1, from coordinate 84,097 downwards.
CTACACTTTTATAAAAGCCAACGGAGGCAAGGTAGGCAACTCTATTTGTGAGGACGATTTCCTTGAAACAGCAAAAAACATTGAAAGGATTGCAAAAGAAAAGGAGTAAACCTGATAATTGCTTCTGACGTGGTAGCTGCCGATGCTTTTAGCGAAGATGCAAACACTAAAATACTTCCGTCGAACCAAATACCTGAAGGTTGGATGGGTTTGGATGCCGGTCCTGAAAGTATTGCCAGCATGAAAAAAGTAATCGAAAACTCAGGAACTATACTTTGGAACGGTCCTGTCGGCGTTTTCGAAATGGAAAAATTTGCCGTCGGAACAAAAGCCGTTGGACAAGCCATTGTAACTGCTACAGAAAAAGGTGCTTTTTCACTTGTTGGTGGTGGCGACTCGGTTGCTGCAGTAAATCAGTTTGGTTTTGCACCGGGTGTTTCATACATTTCAACTGCCGGTGGCGCTTTACTGGAATACCTTGAAGGAAGGGTTTTGCCGGGTGTTGCTGCGGTTAGGGGAGAATAGGAAGCCCCTCTAAATCTCTCCTAAGAGGAGACCTGAAGAAAAGAATTAGATATTCCAATAATAAAACCCGGTTCATCAACTAACGAACCGGGTTTTTTATTCTACGAAATTCGATTAATTTTAAAAGAAAAAAATGAAAGCAGACCTTGTTGAAAACCAATTCTCCAAATTCAACTGCGCCCAAACGGTTTTTAGTCTTTTTGCTGATGACCTTGGAATTGATGAAAAAACTGCACTTAAAATTGCCAGCGGTTTTGGAGGCGGAATGGCTTGTGCCGAAACATGCGGTGCTGTTACAGGCTCTTACATGGTTATTGGGATGAAGTATGGACACTCAACTTCAAATCCCGATGATAAGGCAAAAACAAAACTATTGATACGGAAATTCAATGCTGAATTTAAAAAAGCACATGGAACTTTGATTTGCAAAAATCTGATCGGGTTCGATATTTCAACACCCGAAGGATCGGCAGCGGCAAGTAAGCAGGTGTGTTCAGAACCAAATGCCCCGGGTTTTAAAAACAGCTTGTAACTTGCTTGAAAGTGAGTTTTAAAACTTATTGTATATTTTTTTGTTTAACTTCAAAAAATAATTTTTAAAAACAGAAATATCATGAATCATAATGTTGGATCAGTAGATCGTTTGTTAAGGATTATCCTTGGGTTGTTAATTGCCATTCTAGGAGTTGTATTTGATAGCTGGTTTGGGCTTATTGGACTGATTCCGCTGGCAACAGGATTGTTCAGTTTTTGCCCGCTTTATTATCCGTTAAAAATATCGACGGTAAAAAAAGGGAAGTAAAATTTCAATAGTTTGTTGTAAAAAGCGACAAGCTAAAACCTTATCGCTTTTTATTTGAATTCCTTTTTCACGGTAGATTTTGAAATTATTTTCAACAACTATTAACGCGGATAATAATATTCATATTCGTTGATATAAATTTTCCCGGGCATGGGATATGTGCCATTTACAAGTTTTATTTCACTTGAACTTGAAGCTCCCCAGCTTCCCATTCCACCAATAACATTTGATGCAACAGGAACTGGTTCGGAGAACGGATCATCGGAAAACCAGAAATGGTAGTTTGCTGAATTCAAATAATCGTAATATTGTTTTGTTATTGAAACAAGTTGAATTTTCAATGTGCTAAAGTTCCCGTATTCAGTTTCATCAATGGGGTTTTTGTCTTCTCCCGGATATGGGCTATATCCTCCTCCACCATAATATGAATCGTAATAGATAAGACCTAATTTATAGTCTTTTCCGTCAATTTGCGAATCATTAAAAATTGCAAACCGATTTTCAGGAGAACCCATAACAACATCATCGGCATTATTGTTATTATTGAAAACCGGATCGGCTAATTGAATGCCGGTGTAACCTTCCTGACGGACAAGAATCGTATCTGACGGAACAAAAGTTTCACCGGAAAACTGGTCATAATAATTTAAAACCCTTCCTATAGTTTTTTCCGATTGCAGCATATAATGATTTTGAGTCCCGGACGGATCATGAAAATATATATAAATCCATAAATTTTTTACCTGCCCGTTCCCGTAATCAACAACTTCTGTAATTGTGTCAACTTTTGTAATTTCAACAGGAGCCGGAATTGTGGTTTCGCAGGTAACGGGATCAAAACCATCACACGAAATTTCAAGCCGGTAGGTTTTCCCAACTTCTGCAATGGTTTTTGCAGAATAATTTCCATTGGTAAAAATGTATTCTTTTACAACATCATAAGGCAATTGTTTGCGGAAAGTATCGACACGCCCGGCATATTCAAGTGTTTCAACATAAATATCGTTTTCATACAATTTTACTTCAGCATTGGGTAACGAATTATAAAATTCTTCATCCGATAATAAACTCCTGCTTTTGTACAAAAGTGCTCTGATTGGGTTACCTGCCTTCAGATTTCCATTAACAACTATTTTTGGTTCCATGTTAACACCATCAAAATCAATGGTTTTTTCACATGAAATGAATAAACTAATTATTAGAATTCCTATAAAAATATTTACAAGTTGTTTCATAAGTTTAAAATTTGAAGGTGTAACTAATCGAAGGGATCAAAGGGAAAAGGCTCAATTGTTTGAGTGCGGGTTTTGATTGTTCGTAATACTGGCCCTGCTGATTATACCCACTTTCCGTATCATATCCCCAGTACAAATAAAATGGATTTTGACGGCTGTAAACATTATAAATACCGAGAGACCATGTGCGGATTCCACGTTTTTTCTGTTTGTGGAAATTTACCCCGATATCGAGCCTGTGATATGATGGCATCCTGTATTGGTTACGTCCGCCATAATAAGTAATATCGCTCTCATATCCACCACCGTAGTAACCACTACCTGTAATCGGTAGAAACCCAGGATATTGCTGTGTTCCCAAAGTAGTTGCGTTACCCGTTCCATAAACCCAGGTAACGCCCAAGTCAACCCGTTCGTTGAACTCATGTGTTAATGCTACGCTAATATCGTGGCGACGGTCGTAACGCGCGGGAAAGGTTTTGCCGAAGTTGAGGTTTTCGAATTGTCGGTCGGCCCAGGAAAGTGTAGCCAATCCAACCGGTAGTTTTTCCCACGTTCTTTTCCAACAGAAACTCAGCGCCATAAGCCCAGCCTTTTCCTGTTTCAATTTTCGATTCCCAGCCTGAACTTATTCCTGAAAACGAAGATCCTTCTTTGTATTCAATCAGGTTGTCCATGGTTTTGTAAAATCCTTCAACCGAAAAATCAAACTTTTTGCCCAGTGTGGTAAACATGCCGATAGCAATCTGGTGCGAATCCTGCGGTTTCACTTTTTCGGTAACAGGCAACCACAAATCGGTTGGTAAACTTATTGTTGATGAACTGAGCAAATGAATATACTGGCTCATTTTTGCATACGAAAGTTTGAACGACAGGTTTTTAGCGGCCAAAAAACTCATCGATGCACGTGGTTGAAGTGACAGGTAATTGGTTTGTTGAACATTGAACATCGAAAATGCAATCCGTAATTTAATTTTAACCGCGGCGAAATATCAAAATTATCTTCAATAAAAGCTGAAAATTCCATGCCCGAAATATCGGCATTGCCATAAATTGTGTCTTGTGGTGCGGATTCGACATCAAAAGCAGAACCATTTTTTTCGTGATTGACGCCGGGCTTGAACTGGTGCCAAATGTTTGATGCACCAAATTTAACTTCATGACCACCACCCGGATAGTAATCGAAATCGATTTTGGCAGTATAATCTTTTATTCCCGAAATATATTTGAAATAATCTTCAGAATATTTGCCCGTTTTTGTGTTTGTGGTTCTGTACTCCTCTTTTACATCGAAATTGTAGTTGCTGAAAGTAAGCGTAGTATTGCTGAATAGTTTTGGACCAAACACATAATTCCAGCGCAGAGCCGAGGTAATGTTTCCCCATCCAATCCCCATTTCATCCTTATTATCGTATCGAATATGATCGGTTACATAATAATTGTCATCCTTGCTGTACGCCTTGTCGCGCCCCATGTACGATGAAAAATACAACCTGCTTTTCTCCGAAAATTTGTGATTTACTTTTGCGTTCAGATCATAAAAATAATACCCGGCAGTTGTGTTACCGTATTCATCGTTTTTATTGGCAATTTTTATAAACGGTTGAGCCAGTATATCCAAATAAGTTCTTCTTCCCGAAATAATAAAAGAAGTTTTGTCTTTTACAATCGGTCCTTCCAACGAAAAGCGAGATGAAATCAAACCGATTGATAACTCACCCTTTACTTCTTTGTCGTTCCCCTCCTTCATTCGAATGTCGATAACCGATGAAGACGCGCAGGAAAACCACCTTTATACAATTTCACAGTTTTACCGCCGAAGGGTTGAATACCGAAAAGAAACCAAACAAGTGACTGGCGTTGTAAACCGGTACACCATCAAGCAGAAACAGGTTTTGGTCGGGACCACCACCACGAACGTAAATCCCGCTTGTGCCTTCTGTTCCCGATTGCACACCCGGTAACAATTGTATTACTTTCAAAACATCAGGTTCGCCCAGCAAAATAGGTAGTTTTTGCAATTTCGAACCCGGTATTTCAACCATGCTCATTTGCGAACTTTCAATTTTTGAGCGGTTACCCAGTACAGTAATTTCATCGATTTCGCCCATCAGTTTTAATGCAACATTTATTACAGTGTCTTTGTGAAGGTCGATTTCGATATTTTGTTTTTCGTAACCCACAAATGAATACTGGATTTGTTTTTTTCCTGCCGGAAGAGTTACACTGTAAAAACCGTATTCGTTACTGATTGTACCACTCAGGTTTTCAGTTTAAAAAATGTTGGCATTAATCAGTTTCTCGCCGGTTGCTGCATCCGAAACGTATCCACTAATGGTAACTTTTTGAGCTTCAGAAAAAACGGACAAAAAGATTGATAAACATAAAAGGAGGTAATTTTTCTTCATATTCTCAGTTGAATGTTTTTTTGGTTATCGTTTAAAAAATGGCTTTGGTTGTTGAAAAATCAATACTAATTGAACGACAAAAGTATAAGTTTATTATTTGAATAAATGTGAAAGCAGGTTAACAATAATAAACAAATGATAAATAGTATTTTGAAAAGTTAAAAAGGATTATACGCTGCCCGGTCACAGGTTTCATGTTCCCCGTTCAACAGCAGTTATATTATTACTTCAGCAGATAAAAACTTTATGCTTGATTGCCGGAATTTCAAAAACACTAAGTTTTACTTTTCTCACATTACACATTTAAGTTACATTTGTTTTTTAACTTCAACATGAAAAACAAAATGAAACAGGTATTATCGATTGCAACAATATTAATGGTATTGTTTTTTACAGGCTGCAATGTTAAAAATGAAGCGAATTCGGAGTTAATGGTTTCAAGAGAATTGAACGAAAACTGGATTTTCAGTCAGGCCGGTAAAAATGAGTGGCTGCCGGGCACAGTTCCGGGAACGGTGCATACCGACTTACTCACCAATGGAAAAATAGAGGACCCGTTTTACCGTTTAAACGAACATGATTTACAATGGATCGACAAAGTTGACTGGGAATACAAAACTACTTTTTCGGTTGAGAATGAATTGCTTCAAAAAGACATTGTTGAGCTTGATTTTAAAGGACTCGATACTTATGCCGACGTATTTGTAAATGGCGAAAAAGTGCTGTCAGCCGATAATATGTTCCGCGAATGGAAAGCAAATGTGAAAGAACATTTGAAGGAAGGAGAAAACGAGTTGCGTATTATTTTCCGTTCGCCAATAGTTGAAGGAATAAAAAAATATGATGCGCAAGGATATGTAATTCCGGTTTCAGACAACGATTTGGCAAAAATCGGCAAGGTTGAAGGCGATAAAATGGTAAGTATTTATACACGAAAAGCGGGTTATCATTTTGGATGGGACTGGGGCCCCGCCTTGTAACCAGTGGAATTTGGAGACCTGTAACTTTAAATGTCTGGAATATTGCGAAAATTGAAAATCTACAAATTATTCAAAATTCGGTTGCCGATGAGAAAGCAACTTTTACTGCTGTTTTCGAAATAGATGCTGTTGAAAATGGAAAAGCAAACCTCGTTGTTAAAAACGATAGCACAATTTTGGCCAAATCATCGGTTAAACTTCAAAAAGGAGTCCAGAAATATTCGGTGGATTTTGAGATTCAAAACCCAAAACTATGGTGGACAAACGGTTTGGGAGAAGCTCATTTATACAACATTACAGGCGAATTGAATGTTAATGGAAGCAAAACTTTCGAAGAAACAAAAATAGGAATCCGAACTTTGGAACTGGTTCGCGAAAAAGATAACGATGGCACTTCTTTTTATTTCAAACTGAATGGGCACCCCGTTTTTATGAAAGGTGCAAACTACATTCCCAATGATGCATTTTTGCCTCGTGTTACCGATGAAAACTACCGTAAAGTTGTTGAAACTGCCAGAATATCAAACAACAACATGCTGCGGGTTTGGGGAGGTGGCACGTACGAGGAAGATATTTTTTACGATTTGTGCGATGAAGCCGGAATTCTTTTATGGCAGGATTTTATGTTCGCCTGCGCGATGTTCCCCGGTGATGAAGCATTTTTGGATAACGTAAAACACGAGGCCATCGACAATGTGAAACGATTGCGCAATCACCCAAGTATTGGATTGTGGTGCGGCAACAACGAAATTCTGGCTGCATGGAAAGGTTGGGGCTGGAAGGAAAAAGAGGAAGCTAAAAGCCAGGAAAATGCAGACAAAATATGGAAAGCTTACGAAGATATTTTTCATAAAATTTTGCCTGAAGTTGTTGCTGAATATGATTCTCAGCGCAGTTACTGGGGTTCAAGCCCTTCATCGGGCGAAGGAATTCCTGCGGATTTGGTAAATGGCGACGAACATTACTGGGGAGTTTGGTGGGGGAAAGCGCCTTTCCAAACTTATGCAACACACTTGCCGCGTTTCATGAGCGAATATGGGTTTCAGTCGTTTCCCGAAATTGCAACCGTCAGAAAATATGCTATTCCTGAAGATTACGATATTTTCTCGGAGGTAATGAAATCGCACCAGCGCTCGTCAATTGGCAACGGAACCATTGAATATTACATGTTGCAGGAATATAAAAAGCCAAAGGATTTTGAGTCGTTTTTGTATGTGAACCAAGTATTACAAGCTGAAGGAATAAAATTTGGATTGGAAGGCCACCGTCGTGCCATGCCGTTTTGCATGGGCAGTTTGTACTGGCAAATTAACGATTGCTGGCCGGTTGCTTCTTGGAGTTCAACCGACTATTACCAGAATTGGAAAGCGCTGCAATATTACGTGAAAAAGGGTTTTGAACAGGTTTTAATAAGTCCTTACATTGATGATATAAAGTTTAAAGTTGGTATTGTGAATGACAGGCTGGAAAATATAAATGCCGAAATGAAATTGAAATTAATGGATTTTGACGGCAGGATAATTTGGGAAAGCGCTTCATTGGTTACTATTGATGCCAACTCAAGCAAAGTGTTTTATGAAGTGAACAAAGCTGAATTTGAACAGGAATACGGAAAAGAAATTGACCACTCGGTTTTTGTTTGCGAATTGGTTGAAAATGGAAAGACACTTTCGAAAAATTCCTTCTTTTTCAAGCCTTTTAAAGAACTTAAAATAGACAAACCTAAAGTTGAGTTTGAAATTACAAAAGAAGAAAACGGTTTCAGTATCGAACTGAAAACCGATAAACTCGCCAAAAACGTTTACTTTCAAATTGGCGATGAACAAGGTTTTTTCACAGATAATTATTTCGATTTACTGCCCAATGAAAAGGCAATAATTAATTTGAAAACTTCAATTTCAGAAGAAAAACTGAAAGAGGTTTTAACGGTGAGAACGCTGGATGGGGCGTTTTGATGTTAATGATTAAAATTTAAAAAAGTGAGATTACTTTTTCTGTTATTAACTTTTAGTTCTATTTTCTTCCATAAAAACCTGCTACAAAATGCCAGGGTAATTCTTGAAGATACAAAGTTGCACAAGCAGGTTGGTTTTCAGGAAACAGGCGAAAAAGGGAAAGCCGGGTTTCAATATTTAAATGAAGGCAGTTACAGGTTAATAATTGAATTTCCGCAACAGGAAGGAAAATGGATAAAAGAGAAAAAGAAACACAGCACTTTGGCGAAAGCCAGTTTCAACGAGAAAAACAAAACCTATTATTATCAGGGAAGCGAGGGGTATTTTGCTATCCAATTTAAATCAACACGCCGCATCGGCAGTGATCAGTTTAAACCCGTTTTTCGCGAATTGAAGGGAGAAAATGAAAGACAAATTGTTGTGGCCGAATTTCAAACAAGAAAAGCCGGAGCCCGTGTTGAATTTACAATAGAGGTAATTACAGCCAGGAAATTCAAAAAGGCAACGCATAAAATTGAAAACGATATATCTACAATTTCGATACAGGGAATAAAATGATATTATTCAGGTATGTATCTGTCTAGCGGTTTGGAACCGCTTGACGGATAAGAAATTAAATAATTCCCAGTTTTTTCCCAATTTTAATAAATGCTTCCAATGCCAAATCTATTTGTTCAGTTGTGTGTGCTGCTGACAGTTGCACCCGAATCCGCGCTTTTCCGCGAGGCACTACCGGAAAAACAAAACCGATAACATAAACACCTTCTTTTAAAAGTTCATCGGCGAATTTTACTGCAAGTGGTGCATCATAAATCATAACCGGAACAATTGCAGTGTTTCCTTTTACCAGATCGAACCCGGCAGCTTCCATTTTTTTACGAAAATGTTGGGCATTTGCCATTGTTTTAGCAGGTAGTTCCGATGAACCTGAAAGCATTTCTATAACTTTTAAGGTTGCTCCAACCGTTGCTGGAGCCAAAGTGTTCGAAAACAAATACGGGCGCGACCGCTGACGCAACATTTCAATAATTTCTTTACGTCCCGAAGTACAACCGCCATTTCCACCACCCATCGCTTTCCCGAAAGTGGTGGTAATAATATCAATTTTTCCAAGCAAATCGTAATATTCAGCAGTACCGCGACCGGTTTTTCCAATGTAGCCAGTGGCATGTGAATCGTCAACCAATACAAGTGCATCGAATTTTTCGGCTAATGCAACAATTTCAGGTAGTTTGGCGATATCACCGTCCATTGAAAAAACGCCGTCGGTAACAATAATCCGGTATTTCAGGTTTTGTGAATCTTTCAGGCATTGCTCCAGTTCTTCCATGTTCGAATGTTTGTAGCGAAAACGCTGTGCCTTACACAAACGCACACCATCAATAATAGAAGCGTGATTTAATTCATCTGAAATAATTGCTGAATCCTCGCCCAAAATGGGTTCAAAAACCCCGCCGTTTGCATCAAATGCCGCACAATACAAAATCGTATCTTCAGTACCCAGAAAATCAGAAACCTTTTTCTCCAAATCTTTATGAATTTGTTGTGTGCCGCAAATAAACCGAACGGAAGAAAGCCCGAAACCCCAGTCATTCATAATATTTTGTGCAGCTTTTACAACTTCCGGGTGATTGGCAAGACCGAGATAATTGTTGGCGCAAAAATTCAAAACCGGTTTTCCTCCAACTTCAATTTCCGAGCTTTGCGATGAAGTAATAATCCGTTCAGTTTTATATAAACCTTGTTGTTTAAGCTCTTCGAGGGTGTTTTTCAGGTCTTGTTTCATTTTTCCGTACATGGCATTTTTGTTTTGAATTTGACTTCAAAATAACGGAAAGCGATTGAAATAAACATTGATAAAAGGCAGAAAACTGGAAAACTGTGTTCTTGTAATTAATAAATACTTACTAGATTTCGACCTTTACCTGATAAATTGGTTCTGCAAGGATGTTTCCACTGTCCCCCTCAATTGAGGGGGACAGTTTGAGCCGGAAGTCCGCTTGACGGATCTGCATTATTTTTGGCGAGAAAGGGGGTATTTTCCCATTTACACACTCCTCATTTACAAATTCACTAATGATTTTCTTCTATCTTTGCCCACAATTCAAAAAAACGTTGAAATGACTGAAAGGAAAGTACGGGTGCGTTTTGCCCCAAGTCCAACCGGACCGCTGCATATGGGAGGAGTACGCACTGCATTGTTCAATTATTTATTTGCCAAAAAACATGGTGGCGATTTTTTACTCCGCATTGAAGATACCGACCAAAACCGTTTTGTGCCAGGCGCTGAAGAATATATTATTGAAAGTCTGAACTGGTGTGGATTACATTTTGACGAAGGTCCGGGAATTGGAGGAAAATTTGGACCGTACAGACAAAGTGAACGCAAAACATTATATAAGGAATATGCTGACAATCTGCTCGAATCAGGCTGGGCTTATTATGCTTTCGATACCCCGATGAACTGGAAGCAATTCGTTTGGAAGAAGAAAAGAATGGAGGCGTTTTTTCATATGGAATTCACACCCGTGGAAATCTATGCAACTCTTTGACCTTATCAAAAACTGAAGTTGATGAAAAACTAAAAACAGGTGAATCGTTTGTTGTTCGTTTTAAAATGCCTGAAAATACAAATGTTACCGAGAATGATATCATTCGTGGCGAAGTTACATTTAACACATCAGTGCTCGACGACAAAGTAATTTTTAAAGCCGATGGAATGCCAACTTACCACCTGGCAAATGTTGTTGACGATCATTTGATGGAGATTTCGCATGTTATCCGCGGCGAAGAGTGGTTGTCGTCGATGCCCTTGCATGTTTTGTTGTACCGTGCTTTGGGTTGGGAAAATACAAGACCCAGGTTTGCCCATTTACCGTTAATTTTAAAACCTGTTGGCAAAGGAAAACTAAGTAAACGCGATGGTGATAAAATGGGTTTTCCCGTTTTTCCGCTACTTTGGAACGACACCATTTCGGGAGAAACTTTCCGCGGTTACCGCGAAGATGGCTACTTTCCGGAAGCATTTATTAATTTGCTTGCACTACTTGGCTGGAATCCGGGAACAGAACAGGAATTCTTTTCACTGGAAGAATTATCTGAAATATTTAGCCTCGAACGTGTTGTAAAATCGGGCTCACGATTTGATCCCGAAAAAGCAAAATGGTTCAACAAACATTATTTTCAGCAAAAATCGGTTAAGGAACTTTCAGATTTATTTAAACCTGTTTTAAACGATAAAGGAATTTCAGCTTCGGATGAAAAAATTCAGAAAGTAGTTGCCGAAGTGAAAGAACGTTGCCAGTTTGTATCAGAGATCTGGGAACAAAGCAACTTCTTTTTTACAGTGCCTGAAAGTTACGATGCAAAAACTATTGAAAAACGTTGGTTACCGGAAACTTCAGCTCAATTAACAGAGATTTACAAGGTTTTTTCTGTGGTTGAAAATTGGGAACAAACAAAAATTAAAGAAGCATTTTCAAATTTCATGAACGAAAAAGGATGGAATTTTGGTGCAATAATGAACCCACTGCGTTTGTGTTTGGTAGGTGGAAATGTTGGCCCTGATTTATTTAAAATCTGCGAAATTTTGGGTCAGGAAGAAACAATTGAAAGGTTAAAAACTGCAATTGAAAAAATAGAAAAAGCCGCCTAAATCCCCCGAGGGGGACTTTTTGCAACAGTAATTTTAGGTTTTTTGGGCCCCACACCCCCCGCCGGGACTATCAGCACTAATTTTATCTTGCAAAAGAATTTCAGCATAAACCAAATCTTCAGGGAAAAGTGATTTTTATATTTTCCCGGTTACCATCAACTAAATGAATGGTTTCACCAGAACTTTCAAGTACTGTCGCATCATCAGTAAAAGAGTTTGAATTTGCCATCCGGTAAGCTTTTTTGATTAATTGGGTTTTAAAGGTTTGTGGCGTTTGCACAAGAAAATACTTAGAACGATCTACCGGAAAATTTTCCGATCCTTCAACCATTCTGACAGATTCCGAAACCTGTATCACGGGCAGTGCATTTCCTTTATCCAAAGCAGTTTCAAAACAATTTTCAATGGTTTTTTCAGAAACAAGTGGCCGAACACCATCATGGATAAAAACAATTCCTTCATCAGGAATTAACTCCAACCCATTTTTAACTGAATCAAAACGCGTTTCGCCGCCAAAAGCAATTTTATGTTTTACATCGAACTTGTGTGTATCGCGTAACGATTTCCATAATTCAATTTGATTTTTTGGGAGAACAAGTATAAATTCAATATGTTGATCATACCGCATGAATGCGTCAAAAGTGTGCATCAAAACCGGTCGGCCATTTAATTCAAGAAATTGCTTCGGAACATTATTTTTCATACGGCTTCCGCTTCCCCCGGCAACTATTAAGGCAAACTTTTTCATTGTGGTTTTGTTAATCTGTACGTAAACGCATGTAAAAATAATCTAAATTTATCAGCATGAATAAAGTCTTGGATTTTCTAACCGATCTGTCAGCAAATAACAACAGGGAGTGGTACAATACCAATAAAAAAAGATATGAAGAAAGTCGCGAAAAAAGTACTTTTCTTAACCGAGGTGCTTATCAATGAAATTCGGAAATTTGACCATGAAATCCCTGCTTTATCGCCTAAAGATTGTGTTTTTCGAATTTTCAGGGACGTCAGGTTTTCTAACGATAAACGCCCATACAAAACCAATTTTGGTGCTTTTATTGCCAAAGGAGGAAGAAAAAGCATGAACGCAGGTTATTATTTTCACATTGACCCGGCAGGAAGTTTTGCTGGAGGTGGCGTGTACATGCCACCCGCTGAACCACTAAAAGCAATTCGTGAATATCTGGCTGAGAATGGAGAAGAGTATCTTGACATAGTGGAAAACAAAAACTTTAAAAAGATTTATCCTGAAATGATGGACGACAAATTAAAAACAGCGCCAAAAGGTTTTCCCAAAGATCATGAATTTATTGAATTACTTAAGTATAAATCATTCGTTTATTCAACACAGTTTAGCAGGGATCAGGTTTCGGCCGACAATTATATTGAGCATTTGGTTCAATCTTTTAAAATTTTACATCCTGTAAACAAGTTTCTGAATGATGCACTGGATAAAAAATCTTTAAAAAAGAATGAAATAAAGGGTAACCTTTCAGCGTTTCTTAGAATATATATAATATAAGACCCATATTTTTTATCTTCCCGATTCAAAATATACCCCGGTCGTCCTGACTGGGGTTTTTTTATGCCTAAATCAATTTCATTATCCTTTCCACGTTATCATTTACCTGTTCAATGCTTTCCATACCAATTGTCATACAATCAACATTTCCGCTTTTTATTACATATTCGAGCGATTTCTGACGTTGATCTTCTTTGGTAAGTTCACCACATCCAAAAATTTTCATTCCAATAATTCCTTTGCCATTTTCTTTGGCTTTCTTTAAAACCTTCATCACATTTTCGGGTGTACCATCCATTTTAGCACCATCGTAATTAATGCGGGCCAACAACACATCAGCCCAGGGACTTTCGGCAGCAATTTCCATTGCGCCAAAATCATGGCACGATAAACCAACCTGTTTGATTATCCCTTTTTGTTTTGCCTCACTGTAATCATCCATGTAACGTTTGTATTCATCGGGCCATTCACTGTTTACCATGCAATGCAGCAACAAAATGTCAATATAATCAGTGTTGAGTTCTTTTCGAAACCTGTCGATACTTTTCTGGAAAGGTTCAGTTTTATACCAACCTTCATGATCGTAAACCATTATTTTTGAAAGCAAGGTTACATTTTCACGACCTACTTTTTTCATGGCTTTTCCCACATATTCATGAGTTCCGTACATGTCGGCAGTTTCAAAAAACTTAACTCCCCTGTCAAAAGCATGTTGTGCCAATTGTACAAATTTATCTTCTCCTAATTTTTTTTGGCTCGAAGTTCGTTTCCATCCGAAAGAACCTGTACCCAAAGCCAGGCGCGGCACTTTTAAATTGGTTTCACCCAGGCTGACAACATCAATAAAAGCATTTGATGCCGGGTTAAAACTCAGGTTAATTATCCCGGTAGCTGCTGCGAATGCACCACCCACACCCAATGCACTTTTATGTAGAAAACTTCTTCGATTTATATTTTTCATTTCAATTCATTTTTCTCAGTGTCAAGATAGTAATTTATAAACAATCTACTAAATAAGCATTTCACATAATAAAATAGAATGTATATTTTTGGCGGCTTAACTTTAATAAATCAAATTGAAATGAAAAAAATTCTCCTGTTTTTTACATTGATCGCTTTTGTAGCGTCTGTTAATGCCCAGAACATCCAAACGCACTATGATTTTGGCAAAGATCGCAAGTATGTAACCACCACAGTTGAAATGTTCAAACCCGACAAATTGGGAAACACTTTTTTCTTTATCGATTTTGATTATGGTGCCGGTGATGTGGAAGGGGTGAGTCTTGCTTATTTCGAAATTGCCCGTTGCATGAAGTTGGGAAAATCACCTTTCAGCTGGCATGGTGAATACAACGGAGGTTTCGGTCAGTGGAAATCCGGAGATGCAGGTGGTGCATATACAATTAATAATGCATGGTTAACCGGTGTTGACTACTCCTGGAATGCTTCCGATTTTTCAAAAGGATTCTCGTTGAAAGCTTTATACAAAAACATGGCAAATACTATCGATTCCAAACCAAATAGTTTCCAAATTACAGGTGTTTGGTACCTCAATTTTTTGAAAGGTAAAATGTCATTTACCGGTTTTGCCGATTTCTGGAAAGAAAAAACGGCTTTTGGTGATTTTGTATTTTTATCAGAACCACAAATCTGGTTTAATGCAACTCCCCACTTTTCGTTTGGAAGCGAGGTGGAATTAAGTAATAATTTTGGCGGAATGGATGGTTTTCATGTAAATCCAACGCTTGCGGTAAAATGGACATTTTAACCAAAACCAATAAACAAAAATCGTTATGTTAGAAAAATATTTCAATTTAAAACAAAACAAAACTACAGTTAGAACCGAAGTTTTGGCCGGGATAACCACGTTTATGACAATGGCTTATATTCTGGCTGTGAATCCTGATATTTTAAGTGCCACAGGAATGGATAAAGGCGCTGTTTTTACAGCAACAGTTTTATCTGCATTTGTTGCAACGCTGGTAATGGCATTGTATGCAAAACTACCTTTTGCTCTTGCTCCGGGAATGGGGCTGAATGCATTTTTTGCGTTTACAGTTGTGTTGGGAATGGGCCACAGCTGGCAATTTGCACTTACAGCAGTTTTTATTGAAGGTTTGATATTTATTGCACTTACAGCTTTCAACATTCGCGAAATGATTGTAAACTCGATACCAATGAATATGAAACATGCCATTTCTGTTGGTATCGGATTATTTATTGCTTTTATCGGGTTAAAAAATGCAGGAATTATTGTTAGCAACCCGGCAACTTTTGTAACACTGGGTGACGTAACCAATATTACCGAAAATGGCGGTGCAGCTGTAGCTCTTATTACGCTTGTAATTACTGGTGTTTTACTCGCCCTGCATGTAAAAGGAGCGCTTTTATATGGTATTTTGATCGGCGCAGTAATCGGATTGCCAATTGGAATTACAACATTACCTTCCAGTTTTGAACTCACACCTCCTTCTTTAAGCCCGATTTTCATGAAATTCGATTGGACACAGATTTTAACACTCGATATGTTGGTAGTGGTATTTACTTTCCTTTTTGTCGATATGTTTGATACCGTTGGCACATTGATCGGAGTATCGTCAAAAGCAAACATGCTAGATAAAGAAGGTCGTGTTCCCCGTGTAAAGCAAGCTTTGATGGCCGATGCTGTTGGAACAACAGTTGGTGCAATGCTGGGTACTTCAACTGTTACAACTTATGTTGAAAGTGCAGCAGGTGTTAGCGAAGGCGGTAGAACTGGTTTGACCTCGCTCACCGTTGCCGGACTTATGCTCCTGGCATTGTTTCTTTCACCAATATTCCTAATGATTCCGGGAGCAGCAACTGCACCTGCCCTAATTTTGGTTGGCGCAATGATGATGACACCCGTTAAAAATATCAACTTTGACGATTTTACAGAGTCAATACCTGCTTTTTTAACTATTGTAATGATGCCTTTAACATACTCAATTTCTGAAGGGATTTTGTTTGGTGTGCTTTCGTTTGTACTTTTAAAAGTATTGTCAGGTAAATTTAAAGATATCTCGATAGTTACCATTATTTTAGCAGTGTTGTTTATGTTGAAATTCCTTATGTAGTCAGCATATTTTTTAAGATAAGGAAAACGGGATAGGGTAAAATATTTTACAACTTATCCCGTTTTCTTTTTTGAAATCATTTAAATCAAAAAAACATGAAACAGATTCTTCCATTTATTATTTTAATGATGTTCTTTTTTTCGTGCGAAAAGGAAAATTCAACAGAAGTAGCTCCTGAATTACCTCCGGTTGAAACAATGATCGTTGATTTTGGGAAAATAGCCGATATTACCAAATCAGCCGACATTGCAAAAACCAATTGGCTTTATTCGGCCACAACTGTTGGTTGGTGGAGTATTATAACAGGCACCACATTTGCTATTCCTGTTGCAGCATTTCGCTCTGCAATAGAGGTCGAACCGACTTATATCGACAATTTAACATGGGAATGGAATTATTCGGTTGACGGATTTACTAGTCAGTATTCAGCGCGATTGGTTGGTAAGTTGTTATCGAAAGAGGTAAAATGGGAAATGTATATTTCTAAAACAGGTATTCAACCATTTGATGAATTTCTTTGGTTTGAAGGAACTTCTAACATTGATGGTAATTCAGGCCAATGGATTTTATATCACAGTTCAGCTTTCCCCGAAAAAACCATTCAAATTGACTGGAAGAAGGAAACAGAAAAAGTTGGTGAAATAAAATATACTTACATCCGTGAAAAAAACGATCAGAGACAAACAGATAGTTTCAACGGCAGTACTTTGACTTACGGTTTGCAGAAAATGGAATTAGATATTTTTGTGAACATTCATGCATACAATGCTGAGGACAAAAAATTCAACGATTCGTTTATTGAATGGAACAGTACAAATTACTTTGGCCATGTAAAAGCTGAAAATTTCTTTAACGACAGTAACTGGCACTGTTGGGATTCGCAGGGAAATGATATACTTTGCGACTAACAAATATTGAAAATGAAAAATATTGAGGCACTTTTATAGTGCCTTTTTTTTGTTATTTTTGAAGCAAATATTGGGGCTGTTAGCTCAGTTGGTTTAGAGCATTACCTTGACAGGGTAGGGGTCGACGGTTCGAATCCGCCACAGCCCACTTCAGTTTTACTGAATATTCTTCACTTAATTTTAACCTAATTTCTTTTTACTTGATTTCGCAATCGGATTAAACGCAAGACACCGTTTTATCCATTTATCAAGATCATCTTCCATATCAATGCCTTCAGGAGATATCATTAAGAAACCTTTCATCGAATGATTGGTTTCATCCATCTCCCGGCAATCTTCATTTTGCAAATATTCAGATTCATTTTGAGGATTAATCCGAACCATTAATTCTTCTTTAAAAACACCGGCACACATTTTTTCATCAACAAAAAAACAGAGTCCACCAAACATTTTTTTTTCTTCGAAAGCGCTATGATTTTCCTTAAAAGTGCGTCGAACCCGATCAACCAAAAACTCACTAAAAGCCATGATTCATTAATTTAATGAGCTCATTGTGAAGCATTTTGTTTGAACAAACGATTGTAAAGTTCCGGTTATAATTGGTTTCATTCAACGAAAAATCAAATTGGTTTCCGGAAATGTCAGTCACCATTCCACCCGCTTCCTCAATTATTAAACCAGGACCGGCAATGTCCCAGATTTTTGTGGTTTGGTTAATACAAGCACCAAGTTTTCCGTCAGCGGTATAGCAAAAATCGATTAAACAGTTCGTACCGCGCAGGTTTCGTATGTTTTTTACAAGGTTCCCGATAACTTTTGTTTCACGTTCGGTTTTACCGGCTTCATCTGAAAAATCGAGTGAGTACGCTGCAAGTATATTTTTGAGATTGGTTTCAGTTGAAACAATTATTTTCTTTCCATTACAAGTTGCTCCTTTTCCTTTTTCAGCAAAATAAATTTCGTTTTGAACAGGCATAAAACAACCCGACATAACCGGGATAGAATTCTTTAAAACGCAGATAATAACGCCAAACCAGGGCAATCCGGCAGCAAAATTCGAAGTTCCGTCCAACGGATCAATTACCCATGTAAAGTCAGAATTTCTATTCTGAAAACCTGTTTCTTCGCCTAAAGTATTATGACCGGGAAAATTTTCAAGAATAATTTCAATTATCCTTTTCTCTGATTCGACATCTGCTTTCGTAACGATGCTGCTTTGACTTTCTTTTACTTCATAATCCGAAATTATGCCAAAATTGTTCATCAATATTTTACCAGCTTCCTGAAATGCTTTCCTGATTGTTTTTTCCATATCACGAAGTATTTAATTTGAAGTTAAAACTAAGCCTGATTTTTCAAATTATCAATTTAAAACGACAACATTTTTTGCTAATTTTCAGAGCCTTAAAAAAACCATCTAATATGACTAAAACGCAACTATTCCACCAACTTATTGAAACAGGAAAATCAACGGACAAAGTTTTGTTTCGCCCCATTTTAATGCAATTTGCCGCCGAGTATATTGGCAGTAATTACGGTCAGTTTGCTTCTGATTACAAAGTGCTTGTTGAAGCCAACCTGCGCTGCATGCACGATTTTGACCTCGATTTACTTGGCTTGATCTCTGATCCGTACCGTGAAACGAGTGCTTTTGGCGCAGGAGTTCAGTTTATCCCAAACGGTGTACCTCGTTGTTTAAATTTGATTGTGAACTCTATGTCCGACGTAATTAACCTGAAAAACCCCGATGTTTACAAGGCAAAACGCACTTTCGACAGGATAAAAGCAGGTGAAGTGCTTTCGAAAAAAACCCAGGGAAATATTCCGATTATCGGATGGATTGAAGGGCCGCTGGCCGAAGCATGCGATTTAGCCGGAATTGAAAATATGATGATGCAGTTGATGATGGATCCCGATTTTACCAATCGGTTATTGGATAAATGCATGGTAACGGCTAAAGATTTTGCCAAAGCTCAAATTGAAGCCGGATGCGAAATTATTGGTATGGGCGATGCTGTTTGTTCTCAAATTGACCTTGATACTTACAACAGTTTTGTCCGCGACCGGCATCACGAAATAATAAGTTACATTCACGAATTAGGCGGAAAAGTAAAACTCCACATTTGCGGAGACACAACTCATTTACTTCCCTCATATAAAAATTTCAACCTCGATATTTTAGATCTTGACTGGCAGGTTGACATGCAAAATGCCCGTGCAATTTTAGGCGAAAACGTAATTTTTGCGGGGAATATCAATCCGGTTACGGTTCAAAATAAAACACGCGATGAGGTTTTCAATATCTGCAAAAATCTTGTGGAAAAACACAAAACTGAACGCTTTATCCTGTCGGCAGGTTGCGAAATTACTCCATTGACCAATCCCGAAAATTTGAAGGCAATGAGCGAAGCTACATTTTTATAGTCTTTTTCTGCATGGAATTATAATTGCTTTTAAATACAGTTCAAAACTGATTTTTTACAGTTCGTGGCTAAAAAACTACCCCTGCCCATCTCTTTTTTTTATCTACCTTAAAAATGGCTGAATTTTGATTCATTAAAAAACAATTAAAATTTAAAGTCATGAAAACAATTAAATCACTTCTTCTTTTTTCAATTGCAGTAATTTTTACATTTAGTGTGAATGCCCAAAAATTGTCAGGGTCAAAAATTTCAGAAATTCTTTCCAGCAAATCACTTCCACAAAATCTTGTATTAAACGATGAACTTCAGAAGTATGTTGTAACTACCGATCATTTTAACACCGATATTTTCGGAAATTTCTTTAACAAAATGCGTGTGAAAGGTGAATATACACGCGGACTTGAAAACGGAAAGGCAAAATGGAACAATGTTACCATAGCAATTGCAATGCAGCGTGATGTTGATTTTCCGGCAGGAAATACAGTCGATTATATGGAGAATTTTAGTTATAGTATTTCGGCGGATATGTTAAAATCTGACGCATTTGCAACTTTTGGCGAAAACAGCGCTTTCACGAAAAACCTGATTTGGGATATGATGGGAATTGAAGGTTTTGCATGGAGTTCTTTCGAAAAACTAAAACTAAACGAATCATTTGCTGATGAACGGTTCAATGGAAAAATGGATTTGGCCGGACAAGGTTCGTTTGAAAATAAAGATGTACAAATATTATGGACCGGCATTACGGAACGAAACGGTGAATCATGCGCAGTAATTGAATACCGCACGTTTAACAACCCGCTTGAATATGCGGGTGAAGGAATGAGCATGAAAGGCCGCAGCCACTATTGGGGAACAATTTGGGTGAGTTTGGAAGACAAACAAATTGAACACGCTGTTTTGTATGAAGACGTTGTGATGGAAATGAACCTGCCCGGACAAACCAGTAAACAAATTATGAACACTACCCGGGAAATTAGTTTTGTGAAAGTAATTTAAGAGTTTAAAGTTTAAGGTTCAAAGTTTAAAGTTGAGGCAATTACTTTAAACTTTGAACTTTAAACCCGAAACTAACTGCAACTTTTTAGTAAATTCAACACCAAAATCAATCAACATATGTTTCATCCGACCAACAATAAAACATTAATTCAAAAAACAGTCTGGCATTTATATGTATTGGCTGGTTCACTTTTTATTTCAGTGCTTTTCGGGCTCATTTTAAGGCAGAAAGTATTCTATGATCAATTTGGTTTGACATGGTTTTTAACTTTTATGCAATTAGAGATTTTTATTTGGCTCGGGGCCTGGTTTTTTAAATCTACAAAAGTCGATTCGCCCGATTTTAAAAAGAGGATAGTAATCAGGTTGCTTGTTTTTTATGTGTCGGTTTTAGTTGTTTCGATTATCTTCTTTTTGATGATTTACGCCATTCAATATGCTATTTATTTCGATGATTTTTCGCAGTTTTATACTAACCTGCGAAACCTGGAATTGAAGGGATTTTTTATTGCCACTTTTATTGGGTTTACACTTGGGGCAGTTTTCTTCTTTTATGTTCAATGGGCTGAAGCTGTTGACCGGACTCAAAAACTGAGGGAAGAAAAACTCATATTTCAATACGAAACTTTAAAAAGCCAGGTAAACCCGCATTTTCTTTTCAACAGCATGAATTCACTATCATCGCTGGTACGGAAAGACCCTGATTTATCGGAACAATACATACAAAAACTGTCAACAATTTACAGGTATATTTTGGAAAATGAGAATAAAGAATTGGTTCCGCTTTCGGCTGAAATTGAATTTGTAAAAAACTATTTCTATCTGCAAAAAATCAGGGATGAAGAAAAAATTGAATTGAAAATGGAGCTGAACAGAAGTGAAAATATTGATATTTTACCCGTTTCGTTACAGCTTTTGGTTGAAAACGCTTTAAAACACAATTCGGCAACACGTAAACAGCCACTTGAAATAACAATTCATTTTGAAGGACTTGATAAAATTGTGGTTCGCAATAATTTGCAAAAGAAAACACAGCTAAACGGCTCATCGAAAATTGGGTTGAAAAACCTGAAAGAACGTAGCCGGTTAATTTTAAACCGCGACATTGAAATACTTGAAACTGCCGATGAATTTGTTGTTAAAATTCCGGTAAAAACAGAAAGATGAAAATAGTAGGATTTAATAATATAAACGGGGATGAAAGGTTTTTGAAATACCGGCAAACTTCGGTCACCCATCTTTGGTCATCCATCACTTTTTGTCCTGATACTTGATTCTAATAATCTCAAATCTAACATTATGAATGTAGTAATTGTTGAAGATGAAAAACTTGCTTCGAAACGGCTTGAATCGTTGCTAAAAAAGGCTGAACCGGGAATTCAGGTAATACAGATTTTAGAATCGGTTGAAGATGCCGTGAACTGGTTTTCTCAAAATGAAAAACCCGACCTCATTTTTATGGATATTCAATTGGATGATGGAATTTCGTTTGAAATTTTCGATGCAGTGAAAATTGAGGCTCCGGTAATTTTTACTACAGCATACAATGAATATGCAATCAGAGCCTTTAAAGTAAACAGTGTCGATTATCTGTTAAAACCAATTGAGGAGGAGGCACTTGCAATTGCGATTCAGAAATTCAAAAAATTATTTGTGGAAAACGGAGATTTTGAATCAAAAATTGCAAAAGTGATTGGGCAAATCTCAACTCAGTATAAATCAAGGTTTTTCATAAAAGTTGGTATTCGGTTTAAATCAATTCCGGTTGAAAGTATTTGTGCATTTTTTGTGGAAGAACGAAATACATTTTTGAAAACCAACGACGGTAAAAATTACGATTTGGATTATTCACTTGATCAGCTTCAAAAAATGGTTGATCCAAATTTGTTTTTCCGTATCAATCGCAATTACCTTGTAAATATAAACTGTATCGATGAAATTGTTAGTTATTCAACCAATCGCCTGAAACTTAAAGTTGGTAAAATTGAACAGATCGTGAGCCGCGATAAGGTTTCGGAATTTAAGTTGTGGATGGACAGGTAATTTACTTTTCGAATTTTTATGATGAATTAATAATTCTCTTTCTGCTTCCAAATTGCGTCTTCAGGTTTTCTTTTAATTTTCACGACCCTGTATAAAACTACTGAATACATTTATCCAAACAAAAAAAAAGCACCCGGTTCCCGGGTGCTTTGAATGTGTGTAAAACCAAATTATTTAAAGAAAGGTAATACCAGATATGTGTACATTATACAACCCATGCAAATGGCAAGCGCAAACTCAAGAGATGCAAAAAAAATAAGAATACCGCCAACTGCAAACGATGCCGTGTTTAACTGAATTGTCATTAAAATTGTAATGGTTAATGACATTATAAAGCCAATTCGGGCAGCAAATACTTTTGGTGCTTTGTCAATTTCTTTTTTATCAAGGTTTAAAGCATTTGCCATTTGAAGACTTATAAAACTAACCGGGCTGAAACGTGCTTTTGAAAATGCGCGTATGTAAAAATCAACCGTAAGAAAAGCTATAAATATTACCGAGTTAAAAATCAAACCGGCAGCAATCAGCAATATTCCCAAAAGGGCATTAATTCGTGTAACCTGTTCATCAATACGTTCATTAGATATGGGGCAAACAAGTTGTTTAACATTATTCATAATTCACTTTCATTTGTCGTGAATTGCAAATATAAGGATATATGTGTATTTTAATCTTTTTGTGATAAATATCACATAAATTTCTGCAAACATTTAATCTACAGGCTATATTTGTTTTAATTAGAACATGATTCGGTTTGCTTTTCATTAACCTTAAAGTAAAAATCTCAATTTAAATTTTTAGAGAACATGCCAAATACAATTTTTAGAAAATTAAAAACAAGTTTAGCGCAAGTTACTTTCTGAACCCGTGTCAAATTCATAATTTTCAGGAATTATTACAATTAGTAAATGTTTGAAACAGGTATACGTGGACAATTACAAAGGTGTTTTTTATAAGTTTAAGGGGTTAATTACCAATAATTTTTGTTGATTACTTACTTGTTTTTGAAACATAAATATGTCTTTTAAAAAAGATATTAAAGTATTAAATTTACATTTGGCATTAAACTTGTTTAGCAAATAGTAAATTCAAAATATTCATTTAAAATTTTACAGCCATGAAAAAAATTACAAGCATTCTTTTACTTTTTACAGCAATACTGATTTCATCATGCGAAGGCCCCGTTGGTCCTCCCGGACAAGATGGCGATGCATTGATAGGTACAATTTTCGAAAAGGAAGGCGATTTTACAGCAGCGAATAACTACGAGTTGTATTTCAACTTTCCAAATAATTTCGAGATATATGATACAGATGTTGTATTGGTTTATATTTTATGGGAAACAACTACTGTAAACGGTAATCAAACAGATGTTTGGCGACTGATGCCACAATCAAGATTTATTGATGATGGAGTTATTCAGTATAATTTCGATTATACAGTGACTGATGTACGTTTTTTCCTTGAAACTACTTTTGATTATGCAGATCTATTACCCGCAGAGACAGACAATCAGGTTTTCAGGATTGCTGTACTTCCTGCCGATTTTTTAGCAACAAAGAAGTCAGTTGAAATTAACGATTTGAATGTTTTAATGAATTCGCCGGAATTAAAGTTTAACGTGATTGACAAATAAAAATTGCCGGAGAAACAAATTCAAAACCAAAGCGAACGCATTAATTTACGTTTGAAACAACTTCATTTAAGTTGTATATTTCCTGAGCTTCTGTATTTAACAGGTTTATTGCTTCATTATATGAATTCAATCCCCTGCAGATTTTAACAATATTAATTTTTGAATCTGGAAAATCCACCTGCTCAGCAAATATTGGGGTATTAAACCCCAATTTTCTTTTAGGAATAATGATTTCCTTTTCATAATCAAATTTAAATTCTTTATGAACGGCAAAAACAAATTCAAGTCCCGTATTTCCAAATCCGATCTCGTAAAACCTTGAGTAAATGACATATATTTTACCGTTTGGCATACCGTAATAAACCGCCGGAAAAGCAATTGGTAAATAAGATGGAGTTGCTCTGTGGATAAGTTTTGCTAATGTTTGCATAAAATTCAAATTAAAGTTAGGTTGATCTGTTACTTAAATCAGATGGCAAACCCAACCCATAATTGTGCGTTTTTCAAAATAATATTTAGATATAAAGCGTCCTTGTTATTAATATATTCCGAATGTTACACAAAGGTTACCCAAATATCAGAAAAACAATAGATTTGAAAATGATCAGATCCATTAAATGAAATGGCAATTGGTGCAATTTATCTGCAAATTTGTTTTACATAAGTATTAAAATTTATCCTGAACATATTGCCATTAAAAATTTGCTAATTATTCCTTTCTTTGCCATTCATTTAAAAAATAAGTACGATGAACGACAATAAAAATATACCTGCTGTTCTTGGAGTTGGCAACGCATTGGTTGATGTAATTTCGATGTTAAACAATGATTCAATACTCGAAAAATTTGGATTACCACGAGGCAGTATGACTTTGGTGGATGCTGAACTTTCGGAACTGATTTTTAGAACTGTATATTCTGAAAAGAGCGAAATGTCAACCGGTGGTTCTGTTGCAAACACAATGCGTACGCTGGCAAGCCTGGGTGGCAAAGGGGGCTATCTTGGAAAAATTGGAAAAGATGATTTAGGCGAAGTTTTTAAAGCCGACTTTGAAAAACGGGGAATCATTACACATTTATTTTACGATGAAAAGAGTACTGGCCGGGTAATGGGATTGGTAAGCACTGATTCTGAACGGACAATGGCAACTTACCTTGGTGCTGCTGCTGAATTAACCCCGACAGATTTTAGCCTTCAGATTTTTAAAAATTACGATTATGCTTATATGGAAGGGTATTTGGTTTTTAACCAGAAATTAATAAAAGCAGGGATTGAAATGGCAAAGGCTGCCGGGTTAAAAGTAGCTATCGATTTGGCCAGTTTTAATGTTGTTGAAGCCAATCTCGATTTTTTAAAAGACCTCATAAAAAATAACGTAGATATAGTTTTTGCCAACGAGGAGGAAGCAAAAAGCTTTACAGGGAAAGAGCCATTTGAAGCTTTGCTTGATATAGCTGAGATGTGTGAAATGGCAATTGTGAAAGTGGGAAAACAGGGTTCGTATATAAAGCGAGGAGATGAAATAGTAAAAGTGGGAACTATAAATGCAAATGCAATTGACACTACAGGTGCCGGTGATAGTTATGCCGCCGGATTTTTTTACGGATTAACAAACAATTACGATTTGGAAACTTGCGGTAAAATTGCAGCTCTCGTATCGGGCAAAGTTGTGGAAGTGATTGGGGCAAATCTACCTGATCACCAATGGCCTGAAATAAATGAAGAAATCAGAAAAATCGTTGAATCAGGAAATTAAAAGTTAGCTTAATTTCCTGTCAATATTGGTATTACAACTTCGCCTAAAATAATCCGTGAATCTGAGCATCTATTTTATCAATAATTAAACTCAAATCTTCAGGATTGGCGGTAAAATCAATATCATCAACATTTATAATCAGCAGTTTTCCCAAATTATAGTTGTTAATCCATTTATCGTACCTGTCATTTAACTGTTTTAAATAGTCGATACGGATTGAGCTTTCATATTCACGACCCCTTTTCTGAATCTGGTTTACAAGAGTAGGAACTGAAGCCCTGAGGTAAATAAGTAAATTAGGTGGCTGAATTACATTCACCATCGAATCAAATAGGGTTTTGTAATTGTTAAAATCACGCGTACTCATTAGTCCCATGCTATGCAGGTTTGGCGCAAATATTTCGGCATCTTCATAAATTGTACGATCCTGGATTATAGTTTTTCCGGATTTTCTGATGTCGGTGATTTGTTTAAACCGTGAGTTTAAAAAATAAATCTGAAGATTAAACGACCAGCGCTGCATGTCGTTGTAAAAATCGTTCAAATATGGGTTTTCATCAACATCTTCGTAATGTGGAGTCCATTTGTAATGTTTGGCAAGAAGCTCTGTCAGAGTGGTTTTGCCTGCGCCAATATTTCCAGCAATTGCAATGTGCATATCTAATAAAATTTGAGGTCTAAATTATAAAAATTTGAAGTTAATCCTGTATCATTTTCAAAAGTTCATCAAGATATTTTCTATCGTTCGACAAACGTGGGATTTTATTTTGTCCTCCAACTTTTTGTCTGTTTTTCATCCACTTATAAAATGTGCCATGCGGAACACCAATTATATGAGGCTTTTCGAGTGCAAGGTTTTTATGACGCTTGGCTTCGTAATCAGAATTGATAGTTTTTAATGAATTGTCAAGTACTGTTGTAAAAAAATCAAGATCAGCCGGTGGTTTTTCAAATTCGATTATCCATTGATGAGCACCTTTTTGCTGATCGCCCATGAAAATTGGCCCGGCTGTATATTCGTTAACAATTGATCCGGTATGGTCACAGGCAATCTGGATTGCTTTTTCTGCATTATCAATTATCACTTCTTCGCCAAAAGCATTGATAAAATGTTTGGTACGTCCGGTTACTTTTATTTTAAATGGGAATTTACAGGTAAATTTTATCGTGTCGCCAATAATATACCTCCACAATCCAGCGCTAGTTGAAATTACAATTGCATAATTCTCATTAAGTTCAACATCTTTTAAACTAATTACCTTCGGATTGTCAGAATCCCATTCTTTCATTGAAATAAATTCATAATATACACCGTAATCCAACATAAGCAACATATCATTACTGTGTTGATTGTCCTGGATTCCGAAAAAACCTTCAGATGCATTGTATGTTTCCATGTAATGCATTTGGCTTGACGGGAAAAGTTTATTGTATTGTTTGCGGTAGGGTTCAAAATTCACACCACCATGAACGAATACTTCCATGTTTGGCCAAACTTCAAGAATGTTGCTCTTCCCGGTTTTTTCAAGTACTTTTTTAAATAAAACCAGATACCATGAAGGAACCCCGGAAAAGGAGGTAACATTTTGATCTAGAGCAGTTTCTATTATTTTCTCAATTTTTTCTTCAAACTCTTCAATAAGTGCAATTTCGGTAGAAGGAGTACGAATAAAATCGGCCCAAAAAGGTACATTTTCAATTAATATAGCCGATAAGTCGCCGTAAAACGAATTATTGCTCGATTTGTTTACCCTGTGACTACCACCTAATGTGAGCGTTTTTCCCTTTAGAATTTTAGTGTCAGGGTAATTCTTGATAAACTGAGCAAAAACATCCTTTGGTCCACGCATATGGCAGTCTTCAAGCGATTCTTTAGTTACCGGAATAAATTTGCTTTTATCGCTTGTTGTGCCCGACGATTTTGCAAACCATTTTACTTCCCCGGGCCACAGTAAATTTTTCTCCCCTCACGTAATCTATCAACAAATGGTTTAATGTCTTCGTATTTCTGAAGTGGAACAGCATGTTGAAAATCTTTGTGAGAAGCAATCTTTTCATAGTCATGAGCTATTCCCCACTCGGTATCTTTGGCGCTGTTCAACAGGCTGAATAAAACTTCATTTTGTATTTCAAGTGGGTGTTCATGATATAGTTGAATTTGATAAATCCGCTTGAAATTTAACCACTGTACAACTGAATTTAATAAAGGCATCGGCTTATTTTCTTGTTTTTAATGTGCCAAATTTATGAATATTTTATTCAATCAAGTAAATTAATTATAGCGGAATTGTTCTCTAACCTTGTATGATGAAGATTTTTTAGGAAATAATTTATCTGCTTTTTTTAAATATAAATATATTAAATATGATAAACGCCAAATGTGCAATATGTATGATTTGAATTTGTATGGTATTTTATTTGTAATATCCTTTGTTAAAAAACGATATAAAGGCATGTAACTATTTATCACTAGATTCTAAATTGCAAAATACAACCGTAGGCTGTTAATAGTTTGTTGATAAAAAATGGGGCAAACATTCCCAATTTGGAAAAATTATAGTATTAAAAGGATATTCTGTCATCTCATGTATTAACTATTTGGGAAAGATTCCATAAATTGTATCGTGTATAAGAAGAAAAATATGGGTTTATTCTTCTTCTTTTTAATAAACTAAAAATAAACTGGGAGCTTAAGGCTAAATATTAAGAGCATATTGAATTGATATTTTTACTTTCATATTGTATAATTATGTTAATCTGTGTGCCCTTTGAATTCAAAAAATTAAGCTTAACCCGTTGATAATATGAACAATAAAAATTGTATGTAAAATTATCATGAAAATTGAGTTGGTTGATATAAAGGTATTTAGTAATAAAAAGCCAGGTTAGCCTAGTCAGTGGTAACAAACCAGACTACCTGTTTAATTTTGATAAGCCTGAATATTGTTTTCCGTTGCGAAAATATTATATCCGAACCACAATTTCTGACTAAATTAATTGCTAATACAGTGAAACACAGAGGCAAATATAATGGAAAACTTATAACAGTATTTTTTATAATTCTTGTATCGCTGCAAAGTGTAGCACAGCAAGATCCTATATTTACACAGTACATGTATAACGGGCAGGTTCTAAACCCTGCCTATGCAGGTATTTGGGAAAAGGCGGGTTTTACGGCGTTAGTTCGTGAACAATGGGCTGGAATTAACCGGGCTCCGCTCACTGAATCAATTTCCATGCACAGTCCTTTAAACAACGAGTCAGTTGGAATAGGATTAAACATAATCAATGATACTTACGCACGTGAAAAGCGATTATCTATTTTGGCAGATTACGCCTATGAAATCAATTTAACACCCTTCCGGAGATTGAGGTTTGGCGTTAAATTTGGTTTTACCAACTATAAAAATCCCTTATCAGAATATCAACTTTATCCTGATGGCGAATATGATCCTGTTTTCGCACAGGATATAGATCTTAAGTTTCTACCCAATTTTGGTGTAGGTGCATTTTTGTATGAAGACAATTACTATGTTGGTTTATCAATTCCGAAGATGGTTGAAAACGATTTTAGCTATAATTATCAGAATTATTCCTCTCAATCAGAATTGAGAACCATTTATCTGAATGGAGGGTATATATTCTTTCTCGATCCTATGTCAAGGATAATCTTTAAACCAACAATTATGCTGAAAGCCTCTTGGGATATGCCTTTACAGGCTGATATAGCCGCAAATTTTCTGATATACGAAAGATTATGGCTGGGATTGATGGTGAGAACGGGCAATGCCGTTTGTATAACCTCTCAATGGCTGATTAACAAGAATTTACGACTTGGTTTTGCAATGGATATTGCTTACACAGATATATTTCCATACCAGGGTGGTACTTACGAATTTACTATGGGATGGGACATGGATTTTTTTGGAAGAAGCTATGTGAGGGCAAAGTATTTTTAAGAATAACAAAAAATAAGAGGAGTGAAGATAGGATTTCAACTTTCGATGTTCACGAGAAAAAGAAAATGGAAGAAAAAATAAAAGAGATAGAATGAAGAAAACTTTACCGGATTAAAAAACTTGACTAAACCAAATCATACCGGCGCATTAAAATTAGTAGCTGTAATCATAGCTGTTTTAATGTCACATTCAGGAGCATTTTCTGGGTCTGCCGGACTTTGGTATGCAGTTTCTTCAATCAATTCAGAATTTGCATCAAACTCAAATAATTCAGGTTCAAACGATTTTTCAAATGGAGTATTGGAGATAAAATGTCCTGAAAATATTTCAACATACACTGACATTAATGAATGCTCAGCCGATTTAAGCAATATCCCACATGTTCAGGTATTAAATGGTACCCTCGCAAAACTTACCTGGATAATGGAAGGCGCCACAGAAGCCACTTCACTACCATATGGAATAAATCAAATTGATCATTATATTTTTAACGAAGGTGTAACGATCATACGTTACTCCGGTGTCGATTATACTGGGAATACTTCAGAATGTTCATTTACTGTTGTTATTTCCGACAATCAGGCTCCAAAAATGTCGGCTCCCAAAAGTATTTCAGTAAAATGTGACGAACGAATTCCTTCTCCACATACAACACTGCAAGCCTTTTTTAAATGCAGGAGGCAAAGCATCTGATAATTGTAATTTAAACCCAAATACATTTAAACTTGAATCAGAACATAAAAGTAATACAGGATGTCCATTTACACTGACCCGTACTTATCAAATATCAGATTGGCAGGGTAACAAAACAAAAGTAATACAAATTATTTCTGTTGAAGAAATGGAAATTGAAGTTGCTAGTGAAGAAATCCAGGTTTTGACTCTAAAATCGGGAATGGTAGAATTTATAGCTGTACAAAACGGAAATTGGAATGACCCGGCAACCTGGGGAGGAGCAGGAACTCCAGGCCTGAACGATAATGTTACAATTCAAAATGGAGTAACAGTAACTGTCAATGTAGCTGCGGTTTGTAACGATATAATAATTAACGGTACTTTAAATGGTGCGGGAAATACCTTGCAGGTAAACGGTAGCTGGAATAATAGCGGAATATATGAGTGGTGGCTCAAACGGGGTTGTTGAATTTACCGGAACTTCAAATGCTACTATCAGCGGAACAACAAATTTCGAAGAACTTATTATTTCCAAAGGAAGCCTTTCGTCCACTTTAACCATTACTGGTAATGCAATAGTTTTAAGCAGCGGATCACTTACTTTGATGAGCGGGCTGATAACTGTACCGTCGGGTGGCACATTTGCAGTATATCCCTCCAATGCTTTGACAATTCCTTCAATTGCCGGATTTGATGTTACTGGTGGTTTACTCTCAACAGGTAACTTTACCATCTCTAACCGTGGATTGATACGTATTTCATCGGGTACTGTAAACTTTGGTACCAATTCCGGCAATTCGGTTGAAACTCTTGTTGATGGGGTTTTCCAGGTTTCAGGAAGTTCTGTCGTAAACATAGCTGGCAGACTTGAAAATTCAGCAGGGGGGACATTGGCTCCATTGGGTATTCCTTCGGGGATAAGGATTTCAGGTGGAACGGTAACATTGGCTACCGTGGGAAATGGTTTAAGCAATGTAGGTTCCTTAAATGTAACAACAAATGGTGCGTTTCATTTTACAGGGGGGACAATTGTTTTACAACGCGAAAGTACTGCAGGGACTGCCATTGATATTGGGATCGTAGATGGTACTGGTAACGGTGCAAAAACTACAATCGGAGGTACTTTTCAGTTTGGAAATGCCTTTACTCCTGTTGGTTCTGTTTTTAATATCTCAAGCAATATCCCGATGGATAATATTACTTCGTTCCCTAATGCCGACCTTAGATTGATAAATGATGTTACCGTGGGGCAATTTTCGTTAAATGCAGGGAGTACGATAGATTTAAACAATAATTCAATCAATCTGGCAGCTGCTTCAACAGGAGTTTATAATTTCCCTCTCGATAATGGCAGTGGAGTTTCAATCCCAGTTACTATTAATCTTACGAGTGGAACTTTTGGTGCAAATCCATATATCGAAATTGAATCTTTAGTTACGAAATATTTACCTTACAATAAAAGCATCACCAATTTCCTCAACCGTTCCTGGTTTGTTACCACAAATGAAATAACAAACCCTGTTTATAATATTACAGCAACTTATGCAGATGCTGATATTTCAGGAACAGAATCCGAAATAGCCTTGGGAAGCTGGTCGGGAAGTTTGCCGTGGTTTAAATACGGAAATGCAAATACCTCAACAAATACAGTTGCAGCAAATGGAATTACCTCTGCTACTCTTGTTTTTGCAGGCATTACAAGTGATCCGCCAACCGTTACAATATCAGCTACCAATTCTTCAATTTGTACCGGTAATTCCACAACACTTACAGCAAATGCAGTTGGTGATCCAACACTTACATATTCCTGGACTTCAAATCCTGCTGGTTATACTTCAGGCAGTCAAAATATTACAGTTTCTCCGGTAACAACAACAATATACACTGTTGTTGTTACTGATGGAAATGGATTTACAGCAACCGATGATATTGCAATTACTGTAAACTTGATTCCAATAGTATTGGAACCATGCTGACCAAACGGTTTGTTCAGGCTCAAATTCATCACTATTAATCTTCACGGAACTGGTCTATACGTGGACAAATTGTAAACTGGGAATATTGCATAATGGAGGTTCTTCAGGAGCTGGAATATTTCTTCATTTGTATGCCACAAACTGCCTCCAACCCATGTCAATTATTGAACAATTAAAGTAACTCAGGTTTTTCCATTGGGGATGGATTGTTCAGGACCTACTCAAACGTTTACCATGTCAGTTAATCAAGTCAACTGTAATGACCCTACAAATCAAACTCTTTGTAACGGATTATTAACAACTGCGGTAATTTTTACAGACTTTGTTCGAACAACTGGACAAACAACAATACTAATATCGGATTGGGTGCAAGTGGAACAGGAGATATTCCTGCGTTACTGCTACAAACATTACTGGCAGCTCAATTTCTGACAAACCACAAGATATAGCAGTTATTCAAAAACGGTGTTTGTTGTTCTGACCAACTCTCTTTTACTATTACTGTTACCCCGAAAATACTATTACATTATCATCAGCAGAAGGTACAAACGCACAAGAGGTATGTTACAACAGAGCAATATTGAACATTACATATAATACAACAGGTGCAACAGGTGCAACGATAACAGGATTGCCCGCTGGTGTTACCGGTTCGTTTAATCCGGGAAATAAAAGGATTACGATCAGCGGTACTGCAACTTCAGTGGGGACATTTAACTATATTGTTACATTAACCGATGGCTGTGGCAACATTACTGAAACAGGTACAATTACGGTAAATCCCAATAACTCCTACACCTTGACATCCGCCCCCGGCACTAATGTGCAAACCATCTGTATCAACACTTCCATCACAAATATAACTTACTCAACTACAGGTGCCGAAGGTGCTACATTTACAAATTTACCTTCCGGTGTATCCGGAGTTTGGATTTCAGATGTGATAACAATTAGTGGAACACCCACAGTATCAGGAATTTTTAATTATACAGTTGCATTAATAGGTGGTTGTGGTAATTATGATATTCCCGGTACAATCAGTGTTACTGCACCAATTACTGCTACTGACCAAATTACCGACCCAATCAAATGCTTTAACGGAACGGCAACTGTTAAAATTACAGCAAGCGGCGGAACGCCACCTTATACCTATAATTTTCAAGGGAAACCATCGAACACAACCGGTATTTTTACCTTTGTTACAGGAACTGAGGCTGGCACTGATTACAACTGGAGTGTAACCGATGCCCTTAATTGTGCAGCAGCAACCGGGACTATTACAGTAACCCAACCTTCTCAGTTAACTGCAACAGTAACAGCAATAAATGTTAATTGTAACGGAGGAACATCAACAGTAACGCTAACTGCAAACGGCGGAACCGGCCCATATTCTTACACATTGAATGGGATTTCCAACACAACCGGAGTTTTCACAAACGTGGTTGCGGGATCAAATATTCCATGGAGTGTAAAAGATTTCAATAATTGTGCTACTTTAAACGAATACCTTACAATTGATCAGCCTGCGCCAATTTCAATTATTTCTGCTACAGTTACATCATCTGTTTCATGTTTTGGTGAAACCGGCACCGTAACAATTATTGGCTCCGGCGGAACGGGACAACTTTCCTATACCTTTAACGGAGTAACCAATACTTCAGGGGTTTTTACAGGAGTTTATGCCGGGAACAACTTGTCATTCAGTATAACCGATGAAAATAACTGCAGCCCTAAATTTGGTACAATCAGTGTTTCCCAACCTGTAGTTTTGGCTGCTACAGCTGTTGCTACTCCGGCAGCTTGCAATGGTTCATCAACCGGTTCAATCAATTTAACAGTAACCGGCGGCACTGCTCCATATTCTTTTGCATGGAATAATGGTGCCGGAACTACCGAAGATCCGGTAAATCTGGCTGCCGGTACTTATTCAGTTACCGTTACAGATTTCAATGGCTGCACTGCAACTGCTTCGGCTACAATTACACAACCCAACTTATTAACCGCTACTGTTTCGGAAACTACTTCAATAACATGTGATGGGGAACAGCCACAATAAAAATTACAGCAGCCGGCGGAACAGGAACAAAACCTATTCTTTTCAGGGTCAACCGGATAATACAACCGGAATTTTTGCCGGAATTACAGGTGCCGTATCTCCGGGAACTTCCTTATAACTGGAGAGTGACTGATGGAAATGGCTGTTCAACTCCAGGTACATGGAATGTTATTCAACCCGAACAGATTGTGCCTGGTATCACAACTTCCAACAGTCCCATTTGCCTGGGTGCTACATTAAATCTTACCACTTCAAATGCAACAGGCGGAACTCCACCTTATCGCTATTCATGGACGGGTCCAAACGGTTTTACAGCAAATAACACACAAAACCCAACAATACTTAACGCAACAACTGCTGCCAGCGGAACTTATACTTTAACCGTTACAGATGCAAATAACTGTTTTAAAACCACAACAACTGTAGTTACGGTTCACCCGGCAACAACAATGGACGACCCGGCAAATCAACCTGTTTGTCATAATACTTTAACTGATGCGGTGAACTTTACAGGGGCCACTTCTTATACATGGACAAATAATAATACTACTATTGGGTTGGCAGCGAGTGGTTCAGACAATATTCCTGCTTTTATTGCTACCAACACCGGAACAACACCGGTAACAGCTACTATTACTGTTACACCAACTGCAAACGGATGTCCAGGAGTGGTACAAACTTTCACAATTACTGTTAATCCGGTTCCTGTAGTTCAGATTACAAATAATACGCCTGTTCTTTGTGATGACGGAGTTACAAGTATAGTTTTAAGCAGTAATGTTGCTGGTACAACATATAGCTGGACTGCTTCACGAACAAGCGGCACAACAACAGGATTTAGTAATGGTAATGGAACATCGATTATTCAAACTTTAACAGGTGCTGGTATTGTTCAATATGTAATTACGCCCAGCGCAAATGGCTGTACCGGGGCTTCATCAACCGTTACAATAGAAGTTATTTCAAGCGATTTCGACCTCGACGTAAATGTTTCGGGTTCAAATCCTGAACTGTTACTCCTTTCGCAATTGCATGTCCAACTGATATAACTGCAAATGTTGATGCAGGGCAATGTTTTGCAACCATCACCCAATCAGCACCTGCATTATCGTGCGGATCTGGAGCAACATTCACATGGACTGCTCCGGGAGCTTCACCTTCTTCGGGAAGTGACGATTTAACAGGAGTGCAGTTTCCAAAAGGCTTAACAACAGTGACATACACAGCAAGTAAAACAGGGCCGGTTGTTACAAGAACCTGCTCATTTACCGTAACTGTAACTGACAACCAACTTCCTGTAATTAATGGTTGTCTGGGCAATATCAGTACTGCAATGACTGCCGGGCAATGCGGCGCAGTTGTTAATTTTACACCCCCAACAGCAACAGATAATTGCGGAGGTTCGGTTTCCCTTGTTCGTACCGATGGAACGGGTTTAAACAGTGGCAGTCTTTTCCCTGTTGGTGTAACAACAATTGGTTATTTGGCCACAGATGCTGCAGGAAATACTTCAACCTGCAGTTTCACAATTACAGTTCTACCTGATGACCAGCCACCTGTAATAACTTGTGTTTCTTCACCTCAGTCAGTTTGCGCAACTGCCGGAAATCCATATCTAAAAACCGGGGTTGATTGGGATGCTTCTGTAACCGAAAACTGTGCAGGCGCTGTTACCAAAACCTACAGTTTAACAGGAGTAACTTCAGGAACAGGAACATCATTAAACAACGTTGAATTTAACGTTGGTATTACGACAGTCACATGGACTGCAACTGACAATAATGGAAATTCATCTCCCTGTAGTTTCGATGTTGAAGTTACCCAGGCTCCGTCAATAACCACAAATCCGGTAAACCAATCAACTTGTTTAAATGGTTCGGCAACATTTACCGTTGTTGCAACCGGAACTCCACTTCCAACTTTCCAATGGAGAAAAACAATGTAGATATTTCAGGAGCTACAGGTTCTTCTTTGACAATTGACCCGGTTTTGGCAAGTGATGCAGGTTCTTATGATGTCGTGGTTACAAATGATTGCGGTTCTGTTACCTCAACACCAGTTGCATTAACAACTTCAACATTACCGGTAATTACACAGCAACCAGCTAATCAAACCGATTGTTTTGATCAAAGTGTTGAATTTACTGCAGCAGCAACCAATGGCGAAGCTCCTTATTCATTTTCATGGGAGATGAGGAAAACAACGGCAGATGTCTGGGTTTCAACCGGTGGAAACAGCAGTACTTTATTGGTTTCGAATATCGGAACAGGAAACAATATAAATGGATCGGAATACAGGGTAACAATTACCGATGCCTGTGGTAATTCAACAGCAGTGTCTTCCATTGCAATGCTTACAGTTAATCAAATGGACCTGAAGACTTTGCTTAGTGAAACGGTTTGTCAGGGTGGTATAACAACTTTCACTGCAGCAACTCTGGGATCATCGCCGGTTGGCTATGTCGGGCAGTTAAACGGAAGTACAATTTCAAACGGAGGCGCTTACAGTGGTGCAACAGCTCAAACTTTAACAATCAGCAATGCCCAGTTGGCGCAAAACGGAACTTATTCTGTAAGCGCTGTTTTTAATATTACCCAACCTAACAACAATGGTGCGGGTATAACTACTTGTCAGGCTGAATTTATTCCTGTTGGCGAATTAGTTGTTGAAGAAGGTCCGGATATAGTTGCAAGTCTTTCATCTCAATCCATTTGTTCAGGAACTGCAATTACTGAGATTGTACTTTCAAATGCAAACGGAACTCCTGGAACAACCTACTCATGGACACGCGACAATACAACTGTACTTACCGGTATTCCTGCTACAGGATTTGGAAACATTATCAACGGAACATTAACAAGTTTGGATCCTTCAAATTCACATACAACAATTTTTACAGTTACTGCTTCAACTATAAATGGGTGTATTTCAACTAAAGAAGTTTCGGTAACTGTTGAAGATAATGAAGCGCCAACTAATAATTTTTGTCCCGGAGATTTTACAGTAAGTACCGGTGCCGGTATTTGTGGCGCCATTGTAAATTATACAGCCCCAACTTTTAATGACAATTGCGATGGAAACGGATTGGCAGGTACACTCGTTTCAGGACTTGCATCCGGCGATGAATTCCCACCTGGACCAACCACTGTAACATGGGAATATACAGATGCAGCAGGAAACGGTCCGGTTACCTGTTCGTTTGTAGTAACTGTTAACGATGATGTGGATCCAACAGCTCTTTGCCAAAATATAACTGTTCAATTAGATGCTTCAGGAAATGCAGTAATTACCGCTGACCAAATTGATTTCGGCAGTTCTGACCCTTGCGGAGCAGTGACTTTGAGTGTTGATAAAACAACTTTTAATTGCGATAATGTCGGTATCAACAATGTAATTCTTACTGTTGAAGATGTAAACGGTAATACAGCCACCTGCAGCGCCACAGTAACAGTTGAAGATAATATTGAACCAACAGCGTTTTGCAAAGATATTACAGTTCAGTTGGATGCCTCTGGAAATGTTACAATTGCACCGCCGACATCGATAATGGAAGCAGTGACAATTGCGGGTCAAGTTACTTTATCTGCAACTCCAACAACTTTCAATTGTACGAATGTTGGCGACAACACAGTTGTTTTAACTGTTACCGATGAAAACGGAGGTATAAAAACCTGTGACGCAACTGTTACTGTTGAAGACAATATTGCACCGACAGTGTTATGTCGAGATTTTACAGTCCAACTGGATGGCTCCGGAAATGCGACAATTACAGTAAATGATATTGACAATGGAAGCACCGACAATTGCGCAATTGCCAAAGGGTTTTATCAAAAACCGATTTTACCTTTGTGCCGATGCCGAACAAACAATGTTACTTTAACTGTTACTGATGTTAATGGAAACCAGGCATTTTGTTCTGCCACCGTAACTATTGAAGATATTGAAGATCCTGTTGCAGTTTGCCAAAACATCACTGTACAATTAGATGCTTCAGGAAATGCAACAATCACCGCCGCCGATATCGATAATGGAAGTACTGATAACTGCGGAGCTGTAACTTTGAGTATTGATAAAACGACTTTTTTGATTGCGATAATGTCGGTATCAACACTGTAATTCTTACTGTTAAAGATGTAACCGGCAACACCGCCACCTGCACCGCCACCGTAACTGTTGAAGATAATATTGAACCAACAGCACTTTGCAAAGATATTACCGTTCAGTTGGATGCATCAGGAAATGTTACAATTGCACCGGCAGACATCGATAACGGAAGTGGTGACAATTGCGGAACGGTTACTTTATCAGCAGCTCTAACTACTTTCAATTGTGCGAATGTTGGTGACAACACAGTTGCTTTAACTGTAACCGACGAAAATGGAGGCATTAAAACCTGTAATGCGACTGTAACTGTTGAAGACAATATTGCGCCAACAGTGGTTTGTCAACATACTACTGTTCTTCTGGATGCCTTTGGAAATGCGACAATTACTGCCGATGATATTGACAACGGAAGCGCCGATAATTGTGCAATTGCCACTAGGGTTTTATCAAAAACCGATTTTACCTGTGCCGATGCCGGAACAAACAATGTTACTTTAACTGTTACTGATGTCAACGGAAATTCTGAATCATGTTCTGCAATTGTAACTATTGAAGACATTGAAAATCCTGCTGCAGTTT
Organism: Draconibacterium sp.; assembly: GCA_016705335.1. Classification (GTDB taxonomy): domain Bacteria; phylum Bacteroidota; class Bacteroidia; order Bacteroidales; family Prolixibacteraceae; genus Draconibacterium. The sequence continues at coordinate 44,806 of JADIYN010000006.1, read as the reverse complement.
GTCAAAATATAACAGTTCAGTTGGATGCATCCGGAAATGCAACAATCACAGCTGCCCAAATCGATAATGGCAGTTACGATAATTGTGGAATTCCTTCTTTGGCTTTGGATATCACTTCTTTTGATTGTACAAAATTAGGTACTAATACAGTAACTTTGACAGTTACCGATGGTAACGGGAACTCACATTCCTGCGCAGCCATCGTAACGGTAAAAGACGATGTTAATCCTGTAACTATAACCGCTACACCAACACAAACAAGTATTGATTGTTATGGCGGAGATGCTACAGTTACCATCGCCGTTACAGGGGGTGTTGGTACTTTAACTTATACTTTTGACGGAGTTCCAAACAATAGTGGAATTTTTAACAACATTGTCGCCGGAACATATAACTGGAGTGTTACAAATTCATTGGGATGCGGTAATGCTTCCGGAACTTTTGTTGTTCAGCAAGCCGGTGATCTTTCGGCAACTGTTGCTTTAACAGATGTAACCTGCTCTTCAGGAAGTGATGGAACGATTACTGTTACCAATTCATCAGGAGGTTCAGGCAATTACGAGTATTCGAACAATGGAGGGATTTCATGGCAAAGTTCCAATATATTTTCGGGACTGATACCGGGCAATGTATAACGTTCAAATCAGGGATGCAGATGTACCGTCATGTTTAAAAATACTTGATGCAAACGTTGTTATTTTTACTTTAACTGCCGATGTTTCGTACACCGATGTTAACTGCAACGGCGCCGGCAATGGAACCATTACAGTTTCAAATCCTCTTGGAGGTTCAGGTAGTTACAATTATTCAATTAATGGAGGAATAAACTGGAGTTCAGGCAACACATTTACAAATCTTGCACCGGGCACATACAATGTTCAGATTCAGGATGCAAATGATATAACCTGCATTGTTGAGTTAAATAGTGCGGTGGAAATAACTGAGCCTGCGGTTATGACAGCCGATATAACTTTAACCCAAATAAGTTGTTTTGGAGCCGGTAACGGTTCAATAACTGTTAGTAATCCGCAGGGTGGACATGGTACATATGAAGTTTCATTAAACGGGAGCAACTGGTTTACAATTTCTGCTGGTACACCATATACCTTCACCAATCTTTCTCCGGGCAGTTACTCAGTAATGATAAGGGATGCAGCTCAAATTTCCTGCATTTTGAATCTTTCACTTTCAATTATAAACGAACCATCGGTTTTAAGTGCGACTTTAACGCATACAAATGTAACCTGTAACGGCTTTAATGACGGGATTATTAATGTAACTGCACCAATGGGTGGTAACGGAACATATCAGGTTTCAATAAACGGAACCGATTGGTTTAATGTATCTGCTTTAGTTCCTTATGCTTTTAATAATCTGGTACCGGGAACATACACAGTTCAGATTAGGGATGCTGCCCAACTATTATGTTCTGTTACTATCACACCTGATATTGTTATTACCGAACCACCTCTTGTAAATGTTAACGACCCGGGGCCTCAGGATTTTTGCAATGTTGCCTTAACTACACCAGTAAATTTAACAGGTTCGCCGGTTGGAGTGGTTTTTGATATTACAGGCGGAACAGGTATTGGTCTTGCCGATCAGATTGGGGTAGGCCAAATCCCATCGTTTGCAACAATCCCGGGCAGTGCAACTGTTACAATAACTCCACGGGCAAACGGTTGCACGGGAACTCCTGTTAATGTAATAATTACTGTTTCTCCGATTCCAACAGCAAACTTACCTGTTGATGTAATATTTTGTAATAATGTCCTGTCCGATCCATTTCCTTTAACCGGAACTCCGGCAAATGTTGTTTTCGATATCACCGGAGGTGCTTCAATTGGTTTGCCCAATGCAACAAATGTAACTGCAATACCTCCGTTTACGCCAATTACCGGAACCGCCACAGTTACAATAACTCCGAAGGTACTCAACTGCACCGGGGCATCGGTTTCGTTTCCGGTTACAGTAAGGCCAACTCTAACGGCTTCAATAAGTGGGAGTGATGCAATTGTGTGTAGAAATGCTGTTCCTCCTACAATTACTTTTATCAACCCCATGGCATTACCCGTCGAGATTTTGTATAATATCAACGGAGGCCCTGACCTTTCAATTAATGTGGCAGCCAGTTCAAGCTTTCCGATATTTACGCCCACAAACGTTGCCGGAACATTTAGCTATAATCTGGTTGGAGTTAAATATCAAACCAAACCCGATTGCTTTTTCAGAATTACAGGGTCGGCAGTTGTAACGGTTCTGGAAACTCCTTTAGCCTCAATTTCGGGAACAAACACTGTTTGTCAGGATGCGGCTTCTCCGTTGCTGACTTTCACAAATCCTATTAATTCATTGGTTCGTGTAACCTACAATGTTAATGGATTAAATCCTGCAACTATTGATGTTCCTGCTTTATCAACAGCTACTTTTTCTGCGCCAACGTCTGCACCCGGAACCTTTGTGTACAACCTGGTGAGCGCTGAATTTCCTGTTAGTCCATCATGTTCAAATATCATTACTGGTTCAGCAACTATAACTGTTCTGCCTAAACCAATTGTTACAATTGCTGGTGATGTAACAGTGTGTAAAAATGCTACTTCTGTAAATGTTACAATAACAAATCCGCAAACATTACCGGTTAGAATCACTTACACGGTAAATAACGGAACCCCTGTTACGGCAAATATTGGAGCCGGTTTATCAACAATTATTTCTGTCAATACTTCAAATCCGGGAAATGTTACTTATAAAGTTACAAGTGTCCAATACATAGCTCCTTCTCCAAATTGCATAAATAATGTGGATATATCTGCCACTGTTGTGGTGCTTGCACCGCCAACTGCTTCTGTAAGTGGAAATGCAACAGTATGTTTAAATGATACTGAACCTGTAATTACATTCACTAATCCTCAGTCAATACCGGTTACGGTTACTTATAAAATTAATGGTGTAATCCAGCCTCCGGTTGATATCGCAGCAAATTCCACTGAAACAGTTTCGTCAGTAACTTCAATAGCAAATACCTTTGTTTATAATCTTGAAAGTGTTGTTTATCAGGGAAGCAATTCCTGTGTAAACAATATTACCGGGTCAGTAATCGTAATTGTGAGGCCTGTTCCAACAGTTTCAATTTCAGGTGATGCAACGGTTTGCCAATATGCTTCACCTTCGCCAAATGTTACGATAACAAATCAAACGAATTTTCCGGTAACTGTAACTTACAGACGAAATGGAATAAACCAGACTCCGGTTAATATTCCTGCCAATTTACCAAGTCCAATTCCGGTTCCTACTGCAACTTTGGTAAATTATTTATATGAGTTGGTAAATGTACAATTCCAGAATGCCCCAAATTGCCCGGTCAGTGCAACTGGAAATGCAACAGTTAACATACTGGCTGCTCCAACTGTAACAGTAAGCGGTTCAGCAACAGTTTGTCCAAATGACCCTGAACCTGTAATTACTTTTGTAAATCCACAGGCTTTGCCAATTGCAGTAACATATAATATTAACGGTACTATTCAGCCTGTATTAAATATTGGAGCAGGCAGCACTGCAACAATTTCAGCGCCAACAGCAACTTCCGGAATCTTTAATTATAATGTTGTAAGTGTTGCCTATCAAAGCGGAGCTGCCTGTGCCAACACTGCTTCAGGAGTTTTTGTTACTATCACAGTAAAAACTACGGCAATACCTGTTGCAGGAAATAACGGCCCGGTGTGTGTTGGCAGTCCGCTTTCACTTACTGCAAATACAATTGCAGGAGCAACTTATAACTGGACAGGACCAAATGGTTATACCTCATCGTTACAAAATCCAACAGTCAGCGCAAACGCGACTACTGCAATGGCGGGAATATACAGTGTTACTGCAACAGTTGACGGTTGTATTAGCCAGGAGGGAACAACAACCGTAATTGTCAACGAAGTGCCTGCAACCCCAGTAGCAGGAAATAACGGACCTGTATGTCTTGGTGGAACACTTTCACTAACTGCTACCAATATCGCAGGAACAACTTACAATTGGACAGGACCCAATGGTGTTACATCTGATGTTCAAAATCCAACAGTTAGCGCAAGTGCAACTATGGCTATGGCCGGATCATATACTGTTACAGCAACTGTAAATGGATGTACTTCGCCTGTAGCTTCAACTATTGTAACAGTTAATCAGCCTCCTGTTATACCTAACCAAACAGTAATGGATTGCAGCTCAAATTCATTTATAGTCAACCCCATAAATGGTGTTCCGGCAGGAACAGTTGTTCCTTCCGGCACTACTTATTCGTGGTCTGCTCCAACCGGTTCAGGTTTTACAGGTGGATCTGCACAATCAAACCAAAACTTAATCAGTCAGACTTTAACTTTAACCAATCCCGCAGTTGGTGCCACTGCAGTTTACACGGTTATACCAAGTGCAAATGGATGTGTTGGTAATACTTTTACAGTTACAGTAAATATTGATCCGATTCCCTTACAAACTAATGTAATGTATTTTTTAATGCCAACCGGAGGTTATAATAGTGAATGGGATTTATACAATGAATGGAGCCAATGTGCGGCACAAAGTGATCTTTACTCAGGGCATAATGACCTTGATGTTGTAGTAAGGATTGGCGGTGTTTGGCAACGACCAACTGCGACAACATTTGATAATTTTGATGATTTTGGCTGGCAGTATTCGTTCGAATCCAACACAGGTCCATGGGATAATCTACCTCCTGTTTCACCTCCATTGTTTCAGTACTTTATGCCACCAGCTCCTTCTGATTTTACGAGACTTGGAGACCACTATTTCAGATTCTTTGTAACTAAGAATGGATGCACCACTTATAGCGATATAATAGTGATGCACATGATCTCTAATTTCACTCTAATCGTAGGAGAAACACTCCCTGTAAATTGCAGCGCCAGTCCTACGCAAATTCAATTAACAGGCAATAGTGTTTCCGGAACAGGCCCTACAGGTATTACTGCTTGTGCAAGATGGTCCATTGAAAGCCTGGACCCTGTGAATGGAAATCAGGGAACATTAACTTATCCAGGGATTACCTTATGCCAATCAATGTTTGACAACGGCAAATCTTAATAATGTATATTATACTCCACCGGCAAATTATACCGGGACAGTAACTTTAAAACTGAAACCAATGATCCTGATGGTGCATCTGGAGATTGTTCAAGTATTTTTGATTTCAGAACAATTACAATAAATTCTGTAGCCGGTGCAATGGCCGGTAATCCCCAAACTGTTTGTGCGGGAAGTTCGGTTCAGTTAAATGGAAGTGTTTTTGGTTCAGCAACAGGTGGGATATGGAGTGCCCCAAGCGGTACTTTTTCTGATGTAAATTCACTTTCAGCGACTTATACTCCAGGTATAACCTCCGGAACAGTTATTTTAACGTTAACACCCAATGTTCCGGGCAGTTGTATTGAAACTTCATCAGTGGAGTTACAGTAAACTCGGCTCCGCAAACCAGTGGAGTTGATATTTGCGAGGGAGGAAGCGGATCATTTACTTTAATATCACCATGTCCAAGCGGAGGTGAATTTACAGCGGGTCACAATTCTCCTGATCTTGGGGTAAATGTTGACGGTCCAGGTACGAGAGCATGGAATAATCCTAACAATGCTATTACAGATGATATTAATCGCGCATCGGCAGCATTAGATCAAAGTGGAGTTACAACAAGTGACTATCTGAGGACTTCAGATTATGATTTTGCTATTCCCGGTAATGCGATAATTCTGGGTATAGAAGTTACAATCCGAAGATATGAAAGTAACCTTGGAAGTGGAAGTGATGTTCGGGACGTTGAAGTTCGTTTAATGAAAGCAGGTGTGCCTGTTGGAGATAATAAGGCAAATACTACGACCGATTGGCCAACCAGTGAAACAGCATTTCCCTATGGCGGTACATCTGACCTTTGGGGAACAACCTGGACACCAGCAGAAATTAACGCCATAAATTTTGGGGTTTCGTTGGTAGCCAATAGTAACAATAACAGAACAGCGTATGTCGATTATATTTCAATTGCTGTAACTTATACAGTGGCTGGGCACTTAACTGGTACTCCTCTTCAAATGGTGTAACCCCAATCGGTACTGGTTCACCCTTCAATCCGGTTGGTGTAACAGGTTCAGGTTTGCCAAATACAAATACTCCCGGAACTTATACTTTCTATGCTGAATGTACAACTTATCCGGGTTGCCGCACTGCAACTGAATTTGTGATAAATCCAAAACCAATAGTAAATAACCCGGATAATTTTACTTCTACTTCCTGCGATTTTACAGATCAGGCAGCTCTTGATGCTGCATTTAATAACTGGATTACAGAATTCAGCGTTACTGGAGGAGCAAATCCTGTGGGTTCATTTGTTGGTACGCCAACTGCTCCGTCACTTTGCACAGGTGGTACTGTAACTGCAGTTTATAATTATACCGATGACTGTGAAAACGGTTCTGTATCAGCCACATTTACTGTAACTCCGCCGGCAGCACTCACCATTAATAATCCGGGTGATGATGTTTCATTCAGTTGCGATTATATCAACCAGGCAGCCGTGCAAACTGCTTTTACAAACTGGCTGGCAGGTTTCACACCTACAGGAGGATGTGCACCGGTTGGAACATTTACAGGTGGAATACCCGCTGCTCCGTTAATTTGCGGTGGCAGTGTTACTGTAATCTACAATGTTTCCGACTTGTGTGAAAATGGAACAGAAACCGCAACATTTACAATTAGCGGAACAGCATCTGTTGTCCTTGACAAACCTGCCGCAAAAGTTGCCTCAAGCTGTGATTTTACCGATCAGGCTGCTGTTGATGCTGACTTTGCAAGCTGGCTAACCGGTTTTACAGTTGTTTCTGGTGGTTGTGCCGGATCGGCTTCATTTGGATTCCCGGTTGCCCGGCATTGTACAGGTGGTACAACAGAAGTAACTTACCTTTATCAGGATGTTTGTGCAACTGTTTCTGTAACTCAATATTACACCATAAACGCACCTGGCGAAATCGTCATAATCAAACCTGTTGACTTTAATGAAGATATCTGCGATTTTGCCGATCAGGCCGCTGTGGATGCAGCATTTGCAACCTGGTTAACAGGTTTCTCCGCAACAGGAGGATGTGGTGGCGGAACAGGATCTTTCAGCACAACTGTTGCTCCGGCTTTATGCGGCAGTGGAACTGTTGATGTAACCTATACCTATACCGATAACTGTCAAAGTAAATCTGAAACTGCTTCATTTACACTTGACAATACAAATTCACTTGTTATTAACAAGCCTCCTCCTGTTAATGATGAGGCATGTTACTATGGTTCTCAGGAAGATTTGAATACATTTTTTGCTGATTGGCTCACAGGCTTTAACATTTCAGGTGGTTGCGCTGCAAGCGGTTCGTATGGAACACCTTCAGCTCCCGATTTATGTGCTGGGGGTACAACAACAGTTACCTATAACGTTACCGACAATTGTGGAAACCCATTTGTAGAAACAGCAACATTTACTATTAATGTACAAGGTGATTTGATTTTTGTGAGACCAGAACCATTTACAGCACCACCATGTAATTATGCGAATCAGAATGAACTGAATTTAGTATTCCAAAATTGGCTGACCGGATTTGGTGTTTCAGGAGGTTGCAGCCCTGTGGGTTCATATGGAAATCCGGTTGCCCCAAATTTATGCGAAGGTGGAACTGTAACAGTTGTTTATGAAGCTACAGATGTTTGTCTTACTTCTTCTGTATCGCAAACCTTCACCATTGAACCTGTTGAACCAATTCAGGTTGTACCACTGCCCGAATATTTTGCAGATGCATGTTTGTCTCAGGCTGAAATGGATGCCGAATTTGCTGCATGGATTTCAACCTTTGCATACACAGGTGGATGTAATGTAAATCCACCAAGTCTTGAAGCATTTACAGCGCCTCCTGCCTGCGGTGGAAGTGTTGTTGTGAATTATACCTTTTATGACGGTTGCGGACAAACAGCAACCGGCTCTGCCGTATTTACTGTTGAACCTGATGAAGAAGAACCTGTAATTACCTGTCCCGCCGATTTTACAGGAGTTTTAATTGACAATGGCAGTTGTCAGGCTACTTTGGAATTGATTCCGCCAACAGCAACCGATAATTGTTCTGCTTTTGGTGCAATTACATTTACAAACAATGCACCTGCCCAATTCCCGGTTGGGACAACAATTGTTATCTGGACAGCAACCGACATTTGCGGAAATTCTTCAACCTGTTCGCAATCAATAACAGTTCTCGATAATGACGAAGCGCCTGTAATTACAAATTGCCCTGAAGATGCCGAAGATGTAATTATTGGTGCCGGATGTTCAATGATTACAGGCGAAATTACTGAACCTACAATAACAGATAACTGTCCCAACCCTGTTTTACATTATGATATTGTATATCCTGACGGATCACTTGTCTCCGGTATTGGTTCGGTTTCAAACATGGCATTTCCTGTTGGAGTAAGCACAGTAACCTACATTGCTGTTGATGACGCCGGAAACCCATCGTTGCCATGTATTTTTACAGTTTGGATTAAAGATCTTGTACCTCCTGAATTTGAAGTTTCCTGCCCAATTACAACAATTACAGTTGACGCTTCTGCGGGAATATGTAATGCCTTTGTCAATATTCCAGGCCTTCTGTCAGCGATCCATGTGATGAATTGGTTACTTTGTCGCACAACTCAATATTCAGCACAAACACAACAAATGCCGATGGAACTTATCCGGTAGGAACAACAACAGTGATTTGGACAGCAACCGATCTTTCAGGAAATACAACTACCTGTTGCAGAAAATATCGTTGTAAGGGATGTTACAGCGCCTGTAATTATTGTCCGGATGATGTTTCCGGGTTTTGCCAATTGATGAGGCTGTGTTGCTACCGGCGTTGACCTGGGTACTCCAACCGTCACCGATGATTGCTCTGCACCGGTGACTTTCACAAACAATGCTCCTGCAAAATTCCCTGTTGGAAATACAACAGTAACCTGGACAGCAACCGATGCTGCCGGAAATACAGCAACCTGCACCCAACTTGTAACTATTTCTGACAATAACCAGTTCCCAAATTTTACTTTCTGCCCGCCAAATCAGGAACAGACAACAACTGCCAATAACTGCGAATTAATCGATATCGTTATCCCCAATCCTGAATATGATGATAACTGTGGTGTCACTGTTTTAACCTGGACTATTCAGGATCCGGATGGAACGATTCGGAACAGTAATCCTATCGGAATAAATTTTGTAACCGGTGAAACTTTTTATGTTGGCGTATCAACTGCCAACTTATATAGCTTATGATGCTGCCGGAAATCCCTCTGAACCGTGCACTTTTACAGTTTGGATAAAAGATTTTGTAAAACCTGAGTTTACAGCAGGTTGTCCGCCAAATGTGGGACCAGTACCTACTGATGCCGGAGTTTGTACAGCTACTATTTCGGTTCCGTCGCCTTTGGTTGATGATCCTTGTGGTGAGGGATACACGCTAACAAACAATTATACAGGAGACTATAATTTCCCGATAGGAGTTACAACAATTACCTGGACAATCGTTGATGCATCAGGGAATATTACTACATGTGATCAAAATATTACAGTTATTGAATCCCAAATTCTTGCAGTTGATTGTCCCGCTGATATTGTAAGAAGCGTAGCTCCCGGAGATGATTTTGTGTCGGGAATAGTTGTTGGTAACCCCACAACCCACCTGAACTGTTTTAATGCAGTACTTACCTGGGTAATGGTTCCTCCGGTTGGTTATGAAAGCATGTACACACCTGCTCAACTTTCAGGTAACGATATTTTGTTGGAACAGGCACTTATTATTTGGGTGTTACAACGATTACCTACGTTAACTGATGCAAACGGTTCTACTGCTACCTGCGATTTTACAGTTACCATCACAACAGCGCCTGAAATAGAATGTGCAGATGATGAAACTTTCAATGCCGATGAAAATTGTGAATATCCATTTAATCCCGGAGTACCAACATTGATTCAGGAATACCTCCAATTGACTGGACCTGGACGATTACAAATCCTGATGGATCAACAAGCACCGGCGGAAGCCGCACTCCTGATGACGGACTGGTTCCCCTGCCGGTTGTAACGGCCGCTCCTGCGAATATCCCTTCCAGATTGGTATAACTACAATTGATTGGACAGCAACAAACATGTATGGAACTGCCGCTTGTACACAAACCATAACAGTAAACGATAACGAACCGCCAACTTTCAATGTGCCAACACCATTTGAAAGCTGTGTAGAAATGCTTTTTGATGTGGTTTATACTACGGATTTGAACCGCTACCTCGACCATAACAATGTTGCGCCGAACCCTTATCCAATAGATAATGGACAGGTTGAAGATTTTTACCTTTTCCGTAGAGGCAATACAGGACTTGATCTCGATTTGACCGAGTTAGCATACACCGACAATTGCTGCAATATTAATGAAGGATATTCAATCGAATGGACAATAACTTTCGATCCTGCAACACCAAACGGACATGGAGGAACAAGCGTTTCAGGCACAAATCAACCCTCCACGCATGTGGTTGATATTGAACTTTGGGGAGACAGGGTCAATCACCTGACCCTCAACCATACTATAACTTACCGGATAACTGATTGTAACGGAAACATAAGTGACCCTGTGATAAGAGAAATAATTATTAAACCACGACCAAAAATTACCAAAACACCTTAACAAAATGAAAAGAGAAATAGAAATAGGAAATACTATAGTCGGAAGACTGAAGAGAAGAAAAGCAAAAATGAAGGAATGTAAAAACGATGTGCAACAAGAAGTTTCAGTTATCAATTACTAACGTGATTTCAATAGATTTCAATATTAACAATTAGTAAAAACGAGATTATAAAAATGAACACAAAAAAGAAAGGAGGAAAAATGTAAAACACGCCTGATAACGGGCTGTCGTGGCCAGCATTCTTCTTACTCCCCTCCCTGGGAGGGGGTGGGTGAAGCTCCGACCGCATCAGCACTAAATGCAGGCAAGCAAAACAAGCAATGTGCCACCAAACAAAACGAACCAACGAATTGTAAACGAACAATTTGGAAGATTGAGCAGAAGAGATGAAAAGTTTAAGGTTCAAAGAAAAGAACCCGAAACCCGGAAATCAAAATCTGCAATTTGACATTTTGAAAAACAAAACGCTCTGTTTTTGCCGATTTTACTGCAACTACAAAATTTCCGGCGTAGCTTCTGTTCCCGGCCTCAATAGCAAAGGCCATTAAAATGAAGGGACATCATCCGCCAAGGGCGGGAGATGCACGAAGTACAAGGAACTTTTTAAAGCAGAAAAACTAAAATAACAAAGCAAACAGGGTTGGCAGTAAAATTACATATAACACTGCCGGCCAAAAACAATTTATTAATCGGCCTTTGGTTCCTTCTTAACCCCCTTCGTGGGGCGGGGGCTGGTGGAGGCTCTTAAATTTTTAAAAAATGAAAAAGCAAATTTTATTCTTAGTAATGTTTTCGCTGGCGTTGATTTTCGCCGCAAATGAATCTTTTGGACAGACTTATGTAGAAGGCACACCGGGATGTGTTACTCCTACAACCTTAACATGTGCATCTTCTGCAGGGCCTTTAAATCCGGCGCCTGGCGTAAGTTATAATTATTCAATAACTACTGATCCTGGCACAGTTGCTTCAGTTCTTTGGTTTGTAACCGATGTTAATCCGGTAATTGCGGCAGGTGTTTTAACTCCATCCAGAGATGCCGGTGATGGTACCGGTACTTATATTTTGAGCGCAGAAGCTGCAGTGTACAATGTTACCGGAATTACAACCAAGGATATTGATATCACATGGCAGTATTTTGATGGAATTGCCAATGAAGTTTTATTGGTAGCTTATGTTACGGGAGCCCCGAATTGTAATGATGAAATTGAGGTTTGGAGAATTAAACCATCATTCACTTTTACACTTGATGTAATATCAATGAATAATGACGGAACGTTAGGCACAGTTGCAACTCCGGCAAGTGAATGCGTTTCTCCGGTTCAGGATGCAACATACAATGCAGGATTAGATCGTTTAACTATGGATTACGGTGAAAACTGGGTCTTCTTCTCAGTGAATGCTGCTAATTTTTCCGATTCCTGGATGCCGGATTTATCGGCTGTATCATCTGCAGGAAAAACAATCGGAGCAGTTGAATGGGCTTATCCGACTGAGGCAGGTGTTTCTGGAACATGGCATCCGGATACAGATGAGGTTGACGCAAAAATTGCAGGTGGTGTTGTCGGCTCTGGAGGAGAGTGTATTGTTGTAAGAGTTGAAGTTCAAAATGGTAATAATGCTTCCCCACGGGGAGCAGCTGCAACTGAAACAATAACACTTAGTGTTAATGGAATTATGTATGATGCTGCAAACGCAAACTATACAAATACATCATTGGCAGATGTTGATGAGGGTGCCAGTGGTTGTGTACAAAATGTAACTGATCAGGCTAATTTCACTTTAACGCCAAGACCTGCACTTACAGCAGTTGTTCCATCTCCTTTTGTACCTAAAAACTAAGGTTATTAATGAATTTGCTTTTTCATAACCATAGATACCTATCCTCCGTTCCGCGTTTTAGCGGAACGGAGGCAGGGCCTTCGGGCTGGAAAAGGAAGAAAAGTGTGAATACATGAGTGAATGGAATAAGTACCGGCGAAAGTTGGATAACCAAAACCTGAAAGATATAATCCAAAAGAGGATGGATAATTTCAAGGGAAAGGAGAGTAATTTCCATGGTCAGGAAGTTTGATAATTAAAGACAGGTAACCTGAAATTTGTAATCAGGAAAGGAAAACAGCCTGCCCGGTTAAAAACGGATTTGAAAGTACTCATGTTGGTATTTTGCTATTCACATACGAATAGGTTATGAAAAGGCGAAATGAACCGGTCTGCCAGTTGGTGGGCGCACTTAACAGGATTTTCGGTAAGGCAATTATGTCAAAACCGGGAAGAAATATGAGATTTTAGAGAAGTTAAAGTGATAAAGCAAAGTAAATGAATCGTACCAAAAAATCCGGTCTAACGTTGGATTTAAGCGGTGATTGATTTTAGTCTTCCTTTACCGATAGCTATCGGGAGCAGGAGCAGCAATACTTTACTTTAGACTCAGTTGTATGATTTGTAAAAGCTAAATGCATGGATCATAAACATGGAAATGAAATATAAAAACGGCGTAACGCCGCCAGTCAGTGGAAAATCTGTTGGCAATAAAAGTGTTACGCACGATTGTAGTGGTACAATGGTAATTCAACCCATAGGTTGGTCAATAGAAATGACCCGGGGTAAACCATTAGTTTTTTGGAAAACAAAAAATGATTATAAAATGATATATCAGCATTTGATGCCATCCGACTTGCAAAAAGGCAATGTCAAGGTCAGGGGATGATATAAGATTAATAACTAATGATTTAATAAAACAAGTAGCAAGATGCAAACAGCAAGAATGCATATAACAAACAACAACAAATAACGTGAAACGCACCTTACTTCATATTATGTACCGTACACTGGGAACCCTTCTGGTTGCTTTGACTGTGTCAAAAGCTACGGCTCAGATACCTGTGCAACATGTTGAAGCTTATCAGTGCGAAACAATTGAGTTTAGTGTTGTTAACTGGCCGGGCGACAGATATACATGGGATTTGTTCAGCGATCAGGATTGGTTAAAGGTTAACTTTGCCACCGAAAAAGGAAATGTTGATCCTGCTCTTTATTTCGAAAAAGGAATGTACGAAGGATCAAATGTTCATGTAAACTGGCTCGAAAATGGTTTATATTTCCTGAGGGTTATGGTTTGGGACGAAACAACCTGTTCCAATGACCTGCTTGTATTTAAGGTAGATGTACTTGAACATGAACTCAACGCAACACTTCAGGGCGACTCGGTTTGTTATGGCGAGCTTGCGGTATTTAAGATTATTTTAACTGGTATGGGGCCATGGGATCTTAAATATACTTTCGGGGATGGAACTGCAACACTTAACCTGAATGGAATTACAGAACCGAAGCAAACGGTTTATCTTCCGCCATTGCCTGCCGGACAATTTGATGTTTGGGTTACTGAAATAATCGACCAGTGTTCACAGAATTTAATTCCATCTGAAAAAGCGCGTATTGTAATCTATCCAAAACCTGCTAATTCACAGATAATATTAAGGGAGAAATGAAAAAATTGATGCACATATTATTGTTCCTTTTGTTTGTCGCAAATCTTGCTGCACAGAAAAACTATGTCATCGATTCTGTATGCGTTGATGCAAAAAGATATTACAGCGCCTATGGGGAACAGGGTTCAACTTATAAATGGACAGTAACCAATGAAACCGGCGACACTATCATGCAGTCGCACGGAACTGATATTAAAGATTTAATTACACCCGGGTTATACAATTATGGCAGCGAAATGCAAATAACCTGGACCACCCCGGGATTCTACAAGATTACCGATATACAATATTCAATTCATGGTTGCGATACCTTACAACAGGGTTATGTAAGGTTTTCAATCCACCATTTGCATTTGCGGGCAATCTGCAATCCGTTTGCAGCAGCAACACTGTTCATTTAGGTGAAGCGGTAGCAAAAAACTATAGCAGTTTGGAATGGTCAACTCTTGGCGATGGAAAATTTAACAACAGAAGACTGCAATATCCCACTTACACAGCAGGGCCCAATGATAAACTCAACGGATATGTAGAACTGATGTTAACAGCACATGGTCTCGCAATCAATGAAACCTGTCACCCTGCAACAATACCGTTGAAATAAGATTTACAAATCCTGAAATAACTTTCCATCCAATACACCTGCGCTGCTACAATGATAATTCAGGTTCAGTAAAAGCAGTTGTATCGAACGGAAACAAACCATTTAAGTATAAATGGACAGGACCAAAGGGCTTTACTTCAACTGCCGATTCTATTTTTGGACTTGCTGCCGGTGAATACATTGTAAACATCACCGATAATCTTGGTTGCCAGTCAACCGACTCAATTCAAATAACACAACCCGACGAACTTCTTGTTGTTAACGATTTCAAAAAAAATGTAACCTGTTTTGGCGGTAATGATGGTTCTGCCCGTGTTTTGGTTTCAGGTGGAACAGAAGATTACAAATATGAATGGAATACTTTTCCCCCGCAATATTCGGCGTTGGTGGTTAATTTAATTGCAGGCAATTATAAAGTAACAGTAACCGATAAAAACGGATGTGGAATTTGCAGACGTTAAAATTATTGAACCGGTTCCATTAGCTCTTTCAGCCGATAGTACCGACGCCAAATGTCTGGGTTTTGTAAAAGGTTCCATCGACCTGACGGTTACCGGAGGGACACCATTTAAAAACACACCACATTATTTATACAGTTGGAGCAATAAAAATGGAGCTGTTGCTTCAACCGAAGATCTTGTTAATATTCCCGGCGACATGCTTTATACTGTTGTGGTTACAGATGCGGTGGGGTGTTTGGATACCCTTTCCATTTTTGTAAATGAAGAAAAAGATATTCAGCTGGCTGTTGAAAAAGTGGATTCAATCCTTTGCTTTGGCGATTCAAACGGTGCAATTGATATTACACCAAGCAGTGGAAGCCTGCCGTATGAATATATATGGAACACAGGCCAAAAAACCGAAGATTTAATAAATATACCCGCCGGAAAATACCATGTTAAAGTTACCGATGCCAACGGGTGCAGTTCTGAATTGGATTTCGAACTTTATGAACCCGAAGAATTAACTGCATCAATTGTCGCCAGTGCTACAGAAATGTGTTTTCCGGATAAAATCATTCTGGAAGGGATTTCTTCAGGAGGAACCGGCAGTCACACTTATTTGTGGAGTGGAACCGGCACGGCATTTTTAAGTGCATTAAATATATCTAATCCAGAGTTCAGGGGCTCTCCTGCCGGGGTTTATTCACTTGTTTACACTGTTACCGACGAAAATAATTGTTCCGCATCCGAAACAATATCTTTGGAAGTTTTCCCGGTTACTTACAACACTGTTTTCGATACAATCTGTCCGTCTGATTTACCATATACATGGAATAGCCAGGTGTACAACGCTGCCGGAACATATGAAAATATTATAGCTAATGTATATGGTTGTGATTCGGTCATCACATTCAACCTGTATGTTAATGATAAAATAGAGTTGACAGCCACAACTCAGAATGCAGGCCCTTCAAATCAACCCATCGGAAGTATAAATTTAACTGTTGCCGGTGGAAATCCTGACTATACTTTCACCTGGAATAATAACGAAACTACTGAAGATATTAGCGGATTGTCATCAGGTGATTATACAGTAATTGTTACCGATGCCAACGGTTGTTCTGAAGTTTTAACAGTTACAGTTATTTCAGAACCTGTAAACATGTCGATGAATTGTCCGTCGCAAATAACAATTGTTTGTAAAGATGATGCTGAAAACTCGGTTTATACATATTATGCTGAATTTTCTGCTGCGGGAGGAAATGCATTTAGTGAATGCGTTATTGATACTTCAACGTTTGCCTGGGGTGGCGATGCTGTTGTAAAAGGCTCTGCCTGTTTAAATATCGACCGCACTTATACAGTTAAGGATTTATGTGGTACTCCGGTTTCATGTGTACAACAGGTAATCGTTAACGACAAAGAACCTCCTGTAATGACCTGCCCGCCTGAAATAGTAATTGCATCATCAACAAAACCTGCACATTACACAAATTATTCAGCTTATTTTACCGCGGGAGGATATGCTGATGACAATTGTGAAATCGTTGAATCATCATTTAAATTTGTAAAGGAAACATCAGATGGTAAAACCGATCCTGAAACGATTACGCGCACCTACCAGATTTCCGATTTCTGCGGGAATACTGCTACCTGCGATCATACAATTAAGATTTTTGATGATTCAGGAATTTATATCAATTGCCCGACAACAATAACAGTAAGCTGTACAGGCGATGAACCTGCTCCATTTCTCACTTTTGCTGATTTTGTAAAAGGTGGTGGCAGCGCTCGTAGTCTTCCAGGAATTGCTTTGGTTGAATCGTCTTTTAAATGGGAAGGCGATATTTCTGATAATAAATCATGCCCTGAAACTATAACCCGAACTTATTCAATAAGCAATGAAAACGGAGATATTACTACTTGCGAACAATTAATAATTATCCGCGATGCTATAAAACCTGAACTTGTTTTGGTAATAAAATAATTTCATGTCCCTGAAGAAAAACCAATAATCTACAGAACCAGGGCACAGTTTGAAGCAGGAAAAGGAAACAGTGCCAGTGATAACTGCGGTCTTGATTGGTCAACATTCAAATTTTTACGTGAGAGTGACGATAAGGAAACATGTCCTCAAACAATTGTTCGCTGGTACGAAATTTTTGATTTGTGCGGAAACAGGAAAGAATCAATGGAGAATATTATTATCCATGACAAACTTGCACCGGTAATTTATCGTGAACCAAAAAATATAGTGAGTGCCTGTTTTATACCAAAACCATACAAAAACCGCGAAGAATTTGAATTGCTTGGCGGTGGCGTTGTACTTGACAACTGTAACAATTACACTGTGAAATTTATAAGCGACAGTGAACCTGAAGGATTGTGCCCATCGATAATAAAAAGGACTTATCTGATTGCTGATATGTGCGACAATTCAAAGGAATACATACAAACAATTACAATAAACGATTCAATTGCGCCAACAATTTCCTGCCCGGTTGATGAAGTATTCGATGCAGGTATTGATAAACTGGAAGAACTTACCGGTTTGGCATTCGTTGAAACCGAACAGCAAATATTACCGGCCAATTTTGCGATTTTGGGAATTACCTCAACCGATAACTGTTTATTTGAAGTTACTTACTCCGATATTAAAACAGGTATTTGCCCGGTGGTTATTACCCGCACTTTTGTTGTTACTGATGCCTGTGGAAATAAAGATGAATGCAAACAGGAAATAAAACTGTTGCAATTAACAATTCCTGAATTCGAACCGATTGGACCATATTGTTTAAATGCTACGCCTGATTTATTACCAGAAATTTCAAAAGAAGGAATTAAAGGAACTTGGAATCCGGCAACCATCGACACAAAAACGAAAGGAACGAAAACTTACATATTCACGCCTGACGCTGATCAATGTGCGACAGAGGTTTTAATCGATATTGAAATAACTGATGAAATTAAACCACTGTTCACTGCAATTGGGCCTTTCTGTTTGAACAGTGCTGCGCCAGCCTTATCGCTAATTTCTGAAAATGGAATTAAGGGAACATGGAATCCTGCTGGCATTGAAACTGGAACAATCGGTACCAAACAATATACTTTTGCACCCGATCCCAGCCAGTGTGCGGTACCGGTAACTATCGATATTGAAATAACAGATGAAATCATTCCACTTTTTGCCAATACCGGACCATTCTGTTTAAATAGCACAGCACCTGCTTTGTCACTTGTTTCTGATAATGGAATTACAGGATCATGGAATCCGGCAACAATTGAAACGGGAGTTCTTGGAACAAAATCTTACACTTTTATTCCGGATGCAGGTCAGTGTTCTCTGCCTGTATCAATTGAAATAGAAATTACAGATGAAATAAAACCGTTGTTTGCCAATCTTGGGCCTTTCTGTCTTAACAATATTGCGCCGGAATTACCGTCTGTTTCAGACAACAATATTTCGGGGAAATGGGATCCTGTGAAAGTTGCAACAGACAAAGTTGGAACATTTACCTACACATTTACACCTGATCCAGGGCAGTGTGCAGTTCCTGTTTCCATCGATATTGAAATTTCTGATGAAATCCAACCTGTTTTAGCTGAAATTGGTCCATTCTGTTTAAATAGTGTTCCAACCGAATTACCAGTTGTTTCTGAAAACGGATTGACAGGAACATGGATTCCTGCGATTGTTGTAACTGATAAAGTTGGAAAAGATAACTACACATTTACCCCCGATCCGGGGCAATGTGCAAATCCAGTAACAATCGATATTGAAGTCTTTGAAATAATTACACCGGCTTTTTGCCACACTTGGTCAGCTTTGCCCCAACACAGGAACTCAGGTATTACCTGTAACTTCTGATAATAATATTACTGGTTCCTGGTCTCCCTCATTTATCGATACAAAGAATGAAGGTAATTTCAGTTTCACTTTCACTCCCGATCCAGGGCAGTGTGCTGTTGAAATAACTTTGAATATTGAGGTTTCAGACAAAATACCACCAGAAGCAGTTTGCCAAAATATTTCATTATATCTGGATGCTGATGGTAAAGCTTCAATTACTGCTGCTGATATAGATAATGGTACTTCAGACAATTGTGGACTGGACACTCTTTTCTTATCAAGATATGATTTTGATTGTGCTGATTTAGGTGATAATCCTGTTACTCTTACTGCAATAGATAATGTTGGTTTAACAGATTATTGCGAAGCAATCGTAACCGTGCTTGATACAGTAAGCCCGGTTGTAGTTTGCCGTGGTCCGTTTGAAATTCAGCTTGATGAAAACGCTGAATATACTTTAACTGTTATTGAAGTTCTTGAATCTGCTCACGATAATTGTGGTGATATCGATACAATGTATGTTTATCCGCACCAATTGGATTGTGATCATATTGGGTTGACAACAATATCATTATGGGTTGTTGATGTGCACGGCAACAGTTCTTATTGCGAAACAGAGGTGAATATTTATGGCAACAGGGCTCCTACTGTACTTGACGACAGTATTTCAACTTTCGAGAATGTTCCGGTTGTTATTGAAGCAATTGAAAACGATTTTGACGAAAAAACTTCAATTGATATTTCAACTATGTCAATAAGTATAAAACCGCTACATGGTAATGTAATAATCAACGCTGAAAATGGCGACCTGATTTATACGCCTGATAACAATTTCTCGGGATTAGATGTTTTGCAATATCGTATTTGTGATGATGGGATTCCATGCGATCCGGAATGTGGGACTGCCAATGTGTTTATTTTCGTCGAAGCAATGAACGATACAGCAACTGCTGGTGATGATTACTATAGTATAGGTTGTGAAAGTATTACCGGGAATGTTCTGGAAAATGACCAGGATGATGACGGTACTGAAAACCTGATTGTCAATACAATTCCTCTGTATCCACCAAGCCATGGCGAAGTAAACATCGATCCTGACGGCACTTTCGTTTATTACCCCAATGATGGTTTTATCGGAATTGATAGTTTTCAGTATATCATTTGCGACAACGGAATTCCTTCATTATGCGATACCGCAACGGTTTATTTCGAAATTGATTGCAATGAAGAAAATCCTGACCCGGTGAAATGTGAGTTGTTTGTTCCGGAAGGTTTCTCACCCAATGAAGATGGCATCCATGATTTTTTCCGTATCATGTGTATTGAACATTATCCAAATGCAAAACTGATGATTTTTAACCTTAACGGTAATTTACTTTGGGAAAAGGAACATTACGGGAATTACGATGTTTGGGGCGACTGGTATAATGCCTGGTGGTGGGGAACCTCAGTACTTAGCAAATATGATGTAAGCAAACAAATGATAAATGATGAGCCTAAACTTAAAATAGGTAATTACGTTTTTGTGTTGCAGCTTGGTAACGGCATTGTGAAAAAAGGTACAGTTATGGTGGCATATTAAAGTCAATATATTTTATTGTAAAATTCAACTAAAGTTGAAAACTGATTTATATGTAGAGAATTTTATTAGCCTTTTTCCTGATTAGTCTGTGCCGGTTTGATGCAGGTGAATGCTATTTGTGATAAAGTTATAAGTAATAAGATTGTTGACAAATCTATCTGTGAATTTTTACAAATGTTGAATATATTTACCCTGACAACTTCTTTTAAAAAGACTAATGTTCAATTTATTGGTATCAGCAAATTTAAATCTCTAATTTTTTTAAATAGAATTCTTATCGTATTAATCAATTGACATTGGCAATACTTTTATTTTAAATATAGTTCAAAGACAGAGTTTCATGAAACCTTTTGGATTGACGTTTATAATTGAATAGTAGTGTAATAGAGTGTATTGTCGGGATATGTGTATTCAACAGGTGAAGTTTTGATTTTAGAAGTTATTAACAATCGTGGAAAGCCTGATAAACCAGACCGTTAACAAAGAATCATTCTAACTTACTAATATTGACAATTTTGGGTATTGTTTCTTAGAAGATAATATATATATTTGAACCGCCCTTTATGTAGAACTAATTGTTAATAACGTGAAATACGGAGGTATTCATTATGAGAAGCTAACAAAAGTAATATTTTTAATTCTTGTATCGCTACAGTGCGTAGCTCAACAAGATCCAATCTTTACCCAGTATATGTACAATGGTCAGGTAATAAATCCGGCCTATGCAGGTATTTGGGAAAAAGCAGGATTTACTGCGTTAGTTCGTGAGCAGTGGGCCGGAATAAACCGGGCGCCTCTCACTGAATCTATATCTATACACAGCCCTTTAAATAACGAGTCGGTAGGTGTTGGGTTAAACATAATAAACGAAACCTATGCCCGTGAAAAGAGGCTTACAATTTTGGCAGACTATGCCTATGAGGTTAATTTAACACCCTGGCGCAGATTGCGGTTTGGCGTTAAATTTGGCTTTACCAACTATAACAATCCTTTAACTGATTATCAACTATACCCGGATGGTGAATACGATCCTGTTTTTGCTCAGGATATCGATCTTAAATTCCTTCCCAATTTTGGAGTTGGTGCTTTTTTATATGAAGACAACTATTATATTGGATTAGCAATTCCAAAATTGGTAGAAAACGATTTCAGTATTAATTACCAAAATTACTCCACACAATCAGAAATACGTACCATTTATTTAAATGGCGGATACGTATTTTTCCTCGATCCTATGTCAAGGATAATTTTTAAACCAACCTTATTGATACGTGCAAACATGGAAATGCCCATTCAGTTCGATCTGTCTGCAAATTTTCTTTTATACGAAAAATTATGGTTTGGATTGGTGTGGAGATCCCGAAATGCAGTTTGTGTAACCTCACAATGGTTGATTAATAAGAACCTGCGACTGGGTTTTGCTATGGACTTAACCTATACCGATATATTTCCATATCAAGGTGGAACATATGAATTTACCCTTGGATGGGATATGGACTTTTTTGGAAGGAGCTATGTAAGAGCGAAATATTTTTAATGAAATAACAGGAAAACTGGAGTCCCTTAACTTCGGTTTACTGCAACAATAAGGACGCGATTAAAATTTTGAAATAGAACTAAAGGAGAAAAAGGCATTTGGCCTTTTTAACAGTACCAATTTCTCTGCTACCTGGGTGAGAACCCTTTAACAGAAAATTGGATGAGAAAATTACAGTGTTGAAAAGAAGTTAGAAATGAAAGATTTATCATAATTCTAAGATAATAACTTGACTAGACAAAAACATACCAGCCTGTTGAAATTAGCGGCAATAATTATTGCTGTTTTAATGGTACATTCAGGAACTTGTTCTGAATCCGCCCCATTATGGTATGCAGTTTCTTCTATAAAATATAACGTTTCTTCAAATAATATTTTCCGTTACAATCATATTGATCAGGATAATACTTTACAACTTAATTGTCCGGAAAACATAACAACCATTTGCGATATTGACATTTGCAGTGCTCAAATCAGAAACGGTCTTGATGTTGAAGTCGTGAAAGGCATTCCTGCAACTATATACTGGAAAATGGAAGGTGCCACTGAAGCTACTTCATCTCAAACAGGAATCAACCAAATTGGAAATTTTGTTTTTAACGAAGGGGTAACCTTTATGACCTACACCGCTGTTGATAATTTGGAGATGTGGTTACCTGTTCGTTTTCGGTTGTTGTTACGGATAAGCAGGCACCAGTAATTTCTGTCCCTGAAAATATTTATATTGGCTGTAACGACCGAATTCCATCTCCTTATACAACGCTTCAGGCTTTTTATAATGCTGGAGGAATGGCTTCTGATAATTGTAATTTAAACCCCGCAACTTTTAAACTTGAATCGGAACAAAGAAGCAATCCAACCTGTCCTTATACTTTAACTCGTACATATCAAATCGCTGACAGGCAGGGAAATATAGGTCAGGCGAAACAATTCATCTTTGTAGAAAAAAGAAATGAATCAGTTTTTAGTGAACAGGAAAATGGTCTGCTAAACTTAAAGTCAGGGATGGCAAATATTGTAACTTCTACTGCAATTGGCGGTAACTGGAACGATGGTACTTCATGGGTGGGAGGGGTTGCGCCGCTGCCTGGTGACGATGTTGTAATTGCAACCGGTGCAACAATTTCGATGACAGGCAATCAGGTTTGTAATGATATTACCATAAACGGAACATTAAATTGCGGCGGAAATACTTTACAGGTAAATGGAAGCTGGGCAAATAACGGTGCGTTTAATGCCGGAACAGGAACAGTTGAATTTGCAGGCACCACAAATGCTATGCTCTCTGGTTCTTCGTCAACAGTTTTTAAAAATTTCAGAATTAACAAGGGTGCTGTTGGCAATATTTTGCAGATTAACAAAGATATTCAGCTTGGCGGCACCGTTACATTTACCTCAGGACTGATGCAAATTAATAGCGGTGTAGCAGTAAATTGTACGTTTAACACCGGATTTACAATAGATAACAATGCCGGAATTTTTATTAATGGTGGAAATTTCACTACAGGAACATTCTCGGTTAACAATAATGGGCTATTCAGGATTGACAGTGGTACTGCAACAATCGGAAGCAATTTGGGGAATAGTATTGTTGTTACCAGTAACGGTACTTTCGATATCAATGGCGGAACTGTAAATGTTGCCGGAAGGTTGGAAGTCTCGGGCGGAACAGCTGATATTTCGGGCGGAACAATAAACCTGAATGCGGTAGGCCAGAATAGTTCCTCAACAGGATCACTTGATTTGAGTTTGTCTTCAAAATTTAACATGAGTGCCGGCACCATTAATTTTGTTAACCCTAACGGAACAGGCAATTTTGATGTGATAATGCTTAATGGCGCCGGAGGTTCAAAAACTTTTACAGGTGGCTCATTTAATTTTGGTGATGGCACAACTGACACCTACAAAATTTCAAGTGCTGTTCCATTTCCTGCTATAACAAGTACAGTCAATACAAACCTTGAATACAAACTTTTATTAAGCTCTACCGGTACATTTAATTTCCCGTTGGTGGATAATTCAGGAGCTGCAATTCCCGCTACTGTTCAATTTACAGGTGGTACATTCTCTCCAGGTGCTTTTGTTGAAGTTAAAACCACTGCATCGAAATACACTGAAAATAAAAGTTCTGTTAACTTCCTAAACCGTTACTGGACAGTTTCCACAAGCGGTATCAGCAGTCCCATCTATAATTTTACAGCAAATTATTCAAATGGCGACATTTCAGGAACTGAAGCGGAAATCGCAATGGGAGCCTGGTCGGGTAGCAAACCATGGATTAAATATTCAAACGCAAACGGTGGAGCAAATTCGGTAACTGCAAACGGTGTAACAACTGCAAGCCTTGTTTTTGCCGGAATTACAAGCGATCCACCAACAGTTGATATTACTAACGGACCATCGGTAACTATTTGTATTGGTTCTTCAGTTAATCTTGCCTCAACCGTTACAGGAGATCCTGTAATTACTTATTCATGGAGTCCGGCGACTGGTTTGAGTGCTACAAATATTAGTAATCCAATCGCTTCTCCGGTAGTAACAACAACTTATACAGTTACAGTCACCGATGGAAATGGTTTTACAGCGACAGATAATATTTCAGTAAATGTAAACCCTATCCCGGCAGTAGATGCAATAGGGAGTCAAACAGTTTGCAATGGAGCCTTAACTACTTTGGTTACTTTTACCGGAACCGGTACTTCTTATAACTGGACGAACAATAACACTAATATTGGACTTGCTGCAAACGGAACTGGTAATATTTCAGTTTTTACTGCCACAAATGTTTCATCCAGCCCAATTTCAGGTACAATTACAGTAACTCCGGTGTATTCAAATGGAGGTGTTGATTGTACAGGACCAACACAATCATTTACGATTACAGTCAATCCAACACCAACAGTTACTGACCCTGCAGATCAAACGGTTTGTAACGGAACATCAACATCAGCGGTTACATTCTCAGGAACCGGTACCTCTTACACCTGGACAAACAATAACACCACAACTGGGCTTGCTGCAAACGGAACAGGTAATATTCCTTCATTCACAGCCACTAATAGCACAACCAACCCAATTATCAGTACAATTACAGTAACTCCGGTCTATTCAAATGGAGGTGTTGACTGCACCGGATCAGCTCAATCATTTACAATTACCGTCAATCCAACTCCAACTGTTAATGACCCCGCAGATCAAACGGTTTGTAACGGAACTTCAACAACACTTGTAAATTTCACAGGAACGGCTACATCATATTCATGGACAAACAGCAATACAGCAATCGGACTTGCGACTAATGGAACCGGGAACATTCCGGCTTTTACGGCAACTAACAGCACTGCAAACCCAATTATCAGTACAATTACAGTAACACCTGTTTATTCCAATGGTGGTGTAAATTGCACCGGTTCAACACAATCATTTTCTATTATTGTAACTCCATCAATTACTGCAAGTGCAGTAAACACAGATCCAATAAAATGTTTTGGTGGTACTGCCAATATTTTAATTTCCGCTACCGGTGGAACTCCTCCTTACACATTTAACTTCCAGGGTAAATCATCAAACCAAACCGGCGTGTTTACAGGAGTAACAGGAAGTGTAGCCGGAACAGGTTATAATTGGAGTGTAACAGATGCACTTAATTGTGCTGCTTCAACCGGAACAATTACAGTATTTCAACCTACAGAGTTAACGGCCAGCGCAGCAGCAACGGCAATCACCTGCAACGGGTTAACTTCAACGGTTACTATAACTTCAAACGGAGGTACTCCGCCAATTTCTTATACTTTTAACGGGGTAACAAAAACGGATGGAACTTTTACAGGAATTACCGCAGGAACTTACTCCTGGAGCGTAAAAGATGCAAACAATTGTGGCCCGGTAACTGATAATATTACTATTGCTCAGCCAACTCCAATTACAATAACCTCTGCCAATGTCACTACGCCAATTGCCTGCAATGGCGGAACCGGAATTGTAACAATTGTTGCCACTGGCGGAACCGGTACACTTACTTATACATTCAATGGTCAAAACAATACAACCGGTGTTTTCTCAGGCGTTTATGCCGGTACCAACCTTTCGTACAGCCTTAAAGATGCCAATGGTTGCGGACCGGTTTCTGGTGCGCTAACTGTGACTCGACCTACAGCAATTACTGCCTCAGCCGCAATTACAACTGCAATTGCATGTAACGGGGGCACTGCAACAGTTACGATTACTGCATCAGGTGGCACAGGTGCACTTTCTTATACTTTTAATGGAATTACACAGGCATCCAATGTTTTTACAGGAGTTACACCCGGAAACAATATCCCGTGGAGTGTAAAAGATGCAAACAATTGTGGTCCGGTTTCAGGAACTATAAATGTTACTCAACCTACCGCTCTTACTGCGTCGGTTTCAGTAACCACACCAATCAGTTGTTTTGGCGGAACAGCAAATATTCAGATTACCGCTGCCGGAGGAACAGGTACAAAAACATATGTATTTCAGGGGCAACCTAACAACTTAACCGGTATTTTTAATGGCATTTCAGGATCTGTAATTCCCGGTACTTCTTATAACTGGAGCGTTACTGATGCCAACGGTTGTTCAACTTCGGGGACTTACAGTGTGGTACAGCCTTCTCAAATAGTTATCAGTTCAATTGGATCGAACAGTGCCATTTGTCAGGGTGCAACTTTAAATCTCACTTCAGCAGCAACCGGTGGAACCGGAACTTTGCGTTATGGTTGGACCGGACCTAACGGTTATACCATTGGAAACGCTCAAAACCCGGGAATTGTTAATGCAACTACTGCTGCCAGCGGAACATATACACTTATTGTTACCGATGCAAATAACTGTACTGCAACTGCAACAACCAATGTTACAGTTCATGCAACGCCAACCATGACAAATCCGGGAAATCAAACCGTTTGCCACAATACTTCTACAGCTGCAATTAACTTTGCAGGGGCAACTACATATACATGGACAAATAACAAAACCAGCATTGGTTTGGCAGCCAGCGGATCAGGAGATATACCTGCATTTACTGCAATAAATACTGGTTCGGCACCTGTAATTGCAACTATTACAGTTATTCCAACCGGAAACGGTTGTCCCGGGACACCACAAACCTTTACAATTACAGTGAATCCAATACCAAATGTGGTTGCAAACCCCTGAATATTCAGTGTATTGTAATGAATCACAGATCAGGATAACATTAGGTGGTGCCGTTTCAGGAACAACTTATTCATGGGTTCGAACAATTATTAGCGGCTCAATTGCAAACGGAACACCTGGCAGCGGTACTTCAACTTCAGAAATTACACAGAATTTAAACGCCGGAGGTGGTGGTGCCTTTATTAGATACATTGTAACTCCAACTGCAAATGGTTGCACGGGTGAACCTGACACCGCTTATGTTGAGTTCACAAATTTTGATATAAACAGAGTTTTTAGTATTACAGGTACTGATGATAATGAAACAGTTTGTCCGGGCGAATCAGTTTCATACACTTTAAATAGTCAAAATGGAAATTATTATTATACAAGATTTTGGTGGGCATCAGATAATCCGAATATAGGATTGACTTCAACTGGGGGACCATTAAATAACAACAAAACTAATAATGCAAACATAAGCTCAACAGTTAGTTTTACAGCAACAAATGATACAGACATACCTCAAACCGCTAATATAGTATTTAGTGCATCTGCTCATGATGACGGATGGGCAAGCACGTTTTTGTGTGATGTGGCTGCAATAACCCGAACTATTACAGTTGAACCTTTTGCCATTATTTGCCCAACCGATATAGCAGCAAATACAGATGCAAATCAATGTTATGCAACAATTACAAGGCCCGTACCTGCGTTGACATGCGGCACTGGCGCAAATATTACCTGGACCGCCCCGGGAGCAATACCTGCATCAGGGAATAATGGGTTAACAAATGTCAGATTTTCAAAAGGAGTAACTACAGTTACTTACCGTGCACAAAAGTCGCCAACTAATTACAGGGTATGCTCATTTACTGTTACCGTAACTGATAACCAGCCTCCTGTTTTTAGCAATTGTCCTCCGGCTACAACAACACTGCCAATGGATCCGGGACAATGTGGTGCATCTTTTGCTTTCAATCCAACAGCAACCGACAATTGCGATAATCCGGTTACTCTCGTTCGCACCGATGGTTCAGGTGTAAACAGCGGTGATATTTTCCCTGCAGGTACTACAATCATAAGTTATCTGGCAACCGATGCAACAGGAAATACTTCAACTTGTATTTTTAATGTCACTGTACAACCCGATAGCCAGCCTCCGGTTATCACATGTGTTGGAAATCAGGCAGAATGCGCATCGGCAGGCAGTGGCTATACAATGCTCGGAACGGCCTGGGATGCAACAGTTACTGAAAACTGTCCGGGTATAGTTTCAAAACCTTATACATTAACAGGTGTTACAAGCGGGACCGGGAATTCTCTTAACAATGTTGAGTTTAATGTTGGGACAACCACTGTAACCTGGACAGCCAAAGATGCCAACAATATCACTTCAACCTGTAATTTCGATGTGGTAATTACACAATCTCCCGAGGTTATAACAAGTCCGTTAAGCCAATCGGTTTGTTTGAATGGTTCCAGTTACTTTAACCGCTGTTGCAACCGGAACACCGGTGCCAATTTTCCAGTGGAGAAAAGATGGTGTTAATATTCCCGGTGCAACAAGTGCTTCTTTAACACTTAATTCGATTGTTGCAGGCGATGCCGGAACTTATGATGTTGAAGTTACAAACAGCTGTGGAGCAGCTATTTCTGCGCCTGCGGTTTTATCAGTAACAACACCACCGGTAATAACAACACCACCGGCTAACCAAACCGATTGTTTTGGCGAAAGCGTTGAGTTTACTGTTGCAGTTACAGGTGGGGTTGCTCCATACTTTTACGCATGGGAAATGAGGAAAACATCTTCTGATGCCTGGGTTTCAACAGGAGCGAACAGCAATATGCTTTTGGTTTCAAATATTGGTAATGGAAACAATGTTAACAATGCTGAATACAGGGTTACCGTTTCTGATGCCTGTACAAATTCAATACAGTCAAATGATGCAAAGTTAACTGTAAATCAGGTGGAACTTCTGCCTTTGGTAAGTACAACAGTTTGTCAGGATGGTTCGGCAGCATTTACAGCAACAACCTCCGGTGCAACTCCGGTAAATTACGAATGGCAACTTAATGGATCAACCATTTCAAATGGAGGTTCATACTCAGGTGCAAATACGCAGACATTAACAATAAATAATGCGCAACTGGCGCAGAATGGGACTTACACTGCCCGTGCCTTATTTAATATTACCCAACCCAATAATAATGGAGCGGGTGTTACTACATGTCAGCCTGATTTTATTACCATTGGTGAATTGATTATTGATGAGGGTCCTGATATTGTTGCCGCACCAATAACACAAACAGTATGCCCTGGCAATGCAATTACAGAAATTGTTCTTACAAATGCCAATGGTACACCGGGAACGACCTACGAATGGACACGCGATAACACAACAATTTTGACAGGAATGCCTGTAAGCGGAACTGGTGAAACAATTAACGGGACTTTAACAAGTTTGGATCCGACTAACATGCAAAGTACTGTTTTTACTATAACAGCAACTGCAAATGGTTGTGTTTCAAGCAGCCAGGTAACAATAACAGTA
Source organism: Draconibacterium sp. (assembly GCA_016705335.1). Lineage (GTDB taxonomy): Bacteria > Bacteroidota > Bacteroidia > Bacteroidales > Prolixibacteraceae > Draconibacterium. The sequence goes on along the minus strand of JADIYN010000006.1, from coordinate 14,849 downwards.
GGAGATGATCAAGCTCCAACTACAGTAAGCTGCCCTTCCAATATTTCAGAAAATGCTCAGGCAGGTATTTGTGGGGCAGTAGTTAATTACACAGAACCAACTTTCAACGATAATTGCGATGGAAACGGATTAAACGGAACACTTAAAAGTGGTTTTGCTTCAGGTGAAACTTTCCCGGTTGGAACAACAACTGTTACTTATGAATATACTGATGCTGCAGGAAACACACCGGCAACTTGTTCTTTTGATGTAACAGTATCCGATAATATTGATCCGACTGCCGTTTGTAAGAATATCACAGTTCAGTTAGATGCTACCGGTAACGTTACAATTACTCCTGCTGATATAAATAACGGTTCAACTGACAATTGCGGAGCACCGATATTAAGCCTTGATATTACTTCCTTCAATTGTACCAATCTCGGGCTAAATACAGTTGTACTTACAGCAACCGACAGTGTTGGAAATTCCGCAACATGTTCTGCAACCGTAACTGTAGCAGACGATAATAATCCGGTAGATATTTCGGCGACTGTTTCGCAACAGGATATTTTATGTTTGGATGACATTACTACTGTCAACATTGTTGCAACCGGTGGTGTAGGAACACTTGAATATACACTGGGTACTATAACAAATGCTACAGGAGTATTTAGCGTTCCGGCTGGTTACAGTTATGCATGGAGTGTAACAAATTCACTGGGTTGTGGCACAACTTCAGGTAACTTTTTTGTTGATGTTCATCCTGATGCAGGTATTCCTGTATTTACTGCCGGATCAAATACACTTTGCCAGGATGCAGCAAATGAAACTTACACGGCTACTGCAACAAACAGTAATTCAATCAGCTATTCGGTATTAACTGCCGGGGCCGGTTCAATTAATTCCACAACCGGTGAAATGGACTGGAATGCAGCTTTTAGTGGTACTGCAACAATTAGGGCCACAGCAACAGGATTTTGCAATACAACAACAGAAGATTTTATTGTTGACATTACTCCAACCGTTGGTACACCTACAGCCATTACAGTTTCTGCAGGAACAGAACCAACCTGCCAGCTAACAAATGGAACCACAACCACAACTTATGCAACAACCGCCGCAAACAGCACTGGTTTTAACTGGAGCATCAGCAATCCAGCTGCAGGGTCTATCGATCCAACTTCAGGAGTAATGACATGGAACGACGGGTTTACAGGAACAGTTGACATTCAGGTAACTGCCAATGGTTGCAATGGTCCTTCTGCACAAACTATCCGCACTGTTGATATTGCACCCTCTGTTGGAACTCCAACTGAGCCTGATCCTTCGGATGCAACAATTTGTCAGGGCAGCAGTCCGACTACCTACACTACTTTGGCTTCCAATGCCACAGGTTACAACTGGAGCGTATCAGGTGCAGGCAATACCATTTCAGGCACCGGAACTACAGGAACTGTAACATGGGATCCGGCTTTCTCAGGAACTGCAACAATCAGTGTAACTGCCGATGGTTGCAACGGACCATCAGCAGCTGCTTCAACAACAGTAACAGTTTTGCCAACACCTGATGCAACAATCAGTGGAAACAATTCGGTTTGCCGGAATACTGCACCTGAACCCAATATTACATTTACAAATCCAATGTCTTTGCCGGTTACCGTAACCTATAACATTGGTGTTGGAGCCGATCAGAATATCGATATTGCGGCTAATTCCACATCTTCGGTTGCAGTACCGACAACGGCAGTTGGTGACTTTGATTACAATCTTGTAAGTGTTAAATACCAGGGTACTCCTGATTGTGCCACCAACATTTCGGGAAGTGTTACAGTTACAATCAGGCCGGAAGCACCAGTTGCGCCGGTTGCAATAACCGGAAACAATTATGTTTTACCAGCAACGTCTGAAACCTACACTATTACTGCAGTTGCAAATGCTACCAGCTACGAATGGATTGTTCCTTCAGGCTGGACAATTACATCAGGACAGGGAACAACATCGGTAACAGTTACCACAGGTATAGCAGGAGAGAGTGGTGATATTAAGGTGATCGCAAAAAACGATTGTGGCGACAGCCCTGAAACTATACTTTTTGTTGATATTAACCCGAATCTTGTCATCGTTTCACAGCCGGTAAGTCAGTCGGATTGTTTTAATAATACTGTCCTCTTTAGTGTTTCAATTTCAGGTGGAGCCGCACCAATAGTTTACACCTGGCAACGTAAAAAACCTGCTGATGCCGGTTTTACAGATATTATTGGTGATGCTGATATTACATATCCTTCAGCAGGTTCAATGCTTGTTGCCAATATTGGAAGTGCTTCAAATCCTGACGGAACACAATACAGGGTAAGAATAACTGATGACGGTGGATCTGACCAGACTTCAAATTCTGTAACGCTCACAGTTAATGAGGTTTTAACCATGTCGCCGGTGGATGTTATTACCGAAATTTGTGAGGGAGAAAATGCTACATTCAGCGCTGCAACAGGTGGTGAAACACCCATTTCAATGAGGTGGGAAAAAGATGGTCTCCCGGTAACAGACGATGCAGTTATTTCAGGATCGGCAACAACTGATATTTCCTTTACCAACGCACGGCTTTCTGATGCCGGAGAATATCGTCTTACGGTTACTTTCCCGATGAGTCAACCCAATAATAATCCGGGGAATCCTAATAATTGTGTTGTTACAAGTATCATATACCGCACACTTGTTGTTAATCCTTTACCTGTATTAAATGGTCCTGCAGAAGTCTGCACTGGACAAACCATCAACTGGACACCTAATTCCGGCGGAACCTGGACAAGTAGTGACCCGGCAATTGCAACAATTGACAATAACGGACTTGTAACAGGTATTTCACAAGGTGCAGTTACTTTTACTTTTAACGAAACGACTACGGGCTGTAGTTCAACATCTGCTCCGGTAACTGTTCGCCCTCTGCCAACCGGAGAGATAACAGGATTATCAGGGATATGTGAATCTGAATCAGCATCTTTTACAGTAACATTAACCGGTACATCACCCTGGAATATAACCTACACCGACGGAACAACACCGGTTTCAGTAACAGGTATTACAAGCTCACCTTATACAGTAAGCGTTACTCCTGCAGCAAGCACTACTTATACATTAAGCGCCGTTTCCGATGTTTATTGCAATGCAACCTCATTAACAGGAAGTGCAGTGATAACTGTTCATCCGCTACCTACGGCAGAAATTTCAGGAAATACAACCATTTGTGTTGGAACAACAGCTAATCTTACTGTAACCCTTACGGGATCGCAGCCCTGGAGTATTGAATATACCAACGGGGTGACTCCGGTAACTGTTACAGGAATTACTTCAAGTCCTTACCAGCTTGCTGTTACACCGGGTACAACAACTACATACTCGTTGACAGCCGTGTCAGATGTATTTTGTTCAGGAATTTCATTTACAGGAACTGCAACAGTTACGGTTGACCAGTTACCAACTGCAACCGCCGGAGGAACTGCAAATATCTGTGTTAATGGAACAGCAACAGTTAGTGGTGCTTCAGCTGACTTTGGAAATATTTTATGGACACACAACGGAGCAGGATCAATATCAGATGCTGCTACTCTTACTCCTACTTATACAGCAGCTGCAGCTGACGCCGGAAATACGGTTACTTTGACAATGACCGTTAGCAGCAACAATACATGTTCTTCAGCAACACCGGCAACAGCAACATTTACTGTAAATATAGATCCGCTACCTGTTGCTACTGCGGGAGGAAGTCAATCGGTTTGTACAAACGGAACAGCTACAATCAGTGGGGCAAGCGCAGCAAACGGCACAATTTTGTGGACACACAATGGTTCAGGAATACTGACCGGCGAAACGACTTTAACTCCTGTTTATACCGCCGGGTCAATGGATTCAGGAACAAGTGTAACGTTGACAATGACTGTAACAAGCGACAACGCCTGTTCACCACAAACTGCCACAGCAATTTATACTGTGGTAGTGTTACCTGAGGCACAGGTCAATCAGCCGGCAGACCAGGAATTATGCACAGGTACATCAACCAGCATGATCTCTTTTAGTACAAGTAACACAACTGGCACTACCACCTATTCCTGGACAAATAGTGAACCTTCAGTTGGGTTGGCTGCAAGTGGTAATGGGAATATTATTGCGCCTTTTACAGCCACAAATACAGGCACAGAGCCATTGGTTGCAACAATTGTTGTAACACCTCATTTAACATCAGGTGGTGTTACTTGTGATGGCCCGGTTAAAACTTTTACAATTACTGTAAATCCTGTACCACATGCCACGGCACCAATCGGACTTACCTTTTGTAATGGAATCTTATCAGATCCCTATACTTTAACCGGTACACCAACAGGTGTTTTATTTGATATTTCAGGTGGAGCTTCAATTGGTCTGGCCAATGTTAACGGAGTTACTGAAATACCTGCTTTCACACCAACAAGTGCCGGAACAGCTTCAATAACAATTATTCCGAAATTTAACGGTTGCACAGGTTTGCCGGTTTCATTCAATGTTACAGTAAGACCTACCCCGGTAGTAACTATGTCAGGCGGAGGAAATGTTTGCCAGAATTCAGCTCCGCCAAGCATTATTATTTCGAACCCAATGAATCTGGCAGTTGTAGTTACCTACAGCATTAATGGAACAAACAGTACTGTTAATATTCCGGACAGATCGAATGTTTCTATTGTTGTTCCAACAAATACAGCGGGTACATTAATTTATAATCTTGAGAGTGTTCAATATCTTGATGCAAATCCACCAACCTGTCCGAATAATTCGATTAGCGGAACTGCAACAGTTAATATAATCGCACTTCCTGTTCCTGTTATTGCCGGGCCAACAAATATTTGTGCTGAAACAACAGGCAATGTATATAGTACTGAAGCTGGAATGTCAAATTATACATGGGTAATTTCAGCTGCAGGTACTGTTACTGCCGGTGGAACCCCAACGGACAATACGATTACTGTTACATGGAATACAAGTGGTTCACACAATATAAGTATTCGCTACAACAATTCAAATGGTTGTGCTGCCTCAGCTCCAACCGTTTTCCCTGTGAATGTTTATTCATTACCAATTCCAACAATTACAGGTTCCACAAGTGCATGTTTGAACTCATCAAAAGTTTATTCCACTCAACCCGGAATGACAAATTATCAATGGAATGTTTCGGGTGGTGGTACTGTCACATCAGGTGGCGGAACCGGTGATAACACCGTGACAATTACATGGAATACAATTGGCGCACAAACGGTTAGCGTGAATTATACAAGTGCTGATGGTTGCGATGCACCTGCTGAAACAGTAAAAATATTACGGTTAATCCACTTCCAAACCCAACTATTACCGGGCCAAATACTGTTTGTGCCGGAACAAGCGGAAATGTATATTCCACTGAACCCGGTATGTCAACCTATGTATGGACAGTTTCTGCCGGAGGAACAATTACATCAGGTGGATCCTCCAACAACGCAACTGCAACTATTCGCTGGAACACAGATGGGCCGCAAACGGTAAGCGTAAGCTATCTTAATCCAACAACAGGTTGTACGCCGCCGGCTGCGACAGTTTACAATGTAAATGTAGATCCAATGCCTGTTCCAACAATTACCGGCTCAAACAGTGTATGCGTTGGTTCAACAGGAAATATTTACACAACCGAAGCCGGTATGAGTAATTATGCCTGGATAATTTCTGCCGGAGGAACGGTTACCGCGGGAGGTGGTGCAGGGGATGCAACAGTTACAGTAACATGGACTACTTCCGGAGCAAAAACAGTTAAGGTAAACTATCGAAATGCAAACGGATGTTCAGCAACAACGGCAACCAACTACAATGTAACTGTAAATGCCCTGCCAAATCCGGTTATAGCAGGTACAAATCAGGCTTGTCTTGGTTCCACAATTACCTATTCAACCCTGGCCGGAATGTCCAATTACACCTGGGTTGTTCCTGCAGAAGGAACTGTTGTTTCAGGAGGTTCAACAAGCGATAACCAGGTTAAGGTTAACTGGAATACAACAGGCATTCATACCATTAGCTTAAATTATACAAACCCAAGCATGTGTAGTGCTGTTACTCCCACTAATTATGCAGTAACAGTTTTTGAACTTCCAACACCAACAATCAGCGGACCAGCCGATGCCTGTAAAGGTGGTGCTGTAACAGTTTATACCACTGAACCCGGAATGACAGGATATATCTGGTCGATAAGTGGCGGAACAATTACAGCGGGAGGTTCGGCCAATAGTAATACAGCAACTGTTGTTTGGAACACTGTAGGTACACAAACAATCAGAGTAAATTATTACAATGCAAATAACTGTGCCGCTGCGTCTCCATTTGTTTATCCGGTAAATGTGATTGCACCTGCACCTCCAACCTGTCCGGCTAACCGTGTTGTTTGTAGTGATGATATTCCATTTAATCTGATAGGTGGAACACCAGCAGGTGGTGTATATTCAGGGCCGGGCGTAACATTAAGCGGCGTAAACTACATCTTTAATCCTGCAACAGCAGGTCCCGGAGTACATACTATCGCTTATACCATGCCCAATATTTGTGCTGATCAGTGTACTTTCACAATTACAGTTAACGAAACGCCTGTAGGTTCAGCATCTGCTCCAACAATTTGCAGCGGGTACCCAACAGATATTTTACTGAATTCAACAGTTGCCGGAACAGCATTTAGCTGGACAGCCTCGGTAATTTCCGGCTCAGTAACAGGATATACAAATTGTGGCGGTACATGTGGTAATATGATTACCGACACCTTAATAAATAATTTGATTGTTAACCCCGGTGCAGCTGGCGCAAACGCAGTGGTACGATATGTTGTAACTGCTTCAAAAAATGGTTGCAGCAACACGTTTAATGTAGATGTTACTGTAAGGCCGCAAATTAAAACATATAACCTTACCTGGAACTCTAACTTCGTTGAAGACTTTATCGAGGTTTGTGCAGGAGCGGAAGCTTTGAGCGATAATGATATAGAAGTTCTGGATCCTTCAAATGGAAACCTGGTTGGCCCAACCCAGATTCCTGCATCATGGAATCCTGAATTCCTATATGGTCCGTCACCTTTGGGGCCATGGACAAGTGCTCCGGGAAGCTATAAAGGTGGTGCTTATTATGAATGGTTGGTTGATTTCTCGATCAATAACCGTTTGGGTTACCATTATTTCATCATGCAAATTACCGATCCGCTAACAGGTTGTATTAAATACAGTAATCCGGCCATTCTGAATGTAGTATCTGCATTAATCGTTGAAGCAGGTGATCCTGAATTTATTTGCGATGGATCAGATGTTTTGCTTACAGGTGCCTTTGTGGGGGGTTTATCAAGTGCAGCAATCACAGGAAGATGGACAATTACAAGTATGAACCCTGCCTTTGGCAACAACGGTACTTTAAGCAACACCAACTACAACAAATCCTGCCGGAGTTGTATATACTCCGCCTGCAGGATATATCGGGACAGTAACGCTGACATTAACCACCAACGATCCGTCGGGTTTATGTGTGGCCATTACGGATACAAGAACCATAAGTGTGGTTCCTCCCACTTCATTCACGGGATGTACTGAACTGGCTGGTTGGCCTTTAACCGGTTCCAATTCAAATGGTATAAAAGATGACGGCGAAGAACCTTGCCTCGTTACCCTGGTTGGCAGTGACAACCTCAGCGGATCAGCAGGAAATACAAATATTACGCATTGTACCGGTGCCGGCAATGTTTCTTTTGACTGGACATTCCTTGCACCTCCAAATAAAATTGTATGGCATCAGGAAGATCAGACTGTGGGAGTTAACACAAGCAATACAAATTTAAAGGTGAACCGTCCAACCAATTTATCGTCAGGAGATTTGGTTATTGTGACAATACACTTAAACGGAAACACTACAATTAATACTCCGGCTGGATTTACATCAATCCCAGCAAATACAAACAGCAGAAATAGCAGTTCAACAGTAGCCAGTTTTTATAAAATTGCCGGCGCCAGTGAACCCGCTTCCTATAATTTTGGAACAAGTGGTGCTGCTTTAGGGTCAAATGACAGAATTTATGCAAGCAGGGTTACAGGCCATAGCGTTAGTACCCCAATTGGTGGCTCTAATGGAGTCACAGCTACTTTCCCTTATACCAACGGAGAAAATGGCTACAGAAACATTTCCATTCCGGGTTTTGCTACGGCGGCAAACTCTATGCTGGTAGCGGCTCTTGCAGTTGATATAAATGGATCCAATATTCTTGAATTTTCAAATGCACCTGTTGGTATGACCACAGTGTATTACGATGATAATGAAACTTCATCACGTGTGGCGAATGCTATTGTTTCAGGAAATACAGGTACAAGAAGATTTCAGTGGCCAAGTTATAACACACGCAACCGCGATGCAATGTATGCCGCTGCCCAAATGTTTACAATCAACCCGGCAAACAATGAAAAGGACGAAGCTTATTTCCTTGTTAACGGAACGCCAACTTTATTGGGAAATACAAACGGCGCTTCGGGTAGCAGAACTGTTTCTGTTGCAAGTAGCGATGAATTTGGATTCAGGGTTGGAACAATTACAAATACAGGTGGACCAGGCAGACTGATTATTTATAACCTCACCATGCCAAATGATACTCCGGTGCTGACAGGTGTTGATACAGTATTTGTTACTGATTGCCAAACTGATGCGTTTACTCCAACATTTGAAGACCCGATTGTTACCGACGATTGTGGAACACCGGTACTTAAAGCTGGATACCCGGTAACTGATCCGGTTGTTTCAAATGATTGCGGCCGTACTCAGAAAAGAACCTGGATTTATGTGGATGACTGCGATACAGAAAGCCTTCCGTTTGAACAAATTGCTGTTTTGGTCGGTACTTGCTCCAATAACCATTGAGTTGTCCGGTTGATCCTTACTAATATTTATGCTGTTCCGCCACTTATTCTTGCCAACATTGCCTGCGGCGACACATTGACTTTCAAATTTATTGTTAACGACGACTGTGGACAAAAAGACTCCTGTACTTCAACTTTTACAGTGAAACCAATTACAACTTTGTACGCATATTGTCCGGCTGATACAATTATAGCAGGATGCCAGGATACAGCTGCAATTAGAGTTGCATATAATATCTGGAAAGCAAAATTCAGCTACGATGGTGGTTGCGCTGATGTAATCGACAATATGATTGATTTCCCACCGCTTTCCGATTTGAGTTGTGGTGGCAGACTCGATTTTATTTATTCAGTCTATAATTCCTGCGGACAATTTGCATCTTGTGCATCATCCTTTACAGTAGAACCACTTGCTGAACTAAGCATTACAGTACCAACAGGTGTTAGTTTGCCACTTTGTTCAAGAACTACCGATATTGAAGCAGCCTATAACTTATGGAAAACGGGTTTCAGCTATTCAGGCGGTTGTAATGTGACAACGAATATTGATCTGATTCCCGACCTGGGCGATATTACCTGCGGTGGAACAATTTCATTTGTTTATACTGCAGCAAACGGAAATTCAAATTGCGATGATATTAAGCAGGACTCTTCAACCTTTATAGTTGCTGAAGCTCCCGAATTGATTGTAAGCTGTCCTGTCGATCCAAATATTGAAGGTTGTTTGGGAATTCAGGCTATTACTGATGCTTATGATACATGGGTTGACGGTTTCCGCGCATCAGGTGGTTGCAATATTACAACAAACATCGCATCAATACCACCACTGGGAGATTTGGTATGTAACGGACAACTCACATTTACATTTATTGTAGGTAACGATTCAAGCCTGTGTACCGATCATGTGGAATGTACATCAACCTTTACCATTGGTGCAGCGCCTGATCTCGAAGTAATTGCTCCGGCTGATACAGTAGTTCAGGGATGCAATACAAGTCAGGAAGCTATTGACGCATTTAATGCATGGAAAACACGATTCAGTTTTACCGGAGGTTGCAATGTTTCTGCTTCTGACCTTTCGGTTTACGATTTGCCAAGTTCTTGCGGTGGAACAGTAACAGTAATATACACTGCCTGGGATAATTGCAGTCAGGCCGTAACCGATTCAGCTAAATTTACGCTCAACCCTGATTTTATCAGTGTTAACGCACCGCTTGATCAGGTTGAGGCGGCCTGCCAGACTCAAACTGCAATTGATGACGCATTTGCTATCTGGAAAGCCAAGTTTGGTTTTACAGGCGGATGCGGAACAGTTGGCACCGATCTCACTGCCTTTAACGCGCCAAATGCCTGTGGCGGAACAATCGTTATAAACTATTCGGCTCAGGATGTTTGCGGACAGGTTGTAAATACTTCGGCAATTTTCACAATCGATGCACCGAGTGACGTTCTGCAGGAACCATCATTTACAGTACCGGCAGATATTACAGTTTACAGGGATGGCGCCTGTGCCTATGACGCTGACCCCGCAATTACAGGTGTTCCGACCGATCTGGCTGATAATTGTACACTGGCTGGCAACCTTACTATGAACCATAACGATTCAATTGCAGCAGGTTCATGCAGCAGCGAAATAATAATATTCAGAAGATGGATTGTTGCCGACAACTGTTTAAACGAAACTTCGAAAACACAAATAATAACGGTTCAGGATAATACACCTCCGGTAGTAATTTGCGCACCTGATGTAAACGGTGTTGCCGACAATGGCGAGTGCGATGCAACAAATGTTGTTTTGGGAACTTCAACCGCTACCGACAATTGTGCACTGGCTTCGTTTGTTGGAGTGCGTAGTGATGGTTTACTGATAACCGATCCTTTCCCGGTGGGTGTAACTACAATTACCTGGACTGCCACCGATGCATGCGGAAATACTTCAAACTGTGTTCAAACCATTACTTTAGCTGATGGTATTACACAGCCGCCAACCATTACTTGTCCGGGTGATGTTGTTCAGAATGCAGGGCCAAATAACTGTTATCTCGAAAATGTTGTAATTGACAATCCTGTTGCTGACGACAATTGCGAAGTTGCAACAATTAGCTGGGTTATGACAGGCGCTACAAGCGGTTCTTCCCCATTAACCGGGTTTAATTATGTTGGCGGCGAAACCTTTAATGTTGGTGTTACAACTGTAACCTATATGGCAACCGACTCTGCCGGAAATTCTGCAACCTGTAAATTTTATGTTACTATTAAAGATGTTACTCCTCCGGTTATAAATCTTGGCACCTGTGTGGATGTTACAGATAATGCGGCTCCCAACATGTGTTCAAAAGTACCTGAACCATTAAATGATCCTGATTTCTCTGATACCTGCTGGCCAAAAGATTCACTTATCCTGAGTTGGGAAATGACAGGCGCTACAACAGGTACTGGTTTTGGAACAGTTACCGATTCGTCATTTAACGTGGGTGTTACTACAGTTGTATATACAGTTGCTGATCCTGACGGTAACGAAGCAAACTGCAGTTTTACAGTTACTATTCTTGATGTTACCGATCCTGTGATCGATCTTTCAACTTGTGCTGATGTTTCTGAAGATGCTGATCCTGATAATTGTTCAAAAATTCCTGATGCAATAATGGATCCCACCTATTCTGACAATTGCTGGCCTGTAGCTTCTCTTGTTTTAACCTATGAAATTACCGGTGTAACTACCGGAACCGGCACCGGCACTGTTACAGGTTTAACTTTCAATGTGGGTGTTTCAACTGTAATTTATACAGTAACCGATCCTGATGGAAATTCAGCTACCTGTTCTTTTACAGTAACCATTCTCGATGTTACTCCACCTGTTATCGATTTAACAAAATGTGTTGATGTCACGGATGTGGCAGCTCCTGACGACTGTTCAAAAGTACCCGGAGATTTGGAAGATCCTGATTATTCAGATACATGCTGGCCCAAAGCTGATCTTACACTGAGCTGGACAATGACAGGCGCTACAACAGGCAGTGGTTTGGGAACAGTAACAAATATGGCATTCAATGTTGGTGTTACAACAGTTGTTTACACGGTTACCGATCCGGGTAATAACTCTGCCACCTGCTCATTCACAGTTACTATAAAAGATGTTACGCCACCGGTTATTGGTATTGGTGGTTGCGATAACGTAACAGACACTACAGATGACGGAAACTGTTCAATGATTCCGGGCGACATTAATGATCCGGTTTATTCTGATACCTGCTGGCCGGTTGATTCGCTCACCATAACATGGGAAATGACAGGCGCAACAACCCGCACAGGAAGCGGTTCGGTAAAAGGCGAATCTTTTAACGCTGGTGTAACAACAGTAATTTATACTGTTACCGACCCTGACGGCAACGAAGCCTCTTGTACGTTTACAGTTACAATCATACCATACAATCCACCGCAGTTTACAGCAGGTTGTCCGCCAAATATTATATCTGCACCAAATGATCCCGGTCTTTGCGAAGCCGATTTAACAATTCCTGACCCATCGGTTGACGATCCTTGTAACATTGGTTACACAATTACAAACGACCGCACCGGAACTGACAATGCAAGTGGTATTTACCCGGTTGGCACAACCGAAGTAATCTGGACAATCACACCAACTGTTGGCAATCCTACAAGTTGCACACAATTTATTACTGTTACCGATACTGAACTTCCTGTAATTATCGACTGTCCTGTAACACGCGCTTATGTTGATTGCAGTGTTGCAGCAATTACAGGTCCTGCATTCTCGGCTACCACTGCCAACTCAAGCTATGCAGAGTTTGCTGATGCTACAAACCTGGGAAATGCAACCGATAACTGCGGAATTGTTACAGTTACTTATATTGATGTTCAAACAGGAAACTGCCCGATTACGATAACCCGCACCTGGACAGTGTTTGATGCTGCCGGAAATTCAGCTTCATGCGACCAGACGATTACTATCGATGATACTGAAGCGCCAGTTGTGGATTGCCCGACAGCAGGTTTCGAAACTCCTTCCGATTTCGATTTGCCATATGCAACCTTTTCAATCCCGGCTTTCAATTACTCCGATAATTGTACGGCACAAATCGATATCCTTATCACATGGACACTTTCGGGCGCAACAACTGGCAGCGGAACAGGACTTATTCCTACTCCTTACCAGTTCAACTCAGGTATTACAACGGTTAGTTATGTGTTTACCGATCTCTGCGGAAATCCTACTCCCTGCGAGTTTACTGTATTTGCACTCTATCCGCCCGAAATTACATGTTTGCCACCTGTTACCTTAAATACAGATTTGGGTGTGTGCCACAACCACATTGAAGCTGCCGACCTTGATAATCCGGGCGTTCCGACAAATGGCACAGGCGAAGTACTCAACTGGACATGGACAGTTTATGCTCCTGATGGTACAACGGTTCTTGGCACCGGAACAAGCACAGGAGTTAGCCCAACTCCTGTCGGTCCTGTTGATTTCCCGCTCGGAACTTCTACAATTCACTGGTATGCATCAAATTCATCGGGACACGACGAATGCGACCAGCTTGTTACTGTGGTTGACAACCTGCCGCCAACTTTTACCGCCGATGATTTTGAAGACTGTGTTGAAATGTTAAGCTCAGCAATATATACAGGCAATGTTGATGATATTCAGTACAACCCCGATTATCCGAATGGCGATTACAAACTCATGAACCCAGGCGATACATATTTGGATATCGACCTGGAACCTATATCGATAATTGCTGCGTGCTGACTGATGGCTATTCCATGTTCTGGACAATCGAATTCGATGGAAACGACCCCACCGAACCCGATATTACAGGAACCGGACAACCATCAACCTACAAGGATCCAATTTCGGGAGATCCGCTTGAAATATACCTCTGGGGCGATGGCGTGAATTTTCAGCCAAGAACACATACAATTACTTACACTATTACCGATTGCAATGGCAACGTGAGTGATGATATTTCAGCAATTATAACAATTAACCCGAGGCCCGAACTGATAAAAATGCCATAAAGCCCCATGGACCTCCCCAAAGGAGGAGAAGGAATGAAGAAAGAAAGAAAAGAAGAAATGAAAAGAGAAAAGAAATAATGAATAAGGAAGTCGGAAGTCAGAATCCCGATAGCCCCGATAATTATCGGGAGGGGAAGACGGAAAATGGGAGAACGCATACCGGGCTTTTTGAAACCCCGCCAACTGGCGGGGGCAGGGGCTTTATTAACAGGAAATCAGGGCTTCCTGCTGATAAATTTTTTAACAATTAGTTTAACAATAAGATAATAGAAGAAGGAATGAAATCGGAAGAAAAGAGCCGGAAGCAGTTAAACCAAAAGTTATTAACAATAACAAATTTCAAAAAAAAGGATTAGTTAAAAAATAATTACACTAACTATTTAATAACGAAATGAATAAATCAGGTTTTCAGAAAAGAAATTACTACTTTAGTGCCGCCCTTTATATGAAACTAATTGTTAATAACATGAAATACAGAGGTATTCAATGTGATTTTGGACGACTAACAAACGTATTTTTTGTCACTCCTGATTCGCTATTAATAGCAGTTCAGCGAGATACTGACTTTTTTCAATACACGAATTATGGCAGGGTTTTTAACCCGGCGCAAAAAGGTGTATTAAATAAAGCCGGTTTTACTTTGCATAAATGCAACATTCCCCGGGTAAAGAACGAATTGCCGGGAGAAAACTATGCCATCGTGCAGGACTCTCCTGTCATTCTGAATCCGGAATCCGGCTCCGGGTACTTTCGGAGTCGGTCACAACATGAAAATTCAACAGTTATTTATAAAAAACCTTCCGCAATTGAAACATTCAATTTTGCGGAAGGCTGTATTTGCGTATCTCCAACAGATAGGGCCTGTTTGGTTATGCGTTTTTTTAACAATTAGTTCAAAAT
>JADIYN010000005.1 GCA_016705335.1 Draconibacterium sp. | reverse complement strand
TTTTATTCTCAAATCCCTTATTGGTCTTTACTGGCAGCAGGTAAAACCCTTTTGCCATTGCGCTAACCTCCAGCTCAGGGGTTCTGCTTGGAATTTACTCGTGTAACAACGCACCATTCATATTGAAAATACAAATAGTGGTTTCTCCCTGCAGGTTGTTGTTGGTTGTAATGCTGATTTTATTGGTTGTAGGGTTGGGGTAAACAGTAAAGGTTGATTCCAGTAATACGTTTTCAACAGCAGGAAATCCACCCTCATTGGTTGTTTTTAGGATTATTCCGTAGTCACCAACAATATAACCTGTTGAATCATTGGTAAAGAAAATTGAATTTAAACCGTTTCTTGTAATGCCTGATAAATCAGACCAAGTTCTACCTCCATCGACGGTTTTAAGGAAAATGCCACCCATCCCGTAAGTAAGAAGAATATCCCACACTGCCCTGTGTTTGCATCAGTAAAGTAGATTGCATTTAATTCTTCACTTGATGGACCAAATTCTCTTGTTCTTGATGTAATCCAGTTTGTACCTCCATTGACGGTTTTAATAATAGTTCCATTTTCTCCAACCGCATACCCAGTATTGACATCTGTAAAGAAGACAGAAGTTATGTTTTCTTCAGGTATTCCAGTGGATAACTCACTCCATGTTGTGCCTCCATCAATGGTTTTTATGATAGTTCCCCAGCCAGTGGCATAGCCTGTATTTGAATCTATAAAGTAAACAGATGAAAAAAAATTGAACATTCCTGCCGATAAAGTAATCCATGAAGTGCCTCCATTTATGGTTTTAATGATTGTTCCATTTTCACCTACTGCATAGCCAGTATTTACATCGGTGAAAAAAACGGAATGCAATGGATATTCATTGATCGTTATTAAAGTCCATGTGACGCCTCCATCAATTGTTTTCATGATGATTTGTTCATTTCTATCACGAAATATATTCTTATGCCCACCTACCACATAACCTGTATTGGCATCGATAAAGAAAACTGAATTTAAATTATCAAGAGTTCCGCTCGATAGGGTGTTCCAATTTGCGCCTCCATTGCTGGTTTTTAGGATTATTCCGTCATAACCTACTGCATACCCTGTATTGGCAGCGGTGAAGAATACTGAATTTAGGAGAGTTTCATGTCCCGACAAACGAGCCCAGTTTGAACCTCCATTATTGGTTTTTAGTACTATTCCGCCATTACCTACTGCATACCCTGTATTGGCATCGGTAAAGAAAATGGAATTTATCCAAGAGGTTGTTCCTGTTGATAATTGGGTCCAGGTGGTGCCTCCATCACTTGTTTTGATAAAAGTGCCAAAACTACCCACCATATATCCAGTGTTGGCATCTGTAAAGTAAGCTGAGAGTAACTCCCCGTAGGATCCATTAGATAAATCATTCCAGGATGAACCCCCATTGATAGTTTTTAATATGATTCCATTATGGCCAAGTGCATAACCAATGTATTCATTAGTAAAGTATATGGCATTTAATTGGGTTTCTAATCCGCTCGATAAAGCGGTCCAGGATGTAATCCATGTTGTTCCTCCATCAATAGTTTTTAAAATAGTACCTTCCCAAATATTGTCATTATTTATATCCTGAGAACCAACAACGTATCCTGTGTTGGAATCTGTAAAATAAACTGAATTTATCCTTGAAGTTGTTCCTGTGGAAAGAGTATTCCATGTTGTGCCTCCATCAATTGTTTTTAAGATGATCCCTGAACCCACCGCATATCCTGTATTGGCACTGGTAAAGAATATTGAATTTAACCAGGATGTTGTTCCAGTTGATAAACCAATCCATGTTTTGCCACCATCAATGGTTTTTTGGATGTTTCCATTGTGATAATCATTGCCTCCAACTGCAACGTACCCATTATTGTTATCGGTAAAGAAAACTGAAAGATAATAAGCTGTTGTTCCGCTTGATAATTCGGACCATGTTGTGCCACCATCAATGGTTTTTATTATTGTTCCTCCTTCACCTACTGCATACCCAGTATTGGTATCGGTAAAGCAAACTGATGATAATGATTTTCAGTTGGTAAGGGATTTTGCAAAGTCCATTGAGAAAAGGCAAAACCAGAAACCAGTGTTAAGCAAATGATTAAAGTTAGTGTTTTCATTTTATTGTGATTTAAATGTTTTTACTATTTAAATGAGGTCTATTTGACTAGGTATAATATGTATTCCATTGCCGAAGATGAACAAGATTGCAGCAATTATTGCGGTAATGGAAAATGTTTTCATAAGATTGGATAAATTGAAAAAAGAGGTTAAGAATTATTGCAGGAATTGGGTTGAATAAGAAGGCGCAGAGGAGCAACAAATGCCCGATTTTACTCTTTTCAGAAGTAGCTCACATCTACTTTTTTGGTTGTAGATTTTCAGTTTCAAAAATACGTACGGATATGAATATAAATTGGTTACAAATACATCAACAGTTTATAACAGATTTATTCTCTGGCAAATCATTAACTGAAAATGATGAAAAGCAACCGGTAGTTAGCAAACTTTATCATTCGGGTTGGAATGCGCTTAGCAGTTCGAAACTGATTAGCGCGTAACAGGAAAAATGGAATTAGTCACAGTTAAAATAATACAGTTTATAATATGTGGCTAAAGCCAAATCAATCAATTAACTACAAATCCGTCACATGAATGTGACGGCAATGGATAGAGTATTAATCAACTGTTGAGTTCTGTTTATTTTGAAAATAAGAGGGTTTCGATCATCAAAAAAAGAGTTCTCCTAAAACCAAATTGATTTCGAAAGTTACTTGAAATTCTATCCTTTGCCGTTCGGCTTTAGCCAACGGTTTGGGTGCAAAAAAAATGGCTTTAGCCACATTACAGATAAAGGATTCAATCTTCTAAAAGGATGGCATCTCTCAAAGAGATGCCATCCTTTTCGCAAATTTCAAGCTTAGAAATCAGTATCCGCATTTTTCAAATCCAACTCCTCAATCCAGATATTCCTGTACAAAACATCATGTCCTTCAGCTTGTAGTTTTAATCCGCCTGGAATATCGGTAATTCCTTTGCCGCCGTCATTTCCACCATCAATTCCTGAATTTGGTCCACCCCAAACCTGGTTTATTTTAATATTTGTATGAGCTTTTTGTCCGTTAAAATACACAGTTACAATTGCTTTTTCACTGAGTTTCCCATTTTCAAAACGTGCCGCCCTGAATTTAATATCATAAGAATTCCATTTCATAACACCATTATACAAATGGTAAGGAGATGGTGTTTCGTTGATTACTGCACCCATTCCGTGGCTGGTTGTATCACCGTCAAGTACCTGAATTTCGTATCGGTTTTGCAAATAAACTCCACTATTCCCACCTGGTTTTTCGATAAGGAATTCAACATGCAGCCTGAAATCGCGATAAGCTTTTTTTGTAACAATATCAGCCGAACCATATAAACCGCCAACAGCATTTGGGTCGTTGCTGTTTACAACTTTTCCTTTATCAACCGGGTCGTTTACAATTTCCCATTTTATTGGCAATTCAGACGAAAAACGCGGGCCTTCCCAGTAAGTCCACTTTTCATCGAGCATTTTACGCGAGCCGTCAAAAATTACTTCAGCAGACCCGGGCGCTTTTGTCCCCACACCGGTTTTTTCTTTTGGCATTAAAACTGCTCCAACCGACAAAACAAAAAGAGAAAATATACTGATTGCAAAAATTGACTTTTTCATACGACTGTAGTTTTTATGGTTTAAGTGAGCAAGTTAACAAATTTGTCGATTACATAAGTATTGAATATTATTTTCAAAACACAAATTCTGATGATTGATTAATTGCCCACTCAACAGCTTTTTCAGCATGAATTGCAGTTGTGTCGAAAACCGGAATATTTACATCGGCACCCGAAATCAGCAGTGGTATTTCAGTACATCCGAGAATAACCCTTCGGCTCCCAAATCCTCAAGTTTTTTAATAATTTGCTGAAACCCTTTTCTTGATTCATCCAGTATTTCTCCCTGAACGAGTTCAGTATAAATTACCTGATGAATATAATCGCGTTCTGTTGCTGTGGGGATAATTACTTCAATGCCAAAATTTTCAAAAATATACTTTTTGTAAAAGTCCTTTTCCATAGTGAATTTAGTGCCCAGTAATGCCACTTTTTTTAATCCGGCTTCGGCTATTTTTGAACCTGTTGCATCAGCAATATGCAAAAATGGGATTGAAATGTTTTTAATAATTGCAGGGCTGCACAAATGCATTGTATTCGTACAGAGAACAATCAATTCGGCACCCGCAGCTTCGAGTTGTTTCGCTGATTGAATCATTAATAAATTTAATGATTCCCAGTCTTCAATATGCTGGAGTCGTTGTATTTCGGCAAAATCAACAGTTATCAAAATACTTTTACACGAGTGAAACCCTCCAAGTTTTTCCTTCACTTTTTTATTTATCAAACTGTAATAAACCGCTGACGATTCCCAACTCATTCCACCAATTAAACCAATTGTTTTCATTTTTTTAGTTGTGAGATTATTAGCTGAGTATCAGGATTTATAAGACACGAGACCGAAGTAGGAGAAGTTGTTGTTGTCATGTTTTCATTGTTATCACAAAATACCCTAAAATGAATAAATCCTACTATTCAAAAGTTTAATAACCGGAGAACCCGATAATAAAAACAAACTTTAAAATCGAAACACTGATATTGAATCATTAAATATTCGTTGAACTTTAAACGCGGAACTTTTTTTAAACTTTAAACTGAACTCTGAACTTCTCCCTTCCCGATACTTCATCCCCATTCCGCTAAGAAAATTTCGCAAAACCTGGTCTTTACATTCGCGGTACTGGTTTTGTCCGGGTTTGCGAAAAAAGGCACTCAATTCATGTTTACTGATTTCCAAACCGGCCAATTTCAGCAAATCCAAAATATCTTCATCTTTCAGGTTAAGGGCGATTTTGAGTTTTCGGAGTATGATATTATTGTTGAGTTGTTTTTCAGGTATGGGTTGCGGACCTTCTTTTTTACCCCGTTTTTCAATAATCAAACCATTTAGAAAAGTTGCAAGTTGAAAACCAGACAAGCCTACATAATCAGGGTCAATATCTTTTTTCAGCCACTGACTTATTTCTTCGCGCGAGGCTTTAATTCCGCCCAGCGAAAAAATTTCCATCATTTTCGAATCGTTTAAATCGAGTGCGTATCGGGTACGTCGTAAAATATCGTTATTATCCATTTTTTATTCAGGTTCGGTTGTGGTATTTGGCAGTAAAAATGCAATTGCCATAAAAATCAAAGCGATGGGACCGGCAATTGCAAGTGCAGGTAAATTACTGAACAATGCCGGGAATTTTTCAGGATTGGTTTCAGCCAGACTAACTGCACCACCTCCAATTGGGTTAAAAATGGCCATGTTTTCAATGGCACCAAAAATAAGCATGTAAACAAAGGCGCCAAGCAGTCCGCCGATGATAAAAAACAAGGCATCCTTTCTGCCACGTCCGGCAGCTACAATACCCGTTCCAGGGCAATATCCTCCAATTGCAAAACCAACTCCGAGTATTGCACCACCGATTATTACGCCCAGATATGAAGTTTTTACACTTAAATGAGTGACATCGATTGCGTTTATGGAAAGCAGAATAAAAAGCAACAAACTACTGAACCCGATTCCGAATAAAATCACTTTCATCAAATGAAAATCTTTTAAACGGAGCATGTTGATGATTTTCTGCGGGTTCGAAGCTTTGGCCTGATCTAATGCAAAACCAAATGCTGTTCCTAATATGATGGCGAGTATAATTTTCATGATTTTTATTTTTTGATTTAAACATAAGAATTGCAACGGGGATTGCGCTTGCAAAGCTCCGTCGGCGAAAAGATATCCGCTGAGTGAGGTTTGCATCATACCGCTCATCATATGGCCACTTGTGCAACCTCCAGCAAGCCTCGCACCAAACAGGGCAAGAAACCCTGCAATAAAACAAATAAAACCGCTTTGTAGCTTTATCGCCAAAATTGTCTCTCCAAACCGCCGGACTTAATTTGTCGGCATTGGAAACTTTGCGAGAAAATTTTCCCGACAGAAATCCGCCCAGGATCATACTGAAAACAAAAATAATTCCATATGAAAACGGGTTTTTCACATCGGCAGCAAGTTTGCCGCCACCTTTGTTTAAATATGCGTTTGCGCTTTGGTAAACCGGAGTTTCACCGGTAGTTTCGGTTATCAAACCCGGCGATAAAATATTCCAGAAAATGCCGTCAACAATAGCAAATTCTGTTGATACACCAACAGGTTTTACAAGCCAAACAGCTGCAAGAAACACAACGCCAAGCAGTAATCCACCTTTTAGCCAACTGAATTTTTCATTCATAACATATGTTTTTATTGTAATTTTTGTCGAATTCAATAAATTTTTAACTCACGTTTGTCAAAATTAGTACTTCTGTTAAAGTTTCTTGTATTTCGCCAATCCAAAAAATAAGATTCCTTCAATAACACGAAAAACCGCAAAGTAATTTGCAGTTTTTCATTATATATTTTTAAAAACACAATCGAAGAAGAATAAAAAACCAAATTATTTGCTGATTTGAACACGAACTGCATTTGGGCCACGTTGTCCATTCTCAACTTCGTAAGTAACAAGGTTGCCTTCTTTTATTTCGCCAATAACATTGTTTGCATGTACAAAAACATCTTGTTTGGTTTCTAAATCTTTAATAAAACCAAATCCTTTTGATTCATTAAAAAATGTGATAGTGCCTTTTCTGATAGGATCAACTTCTTCGTCACTCCCTTTTGGAACACTCACTGCAATGTCTTCAAGTTTAATTTCTGTTTTGGTTGATGGATCAATTGGTTCGTTTGTGATTACGCCGTTTTCGTCAACATACGCAATCATGTCATCGAAACTTGATTTTTCGCCATCTCTTTTGGCTAATTTTTTTGCTGCTTTTTCTTTTCTTTTTTTCTCTTTTTTATTCCTGACATCCTTTTTATTAAAAGATTCCTGCGATCTACCCATAAATTATTTTAGTATTAATGATTAATATTTTTAATATGTTACTTCTGCGTATTCGTTACTATGCTTCAAAAGGTTTCGCAACTTAACCAAAGCAGTGTTTTTTATTTGTCTTATCCGCTCAGTTGAAGTTCCGAATTGAACCGATATATCATAAAGAGACAAAGCCCGTGAATTGTTCAAACCATAACTCATTGTTAACACGCCGGCTTCGCGATCAGTCAGTTTGCCTATTGCACGCTGTATATTTGTTCTTACTGATTCATCCATTAAATGATTGTCGGGAGTAGGAAAATCTTCATTTTGAACAATATCATATAAACTGAAATCGCTTTCACCATCATGTGTCAGCGGCATGTCAAACGAAATCTGGCGCTTTTTTATTGAATTGATCGTCTCAATTTCTTCCACGCTAAGTTCCAGATAATTGGCAATTTCGGTATTTGTGGGTTCGCGCTCCAATTGCTGCTCCAGATAAGGTATTGCTTTTGCTACTTTGTGGATTGATGAAATACGGTTTAAGGGTAGGCGCACAATTCGTGTGTGTTCAGAAATTGCTTCCATTATCGATTGGCGAATCCACCAAACAGCATACGAAATAAATTTAAATCCGCGTGTTTCGTCGAATTTCTGTGCTGCTTTTACAAGTCCCAAATTCCCCTGGTTGATTAAATCGGGGAATGATAATCCCTGGTTCTGATACTGTTTTGCCACAGAAACGACAAAACGGAGGTTTGCGACAACTAATTTTTCTAACGCCGCATCGTCACCATTCCTGATACGGATTGCAAGCGAAACTTCCTCTTCGGCAGTTATCAGCGAGTATTTATTGATATCCTGAAAATAACGGACGGTAGATTGTTCGTTACGTTGAGTTATTTGTTGTGTAATTTTTAGCTGTCTCATATAGAAATCATTATCTTTTCAAAACCAAATAAATATTTATTAAACTGGTTTTGATCTTACTTAAAAAGGTACTGAAGCAAAATTTAGATTTAAAAAAACGGTCATCGATGAACCAATAACTGGAAGGAACAGCAGATAAAGCACAAATTCTCAAATCTGAAACGCGCACAAAGATAGCGTTATATTTCGAGATTTAACTTAAAATATTTAATTGACAGGATTGTTTCAATTGTTAAAAAATTGAAAATGAATTAAATATAACAAATATCCGAATTTGAGATACTTTATTTAGATTATCAATTTCCTGTAGATTTCCATGTTCACGCTATCAAATACACAAAATATTACCTTTTCAATGTTGCTATTTTCGGTTAAAAATCGGGTAACGGTTTGAACTGCAATTTTTGCTGCATCTGATTTTGGATAACCATAAACCCCGGTACTTATATTTGGAAAGGCGATTGTTTTTACTCCATTTTCAACAGCAGCTTCAAGACTGCGTTTGTAACAGGAAGCCAGTTTTTCAGCTTCGCCGTAGTTTCCACCGTTCCAAACCGGACCAACCGTGTGGATTACAAATTTGGCAGGCAGTTCGAATCCTTTTGTAATTTTAGCATCTCCAGTTTCACAGCCGTTTAACTTGCGGCATGCATCAAGCAACTTTTTCCCGGCGGCCCGGTGGATTGCTCCGTCAACCCCGCCGCCGCTAATAAACTTGTGTTGGCTGCATTTACAATTGCATCAACTTCCAGGGTTGTAATGTCACCTAAGTAAAGTTCTATTTTATTCATACAAGGAATTAATATTAAGTTCAATGTTAAAACAAAGGTTCAATTTTAATGGCAGAAGTTTATTAAAATCCCTCAATCCCTCAATTCCTCAGTCATTCAGTCATTCAGTCATTCAGTCCTTCAGTCCCTATTTCACCCAATCCCTAATTTCCTTCCAATCCAATCCCTTTTTTAACTATTTTTATTCGCTAAATTAATAAAGCAAATTACCATGAACAAGCTGACTGTCATATTTTTATTTTCTTTAATACTTGCAATAAATGCAGTTGCCCAACCTATTTCTCTTCATCCGCAAAACCCGCATTACTTTATATATAAAGGAAAACCCACCATTTTGGTTACTTCCGCAGAACATTACGGTTCGGTATTAAATTCTGATTTTTGATTATAAAAATACCTGGAAACCATGCATAGTGAAGGGATGAATTATACAAGGGTTTTTATGGGTTCTTATGTCGAAATACCCGAAAGTTTTGGTATTGAAAACAACTCACTTGCGCCGGCAGTTGGAAGTTTTATTACACCCTGGAAGAGGGTTGAAGAAACAGGTTTGTACAAAGGCGAAAAGAAGTTTGACCTCAGCCAGTGGAACCCTGAATATTTTGACCGGTTGAAGATTTTGTTTCGCTGGCAAATGAATTGGATATTATCGTTGAAGTAACTTTATTTTGCTCAACTTACAGTGATGAAAGCTGGAAACGTCACCTGTTTAATCCGGACAATAACATAAACGGTCTTCCAACCTTGACCGTAAAAAATCGAATACCCTGAAAACGGCATTTTATCAGGTTTCAGCAAAAATGGTCGAAAAAATTATTACTGAATTAAATGGTTTCGGGAATGTATTTTATGAAATCCAAAACGAACCCTGGGCAGATGATCCAATAAAGGAATGTTGACTTTAAAAACGTTAACTCCAAATCCCAATAATGGAGGTTGGTTTCAGTGGGCAGAAAATGGCATCGGAAGCGTCGCTTGAATGGCAAAAATGATTGCCAAAACAGTTGTTGAAACAGAGGCAGCTTGACAAGCAAACATTTAATTGCACAGAACTACAAAATAACTTTAAAAGTTCACTTGATAAAGTGGATCCAACGTTTCAATCCTTAACTTTCATTACGTTTGGCCCGGAAACTGTAGGTTTAAATTATGGCTGGAACCGCCCTGTATTTCGATGAATCAGGGTTTTGCCGGAAGTTCAGACTCTACATATTTGCGACAAGCCTGGCAATTTATGATGGCCGGAGGTGCTGTTTTAACAATCTTGATTATTCATTTTATGTTGGAAAAGAAGACGGAACGGCAGGAAACAAAGCTCCGGGCGGTGGAAGTACGAATTTGAGAAAACAGCTAACAACCCTCCGCAGTTTTATTGAATCGCTTGATTTTGTAAAAATGAAACCTGATTTTCAGGTAGTAGTTCATTCGCCCGGTTCAGAGGTTCAGGCTATTTCCACAACCCGGAGTCAGTATGCAATTTTTTTACCGGAAATGCAAAAAAATGGGTAATACTCAATCTTCCCAAAGGAAAATACAACTTCGAATTTGTTTCACCCCTTCAGGTAAACCAATAAAAGGATTTTTTAGTCACACTGGCAAAATGATTTACGAACTGAAACTACCGGAATTTGGAGAAATGATTGCTTTGAAAATCTGGATGTAATTTTTTCAATTTTATATTCAGTGAATCTTTATATTTTTGAGTTAAATTTACTGCTTTTATAGCCCAATTAGCATCCTTTTCAATTTAATCTATTCACTATCATTTTTTTCAATGAAGAAAAGGAAACCTTGCGGGTGATTTTGTTTCAAAGTTTATTATGGATTTAAACAAGTTTTTTAAAGTCAAACCGAATTCAAATTGTATTTTTGTTGCCGGAGCAATTGGTGGATTTCTTTATTGGGATTCGTGGTTTGCGAAAGCGGGACTTGCGCAATTAAATCAGTTTGGTATTGGAGCACATTGTGGGGAGCAGTTATGGGTTACTTAATTGGTGATATTATCAGCGGTTTTATTAAAGCGTAAAAATAAGGAGGGGAAGTAAAATGAACGAAAGATTTTTAAACATTATTAATTCCGATAAACCTGTTTTAGTTGATTTTTTTGCTGATTGGTGCGAACCCTGCAAACAAATGGCGCCCATTTTAAAAGATGTAAAAATGGAACTTAAAAGAATATCAGAATTTTAAAAGTAAACGTTGACAAGAATCCGGTAATAGCCACTAAATATCAAATCAGAAATGTACCTACTGTGATTATTTTTAAAATGGCCAACCACAGTGGAAAGGAGTGGGTAAACCCGCTTTTGAATTAACTTCAATTTTACGTCAGCACATTAAACCTTAACAGTAGAAATTGCTTCACTTACCAACTTTTCGTTTTAGGTAACCCTGTTTTTGCAATTTCAAACGCATCTTTTCCCAATATTTTTTATTGAATAATTCAAGCGAGAAAACTTTTTTTCCTCCTGCATTTTGGCAAGTCGGTAATTATTTGTTTGTAAGGTGCAACACCATCACCCGGATAAACACGGTCGCTGTCGGTTTGTTGTTCGCGGAAATTTCGGCAACAAAATCGTTAAAATGAAAAACTTCGATTGCGTTACCCGAAATCTGTTTTAAACTATCAAATCCGCTGCCACCACGGAACATGTGGTAAACTTCGGGCAAAATGCAGGCTTTTGGATGATTGGCTGCCGTAGCAATAAACATAGCCTGCGAAATGTGATACAAACTTGACGATGCACCCAAAAATTCAAGGATTGGCGTAACGCCGGTTTCATCACCAATTTCGAGTATTTTTTTATATCGGTTTCCAATTTCGAATAAGTTGTGAAATGGTTTGTCAGTTGCACCTGCAGGAGGTGGAGCAATCCGCTTGCACCCGATTTGAGCTAAAATGTCCATTTCTTTTTCAATTGTTCGATCCGGCTTTCCTGATGGTTTCATCGTCAACAATCCATTGGGCAAAACCGATTGCATTTTCAACCTGTAAACCCAAATCTTCGATATACTTTTTCAGATCTTTAAATTTCCACCTTCATCCAAATATTTTGCAGGTCCCGAATCCAAATCTCAATACCAGTGTATCCTGCTTTTGAAACGATTTCAAATTCCTTTAAAAAACCAACTTTTTGCCCCGAAATGGTGCTCGTATTTAAACAGTATGAAAATTGGGTTGTTTTTGGTTTTTCGTCGGCATAGTTGTTTTGCGAAGTAATATGGTTCCTCCGCCAAGAGTGCTAGGTTTTTCAGGGTGTCTCTTCGTGAAATCATTATATTTTGAATTAGGTTTTTCCAAAATAGCTAACAGATACAAAGGCAAGAAAGAAATTTTAGCAATTTCAATTCAAATGCTAACTTTAAATGTTTGAAAATGGAATTAAGGTAAATTAATAATGAGTTATATGAAAAGAGTAGTTGGGTAATGATTTTTGTTGTTTTATTTATGGCGAATGTTGTTAAATCACAAAACAACGCTGGTAAAAATCTTTGTGTTGGCGCTTATTATACTGAAGCTGAAGGTGCGGCTAATTTGACGGAACTAAGAAAAGTTATCAAACAAAGAAGAATGGTTAAAACGAAGAGAAATCATAAAACATGGGATTCTTGAAGGAGCAGGGTTGATTCCGTTTCCTGAAAAACACACCACTGAAACCAATTTATACAGGTGAACGAAAATATGACGGTTATTCGGTAAAAGAACGTTGCAATTGAAAGTTTACCCGGAGTTTTCTTAACCGGAAGTTTATATCTTCCTGAAAAAAGACAAAAAAAATGGCGGTATTTTATCAGCTCACGGGCACTGGTCGGATGCCGGTGATTATGGAAGATACCGCGCTGATGCACAGAACCGCTGCGCAAGTTTTGCCCGCATGGGAGCGGTGGTTTTTTCGATGATATGGTTGGTTATGGCGAAATGAAAGATGTGGGTTGGGGAACATAAGCATCCTCTTGCTTTCAAACAGCAACTGTGGAACAGTATTCGTGCACTCGATTTTTCTGTCGCTTGAAAATATCGACCCCGAACGCATTGCAATACAGGCGCATCGGGTGGGGGAACCAACTTTATGCTCACAGCAATCGACGACAGAATTAAGGTTTCGGTGCCGGTTGTAATGGTTTCTTCTTATTTCTTTGGGGCTGTGTTTGCGAAAGCGCAATGCCGTTCACAAAAGTGCTCATCATCAAACAAATAATGTTGAAATTGCGGCTGTTGCTGCGCCCCGCCAATGTTACTGGTTTCTGACGGCGATGATTGGACAAGACACACCCGAAGTTGAATTTCCTCATATTCAATACATATATAATTTTGTAGGGGCAAAAAATAGTGTGGAATATGTTCATCTGCCTAATGATAAACATGGTTACGAACTTTCCAAGCGGAAGGCTGTTTATCCGTTTTTGGCCAAATATTTAAAACTAAATCTGGCTGCTATTCAGGATAAAAATGGCAATATATCCGAAGAAGGAATCGTAATTGAACCTTATGAAACAATGAAAGTATTTTCTTCCTCAAACCCTTTTCCCAAAAATGCCGTATTAAAAATGACGATGTAAAGTGGTGAACGAAATTTAGCCGAACAGAAATAAAGTAAAATTAAAATGTAATATTAAAAATGTCAGTATAAAAGGAGAATAATAGCTGAAATTATTATTTTTGAGAAAAAGTAAAATGAATATATTATCATTATTCGGAGCTTTTTTAATCACCCTGGCTTACTTTCATACGGGATTGCAAGCATTGCAATACAGCGGTTTAAATTGTCACAACAGGAATGCTTATTTTCCTTAGTCTTGGCGTTATTTTGGATTTGGTTGCTATAACTTTTATGATAAGTGGTTCAACCAAAGGTATTTTACACTACACGGTATTTTAGGATATTCAGCGACTTTAACCATGGTTACAGACTTGTTTTTAATTCTTAAAAGTTATTTTAAAAACGGGTTTGATTCAGTTATTGACAATTCAGTACTTTTGTTTTCTAAAATTGCCTATACCTGGTACTTGTTTGTGTACATAACCGGCAGTTTATTAATGATTTGGCCATAAAATCAATAAAATGTCAAACGATTGAAAGATAGGTTGGGTGTGGTTTTTCGACAAACCGTGATTTTAATTACGAAAAGAAAGTGGAAAGATCTACAAACCTTGCCACCAAAAACAAAATTTAAAAGTTCAGCTCGACCGCAAAAAGAAATGGAAAGAATGTAACCTTAATATCCGGTTTTGTCGGATCTGAAGATGATTTAAAAGCAATTGGAAAAACATTAAAATCGAAGTGCGGTGTTGGCGGTTCTGAAAGATGGAGAAATCCTGATTCAAGGTGATTTTGTAATAAAATTATTGAAATCCTAAAAGTCGAGGGTTACAAGGTTAAAAGATCAGGCGGTTGAAGCCACTGGCAAGTTCTCCAAGGGGGAGGAGCAAAAGTAGCTGTCTAAATTAATTTCATCAAACCGATTAAAAATGAAAAACCACAAAATCCTTATCTCGATACTGCTTTCCATATTTTATTTCAATAGTTTTTTCGTGAAAGAATGAAGTTTATATGTTTTCCTATTTTATGGGAAATGGTGAAGACGGACTTCATTTAGCAACAAGTAATGATGGTTTGAAATGGGAGGCATTAAACAATAATAAATCGTTTTTAACTCCAACTGTTGGTGATGATAAATTGATGCGCGATCCTGTATTATTGAAGGCGGATCCGGATGGGAAATTCCCTATGGTTTGGACAGTGAGCTGAAAGAAAGGGAATTGGTTATGCCAGTTCTGTTGATTTAATTCATTTGTCGGAACAAAAATTTATACCTGTAATGGGCCACGAACCAACTGCCCAAAACTGTTGGGCTCCTGAGGTTTTTGGGATGAAAGTTCAAAACAATATTTGATATTTTTGGTCAACACAATTCTGGGCGTTTTCCAGAGACGGAAAAACAGCGGGTGACGATAAGATAATCACCGAATGTATTTTGTAACAACAAAGATTTCATCACCTTCAGCGAAACCAAAACTATTTTACGATCAAGGTTTTAATGTGATTGACGGAACTTTGGATTCAGGAAAACGGGAAATATGTTTTGTTTTTGCAGGATGAAACAAAACACCACCCCAGAAAATATAAGAATTGCTACAACCAACGAATTGACAGGGAATTATGGCAAGCCAACCGTGCCAATCACCGGCGATTCTTGGGCAAGGACCAACCTAATAAAAATTGGCGACTGGCGGTGGTTTGTATATTTTGATAAATAAGTTGCACCAAGTAGGTGCTGTTCGTTCGAAAGATTTAAAAACTTGGGAAGATTTTCCGACCAAATCAGCTTTCCCTGAAGGAGACAAGGCACGGAACAGTTTTAAGTGACCCTTGGAATTAGCAAAGAAATTAAAAAAGCATTGATAACAATTAAACATACTTTGGCCAGTTCAAAATCTTTACAGATGGTAGAAATCGGAAAATAAATACGCTCGAAGTA
>JADIYN010000004.1 GCA_016705335.1 Draconibacterium sp. | reverse complement strand
GTTCCGCTTGACACAGGGTCTAATTTCGCCACTCATTGTTGGTTTTTAATATTATCCTGTCATTACCTTACCGCATATCCAGGAGTTTCATCAGTAAAATAAACAGAATTCTAAGGTATTGCAATTACGATAAGCTTTTGTTGAACCCACAGAAAAAGCCAAACTGGAAACAAATGTTACGCAAAAGATTAAAGTTAGTGTTTTCATTTTATGGTGATTTAAAAAGTTTTTACTTTTTAAATGAGGTCTATTTGACTTGGTATGATATGTATTCCATTGCCGAAGATGAACAAGAGATTGCAGCAATTATTGGTGGTGTTGAAAATGTTTTCATAAGATTGGATAAATTGAAAAAAAGAGGTTAAGAATTATTGCAGGAATTGGGTTGATGAAGAAGGCGCAGAGGAGCAGTAAATGCCTGATTTTACTTTTTAAGGAGTAGCCTACCCTTACTTTTTAGTTGTAGATTTTTCAGTTTCAAAAACACTCTACGGATAAGGAATATATTAGGTTAAGCAATTATTTAAACAGTTTATAACGGATATATTCTCTGGCAAATCATAATTGAAAATGAGACAAATACTCGCCATTAGCGACCTTTCTCCTTCGGTTTGGTATGCGCTTAGCGGTTCGAAACTGATTAGCGCGTAACAGGAAAAATGGTATTAGTCACAGTTAAAATAATACAGTTTATAATATGTGGCTAAAGCCAAATCAATCAATTAATTGAAGCAAATCCGTAATACGAATGTGACGGCAATGGATAGAGTATTAATCAACTGTTGAGTTCTGTTTATTTTGAAAATAAGAGGGAATTTTGATCATCAAAAGAGTTCTCCTAAAACCAAATTGATTTCGAAAGTTACTTGAAATTTATCCTTTGCCGTTCGGGTTTAGCCGACGGTTTGGGTGCAAAAACAAAAAATGGCTTTCTTTAGCTACATTGTAGATAAAGGATTCAACTTTCAGGATGGCATCTCTCAAAGAGATGCCATCCTTTTCGCAAATTTTAAGCTTAGAAATCAGTATCCACATTTTTCAAATCCCAGTCCTCAATCCAAATATTCCGGTACAAAACATCATGTCCTTCAGCTTGCAATTTTAATCCGCCTGGAATATCGGTAATTCCTTTGCCGCCATCATTTCCGCCATCGATTCCTGAATTTGGACCGCCCCAAACCTGGTTGATTTTAATATTTGTGTGAGCTTTTTTGCATCCATGAAATACACAGTTACAATTGCTTTTCACGACTTCCCTATCTTTCAAACGTGCCGCCCTGAATTTATATCATAGAATTCCATTTCATGCACCCCAATATACAAATGGTAAGGAGATGGTGTTTCGTTGATTACAGCACCCATTCCGTGGCTGGTTGTATCGCCGTCAAGTACCTGAATTTCGTATCGGTTTTGCAAATAAACACCACTGTTTCCCCCGGTTTCTAATTAGGAATTCGACATGCAACCGAAATCGCGATAAGCTTTTTTGTAACAATATCAGCGAACCATATAAACCGCCTTTGGCATTTGGGTCGTTGCTGTTTACAACTGTTCCATTATCAACCGGGTCGTTTACAATCTCCCATTTTATTGGCAATTCCACGAAAAACGTGGGCCTTCCCAGTAAGTCCACTTTTCATCGAGCATTTTCGCGAGCCGTCAAAATTACTTCAGCAGACCCGCGCTTTTGTCCCAAACAGGTTTTCTTTTGGCATTAAAACTGCTCCAACCGACAAAACATAAAGAGACAATATACTGATTGCAAAAATTGACTTTTTCATACGACTGTAGTTTTTATGGTTTAAGTGAGCAAGTTAACAAATTTGTCGATTACATAAGTATTGAATATTATTTTCAAAACACAAATTCTGATGATTAATTTATTGCCCACTCAACAGCTTTTCAGCATGAATTGCAGTTGTGTCGAAAACCAGAATATTTATCGGCACCCGAAATCAGCAGTGGTATTTCCGGTACATCCCAGAATAACTCCTTCGGCTCCCAAATCCTCAAGATTTTAATAATTTGCTGAAACCCTTTTCTTGATTCATCCAGTATTTCACCTAATAAGTTCAGTATAAATTACCTGATGAATATAATCACGTTCTGTTGCTGTGGGGATAATTACTTCAATGCCAAAATTTTCAAAAAGTATCTTTTGTAAAAGTCCTTTTCCATAGTGAATTTAGTGCCCAGTAATGCCACTTTTTTATCCGGCTTCGGCTATTTTTGAACCTGTTGCCTCAGCAATATGCAAAACGGGATTGAAATGTTTTAATGATAACAGGCTGCACAAATGCATTGTATTCGTACAGAGAACAATCAATTCGGCACCCGCAGCTTCGAGTTGTTCTGCTGATTGAATCATTAATAAATTTAATGATTCCCAGTCTTCAATATGCTGGAGTCGTTGTATTTCGGCAAAATCAACAGTTACTAAAATACTTTTACACGAGTGAAACCCTCCAGGTTTTCCTTTACTTTTTATTAATCAAACTGTAATAAACTGCTGACGATTCCCAACTCATTCCACCAATTAACACCGATTGTTTTCATTTTTTAGATGTGAGATTGTTAGTATCAAGTATCAAGACAATTAGCTTCAAGTATAAAGACAAATAGAATCAAGTATCAAGACATTTTGAAAATTGAATATTGAAAATTCATTGGTTACTGGCTTTTGGCTTCAGGTTTCTTGCAACTGATAACTGGTTTTTGCCTACTGCCTAATATTTCCTGCCACTTTGCTCTCTGCTTTTGCCCTCTACCCTTTGTTCTTCGCCCTCAGCTCTTTGCTCTCTGTCCTTCCCGATACTTCATCCCATTCCGCTAAGAAAATTTCGCAAAACCCTGGTCTTTACATTCACGGTACTGGTTTGTCCAGGTTTGGCGAAAAAAAGGCACTCAATTCATGTTTACTGATTTCCAAACCGGCAATTCCAGCAAATCCAAAATATCTTCATCTTTCAGGTTAAGGGCGATTTTGAGTTTTCGGAGTATATTGTTATTGAGTTGTTTTTCAGGTATGGGTTGCGGACCTTCTTTTTACCCCTTTTTCGATAATCAAACCATTTGGAAAGTTGCCAGTTGAAAACCAGACAAGCCCTACATAATCAGGGTCAATATCTTTTTTCAGCCATGACTTATTTCTTCGCGTGAGGCTTTAATTCCGCCCAGCGAAAAAAATTTCCATCATTTTCGAACGTTTAAATCGAGCGCGTATCGGGTACGTCGTAAAATATCGTTATTATCCATTTTTATTCAGGTTCGGTTGTAGTATTTGCAGTAAAATGCAATTGTTATAAAATCAAAGCGATGGGGACCGGCAATAAACCCTGCGATAAAAATTCCAGAAAATGCCGTCAACAATAGCAAATTCTGTTGAAACATAACAGGTTTTACAAGCCAAACAGCCAAGAAACACAACGCCAAGCAGTAATCACCTTTTAGCCAACTGAATTTTTCATTCATAACATATGTTTTTATTGCTTAATTTTTGTCGAATTCAATAAATCCTTAACTCATAATTGTCAAAATTAGTACTTCTGCTAAAGTTTCTTGTATTTCGCCAATCCAAAAAATAAGATTCCTTCAATAACACGAAAAACCGCAAAGTAATTTGCAGTTTTTCATTATATATTTTTAAAAACACAATCGAAGAAGAATAAAAAACCAAATTATTTGCTGATTTGAACACGAACAGCATTTGGACCGCGTTGTCCATTCTCAACTTCGTAAGTAACAAGGTTGCCTTCTTTTATTTCGCCAATAACATTGTTTGCATGTACAAAAACATCTTGTTTGGTTTCTAAATCTTTTATAAAACCAAATCCTTTGATTCATTAAAAAATGTGATAGTGCCTTTTCTGATAGGATCAACTTCTTCGTCACTCCCTTTTTGGAACACTCACTGCAATGTCTTCAAGTTTAATTTCTGTTTTGGTTGATGGATCAATTGGTTCGTTTGTGATTACGCCGTTTTCGTCAACATACGCAATCATGTCATCGAAACTTGATTTTTCGCCATCTCTTTTGGCTAATTTTTTTGCTGCTTTTCCTTTCTTTTTCTCTTTTTTATTCCTAACATCTTTTTTTTAAAAGATTCCTGCGATCTACCCATAAATTATTTTAGTATTAATGATTAATTTTTTTAATATGTTACTTCTGCGTATTCGTTACTATGCTGCAAAAGGTTTCGCAACTTAACTAAAGCAGTGTTTTTATTTGTCTTATCCGCTCAGTTGAAGTTCCGAATTGAACCGATATATCACAAAGAGACAAAGCCCGTGAATTGTTCAAACCATAACTCATTGTTAACACACCGGCTTCGCGATCGGTTAGTTTAGCAATGCGCGCTGTATATTTGTTCTGACAGATTCATCCATTAAATGATTGTCGGGAGTAGGAAAATCTTCATTTTGAACAATATCATATAAACTGAAATCGCTTTCACCATCATGTGTCAATGGCATGTCAAACGAAATCTGGCGCTTTTTTATTGAATTGATTGTTTCAATTTCTTCCACGCTAAGTTCCAGATAATTGGCAATTTCGGTATTTGTGGGTTCGCGCTCCAATTGCTGTTCCAGATAAGGTATTGCTTTTGCTACTTTGTGGATTGATGAAATACGGTTTAAGGGTAGGCGCACAATTCGGGTGTGTTCAGAAATTGCTTCCATTATCGATTGGCGAATCCACCAAACAGCATACTTAAACTGGTTTTGATTTTACTTAAAAAGGTACTGAAGCAAAATTTAGATTTAAAAAAACGGTCATCGATGAACCAATAACTGGAAGGAACAGCAGATAAAGCACAAATTCTCAAATCTGAAACGCGCACAAAGATAGCGTTATATTTCGAGATTTAACTTAAAATATTTAATTGACAGGATTGTTTCAATTGTTAAAAATTGAAAATGAATTCAATATTAAAAATACCCGAATTTGAGATACTTTATTTAGATTATCAATTTCCTGTAGATTTCCATGTTCACGCTATCAAATACACAAAATATTACCTTTTCAATGTTGCTATTTTCGGTTAAAATCGGGTAACGGTTTTGAACTGCAATTTTGCTGCATCAGATTTTGGATAACCATAAACCCCGGTACTTATATTTGGGAAGGCGATTGTTTTTACTCCATTTTCAACGGCAACTTCAAGACTGCGTTTGTAACACGAAGCCAGTTTTTCAGATTCGCCGTAGTTTCCACCGTTCCAAACCGGACCAACCGTGTGGATTACATATTTGGCAGGCAGTTCGAATCCTTTTGTAATTTTAGCATCTCCGGTTTCACAGCCGTTTAACTTGCGGCATGCATCAAGCAACTTTTTCCCAGCGGCCCGGTGGATTGCTCCGTCAACCCCGCCGCCGCCAAGTAAACTTGTGTTGGCTGCATTTACAATTGCATCAACTTCCAGGGTTGTAATGTCACCTAAGTAAAGTTCTATTTTATTCATACAAGGAATTAATATTAAGTTCAATGTTAAAAACAAGGTTCGAATTTTAATGGCAGAAGTTTATTAAAATCCCTCAATCCCTCAATTCCTCAATCCTTCAGTCCTTCAGTCCCTAAATCACTAATTTCCTTCCAATCCAATCCCTTTTTTAACTATTTTTATTCGCTAAATTAATAAAGCAAATTACCATGAACAAGCTGACTGTCATATTTTATTTTCTTTAATACTTGCAATAAATGCAATTGCGCAACCTATTTCTCTTCATCCGCAAAACCCGCATTACTTTATATATAAAGGAAAACCCACCATTTTGGTTACTTCCGCAGAACATTATGGTTTGGTATTAAATTCTGATTTTGATTATAAAAAATACCTGGAAACCATGCATAGTGAAGGGATGAATTATACAAGGGTTTTTATGGGTTCTTATGTCGAAATTCCCGAAAGCTTTGGTATTGAAAACAACTCACTTGCGCCGGCAGTTGGAAGTTTTATTACGCCCTGGAAGGGTTGAAGAAACAGGTTTGTATAAAAGGCGAAAGAAAAGTTTGACCTCAGCCAGTGGAACCCTGAATATTTTGACCGGTTGAAGATTTTGTTTCGCTGGCAAATGAATTGGATATTATCGTTGAAGTAACTTTGTTTTGCTCAACTTACAGTGATGAAAGCTGGAAACGCCACCCGTTTAATCCGGACAATAACATAAACAGTCTTCTTTCCAACCTTGACCGTGAAAAATCGAATACCCTTGAGAATGGCATTTTATCAGGATTTCAGCAAAAAATGGTCGAAAAAATTGTTTTTGAATTAAATGGTTTCGGGAATGTATTTTATGAAATCCAAAACGAACCCTGGGCAGATGATCCAATAAAAGGAATGTTGACTTTAAAAACGTTAACTCCAAATCCCAATAATGGAGGTTGGTTTCAGTGGGCAGATATGGCATCGGAAGCGTCGCTTGAATGGCAAAAAATGATTGCCAAAACAGTTGTTGAAACAGAAAGTAGCTTGACAAACAAACATTTAATTGCACAGAACTACAACAACTTTAAAAGTTCACTTGATAAAGTGGATCCAAACGTTTCAATCCTTAACTTTCATTACGTTTGGCCCGAAACTGTTGGTTTAAATTATGGCTGGAATCGCCCTGTAAGTTTCGATGAATCAGGGTTTGCCGGAAGTTCAGACTCTACATATTTGCGACAAGCCTGGCAATTTATGATGGCCGGAGGTGCTGTTTTTAACAATCTTGATTATTCATTTTATGTTGGAAAAGAAGACGGAACCGGTGTAAACAAAGCTCCGGGCGGTGGAAGTACGAATTTGAGAAAACAGTTAACAACCCTCCGCAGTTTTATTGAATCGCTTGATTTTGTAAAAATGAAACCCGATTTTCAGGTAGTAGTTCATTCGCCCGGTTCAGAGGTTCAGGCTATTTCACAACCCGGAAGTCAGTATGCAATTGTTTTTACCGGAAATGCAACAAAATGGGTAAAAATCAATCTTCCCAAAGGAAAATACAACTTCGAATTTGTTTCACCCTACACAGGTAAACCAATAAAAAAAGGATTTTTTAGTCACACTGGCAAAGATATTTACGAACTGAAACTGCCGGAATTTGGAGAAATGATTGCTTTGAAAATCTGGAAGTAATTTTTTTCAATTTTATATTCAGTGAATCTTTATATTTTTTGAGTTGAATTTTACTGCTTTTTTATAGCCCAATTAGCA
>JADIYN010000003.1 GCA_016705335.1 Draconibacterium sp. | reverse complement strand
TCCTTTTCAATTTAATCTATTCACTATCATTTTTTTCAATGAAGAAAAGGAAACCTTGCGGGTGATTTTTGTTTCAAAGTTTATTATGGATTTAAACAAGTTTTTAAAGTCAAACCGAATTCAAATAGCATTTTTTGTTGCCGGAGCAATTGGTGGATTTCTATATTGGCGATTCGTGGGTTGCGAAAGCGGGACTTGCGCAATTAAATCAGTTTGGTATTGGAGCACATTGTGGGGAGCAGTTATGGGTTACTTAATTGGTGATATTATCAGCGGTTTTATTGAAAAGCGTAAAAATAAGGGAGGGGAAGTGAAATGAACGAAAGATTTTTAAACATTATTAATTCCGATAAACCTGTTTTAGTTGATTTTTTTGCCGATTGGTGCGAACCCTGCAAGCAAATGGCGCCCATTTTAAAAGATGTGAAAATGGAACTAAAAGAGAATATCAGAATTTTAAAAGTAAACGTTGACAAGAATCCTGTAATAGCCACTAAATATCAAATCAGAAATGTACCTACTGTGATAATTTTTAAAAATGGCCAACCACAGTGGAAAGGAGTGGGGGTAAAACCCGCTTTTGAATTAACTTCAATTTTACGTCAGCACATTAAACCTTAACAGTAGAAATTGCTTCACTCACCAACTTTTTCATTTTAATTAACCCTGTTTTTGCAATTTCAAGCGCACTTTTTTCCCAATATTTTTTATTGAACAATTCAAGCGAGAATACTTTTTTTCCTCCTGCATTTTGCAAGTCGGTAATTATTTGTTTGTAAGGTGCAACACCATCACCCGGATAAACACGGTCGCTGTCGGTTTGTTGTTCGCGGGAAATTTCAGCAACAAAATCGTTAAAATGAAAAACTTCGATTGCGTTACCCGAAATCTGTTTTAAACTATCGAATCCGCTGCCACCACGGAACATGTGGTAAACATCAGGCAAAATACAGGCTTTTGGATGATTGGCTGCTGTTGCAATAAACATAGCCTGCGAAATATGATACAAACTTGACGATGCACCCCAAAATTCAAGGATTGGCGTAACACCGGTTTCATCACCAATTTCGAGTATTTTTTTATATCGCTTACCAATTTCGAATAAGTTGTGAAATGGTTTGTCAGTTGCACCGGCTGGAGGAGCCGCAATTCGGCTGCACCCGATTTGAGCTAAAATGTCCATTTCTTTTTTCAATTGTTCGATTCCGGCTTTTCTAATGTTTTCGTCGTCAACAACCCATTGGGCAAAACCGATAGCATTTTCAACCTGTAAACCCAAATCTTCGATATACTTTTTCAGATCTTTTAAATTTCCACCTTCATCCAAATATTTTTGCAGGTCGCGAATCCAAATCTCAATACCAGTGTATCCTGCTTTTGAAACGATTTCAAATTCTTTTAAAAAACCAACTTTTTGCCCCGAAATGGTACTCGTATTTAAACAGTATGAAAATTGGGTTGTTTTTGGTTTTTCGCCGGCAATACCAGTTTTGGAAAGCAGCATGGTTCCTCCGCCAAGTAGTGCCAGGTTTTTCAGGGTGTCTCTTCGTGAAATCATTATATTTTGAATTAGGTTTTTTCCAAAAATAGTTAACAAGAATACAAAGGCAAGAAATATTTTAGCAATTTCAATTCAAATGCTAACTTTAAATGTTTGAAAATGGAATTAATAAATTAATAATGAGTTATATGAAAAAGAGTAGTTGGGTAATGTTGCTTGTTGTTTTATTTATGGCGAATGTTGTTAAATCACAAAACAATGTCGGTAAAAATCTTTGTGTTGGCGCTTATTATACTGAAGCTGAAGGTGCGGCTAATTTGACGGAACTAAGAAAAAGTTATCAAACAAAAGAAGAATGGTTAAAACGAAGAGAAATCATAAAACATGGGATTCTTGAAGGAGCAGGGTTGATTCCGTTTCCTGAAAAAACACCACTGAAACCAATTTATACAGGTGAACGAAAATATGACGGTTATTCAGTAAAGAACGTTGCAATTGAAAGTTTACCCGGAGTTTTCTTAACCGGAAGTTTATATCTTCCTGAAAAAAAAGACAAAAAAATGGCGGGTATTTTATCAGCTCACGGGCACTGGTCGGATGCCGGTGATTATGGAAGATACCGCGCTGATGCACAAAACCGCTGTGCAAGTTTCGCCCGCATGGGAGCAGTTGTTTTTTCGTACGATATGGTTGGTTATGGCGAAATGAAAGATGTAGGTTGGGAACACAAACATCCGCTTGCTTTCAAACAACAATTATGGAACAGTATTCGTGCACTCGATTTTTTACTGTCGCTTGAAAATATCGACCCCGAACGCATTGCAATTACAGGTGCATCGGGTGGGGGAACACAGACTTTTATGCTCACAGCAATCGACGACAGAATTAAGGTTTCGGTGCCGGTTGTAATGGTTTCTTCTTATTTCTTTGGTGGCTGTGTTTGCGAAAGCGGTATGCCGGTTCACAAAAGTGCTCATCATCAAACAAATAATGTTGAAATTGCTGCTGTTGCTGCGCCCCGGCCAATGTTACTGGTTTCTGACGGCGATGATTGGACAAAGCATACACCCGAAGTTGAATTTCCTCATATTCAATACATATATAATCTTGTAGGGGCAAAAAATAGTGTGGAATATGTTCATCTACCGAATGATAAACATGGATACGAACTTTCCAAGCGGAAGGCTGTTTATCCGTTTTTGGCCAAATATTTAAAACTAAATCTGGCTGCTATTCAGGATAAACATGGCAATATATCCGAAGAAGGAATCGTAATTGAACCTTATGAAACTATGAAAGTTTTTACTGATGAAAACCCTTTACCTGATTATGCCGTATTGAAAAATGACGATGTAAAGTGGTGAACGAAATGTAGCCGGAACAGAAATGAAAGTAAAATCAAAATGTAATATTAAATATGTCAGTATAAAAGGAGAATAATAGCTGAAATTATTATTTTTGAGAAAAAGTTAAAATGAATATATTATCATTATTCGGAGCTTTTTTAATCACCCTTGCCTTACTTTCATACGGGATTGCAAGCATTGCAATACAGCGGTTTAAAATTGTCACAACAGGAATGCTTATTTTCCTTAGTCTTGGCGTTATTTTGGATTTGGTTGCTATAACTTTTATGATAAGTGGTTCAACCAAAGGTATTTTTACACTACACGGTATTTTAGGATATACTGCAACTTTAACCATGGTAACAGACCTGTTTTTAATTCTTAAAAATTATTTTAAAAACGGGTTTGATTCAGTTATTGACAATTCAGTACTTTTGTTTTCTAAAATTGCTTATGCCTGGTATTTGTTTGTTTACATAACCGGCAGTTTATTAATAATTTGGCCATAAAATCAATAAAATGTCAAACGATTGGAAAGATAGGTTGGGTGTGGTTTTTTCGACAAACCGTGATTTTAATTACGAAAAAGAAAGTGGAGAAGATCTACAAACCTTGCCACCACAAAAACAAAATTTAAAAGTTCAGCTCGACCGCAAAAAAAGAAATGGGAAGAATGTGACATTAATATCCGGTTTTGTCGGATCTGAAGATGATTTAAAAGCAATTGGAAAAACTTTAAAATCGAAGTGCGGTGTTGGCGGTTCTGTAAAAGATGGGGAAATCCTGATTCAAGGCGATTTTTGTAATAAAATTATTGAAATCCTTAAAGTCGAGGGTTACAAGGTTAAAAGATCAGGCGGTTGAATCCACTAAAAATAGCTGTCTAAATTAATTTTATCAAACCAATTGAAAATGAGAAACCACAAAATCCTAATCTCGATACTGTTATCCGTGTTTTTTTTGAATTGTTTTTCACAGGAAAAGAATGAAGTTTACATGTTTTCCTATTTTAAGGGAAACGGCGAAGATGGACTGCATCTGGCAACCAGTAATGACGGCTTAAAATGGGAAGCATTAAACAACAATAAATCGTATTTAACGCCAACCGTTGGTGATGATAAACTGATGCGCGATCCATGTATTATTAAGGGTCCGGATGGGAAATTCCATATGGTTTGGACAGTAAGCTGGAAAGAAAAAGGTATTGGTTATGCAAGTTCGGTTGATTTAATTCATTGGTCGGAGCAACAATTTTTACCTGTTATGGAACACGAACCAACTGCCAAAAACTGTTGGGCTCCTGAAATATTTTGGGATGAAAATTCAAAACAGTATTTGATATTTTGGTCAACCACTATTCCTGGCCGTTTTCCTGAAACCGAAAAACGGGTGACGATAAATACAATCACCGGATGTATTATGTAACTACCAAAGATTTTATCACATTCAGCGATACAAAACTCTTTTACAGTCAGGGATTTAATGTGATTGACGGAACTTTGGTGCAGGAAAACGGGAAATATATTTTGTTTTTGAAAGATGAAACAAGAACTCCACCCCAGAAAAATATAAGAATTGCTACAAGCAACCAGTTAACCGGTAATTATGGCAAACCAACCCAACCAATTACCGGCAATTATTGGGCAGAAGGACCAACACCAATAAAAATTGGCGACTGGTGGATTGTTTATTTTGATAAATATGTTGATCACAAAATGGGTGCTGTTCGTTCGAAAGATTTAAAAAACTGGGAAGATTTTCGGAACAGATCAGCTTTCCTGAAGGAACAAGACACGGAACTGTTTTTAAAGTATTGCCTGAAATTATCGAGAAATTAAAAAAGTAGTATTGAACAATTAAACGTACTTTTGGCAATTCAAATTATTTACAAGATGGTGGAAATCGGAAAAATAAATACGCTCGAAGTAGTTCGTGAAACTGATAACGGATTCTACCTGGATGGTCAGGAGTTGGGCGAAATTTTAATGCCGCATAAATTTATTACCGATGAGGTTAGAAGTGCCGGCTGGGCTGACGTTTTTGTTTATTCCGATTCTGAAGACCGGTTGGTGGCAACTACTGAAAATCCATTTGCAATGGTGGACGATTTTGCTTTTTTGAAAGTTATTTCAGTAAGTAAGTTTGGCGCATTTCTCGACTGGGGATTACCAAAAGATTTACTCGTACCTTTTCGTGAGCAAAAAGCCGATATGGTGGAAGGCCGGAGTTACCTTGTTCATGTTTTTGTTGATATTTTGACTAAAAGGATTGCAGCTTCTGCAAAAATCGATAAATATTTAGACAACATCCCACCTGAATACGAACATGGTGACGAAGTAAAACTACTGATTGCTGAAGAAACCGACCTTGGTTACAAAGCCATTGTAAACAACGAACACTGGGGAATGCTCTACAAAAACCAGTTGTATCAGCAACTTTCGCCGGGTCAGAAAATAACAGGATATATCAATAAAGTAAGGGATGACGATAAAATTGATTTGCTTCTTGAAAAACCGGGTTATGAAAAAGTTGATGCCATTTCTCAGAAAATACTTGATGAATTAAAGGTGAATCGTGGTTTTATGGCGGTTACCGACAAAACTTCACCCGATATGATAAATGCAATGTTC
Organism: Draconibacterium sp.; assembly: GCA_016705335.1. Classification (GTDB taxonomy): domain Bacteria; phylum Bacteroidota; class Bacteroidia; order Bacteroidales; family Prolixibacteraceae; genus Draconibacterium. Next base: position 163,367 of record JADIYN010000003.1, on the reverse strand, counting down.
AGCATCAGTAAAAAGAACTTTAAAAAAGCCATCGGCAATTTGTACAAAAAACGTTTGATAACGTTTGATTCAGACGGGATTCGTTTAGTTAAATGATTCTTTTAATTTCAGTTTTTTACTTCTAAAAGCGCCCAAACTGGTTTATGGTCCGACAGAGGTTTCTCAAGTTCGATAATTTGTCCGTCAATAACTTTCATTTCAGAAGTATCATAAATAATATGGTCAATTACTTCCCCGCTTCCCTGATCTTCAGGTTTAAAGCATTGTAGGTGTTGTTCTTCCTGCAATCAACTCCCAATGAGTTCCAGGTTACATCCATCCCTAAATCAACAAACATTTCGTAATACATACTTGTGCTGTCCTCATTTGAAGGGATAAAATTAAAGTCTCCTGCAACTACCGGTATTTCATTACTTTGGTTTTTTTTCAGATAATCAGTAAAAGTGAAAATTTTATTGGTTGTTTCATCGATATGTGCCTGGTCGCGCCAGCCAAAAGGGAAATGAACAGCGTAAACTGAAATCTCAATTCCTTCAATTTTTTGTTTTGGCTTTTGTTGCTGTGTGCAAAGTGTCGGCCATTAAAACTTCGTCATAATCATACAAAGGAGTGCGACTTGCAATGGTTTTATACTTGTCAGCATGACCGGCCGTGGAATACCTCCCAACAACCACATAATTTAATCCCTGTTTCACCAACCTTTTTGTCCAGTTTCCTCCGGGAGCTTCCGAAAAGCAAACTACATCAAAATCAAAAGGTTTGAGTGCTTCTCCAATTTCTGCTGCACTTGCATTTTTGCTGTATTCAACATTCCATGCGGCAATTTTTAGTTGTATAACTTTCTCCTGAGTTTTGTTAGTGTTGAACGGTTATTCTGACATGAAATCAGAAAAACTAAGGCCAGTAATATAAGTTGAAATTTCATTTTAATTTTATTTATTTGTCATAAAAAAACGCCTGCAATTCCTTTAAATTATCAGCTCCAATCAATCCAACTCCGGCATTTTTTAGTTCTTGCCAAACCGCAATTCTTTGTTCTGAAGTTTGATTTGGTGTATTCCAGAATCTCAGTAAATAGCCTTTGTTTTTTGCTATTTCAGCATAATCAGTCAATTTTTGTTTTTCATTTTCAGGCATTTTACTTTTCCCGTCCCACTTAAAACATTTTGCCCAGTTATCACTTACAACTGTCATTAAATCAGATGAAATATCCGAATCAAGGTCCTCAATTCTCCCGTCGTAACCTGCATAACGGATTTTCTGTGATTTCATAAATTCAAATGGCCTGTTTCCTGAAACTACAACAGTAATTTTCCCCGTTTTTTTCACACCATTTTCAAAAACTGTTAAATCATTTTTGTATCCTTCCAGAATTTTATGAAGTAACTGGTAGGTTTTTAAACCGTCGTCTTTAATATCGATGAAGAGAATTACTTCCTCACCATTTCCGTAAACCGAGCCTTTATTTTGAATAATGCGTTTTTTGAGTGGTTCAAGATAAAGTTGGCGAAGTGTTCTGCCGGGTTTGATATCTTCAAAATTGTGTGAAACAAATAACGAATCACCAACGGCATAAACATCAGCTTCAATGCTTTTAAAATTACATTCCAGTGCATCGAAAAGTGGCCGGTTGTGTTCGTAATCGTTGTGGGAATGAGCAGGCAGAACAAAAGTTTTTTGCTGGGCATTCAGAGTCGTTAACCCACAAAACATAAACGACAGGTAAAAGTAAAAGTGATATAAAAGTTTTATTTTCATTTTGTCTTTTTAATAATCGCAACAAAGCGATGGTTAAATGTTCTGTTGTTTTAATACTGAATTCTTCAATTTACCATTTATTTTTGCCAACAACAATATTCAATTGTTTCTCTCCTCCCGCCCAGGCCAAATTCAATTTTAAATCCATGTTCGATTCGATTTCAATTTTTGGCTGTTCTGTTTCCGATTGTCTTTCAAAACATTTGAACGATAACAAACCTTCCTTTCCGATTGGATATCTGGTAATTCCGTGCTCTTCCATAAGGTTAACTTCCCAATTGATTGTTTTTTCGGGCAGACTGCAATTAATTCCAAAAATTCCTTCAATTAAAACTGCAATTGGTGGCAATCCGGTCCAGCCAATAAAATCGGGACGGGCAAGTAACCCCGGATTCGCACTTTCAGGAGCATAATATTCCCAGAATGTACCTGTATTTTTAAACACCTGAAGAATATGGTCGTGATGTCTTTTTGAAATATCAAAAGCCATTTTTTTGTATCCATTCTTTTGAAGTCCTTTGATTATCATGAAATTAGTTGGTGCCCAAATTCCACCCTGCCAGTAACGCCCGTCATCCTGGTATTTTTCATTGTCGGCTGAAAGTGAGGGAACCGGGAATTTTCGGTTAAAAGTTGACGGATCATTTAAATGGTTTACCAGCATGTCCAATTGTGGTTTATCCAGCACATCGGCCAGCAACGCCCAGTATGCGCCAATACTTTTTAGGCTGCTTTGGCTTCCGTCGGCAAATCTGTCGTACAGAAAGCCTGTTTTCTCATCCCACAAATGTTCACGAATATAGTTGGTAAGCAATCCGATTTCGTCTTCAATGTCTTCAATTTCCTGCCAGCGTTCCAAAACAAAACCAAATTTCAGTAATATTTTATCTACCATTAATTGCTGCAAACAGGCATCGAGCCAAACCATGTGACCATGACTGTAAATCATGTTGTATTCTTTCGGAACACGGGGCTGGTTGTCCATACCTGTTCCCCAGCCACTCGTCCAATAAGAGCCATCGCGCCAGGTTCGGTTTAGTCGTAACCACCTGCTGAAAGCTGCCAAAGCCGGAAAAATCTGGTTTACCCGATCCCAGTTGCCAAAATGGTTATAATATTCCAGTTCACTCCAGGGGATTATATTGGGACCGGTACTTACAGGATCATATCGGTGAAAACAATCATCGCCCGACTCCATTATTTCACGGCAAATAAAACCATCCAAATGCTGGAGCGAATAAAAATTATTTAATGTTTGCTGAAACGGGAAAAAGCGACTTCCGTAACGGGCAAACAGTGTAATAAAAGCTGAATCCCACATGAAAATATTTCCGTTGTACGCCGTGTCAAGATAACTTGAAACAAAACCTGAGCCTGGAGCGGGTTTGCGAACATGGCTAATACCAATTTCCCAGGCTTTCCAGTACATCCCAATGGCATCATCATGTCCTTTCCAAAAAGGATTGGGTAAAATATCCTTAGCATTTTTAAAAGAAGGAGGATCCAGCAGTTCAGCGTTCATTCTTCTGAATTCATTTTCTGCTACAAAAGAGTTTTTTACATAGGTGTTTTTATAAGGCAGTTTGTAAGGAGATTTCTTTTCTTCAAGAACTTCATTTGCTCCCAAAACAGGTGAAACAAATGCTGAAGTTCCAGCCAGAGCGCCGGTTTTCAAGAAATTACGTCGGTTTGTTTTCATTATTTAATTTTTGAATTTCATTTCATTTTAATTTAATTTTAAAATATCTGCAATTTTTGAGAATACTTCAGTGTTTTCGTAAACACCAACAAATTGTTCCGACTGAGGACCATAGGCAAAAACAGGAATGATTATTCCAGAATGACCACCGGTTGAATAATGTCCTTCGACCTGACCTTTTTGAATATCGCCATCTAAAAATGTTAGTCCTCCGGTTTCATGATCGGCAAGGACAATTACCAATGTCTGACCATCTTTTTCAGCCCATTGAATTACTTTGCCAATGGTCTTGTCGAAATCAAAAATTTCGCCCATTAAATCGGGAATGTTATGCCAGTGTCCGTAATCATCGATGCGGGAGCCTTCGAGCATTGCAAAAAAACCCTTGTTGTTTTTGCTTATCAAATCAATAGCCTGCATTGACGCTTGTTGCCAAATATCTCCCCTTTCAGAAGCTTTAGCCAATTGTCCATCTTCAACAACGGCAAAAACTTTTCCTGATGAAATCGTTCTGGTTTCGTCCCAGGTTTTTACTGACTTGTAACCCCTTTGCTGCATTTCTTCCATTAAGTTGCGGCCATCCTTTCTTTGTGTGAACTTGTTACGACCACCACCAAAAAGAAAGTCAACATTGCAATCGAGAAAATCGGCGGCAATTTCTTCTTCCAAATCGCGGTCGGTGTTGTTGGCGCAAAATGTTGCAGGTGTTGCATCTGTTAATCCGCAGGTTACCACAATTGCTGTTGAAAGTCCTTTTTCATGCGCCAAATCGGTAAGCGATGGTAATGGATTTCCGTTTATGTCAACGCCTATTGCATGGTAATTGGTTTTTTGGCCTGTAGCCATTGCGGTGCCGGCAGCACCCGAATCGGTAATCAATTTATTGGCTGCATACGTTCTTGATAAACCGGTTTGTTTAAAATTGTCGAGGTTCAATTTTCCATGGTTTGCAACCCAGGCCATTGAAATCTGGTTGAGTCCCATTCCATCGCCAATCATTAAAATAACATTCTTTACTTTTTTCCCTTTTACTTGTCCAACATTTACAGTTTGATATGGCTTTTCCATCGTAAAATAAAGTTTGTCGCCATCTTTATTTTCTTCATTTTGCGCCCTTATGTCATGAAAAGAAAGCAACAAAACAGTCAGGAGAATAACTTTTATTGTTTTATATGAATTAATATGGTACAACTTTTTCATTTAAGTTTTTTGTAAGAATTACCAGTTTAAGTTTATTTCAATCCCATCAGGACTGTTTTCGAAACCCAGATATAACGTTTTTGAGTTTTCGTCCCAAGAGGAATCAACTTCAGTAAGTTCAACACCTTTAATGGTTTTTACTAAAATTTGCTTTGGATTTTGAGGCAATAAAATACGCATACTGTTTGTGGTATTTACCGGACTTTTTGCAATAAATGAATATGACTTTTTATTCAGTTTTTCATCAGTTATTCTTGCAGCAGTTGCCAAAACCTGAGGTTGTTTTTTGTTTACTATCCGATCTATATTATAGAGCAATGCCTGTGTACCAGGTTGAACCATTTTTTCCGATAATACGGGTAGTTTTGGATCATACAAATCGATTAAAGTTCCGTTAACTGAAAATGCCTCGTTGCTTACACTCTCATCCATAACCGATACAATATCATAAGGCCCTCGTTGTAAAAACAAATAATTACCGAATTGCAGTTTTTCGGATTTTGTTGCATTTTCCCATGCATCTTTCACCAAATCGACGTAATGTTGATCGGCATTTTCCTGCAGAACAAATTCTTTGGGATTTTGCTTAACAACATATACTACCCCTTTTTCTACATTAAATTTTTCGTTTTTTAATGGCGAAGTAATGTGAAGAAGTGAAAATAAATGTTCGGAAGGAGCCTCAAAACTATTTCCATTAGTATTCCACCACTCCATGACTGTTTGATACGGATCATCATCTTTTCCGCAATAAATTAATACACCTCCATTTTTTACCCAGTTAGACAAATGTTTATGACTTTCAGTTGTGAGTGGTTTCATGTTTGAGTAGCTCATAATAAGGACCCTGATATCTTTTAAAGTGTTTTCATATTCAAGGTTTTCCATGTGAACCGTTTCAATTGGAATACCTCTTTGTAACAAAGGCAATGTTTGTCCGTAAAATTTGAAAACTGCGGATCGTCATATCCATCATGAACAGGAAATCGCTGAAACATGAGAGAGTTGCTCATTAATATACCAATTCCATGTGAGCCGCTTACTTTGTTTTCAGAGTTTGGCATATCATTCAAAGCATTTATCATTACCTGCATTTGGGTTGAATAATAGCGGGGTATCAATACTTCTTCATTACTGCCTGCAACTTTGTAAGGCCTTGTGTAAATTCTTTCGGGCCAAGGCATTACTTCATAGTCAGCTACCATTGGATATAAAAGTTGAGCAGTAAAAGTTGCTTCGTAGTTTTGTTTGTAATCCTGCCAATCCCTTGGCCAGTCTTCAATTGGATCAGTCAAAAAGAATATTTTCCGATTTGTAGGAGCGGTCATTGAAACCATAGATCCGTATTCCAAAAAAGCATTTTCAAATACACGTTCTTTTTTTAATCCTTTAAAATAAGTGGGCTCCCGCGATGTGCCTGTCCAAACCTGTGCAATATAACCATCGATGCCCGGCAGAGATGCCAGACTGGCTTCGGGACTTACAATTTGCCAGGAAGAATAATTTACAAGTGAATGCGTTGGAATATAAACTTTTATATCTATTCCTTTACTTTTCCCATATTCCTTGGCAAATGAAGAAACCTCCTTAATAGCATTAAAGTATAACTGGTATTTTAATTTATTTGATAAATATGTATTTTCAGGTGATTCATGTTGCGGTTTCCAGGGGAAACCATAATAATTTGCCATTCGTTTTAAACAATTCGCTGTAACCTGCTCTGGCCCAAAATTCAGGTTCTTCAAGATAAATGGATGAAATTCCGGCATCAATAACTTTTGTAATTACTTCCGATTTTATGTATTCAACAAATGATTTGACAGGAACTACATACGGATTATTCTCACCGTGCAGAATTTGTTTTCCGTTTTGTTCAACCTGTGATACATCCATGTGGTTTTGACCGTCCCATTTTCCAAGGTAATAATCTTTGTAATCTCCCCAGGCAATACCCGTCATGAAGTGGGTTTCATAATTGCGATCGCGCCATGATTTTACCCGCTCTTCAAAAGTTAATCCATGTCGGTCATTAGCGCCATAAACGATTGCAATATCCGATCGCACATCTATTTCAGGAATCCACTGACTTCCGGTTTGAAATGCCGTTTTTTCTTTCTTAAACTCCGAAACAGCAAGTTCTGAATTTTTACAGCCTGCAAAAAGCAGCAAAAAGCAGCAAAAAATGAATAAAATTTTCATTTTGTCAATTTTAAATTTTAAAAGTCAATTAAAATCAAACCAAATATTCTTTATAAACCGAAGCCCATGGCTCACGCATTGGTCGGGCCAGCATGTTGTTTGCCGTTTCGTTATTCAAAATTTTTTCAGTTACCGGATCCCATTCCAAATCCTGGTTAAGTTTCATTGCAATATTCCCTAAATGCGCGATTGTAATTGAACGATGTGCAATTTCAGCAGGTGCAATTGTTTCTTCACGTGAATAAACACAATCAATAAAGTTGCGGAAATGGTTTTCACTTTTGTAGAGTTGAATTTCATCGGGTTTAATAATGCTGTTTAAAATCGTTGGCGTACTTGCTCCGTGTCCGCCACGATCAGCCCAAACCCAACCTTCAGTACCTTCAAATTTAACCCCTCCTTTTTCTTCATTGCTTGAGATAATAAGTTTCAAGCCATTGGCATAAATTGCTTCAAAATAAAAATCGGTGGCAGTGTTCCAAACTGGGTGTTTAGCCCAGGTTGCTTTTGCATTTTGAATTTTTACAGGTCCGGTTTGCTCTGTATTCATTCCCCACTGTGCAATATCAGGGTGATGGCCACCCCAGTCGGTTAATTGCCCGCCTGAATAATCGAGTACCCATCTGAAATTTACATGAGTTCGTGCCGGACAGTAAGGTGCGTCGGGAGCGGGACCCAACCACATTTCGTAATTAAAACCTTCAGGTACAGGTACAGTTTCAGTTTGATTTCCTGTTTTTCCGTAATCCGGAGTTCCACTTGGTAACCCGCATCGAATGGTTTTCAGCTCACCTATTCTGCCATTTCTAACCAGTTCACAAACCCTGTGGAAATTTGAATTTGACCGCTGCTGGCTGCCGGTTTGGAATACAATTTTATATTTTTTCGATGCGTTGCTCATTGCCCGGCCTTCCGGAATTGTCAATGACAATGGTTTTTGACAATAAATGTCTTTGCCGGCAGCAGCTGCCATCAGAACCGGAATTGAATGCCAGTGATCCGGAACAACAACTTCAACAGCATCAATTTCTTTTAATGCAATTACATCACGAAAATCTTCATAGCCTTTAATTCCTGAGAACTTTTTCCCGTTCTTCTTCGAATATCCTTTTTCAATCATCGCAATCAAGGGTTCACGTCCACCGATCACGCCATCCCAATAACCATAACTTTCTTTGTTTACATCGCAAACAGCAGTTATCTGAACTCTTTCATCATCCATGAAATCACGTGCATCGTTAAACGCCTGGTTTCCGGCACCAATAAATGCAACATTTATCCGGTCGGAAGGAGCCACGTTTCCATTTTTACCACGGACACAGGCTGGAATAATTGTTGGAACCAGAATTAATCCTGAAGCTACCGTTCCATATCGTTTTAAAAAAATTCGGCGGTTGGTTATGTTCTCGCTCATTTTATTGGTTTAAATAATGATTATACATAGTTGATATAGTGATATTAAAATTTATTCTTTTTTCCTTCGTTAATTATTTCAGTGATTTCCTCCTTTGTAAGTGCCGCTGCAAAAATCTTTACACCATCCATTTTTCCAATAAAAATCCTTTTTCCGGGGAACTCTTCGTTTCTACCCAAATTCCAGTTTGCATTCGATACTAACGAGACAAGGTTATCTAACTGCGCGGTTTGCATGAGTTCTCCATCAATATAAAATTTAAGTGACAATCTCTCTGCAACACCAGCCAAATGATGCCATCCATCAAATAAATTGTTGGATATGTTAACGGTGCAGGCACCCCGACCCCAACCACCGGCAAAAAACTCAATTTCGTTCCTGTTAAGCTGAATCACATTGTGATCGCCCTGTGTGATAATTGAAACAGGATATTTTTCGGGTTCAGAAAGTTTTACCCAGGCCATAATTGAAATATCATTTTTCAGTACTGAAAATGAAGGGTTATTTTTTATTTCAACAAAAGTGTTTTCATCAAACCCTGAAAAATCGGGACTTCCAACATTAGTGGTTTGAGCAATTCCGTTATTCATTAAGCCAGACTCATCTTTTATAATTCCACCGTTTTTCTGCTGAAACTGAAGGTCAACCAAAGTCGCATTTTTATTGCTTGTATAAACTTTAAATATGCACTTTACACTATCTATTTGCAATGTATTGACTCCTGATTTGTAGTCTGAAATTTTATATTTATGAATAACAGTTTCTCCCGGTGCTGCTACAATTGTTGAAGTTTTGAGTAAATTATTGTTGAGATAAATGGGAATTTGTATTGTATCAGATGAGCCACCAATATTTTTTGCCCAAAAACTTATTTGTTGAGTTTCATCCTCTTTCAAAAGAGGGATATAAGTTAAATTCGAAATTTCAAACTTGCGTACATTTGATTTATTTACTTTAACATTTACAGTTTTGTTGCTTCCTTCAATATTCAATTTTGAAATTCCTGGTTTATACAATCTGCAAAACAGTGAATCCGAAATAGTTTTTCCTTCCTCAACATAAATATTTCTTCGTGCAATTTCTTTACTGTCCTCAATCAATCGTAAAATTTTAACACCTGTGCTTCCCGAGTTTTTTAAATTGAAATATATATTGAAACGTTCATTTGGGTCAACATTTGATTTTGGTACCCAGATTGAATCAACAGAAATTACAGCTTCTGTTTTTGTGATTGAATATGGTTCAGAGGTGGCATTAACAGCCCATTCGGAAGGATTTGGTCCTAACGAAAAGGTAATTTCACCACCGCTTAAAATTTCAGTATGATTAAACCATGATTGATTAAAATCTTTTCCATTTAAGGTTGCTAAATGTATAAAGTTATTTTTGAAGAAGAGTTTAATGCTTTGATAATAAAATCTTTTCCGTTGGGAATATGAATAATTACTTTTTCAAATAACGGAGTTCCAATATTGTATTCGGGTATGCCCGGGCATACCGGAAAAAATCCCAATGCATTAAACACAAACCAGCTCGACATTGACCCCAAATCATCGTTTCCGGGAAGTCCACCGTCAGTTGCAGTAAATTGTGTGTCACTGATTTTTGAAACCCACTCCTGTGTTTTTGCCGGACATTTTGCATAATTATACAGATATGGAATGTGAAAATTAGGTTCATTGTCGAACATAATTAACCCATTGTTTAAGGCACTGTCCAGTTGGCTTATAAATTTCTGATTTCCTCCTTTCAAATTAATTATATCCCTGACATTATGAGGCACAAAAAGTGAATAATTCCATTTGTCACCTTCTTTGTAACCAAAGTTTCCTTCAGAATGAATAAAACCTTTTTCACTTCGCGGAACTAGAAAAAGTTGAGCAGGATCTAACAGATTTTGATAATTTAAACTTCTCTTCGCAAGCAAAGAATAGTCATCATGCAGGTTCATTACCTTATCGGCGAATTGCGATAAAACCCAATCGTTATATGCGTATTCAACGGTCCGCGTCACTGATTCAGGATAACTTGATGGAACAAAACCTTTCAAAATATACGATTCTACATCTGCTTTTTTCTCTTCATCGGATAAAAGGAGATTTTTCATGGCTTTGTATGCCAGCATTTTATCGAACCCGGTAATTCCTTTTAAATATGAATCTACAATTATGGGAATTGAATGAAAACCCGTCATTGGTTCAACAGGTAATTGCCCGGTTTGCTTATAAATATCGAGCATCGAAATTATCATATCATTTTGTCGCTGCGGTGCAATAATACAAAGCAGTGGATGAAAGGATCGAAAAGTATCCCAGGGAGAAAAAGTGCCATATTGATTTTCTCCTTCTGATTTTTGTATTTTGCCATCAAGTCCCAAATAAGTTCCATCAGTATCGGAAATTACCCAGGGAATTAACAATGAGTGATAAAGTGCGGTATAAAATTTTGTTTTATTTTGAACCGAGCTATCCTGAATGTCAATAACTGAAAGCTCATTTTCCCAATCATTTTGAGTTTTATTTTTTAGGGCATCAAAATCCCAGTCCGGAATTTCTATGGCAAGGTTTGTTTTTGCATTTTGAAAACTTACTGAAGAGGTACTTAATTTCAACAGTAAATTTTTGTTTGTTTTGCTGAAAGTAAAAATATAGCCATCACCTGATTTTTCAACACTTTGCCAGGGTATTTCAAACTCAATCCATATATTTCGTTTTGATCCTTTAACGGAGGGATTTTCCAAAACGATATCTCCAATATCTCCGATAAAAACCTTCGGATTGGTATTTTTGTTAAAATCAAAACGAAACATTCCTGACCGGGTTGAAGAGCATGCTTCAACAGTAGTTCCATTGTCATCGAATTTTACTTTGTAATATCCCGGTTCAGTATATTCATTTGGTGTGAAAAAGGCCGTTTGTGATTATTAATCTGAAAAGAACTCCAATTTTCGACAAGCATAATCTTGCCTTGACCGGAAGAGCCGTTTGGATAGCCACTTAAATGGTGAAAACAGCTAAAGAAATAGATACTGTTATCGCGATAATCGTATCCTTTAGAAGGAGATAATCGGGTTTCTGGCGTTAACTGAATGTATCCAAAAGGGGCAACTGCACCCGGATATGTACGGCCATGTCCTTCCCAATTTGATGGAATTTTTGACGGTGCTGTACCAATAAAAGGATTTACATATTTCAGGTTGTCATTACCTTTTATTGAAAAAGCAAAAAACAACACAAACAATGTTAATATGAATGATTTCGAAATGTTCATATTTCGTTATTGAAACCAGAAATTATTTCTCCTGAATTTACAAAACTGATCATGGACTTTTATTTCAATTTATAATTAGGGGAAGTGATTTACTTCCCCTAATTTGTACTTTTTATTAATTTGATTTACATACCAGCATATCCGGTATTCTGGTTAATTGTGCCGTTGCTGTTGTCAATTTCTCTTTGAGGAAATGGTAACAAACGATGTGTTGCCGGAATAAATACACGTTTTGGTTTGTAAGTTCCTTCCGCAGGTAGCGCATTGTAAACTTCAGCAGCAAGTCCCCAGCGTACCAGGTCAAAATGACGATCTCCACCTTCGAATGCAAGCTCCATTTGTCTTTCATACATTAGGTCGTTGAATGTTGGAGCCGCAATTGGGTCTAACCCAGCCCGCTGATGAACAATATTAAAAGATGCAGCAGCAGCAACACCAACTGTTCTGTTTGATGGGCCACCTCCGTTAAGGTTCATAATTGCTTCGGCATTAATTAATAAAATATCGGAATACCTCAATGCCGGAACATTAAGTCCTGCCGCCCAACCTACATAATTTTCAGCATAAGGTGACATATATTTAATACAAACAACGGGAGACTGATTGTTTGGTGCCTGAAGAATATCCGTAGAACCGTTGTAAGTAATCACATCAACACCACGTTTTGCAACAGTGGCTGCTTTTCGCGAATCACCTGATTTATATGAATCGTAGAAATACTGAGTTGGACTTACTAATCTCCATCCTTCACCCATTGGCTCATCATGAGTTCCATCCCAAACATTATTTGGCAATAATAAAACAGGTGTAATAGGATATTCATCCAATCTGGCACCTAATCCCCAAAGGATTTCACTATCGCTTTCGTGTTCAATCGTAAACAAATCTTTATAGGGAAGTGAAATGTTGTGCTTGCCCGAACTGATAACTGTTTCACTTGCAGTTTTTGCCAAATCCCACTTTTTCTGATAGGCATAAACTTTTGCAAGCAGTCCCCAGGCCGCACCCAAACCGGGACGACCTTCCTGGTGTTCCCAAGCCAGTTGCTCAGTCGCAGTTATCAGGCTGGCTTCTATTTTTTCCCACGTTTCAGCTTCGCTGGCTCTTGTTAATGAAGCCTGAGCGTCTTCAGAATCATAGATTGGCAATCCTCCATAACGATTTGTAAGCTGGAAATAGGCAAAGGCAAGCAGAAAATTGGCTTCTCCCAAAATTCTCTTTTGTTGTGAAGCATCCATATCAATGTTAGGTACATTGTATAAAACATCGCTCGCGCGTTTTATTGTTTTATAGTATGATTTATAGCTGTTTAGGCTGAGGTCACCTTCTGTATTCTGGATTGCCCTGAACTCTGACATTGCAACAAAATCAGCATACGGGTCATTCATGTATGCGTTATCGCTAAAACATTCCATTCCACACCACTCTTCGCCTCCAAGTGCTTCTTCATCCTGAAGAGGACTATAAACTCCTGCCAAAGCTGACTCTGCCTGATCTGCAGTTTTCCAGAATACTGCGTCAGTAAATTCATGTGGTTGTTTATCAAGAAAATCTTCTCCGCACGACACCAGCATGAAAATCAATGATATTGAGATAATATAATTTTTCATAATCTTCATTTTTTAAAAAATTAGAAATTAATGTTTAATCCAAGTATATATGCTTTTGCCTGTGGGTAAACCCCTTTGTCAACACCATACATATTATTGCTAAATCCTCCTTCAGCTCCAATTTCCGGGTCGTACCCTGAATATTTGGTTATTGTAATTAAATTTTGGAAAGTCATGTACAAACGAAGTTTACTTATGCTATTCCCCAAAAGGCTTTCTTTAAAAGTATAACCAAATGTGAGGTATTTCATGCGTGCAAAACTTCCGTCTTCAATATAAAGAGTGCTGTAAGTTTTGTTGTTATTTAAATCTTTAACAGTTACCCTTGGAACAGTAGTGCTTTTTGAATCAGAAGTCCAACGGTCTAGAATTTCAGGACTGTTGTTGTAACTGGTTCCCTGCATAAAAGTACCTCCCAGTTTTAAGCCGTTAAAGATTTCATTACCCTGGCTTCCAATCCACAACATATTTACATCCCATCCTTTGTATTCACCGTTAAATGTCAAAGAATAGGTAAATGTTGGAAAGCTGTTACCTGCATTAAACCTGTCATCGGCACTAATTACACCGTCCTTGTTCCTGTCTTCAAATTTAACATCACCAGGCACTGCATTAGGTTGTATTTTTCCACCTCCGGCACTTGTGTAACTACTAATTTCATCGGTACTTTGAAATATTCCTAAAGCATTAAGCACATAAAAATGACCCAATGGCTCACCTTCAGCAATTCTGCCTACAAGAACGTTTTTATAGTCGGAAGTAAAAATCTCTTTAGCACCGGCAACACCAAGGGTTTCAAGTTTGTTTTTTACTGATGCTGCATTAGCCGATATTTCATATTTAAACTCATTATCGCGGTTTCGGTAACTAATACCTAAGTCAAAACCTTTATTTGAAACTTTTCCGGCGTTACGAAATGGAGCAATTCCAACACCTAACGATGAAACAAGTGGTACCTGAACTAAAATATCAGTTGTTTCCTTATCATAGTAATCCGCTGTTAACTGAATTTTATTTTCCAGAAATCCGGCATCAATACCAATGTCTGTTTGGGTAGTAACCTCCCATTGAATATTTGTATTTGCAAAACGATTTTGAGCTACAGCTGTAAACTGATTTCCGTCAAGAGTTGGTGAACCAACCGTACTAACTGTACTATAATACTGGTAATTCGGAATTTTGTCATTCCCTAATTGTCCCCAGCTTCCACGAAGTTTAAGGTCGGAAACTACATTGGTTAAACTGCTGAAAAATGCTTCGTTTGATATTCTCCATCCAGCTGAAAACGAAGGGAATACACCCCAGCGTTTGTCAGAAGGGAATTTTGACGAACCATCAGCACGAATATTGCCAGCGAATAAATATTTATCGGCATATTCATACGAAATGCGGCCAAAATAACTCTGTAAAGCATAATCATCAGCACTGCCTGAAACATGTTCCGGAAATGCTCCGGCATTGTTAAAATAGCGCAAGGCCGGGTCTTGATTGCTAAATTGTTTGGCTGTACCTGACGATAACCATTCATAAAGTCCCGATTCCATTGACATACCTGCAAGAGCTGCAATGTGATGGCTTTCAATTCTTTTATCAAAATTTACAGTATTGTTCCAAATCCAGGTTTTGTTTGTTGCGTAACTTTCGCTTAATCCGTTTTGGTCAAGTCCGCGGCCACCATTTATTGCTATTGATTTGAAGTTTTTGTTTTTCCCATTGTTTAATGTATAGCCAAAGTCGGTTTTTACAGTAAACATTTCAAGGAATTTATATTCAAGATATAAATTTCCTGAAAATCCATTATTTTTTTGCGTAATATCTCTGCTGTTAAGTGATGCAACCGGATTTGGAAAATCACCAGTTGGAGCGCCATAAATTTGATTGGACTGATCCTCCCAAACCGGTGTATTTCGCATATTAAAAAGTGCTGCACTTAAAACGCCATCATAACTGCCTCGTGTATCCGCAATTTGCTGATCGGTAATTACGAGTGAAATATTTTCACCAAAGGTTAAATTTTTAACGATTTCGTGTTGACTGTTAAAACGAATATTGTACTTTTTATAGTTCGTTCCGGTTAAAATACCGTTGTTGTCGAGATAGCCAAGGCTAAATAAAAAATTAGAGTTCTCAGAACCTCCCTGGAAACTTAAATCGCTGTTTGAAATGTAGGCTGGTTTTAGTATTTCCGAAAACCAGTCAGTTCTTGTAACAGCATTAGTTGGATCATTGTAATAGTTCCAGATTGATTCTGAAGTTGGTGTATTATCATTTGTCAGAGCTTCCTTATGGATCATGTTTCTTTCTTCAGCCGTTAAAGAAGTTGGCATTTTCCAGGCTTGCTGCACACCCTGACTTGTATTGAACGAAACTGAAGTTTTTTGTCCTTTTTTACCCTTTTTTGTAGTAACAATAACAACGCCATTTGCACCGCGTGAACCGTAAATAGCAGCAGAAGCAGCATCTTTCAGTACAGTCATGCTTTCAATGTCGGCAGGGTTTAAATTTGCAATACTTCCGATAATTCCATCAACTACATAAAGCGGGCTGTTATCGTTAATTGAACCGGCCCCCCTGATTCTGATTTCAACACCGCCACCAGGTTCTCCAGAATTTTGAATAGCTGTTACACCTGCAACACGTCCTTGCAAAGCATGACTAACTGATTGGTTGATACCTTGTTTTAAATTGTCAGGAGCAACGGTTGAAACAGCACCCGTTAAATCAGCTTTTCTTTGTGTTCCGTAACCAATTGCAACAACCTCTTCAAGGCCAATTGTTTCTTCCAAAAGAGTAACTGCAAATACAGTTTTGCCTGCAACCGGTATTTCCTGCGTTTTCATTCCCACAAAAGAAAACACAAAAGTTTGTGCATCTGCAGGTATTTCAAGTTTAAATTCCCCATCCATATTTGTAGTGGCTCCCGTTGTAGTACCTTGCACCACAACTGAAACACCCGGAATAGGATTGCCATCCTGCCCGACAACAGTACCTGAAATTTGCTTTTTTTGTTGCTGAACAGATGCAGTGTTTAATTTATCAGAAGAATTACCAGAATCGACTGGATTTAGATTGGCCCAGGCTCCGGATATTGTAAAGATTGAAATCAAAATCGTTAAATATATTTTATGAAAAGCAGGAAAGTGACCTTTCCATAATAAGAGATTTCTTAGAACTAATTTTTTCATATGATTATAAAATTAATATTAATACAGAAAACATAATCGATTTAACAAGTCTCATTTAGAGTGTGTTAATAAGTTAAAATTCTACTTTTTAAAACTTAGAATACAATCAGTAAACTGTGTTGCATTTCCATTTTTTCATATTGATTTTTTTTTTTGAGTTAGAACTAAATCATTATTTATTCAATTGAATCCCTTAAAATATTTATTGGTGATTCAATTCCTAAAACAGGATTTCTGAGTTCCTATAAAACCTCAGATAAAGGGACAGGTCTGTTTTCCTGAATGGATTTTTTTGCCGCCAAACCAATTGCAATCGAAAGTAATCCATCATTACCATCAACCGGCATTTTGCTGCCCGAAACAATTGCATCAATAAATTCCCTGATTTCCTGATTGTAGGAAGCATCGTATCTTTCAAGGAAAAAGTGTAAAGGCAAATCGCCGGAAACGCCTGCAGCAGTGTATAATTTGTGGTTATTGGGGAAATTGTTTTCAGCCTGTGCCATTCCTTTGCTGCCAAAAACTTCGAGCCGCTGGTCGTAACCATAAACTGCTTTCCGGCAATTATCGATAACAGCCATCGTGCCATCCTCGAAAGTGAGGGTAATAATAGCAGTATCAATATCTCCGGCTTTGCCAATTTCAGGATCAACCATTACCGCGCCTTTTGCATAAACTTCTTTTACCTGTTTGCCCGAAATGTAGCGTGCCATGTCGAAATCATGAATGGTCATATCCAAAAACATTCCGCCCGAAACTTTTATATAAGAAACAGGTGGTGGCCCGGGATCGCGGCTTGTGATTTTAATGATTTGAGGATCGCCAATAGCATCGTTCACAACCAATTGTCTGATTTTTTTAAATTCAGGATCAAATCGGCGGTTGAAACCCAACATCAGTTTTACGCCAGATTCATTTACAATTTCGAGTACTTCTTTTACCCGGTCAAGTGAAAGATCGAGCGGTTTTTCGCAAAAAATCTGTTTGCCGGCTTTCGCCGCTTTTACTACATAATCGGCATGTGTGTCGGTTGGTGAGCAGATAACAACTACATCCAGATCAGGCACTGCCAGTAATTCGTCAAAATCTATTACAAAAACGGGTATATTAAATTCATCGGCAATTAATTTTGATTCGTTAAAAACATCCATAACTGCAACCACCTCAATTTCCGAAAAATTCCGGCACAAATTCTTGAGGTGTATCTTACCAATTCTGCCTAAACCGGCAACTGCAACATTTATTTTTTTCATTTTGATTATATTATTTTTTCAATTTCATTTTAATTTTTAACCACATAGGCACATAGGGCATATTAGATTTCTACAGTCCTAATGATTTAATGTATTTTCGGTTGTGGTCAGCACATTTTTTTGGCGAACCCATTCCCGGAAGTACATCCTGTTCAACAACGATCCAGCCATCGTATTCTTTTTCATTCAGAATTTTTACGATTGATTCGAAATCAACACTTCCTTTTCCAAGTTCGCAAAAAACTCCTTCTTCTACTGATTTGAAATAATCGTAATTATTTTCCTTAGCATCTTGTCCAACTTTCGGATCGAAATCTTTAAAATGAACATGCCAGATTCGATTGTAATATTTCTTTAAAGCAACAACCGGATCACCGCCACCAAAGGCAAAATGACCCATATCAAGACAAAGACCCAGTATTTCAGGATTAGTAAGTTCCATCAGTTTTGCCACTTCCCCGGGGGTTTCGACAAATCCACCGCAATGATGGTGGAAAACAGTTCGCATACCATATTTATCTTTCACTGCTTTGGCGACTTTTTCGGCTCCGGCGGCGAAAGTTTTCCATTGGTTTTCCGACAAACCCATTTCTGGAGTTATTCTTCCTGCATTTTTAGTGCGTATTTCCACTGAGCCGTTTTCGTCTGCCAGAACAATAAACGCGTTTTTATATCCGGCGTCAAACATCAAACCGGCAGTTTTTAAGGCCAGTTCAATTCCGGCAGCATGAGCTTCCTCCTTTGCAAGGGCAACAGGAACAAAAGCTCCAAGTAGCTGCAGACTTTTCCCATCAAGTACTTTTTTAAGATCATCAGGATTTGAAGGCATAAATCCCCAATCACCGAGTTCAGTACCGGCATATCCGGTTTCCACCATTTCTGAAAGTACCTGCTGGTAACCCAGCGATTTTCCTTCCAGTTCAAATTCGAGCGCTCCCCACGAACAGGGTGCATTTGCTATTTTTATCATATTAAAATGAAGGTTTAAAATTGTTGTTTATGTATTAAAAATCGGTTTCAATTCTGTTGTTTAAAAATTAAAATTTACGTGTCCACTCCTTTGGCCAGCGTTCGATTACAACTTTTGTTTGCGTGAAAAATTCAATGGCATGACGGCCTTGTCCATGCAAATCGCCAAAGAAACTGTTGTTCCAGCCACTAAAAGGAAATTGCGCCATAGGTGCGGCAACACCAATATTGATTCCAATGTTTCCCGCATTTGCCCTGTTTCTGAAGGTACGGGCGTTTAATCCGCTGGAAGTGAATAAACAAGCCATATTCCCGTAATTGTTGCTATTCACAAAATCGATTGCGTCATCTATTGTTTTCATGTGAAGCAAACTCATTACCGGGCCAAAAATCTCGGTTTTAATAACTTCGCCATCCAATGCCACATTTTCCAGAATTGTTGGTTTTATAAAATTACCTTTTTCGTAACCGCTGATATTGGCATTTCGTCCGTCGAGCAATAAATTTGCACCTTCGCTGACACCTTTTGATATCAGGTATTCAACCCTTGATTTACTATCTGGTGTTATAACAGGCCCCATTTCAATTCCGGCATCAAGTCCGAAACCTGTGGTTTTGCTTTTTGCAGCTTCAACTAGCGCTTCTTTTATAAAACCTTTATCATCGGCAACTGTAATAATATTTGAGGCAGCCAGACAGCGCTGACCGGCGCAACCATAAACACTGTCGGCAACAATTTTTGCTGCCATTTCAATATCGGCATCGGGCATTACAATTACCGGGTTTTTGGCTCCACCCTGCGCCTGAACCCGTTTTCCGTTGGCAGCACCCCGCTGATAAATGTATCGAGCCACATTTGTTGATCCTACAAAACTGATTGCTTTTACTTCAGGATTATCGAGCAGTGCATCAACACTTTGTTTTCCGCCATGAACAAGGTTTATCAGTCCTTTTGGTAGTTCTAGCTGGTCAATCAATTCAAAAACCTTCATCATTGTTAGCGGTACTTTTTCAGAAGGTTTTATGATAAAACTGTTTCCGCAGGCAATTGCGTAAGGCAAAAACCAGAACGGGATCATTCCCGGAAAATTGAAGGGCGAAATACAAACACAAACCCCAACTGCCTGACGAATCATAAATTCATCGATTCCGGGCGCCACATTTTCCGAAAATTCGCTTTGAATAAGCATCGGTGTTCCGCAAGCCGTTTCAACATTTTCGATGGCACGCTGCATTTCAGCTTTTGATTCGGCAAAACTTTTACCACATTCGAGTGTAATCAGCCGGGCAATTTCATCAATGTTTTCTTCCAGCAAATATTTCAGTTTGAAAAGTGGTTGAACCCTGCGCATTACCGGGGTTTCACGCCACTCTTTTAAAGCTTCGGCGGCTGCGGCAACAGCAGAATCGACATCGATTGCAGTTTTATCTCCAAAAGGTACCATTGCTAAAACTTCCTGATTTGCAGGATTAACAACATTAATCGTTTCATTTTCTGAACTTTGTGTCCAGCTTCCGTTAATATAATTTTTTAGAATTTCCATTTTTATAATATTTTATAGTTTTTATTTCATATTTTAAAATTGGCGTAAACTGTTTTTATTGATGTCCCAACAGATATAAATTGCAATGGTTACAACCACAAGCACTGCCGATAGATGATAAGCATATTTCCAACCTTTCATATCGACTTTTAATGCATCGGCTTTGTCGTTGAAAGTTGTCCGGGGATAGAAATACGACATGACAAACATAATGATCATGTTCAAAACAAACTCAATTCCCCAGATATGGATAAAATGGATGTTGACCTTCAGTATAAAAGTAGTTGTGATATAGAAAATCAAACCGAAGAAGAGGGCTGTTTTAGCACCGGCTGCTGAGATGTTTTTAATAAAAAACCCTGCAATCATGATGGATGCGATTGGAATAAAAAAGATACCGTTTAATTGCTGAAGTAGCTGGTATAATCCTTCAGGAGCATTTGCCACCAGTGGAGCCGATAAAATGGCAAAAACTGCCAGTGTTGTTGATGTTGCCCTGCCAACCCAAACCAATCGTTTTTCCGATGCATCTTTTTTAACAATCGTTTGTAAACATCGATGCTGAAAATAGTCGCAGCGCTGTTGAGTACAGCGTTAAAAGTACTTAATACAGCCCCCATTACAACTGCGGCAAAAAATCCAACAAAAGCAACCGGCAATACTTTTTTAATCAGCGCCGGATAAACGAAATCCTGGTGTTCATACATCGAATCGCCGAAATAATAAAATCCGATAACCCCGGGAAGAACAATAACCAGGGGTACCAATATTTTAAGAACACCTGTAAAAAGCAGGCCTTTCTGTGCTTCTTTCAGGTTTTTTGCACCCAGGGCCCGTTGAATGATAGTCTGGTTCATTCCCCAGAAATAGAGATGGTTAATGATTAACCCGGTAAACAAAACCCCAAAAGGCATTACCGAATCTTTGGCGCCAACCACATTGAATTTTTCGGGAGCATGATGATAAACTTTGGCAAGACCGGTAAAAATATTTCCATCGCCAATACTATAAAGCGCGAATACAGGAATCATTAAACCACCGATAAGCAGTCCGTATCCCATTATCAAATCTGAAATCGAAACTGCTTTTAATCCGCCGAAAATGGCATACAACGAACCAATAACTCCAATTGCAACTACAGTAATCCACAATCCTTCAGATTTGGTAACACCCAGTACTTCGGAAATATTAAAAATGCTTTCGAGATTGATGGCGCCGGTATATAATACAATAGGAAGCAACGTAACCACAAACGAAATCACCAGGAACAAAGCGATCAGACTGCGGGTTACACCATCGAAACGCTTTTCAAGGTATTCGGGAATGGTTGTCAATCCCATGCGAAGGTATTTCGGAATGAAGTACAACGCGGCAACAACCAGCGCAAGGGCAGATGTAACTTCCCATGCAATGATAATAAATCCGTTTTTGTAAGATGAACCGTTCATCCCAATAAGATGCTCGGTCGAAATGTTGGTCATCAGCATTGAAGCGGCTATTACGATGCCCGACAAACTTCTGCCCCCCAGAAAATAGTCATCCGAAGAGTTCATTTTGTCTTTTCTCATTCTGTACCATGAGTAAAGGGCTACAAAAACGGTAAAGCCGACAAATGTTATTACTGTTAGCATGTTTTGATATTGTCGTTAATGTTTAGTTATTATTGATTGTTTTCCCTTAAAAAACCAACGTTGTTTTTTCCGCTGAACATCATAGTTCTCACGCGCCTTTTGCACCGATTCTGACTCTGAGACTTCAGCAATTGGTACGTCCCACCATGCATGACCGTAACCGGCCATTTTTCTTTCAGGCACTGTTTCGATATAAATTACCGTGGTTCGATCTTCGTTTTTGGCGTTTTTCAGCGCTTCATTAAATGATGCGATGTTGGTAGTTTTATAAACTTTTGCACCCAGACTTTGCGCATTCAATGCCAAATCAACCGGCAAATTTTCTCCTTCCAGTTTTCCCGTTTCCTCGTTTCGGTACGAATATTTTGTTCCCCAACCTTCGCTGCCAATTGATTTTGACAGACCGCCAATACTTGCAAATCCGTTGTTATCGATTAGAATAATTGTGATTTTGTAACGCTCCTGCAACGAAGTAATAATTTCTGATGGCATCATTAAATAACCACCATCGCCCAGGATGATATAAATTTCACGATCGGGACAAGCCATTTTTGCTCCCAGTCCGCCTGAAATTTCGTAACCCATACACGAATAACCGTATTCAAGATGAAAACCTTTTGAATTTCGTGTGCGCCAGAGTTTGTGCAAGTCGCCGGGTGCACTGCCCGAAGCACAAAGAACTACATCATTTGCATCGGAAAAAGTATTTACTGCGCCTATAACTTCAGCCTGACTTGGAATTGCGTTATTCTCCGCCTGATATGCCAACGCCACTTTTTCATCCCAGCTTTTGTTGTAATCGGCAACCCGTTTTTTGTAAGCTTCATCAACTTTATATGATTTTAGGTTTTCGGTAAGCTCTTCCAAAATAACCTTTGCATCGCCGGTCAATGCAAGTGCGCTGTGTTTTTGGGCATCAAATTCTGTAATATTTATATTGATGAATTTCACATTTTTATTTTGAAAAGCGGTTTTCGAAGCCGTTGTAAAATCGCTGTAACGCGTGCCAATTCCAATTATCAAATCGGCTTCAGTGCTGATTGCATTTGCGCCTTCTGTTCCGGTTGCGCCTGTTGCACCAAGATTATGCGGATCATTGTACGGTAGCGAACCTTTCCGGCAAGGTTTCGCCAACCGGAATTCCGGTTTGATGAACGAAAGTTGCCAGTGCTTTTTCTGCTTCGCTATAAATGACGCCACCACCGGCAATTACCATCGGTTTTTTTGATGAGCGAATCCACTCAACTGCGCGCAGCAAAGCAGAAACATCGGGTCGCGGACGGGCAACATGCCACACCCTTTTTTCAAACATTTCCACCGGAAAATCAAAAGCTTCAGCCTGAACATCCTGCGGAATGCAAAGCGTTACTGCACCTGTATCAGCAGGAGAAGTTAAAACCCGCATTACTTCTGGCAGAGAAGTAATTAGTTGCTCCGGGCGATTAATGCGATCCCAGTATTTTGAAACTGGTTTAAAGCAATCGTTTACTGAAAAATCCTGAGAAACTGCTGATTCAAGTTGTTGTAAAACCGGTGCTACAATTCGTTTGGCAAAAATATCGCCTGGCATTAATAATACAGGAATCCGGTTGATAGTTGCTCCTGCTGCTGCAGTAATCATATTTGTTGCGCCCGGCCCGATTGATGAAGTACAAACAAAAGTAGAAAGTCTGTTTTTCATTTTTGCATAACCAACTGCTGTATGAACAGCAGCTTGCTCGTTTCGTACCAAAAAATACCTGAAATCAGGATTTTGCTGAAGTGCCTGTCCAAAACCGGCCAGGTTTCCATGACCAAAAATCCCAAAACAACCAGCAAAAAAGGGTTGTTCAATTCCATCGCGTTCAGAATATTGGTTTTTAAGAAATTCGATTGTTGCCTGCGCAACTGTTAGTTTTTTTGTGTTCATATTATTTTATTTAGCTTCAGGAAACAAGTATCAGGTATCAAGACTAAGAATTAGAAATATCTGGTTTTCGATAATTCATTTTGTCTTGTGTCTTGATTCTCATTACTTATAGTCTATCAATTAAAACCCGCCTTTTGATTCAATAAACTCCAGAATATCTTTTTCGTAAGGTGTGAAATTTGCACAACCCAGTTGGGTTACAACATGCGCTCCGCAGGCATTTCCCATCCGGCAGCATTTATACAAATCCCAACCTTTCAGAAAACCATAAATAAATCCGGCACCAAAAGCATCGCCTGCACCCAAAATATTTACAACTTCAACCGGAAATCCGGGTACTTTTTGGATAGTTCCATCTGGCAAATAAATAACTGCACCGCGCGAACCTGTTTTAATTATAAGAGCATCAACACCGAGGTGTAAAATTCCTTGAATAGCTTCATCAATATTACCTTTGATTTCGGGGGCAGAAATTTGCTGATGACTAATAATTAACTGCGATTCATCGGAAAGATACGCAGCCAGGATTTCCTCTTCAGTGCCCAACACAACATTTACATTTCGCATAAAAGCACGCGTTGTAACGCCAAAAGCACGAATGTCATGCCACTGATCAGCTCTGAAATCAAGATCCAACATAACCGGAACATCGTTTTTACGTGCAATTTCTGCGGCTAAAAAAGCTGCACTTCTGTAGGTTCAATATTTAAAGCAGTTCCTGAAACCTCGAACAACTTTGATTTTTCGATCCCGGCTTTTAAAACCTGATCGATATTGATTTGAGAATCGGCGCAATTATCGCGGTAATAAACCAATGGAAAACGATCGGGGGGTTCAATTCCAAGAAGTACTGCTGAACTTCTTGTGCCAGGAATAACGCGTACATTTTCGGTACGTACATTTTCGTTTTTCAGGAAATTGAGGATGAAATCACCCACTTTGTCTTTTCCCACTCCCGAAAGCAGCGAAGCATTTAATCCCAGCGGCTGCAACCAACTGCAATATTTAAAGGCGATCCGCCCACAAAAGCATGGAATCCAAGAATTTCTTCGAACGGCGCACCTACTTCCTGCGAATACAAATCGATTGACGATCTTCCGTAGGTTATTACATCGTATATTTTTTCGTTGTTGTTCATATTTTTTGTTATTATTTATCAGGTATTTAGTATTTAAGTATCAAGTATCAAGTATCAAGTATCAAGTATCAAGTATCAAGAATCAAGCATCAAAAACAACAGGTTTTTACTTTTAAAGTCACTCGTCTTGTTACTCTAATCTTGATACTCATATCTCGCTTCTCATATCTTTTTGTTATTCATTTCTGCTGTTACCAATGGAATTCGTGGATCTCGTCCTTTCCAGGAGTTGTAAATCCATTTGTGGTCAGGATCATCTGTGTTTGCGAGCGACTGATCACTGCCGGTTAAAAAATTGAGGTAATAAACATTATATCCGTGACCAGCAACCACCCGGATGATAACCTTCGGGAACCAACACCACATCGTTGTTTCTGGCAACAGCAATTTCATCGAGACTCCTGTCGTCATTATAAATTTGCTGAATGGCAAAACCTTGTGGTTTATCGATTTTGTAGAAATAAGTTTCTTCCAGACAAGCCTCCGTAACCATTCCGTCTTCATCAAATTTTCGTGTATCGTGTTTGTGCGCCGGAAAAGAGCTCCAGTTTCCTGAAGGTGTGTAAACTTCAACCGAAACCAGCCGGTGACAATCAAAACCAGGTTGAAGCAAACTGTTAATTTGCCGTGTTGCATTGTCACCGCCACGTATTTCAATGGCTGCTTCTTCAGGGCTTTTAAAACAAATCGGGTGATCTTCATCGGTTTCGCACCAACCATAAGCAATATCAAGAACTTCACTTTCGGCAGTCAATTCAAATTCGGTGTCTCTCGGAAGATACAACGAATGGGCAATTCCGCTGAAAACATCTTTTCGCCCGTTTATGGTTTCAAAGTTTCCCTTGTCGGTTTTTACTGAATAATTTCCGCCAAGCAAAATTACTGCGTATTCATTTTCCCATGTATTCCCTTTCCATTTTTCCCCACGTTTCATTAACCGGGCTTGAAAATTAAGGAATTGCCAACCTGTTTCCTCTTTCAGAATGCTTTGATAAATGCCGGATTCAGAGCTGGGTTTGGCTAATAGTTGATATTTTTTATCTCTAATCATGTTTGTTTTATTTTATTGCTGACGCTTTTCCGCAAGCCTTTAGTAAATCAAATTTTTCAAGGTTGAATTTTTCGAATTCATTAATAAAAGTTTTCCCTGGAATAATGGGATCGAATTGAGCTGGTGACAGTTCAAAGAATTCACGATGAACCCGTGTCCAGATGAGGCGGGCATCGGTGGCTATATTTATTTTGCAAACGCCCAGTTCAATAGCTTTTAAAAGTTCGGCATCAGACACTCCCTTTGCATCGGTTCCAAGCTGGCCACCTGCTGAATTGATTCGTTCAATTTCATCCATATTTACAGCAGAACCACCATGCAAAACCAGCGGAAATCCTGGCAATCTAAGCTGAATTTCTTTCAAAATATCGAATTGTAAACCCTGATCGCCCGAAAATTTATAAGCGCCATGACTTGTTCCAACAGCAATTGCAAGACTGTCGCACCCGGTTTGTTTTACAAACTCCTCAACTTCTGATGGCTGTGTAAATTTTTTGTGTTTTTCATCTATATTCAAATCGTCCTCAATTCCGCTTAAAACACCAAGTTCAGCTTCAACTGTAATATTACTTGAATGTGCTTTTTCAACTATTTCCTTAGTAAGCGAAATATTTTTCTCAAATGTTTCATGCGAAGCATCAATCATTACCGAGTTGTAACCGCCCGATTCAATACTTTGAAGTGCATGTTCCCTGTTCCCGTGATCGAGGTGAATCGCAAAAACTGTGTTGGGATATATTTTTGACGCAGCCGAAATCATTGCCAGAAGCATTTCGGGACTTGCATAAGATCTGGCAACCGGGGTAGTTTGGACAATAAAAGGAGCATTTGCTTTTTGTGCTGCACTAAACAATCCAAGTACCTGTTCCATGTGCCAAACATTCACGGCTGCAATTCCGTAATGTCCGTAACAGTATTTGAATATTTTATTGGTAGAGACTATCATTTGTTGAAAACCAAATAGTTAGTGTAATAAATTTTGTGAAAGTTACACCTTTGTTTATAAGCATTCCAAATAATTGCAAGATAATTTTATGCAAACCTTTGCATAAAAGGAAGCAATACCCAAACTCCCTGAGGATAAGGAAAGCCCCACCTAACCTCCCCTTGGGGAGGAACAAGAAAAAGAGGTCTTAATGAATTTGAAGTATGGAGTGTTTAGCGGGAAGACCCCCGGATAATAAGTTCGGGAAATAATTTTTCTACCCTGATTTTTGAAAGATCGTTGTTTGTATTTACACGTTTCATCAGGATTCGTGCTGACAACATGCCCAATTCGTAGGTTGGCTGCCACACGGTTGATAACGAGGGTTTAAAGTAGGAAGAGTGCGGGTCATCGTCAAATCCAATTACCGAGATTTGATCAGGAATTATAATTCCTGCTTCTTTTAATACAAACATTGCACCGATTGCAACCCCGTCGTTAATGGTGAAAATGGCGTCGGGAGGGTTTGGAAGTGCCAGCAGTTGTTTTGTTGGTCTGATTCCATGTTTTGGTGTAAAACCTCTGCTTTCAACAATGTATTCTTTGATAACAGGTAAACCATGCAATTTTAGTGCTTCTTTATACCCGTTCAACCGGTGCCGTGCCGTTGAAAGTGTTGAAGGGCCTGCTATGTGGGCAATCTCGGCAACCTGTTTTATCAGATGTTCAACAGCCTGAAAAGCACCTTTATATTCATCAACAAAAACTTTATCAACTTCAATTCCTTCACAATCACGATCGAAAATTACAAGCGGAATGTTGTTTTCTGTCAGTATTTTCAAATGGTCGAAATTTTTTGTTTTTGAAGAAGGCGAGATCAAAAAGCCATCGACACGGATTGAAGCAAATGTGCGGACAAGGGATTTTCCTCTTCAAACGATTCTTTGGATTGGCCGATAATCATATTCACGCCCAACGGATTTAACAAATCCTGAATTCCGTTGATTATGGATGAAAAAAAGTAACTTGTAATTTCAGGAACAATTACGCCAATTGTGTTTGTTCGTTTTTTTAGCAGATTTAATGCCAGTAAATTGGGTAAATAGTTGCGTTTTTTTGCCAGTTCAATAACAGCTTCCCTTGTTTTTGAGCTGATGGCGGGGTGGTTATTTAAAGCCCTTGAAACGGTTGACGGGGAGATATTTAGTTCTTTGGCGATTTCAGTAATTGTAGTCCGCGATTTTTTCATTTAAATTGTTTCAAAAGCTAAGATTTTGATTGACATATTTTATACTTCGAACCCTATTGTTTTTCTCCTTTTGCCAACAAAACTGTGTTAAGCGAATCAACCGAATAGTAACGTTTCTTTTGCAGGAATGTCTCAAAAATTGGTTTTAACTTTTCAATTAATTCCTCTTTTGCCCCCCCCCCCCTCCTCTTCCCTCTCCCACACCTCTCCCCCCCTTCCCCCCTTCGCCTCTCCTCCCCCGCTCCCCGGTCCGGAATCTGCGATTACAAGTCCGTTCTTCATATTAAATAAGTTTTTTACAGTCGTCCATCATGTCATTGATGCTTAGATTTGAAATTGGTATTTCATTTTCAGAGAGTATTGTTTCAAATTCAAATCTTGGCAGACCGGACAATTGAGCAGCCTTTCCAATTGTAAGTTTTTGCAGTTTGTATAACCGCATTGCCAATGAAATCTTTATGCTTTTTTTGAATTCTGATTCCGTTTCATTCAACGCAAGAAGTATATCAGATGGAATATCAATTGAAATTGTTTTTGTATTCATGTTTCTGTTTTTTATCAAAAGTACAAAAATCGAGTTAAATTTTAATCAATTTTAAGTAGGGATCCAAGCTCGTCCATGCTGAAGAAAACCGTTGCCCCAAGTTCCTTAAATGCGGTTTCATTTTTGTCATTCGCAAAACCAAAAACGTTAAAACCACCTGCTTTTGCTGATTGTACACCTGCCAGGCTGTCTTCAATAACAGCACATTCACCGGGTTTAAATCCCATTTTTTTTGCTGCAAGTAAATAGATTTCGGGTTCAGGTTTCCAACTTCCAATTTCATAACAACTAAATATATTGTTCCCGAAATAATCAATCAAATTGGTTGTGGTTAGATTTAATTTAATTTTTTCCACCGGTCCGCTTGAAGCAACACCAACCGGAATACTTATTTTTTCGAGTAAATCGTGGATTCCTTTTATGGGTTTGAGGTCGGTTTTGAATGCTTCATAAGAACGTTTTCTGAATTCAGATTCAAAGTCTTCAGGTAATTCGCCATCTATATTTTCACTGAAAAACTTCAGATTATCAGTCATTGAAGTGCCTGTGATTTGTTCCAAAACAGATTCAAAATCAAGTTTAAAACCTGATTCAGCTGCCATTTCCTGAAATATTTTCGCTGAAATTGTTTCACTGTCAACAAGCACTCCATCGCAATCAAAAATGATACATTTGAATTTCATGTTTTTTGTTTTATAGTCTGCAATAATACCATAAATATTGTTTTTTGCATTTTAAGTGTTAGTTTAGCACTTATAATATTAAATGACAATCAATAACAAAAACTCTAATGAAAGCAAAGATTATTCCATTCGTTTTATTGGCAATTGTTGCAATTTCTGCAGCAGCGCAAAACAAAATCATTATCAATACCGATTTGGGTAAAGAGAAAATCAGCAAACACATTTACGGGCACTTTTCCGAACATTTGGGAACCTGTATTTATGGTGGTTACTGGGTTGGCGAAGATTCGAAAATCCCAAATACAGCCGGAATCAGAAATGATGTTGTAAATGCCTTAAAAGAAATTGGCATTCCGAATTTGCGCTGGCCCGGAGGTTGTTTTGCCGACGAATACCACTGGATGGATGGAATTGGACCAAGAAACGAACGTCCGACAATGATTAATACGCATTGGGGCGGTGTGACTGAAAACAACGCTTTTGGCACGCATGAATTTTTAGAATTGTGCAACCAGCTGGCTTGCGAACCTGTTATCTGCGGGAATCTTGGCAGCGGTTCGGTTCAGGAAATGTCGCAGTGGGTGGAATATCTGAATTCATCAAATATCAGTCCGATGACTGACATACGCAAATCGAATGGCAGGGAAGAACCCTGGGGAGTAAGATACTGGGGAGTTGGCAACGAAAACTGGGGCTGCGGTGGAAGCATGACAGCTGAATATTATACAAACGAAATGCGCCGTTACTCAACATTCACAAAAAATTATGGCAACAACCGTTTGTACAAAATCGCCGGCGGTCCCAACAGTGATGACTATCATTGGATGGAAACGTTGATGAAAGACGGAAACCCGGGGCAGAATTTCCAGGGTGTTTCTTTGCATTATTACACAATTGCACACGACTGGAATCACAAAGGCAGCGCTACTCAATTTGACGAAAAGGAATATTTTACTACCCTGAAAAAAACCATGCACATGAATGAATTACTCGACAAGCATATTGCAATTATGGATAAATATGATCCGCAAAACCGGGTTGGTTTGGTAGTTGACGAATGGGGAAACTGGCACGATGTTGAACCCGGTACAAATCCTGGTTTTTTGTACCAGCAAAATACAATGCGTGATGCTTTGGTAGCTTCGGTTAACCTCGATATTTTTAACCAACATGCGCGGCGCGTGAAAATGGCCAACATTGCACAAACTGTAAATGTTTTGCAGGCGATGATACTCACAAAAGATGACAAGATTGTAAAAACACCTTCGTTTTATGTGTTTAAAATGTACACGGTTCATCATGACGCAACTTTGCTGCCTTCGAACATAATTTGTGAAAATTATTCAAGCGAAAACGAATCGGTTCCGGCGCTTTCGGCAACAGCTTCGAAAGATGATTCAGGCAAAATTCATGTTACCATATCAAACCTCGACCCAACAAATGCAAAAGAAGTAAGCTGCGATTTACGCGGAGCAGAAAAGATTTCGTTTGTTCGCGGGCAGGGTGGTGACCGGACAAAAAATTAATTCGTATAACGATTTTGGGAAAGCTGAAGAAATCAGTTTGAAAGAATTCAAGGATGTGAAAATAAACGGAACCAATGCCGTTGTTAAAATTCCAGCCAAATCGGTGGTGATGATTGAACTTCAGTAAGCTGATTTTTAGTGTGAAAAAATGAGCAGGTGACCAAGTGTCACCTGCTCATTTTTACTTCAATGCAGAAAGAAGAATTTCTGAACCAACTTTTATATAAAAACGTGGATATGATTGCCAGGCAGCAATGGAGTCCTACAAACTTTGTTCATCGCTTTATCTGAAAAATTGGAACAATGAAATTTGTACATTTACTTCCCAAACAAAAAGCTGAGTCGTGGAGATTTCTCCAAAGCGTTAAAACTAAAACTGCGGATGTTGAGGTTTCTTTAAATTTCGCCTAAAACAAAATTCCTGAAATTGAAAAATGTAGGACCCGGCTTATAGTTTATTCTCAATCTTTTTAATATCAAGTTTTCGCTGGGCCAGTATAAATATGTATTTCTGACAGGCGCCTGAATGATAAATATCTTTATGCCGGGCGTAAAATGATTTTACTGCCCAATCGATTGCAGCATCCATGTCGCCGTTCATTTCGCAGGCCAGCGCCAGGTTGTACATGCTTTTAGCGGCAATTTTTTTGTTTTTGTTTGTAGTATTTTTCTTCCAGATTTTGGCGGCTTCAAACCAAAGGTTTTGCTTTATCAGCTCATCTGTTTTTTCATTTCAATCTGGCCCGATTTGTAATACATGCGTTCAACCTCAATCCAGTGTGGCGCCACAAATTCAGCAAAATTGCTTCCTGCAATATCTGCTGCATTTAAAACAGCGTCTTTTCGGGGAGGTAATATCTTTTTTGCATTTTTCAAATTGTAGGCAGGTTCGCTCCATTTAATTGTATCAGTTTTTATATGCGAATAAATCATCTCCGATTTTTTGAGATCATAAAAATTCCAACCCGACAAAACGTACACAACTTCAGTTGCTTCATTTAAATTGAAAGTGGAAAAAATGTACTTTTCTGATAAGTCCCTGATATATTTTGGTGAAAATATTCCGTCTGCCGATCCATAATAATCAAATGATAACAACAGGTCAGCATTTGTTGAATCTGCAATTTTCTGAATATCATCCTGTGAGTACAAACCAAATTCGGGATCATTAAATTTTGTTTTCGATTTAAGTGAATCAGGATTTGAGAGGCTTTTTACAAATCTGGCGAATTGGAAAGCTTCTTTATTTATTTGAAGTTCTGTTGTTGTATCAGTAGGTTCAATCAACCTGAATTGCGCATAAACAAGCGAATCATTCAACCCAATGTCGGAGTAATTCATTGGTTCAAGCTCGATAACCGAATCGAAATACTGATGATTTTTTAATTGAGAAACAAAATTCTGAAAATAGATTTCCGATGCAATACTATCCAAATTTGAATAATCCTTTAATGTTTCATTGTCTTCAACATAATTTGAAAAAAAAGGATTGAGAGTGATATTCGCGTTGTTGTACCTCACTGCAACAGTTTTAAAATCGTGCGGTAAAACTACTTTCCCGGGCACTACAATTTCAAGTTTCAGGGTTGACGTGTTGCTTAAAGAGTAACAGCTTTGCAGAATTACGGGAATTATCAGTAATAGCAGCAGTTTGGAAAAACGCAACATATTATATGCTATTTAATCGTTCTACCTCCCTTTTTCTTTGCATCAGTACTTTTTGGTATGCTGATATTCTTTTTAAATCTTCTTTGCTGCGGTAATCTGCGGCTATTTGTTGTGCCGCAGTCAGCCATTGAATGGCAGTATCCAGATCATCTTTCATTTCGTAGGCCAGCGCCAGGTTGTAACGCGCATTGATGGCCATTTTCCCGTTTTTGTCGGCGGCATACCGTTTCCAAAGCATAATTGCATTGTCCCAATCGCCCTTCACAAGGTACTTTTCTGCTGCTTCAAAGTCGGGCAGGGGAGGAATTGAATACATTCGTTTTACCGATTCCCACGAAGCAAAAAACCGTTTCGAATAATTTTCGCCAGCCATTTGCGAGGCTATTTTCAGCGCAGTTAAACGGGGTGGCAATTTTGTGTTTTTCTGGTAATTTCCGTTTGCATCGTTTGCATTCCAAAACAAGGTATCGATCATTGATTTTCTCTCGATGATTTTTTTTGCGGCAGGATCGTAAACTGCCCAAACACTTGCGGTTATTACATCCCGCGGCTTTGGAACCCCTGGTTCTGCTGTATATTCAGAAAAGAAATAAGAAAAAGTTTCGAGTGAAATTACAAGGTCGGTTTCGGTTTCTGTAGTCAGTTTATTTATCAGATCGAAGTCGATTGCCGGGAGTTTTGGACCTGAGTGTGGTTTAAAAACTTCGGGAAAAATATGAATACGGTTATAAACATTTTTGTTTTTCAGGTTGAGCGCCAACTCGTTTAAACAAAAACTTGTTAAAATGCTATCGATATTTTCTGGGTCGCCTTTTGCTTTTCGTAACAAATTATCGTCTTTGAAATAATGTTGCAAAGTGTCATTTGAATACTTGAAATTGCGCGAGATCAACGCAATATTTTCAACATTTACCGGGACGTTTATGGCGCCCGGTTTGTATACGTCAATCGGATATTCTTTGTAAACTGTACACGAAGTTGTGGCGAGTGCCAAAACTAAAAACCAGAATGTTAAACGTTTCATGGTTATTGGGTATTTATGTCGTTTTTTCTACGCTTCAGCGTTTCCAAATAATTGTAGGTGTTTGTGCGGTACATGGTGTTGTACGATTTAAGTGCCCAGTCGATTGCCAAATCAAGGTCGCCAAGCATTTCATAGCCAAGTGCGATATTAAATTCGGCTTTGCTTTTTACCGATTTCGATTTTTCATTTTCGGCAGGTTCTTTCCACAGGTTTATCGCGGTTTGCCATTGATTTGAAATCACAAGTGGTTCGGCTTGTTTCAGGTTCGAATCACCTTTGATAAAATAACTTCGTCTTTCGGGCCGCCATTTTGTACTTATCTGGTTCGAAAGGTCGAGTGCAATTGCAATTCCTGTTTCCGTTAGCGCAGTTTTAACGGGTGTGAAACGGTTAAAAAGCGCATTGAGTGTATAATCGGCATCTTCCCAGTAAAGTGTGTCGCGCATCAACTGCCGGCGGATTACTTTCTCGATGCGTGGATCGTAAACCCTGAAAATCGCTTCGTATGAAACCTGCATTTGTGCTTCGGCAAAACTCACAAAACTGTTACTTCCGGGCTCGAACGTACTGTTTTTATCATAGTTTGTCGAAACGCGCATTTTCAGGTAATCGAGAGATAAAACAGCATCTGTTTTGAATGTATCGCAAAGCATTTTTACTTCGTCCCATGGCATTTCCTTTGTGATAAATGCATTTTTTTCGAAATCCAAAAACCTGTCCTCGGGAATCACAAAATCATATCTTCCCGATTCAAAAAGCAGTTCTCCCAAAGCTTTCAGGGTCTTGTCAACTGCCTGAATGTCATTAATGATCGTATCATAATCAAATTGCTGGAGATAAAACAACTTCTGCAACGAATCCGCTTTCAAATCAGTATAGCTGTCATCAACAATACGTGCAACTAGCAATAAACTCTGAATATTTGCGGGCAGCTCTTTTTGTGATTTTTGCGGGATCTCAATATACAATGGTTTTGTTGAAACACATGAAAATGAAATTACTATCAGTAAAAACACTGAGATATGATTTGCTGCTTTTTTGTAAAGATTATTCACGTTTCAAAAAATTAATAAATACCCCAGAACTTTCTCAAAAACCATTCCACACTTAACAATAATAAGACAACAAAAAACAACCATTTCAAGTTTAGCATTTCGTTTATCATTTCCTGGAAATAACTTGTAGCTTTCAGTTGGTTGTTGTTCTTAGATCAGAAATTAATTGATCGATTTGATCTGGCTGGTAAAACTGACCGCCACTTTGTGCTGAAAGTTGATATAAAAGATTGTGGTTTGCACGCAAATCGAGGTTTTCGAAATTTACAGGTGTAATTGTAAACCGACCGGTTTCGCTAAAAGTTTTGTCGCCAATTGCAACTTCGGCTGAAAAGTGTAGTCGCCGGATGGCAAGTGTCCGGCATTTAAAAAATAATCGCTTCCCTGAATATCAAAGGTATATTCAAATTCTTCGTTATTTGAATTTTGGATTTTAATTTTTACCTCTTCGTTATTTACCTTTTCAAAAACATCGTTATAAACTTCGGCCCTGAAAACAATTTCATCGGTTTCGGCATAAACGGGTTTAAAATCAATGATGAAATTGTCTTCATTTTGACGTAACGCAAGGTATTGTACCAATTGATTTACCAATTCGTTAAAAAGCGCCTGGTTTTGATCGATGTAGTAATTGTACAAACGCCAGCGCCAGATTCCTTCGCCAAAAATAAAACCTGTTTTGCGGCCATTTAAAGTTCCTGTTGCGATCAGCGGTTTTGCGGTTTCAATGTTCATTATTTTTTGGTAGAACAGCGGAGTGAATCCGGCTTCAAGTTCATAATCGGCAAATGAAACCTGCAACGGTGGAAACTGCGAAACGATTTCTTTAAAATCATCACTCAGGTTAAATGTTGCATACGAAGGATTTAAAGCAGCAAGTGCGTCCTCTCCCGAACCGGCCAGCGGAGAAATGGTTGCACCCTGCGCCAGTGCATTCAGCTGTGGCAGAAAGGTTTTGTTCCCCACGATAAATAAAATTGGGATTCGGTTGCCTGCATTTTTTACAATCTCAGCAGCCGATTTTCCAACGGTTGGCAACTGGTTCAGAATAATCAAATTGAAATCTGAAAAGTTGGATGGAAAAGGTTCTTCTGTAAAAACCGAAACGTCGTAAGTCGTTTGCAGATCAAGCGTGTTTTTTATAGCGCCAATATCCGGATGCGGACCGTCAGAAAGGATCAGTATTTTTTGTTTCTTTTCAAGAACGTTTATTACGAAACTTGCCTGGTTGTTTTTAGTATTTCTTTCGTTTTCAACAATTTCTGTTTTAACTGAAAAATGCTTCAAACCTGCGGCACCGGCATCAAGAATGAAATTCTGTGTGTAAAAATAGTTTTGGTTGGGCGGTGTAACAATTACGCTTGCCAGTTCATTATTATCCTGAATTACCGAAAGCCGTATCGCATTTCCCTTCAGTTTCGAAAACTGTGCGTCAATTTCAACGGGGAATTTGTTCCCCGAAAATGAAGTGCGGTTGACACGAATGTCCTGAATTCGCGAATCCACAACTTCTGTGGTATCGCCAAAACCAATCGTATAAACAGGGAAATTTACTTCATTTAAAAGGTTTAGCGGGTTTTTTCCCTGGTTGTTTATTCCATCGCCAACCAAAATTAATGCCCCGATATTCTCATTAAAATGGTTGTTAACCACAGTACTTATTACCTCGCTGTAATCGGTTTTCTTTTCGCTGAAATTAAGTTCATTCAAACGTTTCGCCTTTTCACCAAAAGTATATTCGAGTACCGAATATTTTGTTGAAAGCTCGTTGTTTACTTTTTCCCTGATTTTGGCAATTTCGCCGGCAACATTTATCGAATCGGGGTTTGAAACAATAGAATTTGAATTATCCCACGCAGCAATAATCAACGGATTCCGGGTAATTTTTTTAAGGGTTTTTATAAATGGCGACAAGAGCAAAAAAGCTATTATAAAAAACGAAAGAAAGCGCAAAGTCATTAAAATTCTGACTTGATTTTTACCCAATTCACTGTTTTCCTTATTCCTGAAATAAAGAAAGAGCGAAATTCCAAAAGCCGCCACTATTGCGGCGATCAGGAAAAAGAACCAATATTTTATACCGAATGAAATCAATGGATCGTGTTTTTAATGAGGCGGTAAATATACACAACTACTTTTTTTAATGGCTATTAATGTGTAATATTACAGCCGATTTTAAACCCTTCAGGGTTTCTTTTATTAAATTGATTTATTGAGTAATACGAATAATTAGTAATTATTGGAAATGAGATTAATAGTTTTTCTTTTTATAATAATTGGGTTCACTGTTTCAGCCCAAAAATCAAATCCCGAAATCACAGTTAAAGAGTTAAAAGAGAATATCGGATATTTGGCATCCGATGAGTTAAAAGGCCGCAAATCAGGCGAACCTGGCGAATTAATGGCAGCAGAATATATACGCGATAAGTTTAAAAATGCAGGGCTTGAATTGTTATTCGACAACGGGTTTCAAAATTTCGGGCTTGTAACTTCAGCTGAAATTGGAGCGGGTAATAAGTTAATTGTTAACGGAACCGATTTTGAAGTTGAAAAGTCATTTCTGCCTTATGCTTTTTCAGCAAATACTACTGTTTCGGCTGGAGTTGTTTTTGCAGGTTACGGACTAAAAGTTAACCGCGATACTTTACAATGGGACGACTACAAAGGTGTTGACGTAAACGGAAAATGGGTGCTTGTTTTACAGGGCGACCCTGATTTGGAAAATGCGCAAAGTCCGTTTATCGAGTTTTCATCGGAGCGGTCAAAAGCGCTAAACGCTGCCGATAATAATGCAGCGGGATTGATTTTGGTTGCAGGCAAAAAATTCAGGGAAAAAGATGAGCTTGCATCATTGGTTTTTGATAAAAACAGTGCCAGATATGCAATTCCAATTATTGAAGTTACACGTGAAGTTGCCAATAAAATACTCGGCGGCAAAACAACCATTGAAGTACTTGAAACCGAAATAGACAGTTTGCAAAAAACAATTGGTTTGAAAACTGATGCTACAGTTTCTGCCACAACCAATGCAATCCAGAAGGAAGCTGAAACGCGTAATGTGGTAGCGTTACTTCAGGGGAATGATAAAAATCTGAAAAACGAATATATAGTTGTAGGTGCACATTTCGATCATCTTGGAATGGGTGGCCCGGGTTCAGGTTCGCGTGCAACCGATACAGTTGCTGTGCATAACGGTGCCGATGATAATGCTTCGGGTGTTGCCACAATTATTCAACTTGCAGAAAAACTGGCTGCCGAAAAAAGCAATAAGCGGAGTATTATTTTTGCCACTTTCAGTGCCGAAGAAATGGGTTTGGTGGGTTCAAAAGCCTTTGTAAATAAACCGCCCGTTGAAACCGAAAAAATGGTTGCCATGTTTAATTTCGACATGGTGGGCCGGTTGGATAAAACAACAAATGCGCTGAGTATTGGTGGTTCGCAAACTTCGAAAGAAAGTGAAAAATTGATGACTGATTTGAATACAGGTTTCGAACTTGCATTTGCGCCCGAAGGAGTTGGTCCGTCTGATCACGCGTCATTTTATCTGCAAAATATCCCGGTGTTTTTTGTTTCAACCGGTGCGCACCCCGATTACCACACACCCAACGACGATGCTGAATTTATAAATTATGAGGGCACAAAAAAGTAGCCGAATATGCAGTTCGTTTAATTGAAAATGTTGCCAACCGTGAAACGGATTTGACATTTCAGGAAGCGGGTCCAAAATTCCAACGCAGTCGTGGTGGATATAAAGTTACTTTGGGCGTGATGCCTGATTTTGCGGGAGTTGAAAAACGGGGTTTACGCATTGATTCGGTTACAAAAGGTAAACCTGCCGATAAAGCAGGAATGAAAAAAGGTGATATAATTACTGCCATTGAAGGAAAAAAAGTTGGAGGGATACATGATTATATGAGCCGTTTACAATCCCTCGAAACCGGTCAGCAAATTTCGGTTGATATTTTACGTGATGAAAAACCAACTGTTTTAATAGTTCAACTTTAAAATATGAGGAAAATATCCGCAATAATTCTACTCCTGATAATTTCTGTAAATGTTGTTTTTTCGCAGGATTACAAATTTGATAAGAGTAGTTTTATTTATAAGGAAATCGATGGAATTTCCCTCGAAATGACAATGTACAAACCACAGGTTTCATCAAATGTCAGGCTGCCGGCCATTGTTTTTTTCTTTGGTGGCGGTTGGGTAGGGGGTGATCCTTCGCATTTTGAATTACAGGCCGAATACCTGGCCACACGCGGAATAATTGCTTTTTGTCCTGATTACCGCACACAATCTCGTCATTCCACTACTCCTTTCGAAAGTGTAATGGATGCAAAATCTGCTATTCGATATTTGAAAACACACAGCGATGAATTGGGGATTGACCAGGACAAAATTATAGCCTCGGGTGGTTCGGCCGGTGGACATTTGGCAGCATGTACAGCGGTTATAAAAAATATTAACGAAGCAACTGACGACTTATCGGTTTCTCCGGTTCCAATGGCGCTTGTACTTTTTAATCCGGTTTTGGATACTGGGAAAAAAGGTTATGGCAGGGAAAAACTTGATGGACGTGAATTCGAGCTTTCCCCTGTACACCATATCACGGCTTCTGTTCCAACGACTTTAATCATGCACGGAATGGCCGATAAAACAGTACCTTATGAAAATGCTGTGAGGTTTAATTATCTGATGAAGCAACAGGGGAACAAAAGCGTTTTGGTTGGTTACAAAAAGCAGGATCACGGTTTCTTCAATTACAGTAAAAGCCCAAAATATTTCAAAAAAACACTCTCTAAAACCGAAACCTTTCTCGAAGAACAAGGTTTGTTGCGCGGCGAAAGCTGGTTAAGTGAATATTGCAAAAAGCTGGATGACTAAATAAAGTTTTTGTTTGTGCAAAACTTATCCAGGTGGATTAAATTCTGAATATTTTACTTTAACCTCAATCTTTATTAACACAAAACTTTCAACATTAAACACAAATGTTTGTTGGAATAGTAACTTTTAAAATATATTATTATGAGTTATTATTTTAGTAAAATATTGAAAAACAGAAACTTCGATGAAGCAATCGGGCAGGTTACAGTAGAATTGAAAAAAGAAGGTTTTGGTGTTCTTACCGAAATTGATGTAAAAGAAACGTTAAAAAAGAAAATCGACGTTGATTTCAAAAAGTATAAAATACTTGGTGCCTGCAACCCGCATTTTGCTCACAAGGTTTTAACAAAAGAAGATAAAATAGGTGTTTTTCTTCCATGCAATGTAGTTGTTGAAGAGCACGAAAATGACGAAATTGAAGTTTCGGCAGTTGACCCGATCGCATCTATGTTAGCTGTTGAAAACAAGGGAATTGAAGAATTTGCAAAAGAAATTCAGCAAAAATTAAAGAGGGTTATTGAGAGTTTGGAGTAGGGATTTATAAACTGGTAGTTTTCAACTTGTTTCATTTTGAATTGGAGTCAAATCCTTAATTCGCTATCCCGGCTTTCTCAAATCCAGCCCCGCAGCCGATAATAAGTCAGCGCCACAATTTCCCTGAAAATTAAAATTTCGTATTTCAGGTGGTTCCAGAGTTGGTAACGGGCGTTGATACTTTTTCCAATGTCGGGCACTCCCGTTTTATTTCCGCCCAATTCATCGTCATTAAATGACAAATCGGCTTCAATTGCATTTTCGAAGGCGGGGAGGGCATTTACTTTTTCAAATCCTACTTTCTGAAAACTTAAAACCGAACGTCGCATGTGTTCAGGCGAAGTAACAAGTAAAATGGGTGTTTGCATTGTAATTGTTTTTTGGCAATTCAATGCCTGGGCGCGGGTGTTTGTTGCTTCATGTTCAAAAACTATTTTTTCAGGATTAACACCTCGCATAATAAGCTCCCTTTTAACAATTTGAGGAGTACTCAAACTATCTGATATTTCTCCCGGGATTGCAATTACCACAGTTGCTTCGGGGAAAGTTTTTGCAGCTTTTTCAACATACCAGCTGCGCATTAAATTACTTTGGCTTGGCATTCCACCGCCACCCATCATTATTATATATGTTGGTTTCCATTTCATTTCCGATTTGCTGGTTCCCAACCAATGATAACCCCAATAAGGTTGTTCAGTTAAAGCAAACACAATACAACCCGAAAAGAAAAGACCAATAACAACCAATATATTTCTGAGGATCCTTAAAAAATAGATACTTTTGGCTTTGATTGCAGTTTTGGTCATCGCTAAATTTTTGTGATGATAAAAGTACGATTAATCCCTTTTCTTTTATATTTTAATGTTGAACTTTTAAAAATTACAAATTTGAAAACTTCTGATAAAAACGAGCTCATTCAGCTTTTTGAGAGCCATTTTAACGAAAAAGCGGAAAGCGTTGAAATGCTCCCTGTTTCAGGTTCATACCGCGAATATTGCAGGTTAAAAAGTTCATCCCGCACGGTAATTGGCGCATTCAATTCTGATATTAAAGAAAATACTTCATTTCTGTCGTTTACAAGTCATTTTATTAAGAATAATATTCCTGTTCCTGAAGTTTATACAGTAAGTTCTGACCTAAAAAAATATTTTCTTAAAGACCTTGGAAACACAACACTTTTCGACTATTTAAGTGCGGTTCGGGAGAAGGAAGGATTTTCGGAGAATATCATTTCTGAATATAGAAAAGTACTGAAAGAACTTCCCCGGATTCAAATAGTTGCGGGTAAAAATCTCGATTACTCGGTTTGTTACCCGCGGGCAGCTTTCGACAAAACTTCGATGATGTGGGATTTGAACTATTTCAAATACTATTTCCTTAAACTTGCCAAAATTCAGTTTGATGAACAGGCACTTGAAGATGATTTTCAGGTGTTTAGTGAATATTTGTTGAGTGCCGATTCCGACTTTTTCCTTTACCGCGATTTTCAGTCGCGAAATGTGATGCTTAAAAACGACAAGGTTTATTTTATCGATTATCAGGGTGGTCGGCGAGGTGCACTGCAATATGATCTGGCATCGCTGCTTTATGATGGAAAGGCTGATATTCCTGAGAGTATAAGGCAGCAATTGTTTGATTATTACGTTGCAGAACTCAAAAAATATATAACAGTAAATGATGCCGATTTTGCTGCTTATTATAAGGGATTTGTTTTGATCAGAATTATGCAGGCAATGGGAGCCTATGGTTTTAGGGGCTTTTACGAAAAAAAGGAGCACTTTCTGAAAAGTATTCCATTTGCATTGAAAAATCTTGAACTTTTATTGCAGCATGTAGAACTTCCGGTTGAATTGCATGAGCTTTTTAATGTTTTAAACCAGTTGATTCATTCTGAAGTTTTAAAAGAAATTGGTCAGGCAAAAAGCAATTTAACTGTAACTGTAACTAGCTTTTCATATAAAAATGGTTATCCTGTTGATCCGTCAGGAAATGGGGGCGGACATGTTTTTGACTGTCGTGCAATCAACAACCCGGGACGTTATATTGAATACAAAAATCTTACAGGTAAAGATTTGGAAGTTCAGGAGTTTTTAGAGCAAAAATCGGAAATTGGGATTTTTCTGAATGCCGCAAAACTGCTGGTCGATCAATCGGTTAAAACATATCTCGATCGAAAGTTTTCAAATCTCTCGGTAAGTTTTGGCTGCACCGGCGGACAACACCGTTCGGTTTATTCGGCAGAGAAAATTGCTGAGCATCTCAAAAACAATTTCCTGTAAATGTTGTTCTTAACCACCGGGAGCAACAAAATATTTAATGGGTAAAAAAGCTTGTAAAAAGAAAGATTTCGAGGACAAAAAGGATGCAAAATATGAATGTAAAAAATGCGGCGCAAAGGTGTTGAATGATGATAAAGTATGTAAGCCGGAAAAATTAAAGTAGGGAAAGTCGCATTGTTCAGGTAAAATTCTGATTAAGGTTCCGGTTATTGTTTTTTCAATATTATTCATCTCGTGACAACCCTCCAACATCCAGACTTCAAACTTCGATCTTAAACATCCAATTTTTTTATTTTTTTCTTTACGTTTTATCGTTTCAGTTGTTTATTTTCGCACAAAATTTTAAAAATCAATTTTCATGGGAAGAGCGTTTGAATACCGCAGGGCGGCCAAAGAGAAACGGTGGGACAAAATGTCGAGGATTTTTCCGAAACTGGCTAAAAAAATAACAATTGCTGCCAAAGAAGGTACACCAGATCCTGATACGAATGCTGCGCTCCGCACGGCAATTTTGAATGCCAAAGCGCAAAATATGCCTAAAACCAATATCGATGCCGCCATAAAACGTGCATCGGGAAAAGATGCCGCCGATTTTGCAGAAGTAAACTACGAAGGAAAAGGTCCGCACGGCGTGTTGATTTTTGTTGAATGTGCTACCGACAACACCACCCGCACAGTTGCCAACGTTAAAAGTTATTTCAATAAACTGCACGGAACTTTAGGCCCAACCGGTTCACTCGAATTTATGTTTTCCCGTAAAGCGGTTTTTGAATTTCCAAAACCTGAAGGAATGGAAATTGAAGATTTGGAACTTGAATTGATTGATGCCGGACTTGAAGAAATTGAGGAAAACGAAGGCATAGTTTATGTCTATTCGGATTATACATCTTTTGGCGAAATGTCGCACGCGTTGGACGGTTTGAAAATAGAAGTATCCAAAGCTCTGTTAAAAAGGTTTCCTACCACACCTGTTGAATTTTCAGAAGAACAACTTGAGGAAATAGAGAAACTGCTTGATAAACTGGAAGAAGATGATGATGTTCAGGCTGTTTATACAAATATTGCGTAGAAGTTCAGCGTTTAAAGTTTACAGTTTTAACGAAGTATCAGGAATCTTGTTTACTTTAAATAATCGCTGACTGTTTTCCTGATTCCTTTTTTTACACTTTCCCAGGTTTGATTGTTAAAACTTACTGGAGTTTCGCTTTCATCAGCGTCAACAAAATAGGTTAGTGCATTTGGAATACT
The DNA here is from genome assembly GCA_016705335.1 of Draconibacterium sp. Taxonomy (GTDB): domain Bacteria; phylum Bacteroidota; class Bacteroidia; order Bacteroidales; family Prolixibacteraceae; genus Draconibacterium. The sequence goes on along the minus strand of JADIYN010000003.1, from coordinate 119,918 downwards.
GATTGCCAGCATTTGACTAGGTATTTTTGTTTGTGCCATTCCATTATTTGTTGCAGTGTGAAGTGCTTCAGTAATTCATGTAAATCGTAAAAATCTTTTTTCTTTCCACGTCCCAGAATGGCTTGAATTTTCATTGCAGCAATGTCGGCGCTGTTGTAAAACCTGATTTCATTTTCAGTTTCAAAGGGTGCAATTGGATTGTGGGGAAAATAAACAATATCGACTTTTACTTTATTAAGGTAACAGAATATCCCAATATTTTTATGGCCACTTTCATAAACAAAATTGTCTCCAAACTCATGCCTTAATTCAGCTTCGATGGTGGAATGTTCGAATTTTTCGTGGTTGAATAAGTCCAGATCAATTGAGCTTCGATGGCCATATCGTAATGCCAAAGCTGTACCACCAACCAATGTAAATGGTTGAAGCGAATGAAGTTTCATTAATTTTTTTAGTAAGGAAAAAGTCCCGGGTTCAACTGTCTTAATATGTAGCATCTAAATTCATTTAAAGGTTTGTCTATTACTGCGCTGGCCAGGTACATCCTGTGTTCGGGCAAAAACCTTGCATTTAAAAGTACGATGGTAACTTTTTCATCGCCGTAATACCTTCTGCATTGGCGAATATCCTCAACATCGCCGCGTTCGAAAACCCGCTCAATCACGAAGTTTGCTTTGGCATCGTAATCGATTCGGTCAAAATCAACATCCCAGAAAATACATTTTTGAAATATGGGTTTTGGTTTTTTCATGCAGCTAAATTAAGTATTTCTTTAAAATATTTCTTCGTGAAATAGTAATAGAAAGCCCATTTCTCCCCCTCCAAATGCAAGTCATCGGTAAAAACACACAGGTTATCTAAAAAATGCTTGTTTGACGCAACATTCTTTACTTTTATACTCAAACTAATAACTATGCAATCTGTAGAATCTTACATTGACCATTTTATTAAAATTTGGGAAAACAGTCCGGTTCATTTTCCTGGTTTTAACCGATTTTATTTGGAAGTTGAAAAGCTTGAACGTGAGAAAAATTTCGAACAGATTCAGGAAAAAATCAAAGCACTGCAATCACGCTCTGCCATTAAGAAACTACGGAACAGTAATCCTGAAAGCAAGTTCTTCCCAGTCTTTAAATCCTTTTTGCATGATATTTTCGATTTTGATCAGGCGCATCTTGAAATTATTCTTTCGGAAGAGTTCAGAAATGTAAGCAAGGATTTTTTTTACCAGGCACGTGGATTCGCACCCGAACTTTCTCCCGAAAATATTTATCAGGGACTTCGGAATGTTTGGATTATGAACGGTTTACAATTAATGATGAATTTGCCGGTTAAAATCACACCTTCGGTTTTTGCATATAGTATGATTTACCCTTACAGCGATAATTATTTGGACGACCCAAATATTTCAGACCACGAAAAACAGGAATTCAGCATCAGGTTTAACAAAAGGCTGCACGGCGAAAATATAATACCGTTGAATCATACCGAATCGCAACTTTTTCAACTGGTTGGAATGTTTGAGGAACAATATAATCGTTCTCAATTTCCTGAAGTTTATGAAAGTTTATATGCAATTCAAAAAGGCCAGACAGACAGTTTGAAATTGTTGAAAAAACGCGGATTGACAGAAACAGAAATCCGCCGGGTTTGCTTTGAAAAAGGCGGCACTTCAGTGTTGGCCGATGGTTATCTGGTTGCCGGAAAACTCTCTCAGGATCAGGAACAGGCGTTGATTGGATATGGAATTTACCTGCAACTGCTTGATGATATTCAGGATATGAAAGAGGATGCAACTGCATTAACAAATACAATGTGTACTTCTTTGGAAAATTCTGATCTTGATGAATTTGTGAATCGTACAATTCATTTTGGAAGAACCGCACTTGAAGAAATGAAATGTTTTGAAGCGCCAAATGTTGATGTGTTTTTAAATTTGATGAACCGCAGTATCGAAACCATGATCATCGAATCAATAGGATTGAATGAAACAGGTTTCTCAGAACAATATTTGGTTGAAATTGAGAAATCTTCACCGCTGCATTTTGATTTTATACGCCGGAAAAAATCTGAATCAAAATCACAACGATTTGCGATGTTTCGAAAATATTTTGAACAGGCAAAACCTGAACAAATAACTAAATTGTCTTATTTTTGAAAGGAAATTTCAAGAAAATCAAGATGAATATCCTAAAATCGGCCACACTTTTTTTATTAATCGCTGTATTATTTAGTTGCTCATCCAAACAAAATCAATCTGAAAACACTGCTCCTGCAAATCCGAATGTTGTAATCATTTACATTGACGATTTGGGTTATGGCGATGTGAGTTGCTATGGCGCAACAAAAGTAAATACACCAAATATTGATAATCTGGCTTCAACCGGAATCAGGTTTACAAATGGTCATAGTTCATCTGCATCCTGCACTCCTTCGCGGTTTTCTATGTTGACAGGTGGATATGCTTTTCGACAGGCAGGAACAGGAATTGCACCCGGCGATGCAGCAATGATAGTCAATCCCGAAACAAGAACTTTGGCTGATTTATTTGCCGAGGCTGGTTACAAAACCGGTGTGGTAGGAAAGTGGCACCTTGGTTTGGGTGGCGAAAGCGGACCTGACTGGAACGGCTTTATTTCTCCCGGACCACAGGATATTGGTTTTGATTACTCTTTTTTGATTCCGGCCACTGGCGATCGGGTACCTTGCGTTTACACTGAAAATGGCCGCGTTTTTGGACTGGATCCTGCCGACCCGATTACAGTAAATTATAAGGAAAAAATAGGCGACTGGCCTACGGGTTTGGAAAATCCGGAGTTGCTAAAAATGCATCCAAGTCACGGGCATAACAATACAATTGTAAACGGAGTCAGTCGCATTGGTTTTATGACCGGCGGAAAATCTGCCCTTTGGGTTGATGAATACATGGCTGAAGCAATTTCTCAAAAAGCGCTTGGTTTTATTGAAAAAAACAAAGACACACCTTTCTTTTTATATTATTCAACACACGATATTCATGTTCCCCGGATGCCAAATCCTCAGTTTGTGGGCAAAAGTGGAATGGGTCCCCGTGGCGATGCTATTCTTGAAGTAGATTGGGCTGTGGGCGAAATCATGAAAAAACTCGAATCGCTTGGTTTAACTGAAAAAACAATTGTGATTTTTACAAGCGATAACGGACCGGTTGTAGATGACGGATATAAAGATCAGGCTGTTGAACTGCTTGGCGACCATAAACCAGGAGGCCCGCTGAAAGGAGGAAAATATAGCGTATATAATGCCGGAACTCAGGTTCCATTTATTGTCAGCTGGCCTGGAAGAATTAAAAATGGCGAATCGGATATTTTAGTTTCACAGGTTGATTTTATGGCCTCATTTGCAAAAATGCTTAACCTTCAATTGACTGAAAAAGATGCAGTTGACAGTTATGAAATGCTTGAACAGTTATTAGGTAAATCTGAAGTGGAGCGCGAGCATTTTGTGCATCACGGAATTAATACGCTGGCACTGATTCAGGGCAACTGGAAATATATTGTTCCGGCTAATGGACCTAAAATAAGTGCATTCACAAATATAGAAATGGGTAACGACCTTGAACCACAGTTGTATAATCTTGAACAGGATTTGGGCGAATCCAAAAATATTGCGTCCGAAAATCCTGAAAAAGTGAAGGAAATGGAAGCACTACTGGCAAAAATTAAAGAAGACGGAAGAACCCGGAATAATTAAAGTCAGTTAGTTTTTCTTATTAACATATAGCCACTCTCTTTTAAGAAAGTAAAGAGAGTGGCTTTTTATTATATTTATTAATGTATTGAAATTTAGATCTTTATGTTTTCTTTCGCCGTTAATCCTTTTGGCATTTATCAAAACACCGACAATTCTCTAGGATTTTTGGAAGTAAAATTTAGGCATTTATTACCTTTTTATTCAGCAAAAAATCCATCGATAAACTTTTGAAATGAACTTACATTGCGCAAGAATAAAACGACAAAAAAGTCTTTAACAGGGATATTTATTTTAAGAATATGAAAAGAGAAGATTTAGATACAAAATTGAGGAGGGTGAACAGGACGTTGCTTTTTGAGCCATTTTTTAAATATATCGAACAGAAGTATTTTATAGGTGCAATGGAAGTTTTGGATGACAGATCTATTTCATTCGAATTTGAAAATTTTAAAACATATTGTTTTAATTGAATATCAATAAAATATAAAATAGTTTAAAAAGATTTTTTCATAATGTTATTGATTTTGTTAGTTAAGTTAATTGACATTTACTTGAATGTCATGAATTAGGTTTTTATTGTTTAATTGTTTCATAGAAAAACGTCATTTTTTATAAAGGTGGCGTTTTTTTATAAGTTCAGTAGAACATTTTACCAGATGAAAACCATTAACTGAAGATTTTATTTGCATCATTTTAACCCCTGTTTTAATGCAACCAATTACCTGTTTTTCAAACTTTTCATTTGAATATATCTATAATGTAGAAAAGAAATAAAGTCATTGATAACAAAGTTTCAATATTAAAAATGAGTTTGAGATCTCAATATTTTATCTTTCTGCTGAAATGCCGCTAAGGATGGTTTTCGCTTTTTATTGGAAAATTGAATGAAAATGCAATATTTTTCATTCGTGGTGACTTTGGTTACTGCTTTACAGGTTTTTGTTGGATTAATTTAGACCCAGTAAAAATAAGGTTTCGAAAAATGAGAGAATTAAAAAATAAAAATGAATCTGTTAAATCTGTTATTATGAAAAACAACTATCTTAAATTGGTACTTTTAGTAATGATTATTTCAGTTGCTTCATGCAAGGATGAAGAACTTCCGGCACCTATGGCAACCGCTACTCCGGCATCACAGGTAATTACTTCTGGAGAAACTACGGCAATTGCTTTATCAAGCGATATAAATGGAACAACATTTTCCTGGACAGTGGTGCAAACCGGGGTAACCGGGGCTATTCCGGGCAGCGGGACAAGTATTGCACAGTCGCTAACTGCCACGGGATCTGGATCAGGAACTGCTACTTATACAATTATTCCTACTGCCAATGGAGTTGTTGGAGATCCAATTACAGTAGTAATTACCGTAAATCTTGCAAAAGTTACTTATCTGGCCGATGTAAAACCAATTCTTACCGCTTCATGCACTCCGTGTCATTTAGCAGGTGGAGCAAATCCAAACAAATGGGACGAATACACCCCGACTAAAACCAAGATTAGCTTAATTATTGACAGGGTGAAACGTGAACCGGGTGCAACAGGATTTATGCCCAGAAATGGAACTAAACTTTCGGCTGATAAAATTGCAGTTCTTGAAAAATGGGTTGCTGATGGTTTGCTTGAGAAATAGCGAAGATATTGATTAAGAGTAAAATCTGTTTCTGTGTCAGAAACAGATTTTTTTGTTTTATACAATTTGCATTCTGTTTAGGATTATTCAGTTTTTGAAAATTGTGTGTTAAATGTTAAAAACTTATCACTCCCAAACTAAACACGATTAAAATCACTGCCTTAAAATATATTAACTTTGGCACATTCAAATTTTAAGATAAATTCAAAATATGAAGAGAGATAATTTGGTTTTCGAAATCATTGAAAAAGAACGCCAGCGTCAGTTAGGTGGCATCGAGTTGATTGCTTCAGAGAACTTTGTGAGCGACCAGGTTTTGGAAGCCATGGGTTCGGTAATGACAAATAAATATGCCGAAGGTTATCCCGGTAAACGATATTATGGTGGTTGCCAGTTTGTTGACATGACCGAACAGCTTGCCATCGACAGAATTAAGGAAATTTACGGTGCAGAATGGGCAAATGTTCAACCACACTCAGGTGCACAGGCTAATGCAGCAGTGTTAAGTGTAATTTTAAATCCCGGGGATTCATTTCTTGGTCTTGATTTATCTCATGGCGGCCATCTTTCCCATGGTTCATCGGTAAACTCTTCGGGGATACTTTATAACCCAATTGCTTATAAAGTAAAAGAAGATTCCGGTTTGGTAGATTATGACCAGATGGAGAGTCTTGCAATTGAACATAAACCAAAACTGATTATCGGCGGGGCATCAGCGTACAGCCGCGATTGGGACTATAAACGTATGCGCGAAATTGCCGATAAGGTTGGTGCAATTTTAATGATCGACATGGCGCATCCGGCTGGATTAATTGCTGCAGGTTTGTTGAATAACCCGATTGAATTTGCACACATTGTAACGTCAACTACACATAAAACTTTGCGTGGACCGCGAGGTGGAATTATTCTGATTGGAAAAAGATTTTGAAAATCCATGGGGTTTAACCACACCCAAAGGGGAAGTAAAAATGATGTCGGCATTGCTTGATTCGGCTGTTTTCCCGGGACAACAAGGCGGACCGCTTGAACATGTAATTGCTGCAAAAGCAGTGGCGTTTGGAGAGGCTCGCTCCGGAATATAAAGCATACCAAAACAGGTAATTGTGAATGCACAGGCAATGGCAAAAGCTTTTATTGATCTGGGTTACAAAGTAATTTCAGGCGGAACCGACAACCACTGATGCTGATTGATTTACGTGCGAAATTTCCAAATATTACCGGGAAAACAGGTTGAAAATACGCTTGTAAAAGCTGAAATAACTGTAAACAAAAACATGGTTCCTTTTGATAGCCGTTCGCCGTTTCAAACTTCCGGAATAAGGGTTGGAACCCCGGCAATTACAACCCGTGGCGTTAAGGAAGATTTAATGCCTGTAATTGTGCAGTTAATCGACGAGGTGATCTCGAACATTGATGATGAAAATACAATTGAATTGGTTGGTAAAAAAGTTCATCAGATAATGAAGGATTTTCCACTGTTTGCGTACTAAGCAGTTTAAAGTTTCGGGTTCAAAGTTTAAAGAATTCAATATTGACAGGCTCCGGAAGTAGATATACTTTCGGGGCTTTTTTGTTAATATGAGTAATTTTAATTTTTAAAAATACTTTGATTTTTGTGTTGAATTTTATTCTTTTCCTGTTTTTGTTTGTCTTGATACTTGATACTTTTATCTCAATACTTTAATTGCAATGAATCAAATAAAAAAAATAGGCGTTACAATTATTACAGGTTTTTTGGGAGCAGGGAAAACCACTTTTATCAACCGGCTTTTAAAACACAATCCCGAAACCCAGTTTGCATTGGTTGAAAATGAATTTGGCGATGTTGCCATCGATACAAAACTGATAAAAGGTGTTGAAGCCAGCCAAATGTTCGAATTAAAACAAGGCTGTATTTGCTGTACCATTTCCGATGAATTTGAACTCGTTTTGCAGGAACTGGCGAAAGCTTCCCAAATGTTGAACACCTGTTAATTGAAACAACCGGAAATGCTGATCCGGCTCCCAATTCGCCCTTTTGCACTGATAAAAACTTGAAAAAATTTATCAGTATAACGGAACTATTTGTTTGGTTGACGCACTCAATTTTGAAAATTCGCCTGAAAAAGAAATTACCATAAAACAATTGGTTGTGGCTGATTTAGTATTGGTCAGCAAATCGGAAAATCTTTCTGTAGTTCAAAGTGAAATCCTCAAAGAAACACTTCAAAAAATAAACCCGTTAGCTGAAATCGACTTTTTTAAATTAGATAAATGGAGTAATATTCAGTTGGATTCTGTTATCAAAAAACACAGAGCCGAATATGATTTTGCCTGTTTTTCGGGTTCTCACGGCGACATCTCATCAAGAACTCTTCGTTTAAATCAACCACTAAAAAAAGAGGAGTTTATTCATTGGATTTCATACACACTTGATATTTACAAAAACGATATTTACCGCACCAAAGGAATTCTCTGTTTCGAAAACGAATCTTACGAATATATTTTACAGGGAGTAGGAGGGAGCTTTGAGATTGTGGAGGGAGAAAAATTTGTCAAGTCTGAAACTTCAGTTATTGTTTTTATTGGGAAAAAAATTCCTGTTATTCAGTTCAATTAATCATGAAAATTGAATGTTTTTTGGGATAAACGATAGATAACTTTATAAATAACTGTGCCAATCACTGCGTAACTATCAGTAAACAAGCATTATAGTATTTTTATGTCCATAATGAATTTTTTTATTAAAAAATGAAAAATAAATTAGGATATAAGAGTATTAAAATCGTAAATTGTGTTCGCATATCTGTTTAATTCTTTCCTATCAATTAAAAAAAACTTAAAATAGTTTTTAATATGAGTGGAATTAAAGATCCAAAAGATTAAAAATATACCCTAATTGATTGATTATTAACCATTAAATAAAATAATTATGAAATCAACATTTTTACTTTTCTTTTTTTCTTTTATGAGTGTTGCAGTTTTTGCACAAAACGGCATTGGATTCCAGGGAATTGCGCGTGATCCGCAGGGAAATGCTATTACAGGTCAAACAATTTCAGTAAAGTTTACAATTGGTACGTTTACCGAAACACAAAACATTGAAACTGATAATTTTGGTGTTTTTAGCGCTACTATTGGTACAGTAAACACAACTGAATTTAACAATCTGGTTTTTGCCAATATTACTGACAACCTTAAAGTTGAGGTTGACGGTACAACGATTTACGACGATAAATTTAACACAGTTCCCTATGCAAAAGCGTCAGAAAATGGTGTTCCATCAGGGACAATAGTACCTTTTGCAGGACCAAAAAGTAATATTCCGGTTGGTTGGCTTTATTGTGATGGTGCTTCTTATGCAAGCACGGGTATGTACGGAAAACTTTACACAGCAATTGGTTTTTCATGGGGAAATGATGGCGGAAAATTTCGTGTTCCGGATTTAAGGGGTTATTTTCTGAGAGGTGTTGCTGACGGAACTACTGTCGATCCTGACAGAGCTGCACGTACAGCAAAATATGCCGGTGGAAACACTGCCGATAATGTTGGTTCCTATCAGGAAGATAATTTTGCAAGTCATAATCATACTGGAAATACAAGTACCGATGGGAATCACAGTCATTCAGTTGGAACCAGGGGATTTTTAGTGAGCGTTGCAGCTGCAGGACAGGATCACAGGAATGGAGCAGATGGTTCTTTTGACGATACCAATATTACAACTTATGGTGCCGGTAACCATTCACATTCGCTGAATATCAATGCCAATGGTGGTTCTGAGACTCGTCCGGAGAATGCCAGTGTCATTTTCATTATTAAAATATAAACGTAACCTTAACTCTTTACCATGAAAAGGTTACTGTTGATTACTATATCAATGGGTTTGTTTTACATTACCGGGGCGCAGGTTTTATCGCCTGTAATGACTGGAAATGTAACAGGCCAGAAAGTACTTTCCGACAGGAACGTCTCTTTCAATGTGGTTCTCCTATCCCCTACCTTTTATAAAGGCGGGACTTCTACAAAACTTCAGGTTGGTTTTCCATATAATGCATTGTACTACAGCTTCAACTGAAGACCAGGTACCAGCTAAAAGTATCAGCCTTTCCAATTTATCGTATATTGAAATGCCGCAACTTGTTGAAAATGATTTTTCAAATGGATTTACATTTCAAAGCTACCTGAAATTCTCATCAACCGGCAATGCAGGTATATTTCAAAAAACCTCAAATTTCGAATTGAATTATACAGATCAGAAATTTATTTTTAAAGTAGGTTCTGAAACTGTTGAACTTCCATATGCTGTGCCCACCGATAAATTTATACACGTGTCGGCAGTTTACAATGGCGATTCAGCCTTTTTGTATATTCCGGTAAAAGTATTAAACGGTCAGGGCCAGCTCATTGACAGCTTATTGTCAGCAAGTGCCGATATTTCAGGAACAATAACAACCAACAACAACAGCATTACACTTGGTAAAGTTGGTACATCTTATTTTTCCGGACTTATTGATGAGGTACGAATCTGGAAACGGGCTTTGGGACAAGAGGAAGTTTTACTGGACTTTAACCGTTATATGATAGGAAAGGAGAATGAAATATTTGCCTATCTGAGAATGAATGAAGGATTCGGGGAACGTGTTTATGATATCTCGAAAACAGGTTCGAATTTTAACGAAAACCACGGCGATTTTATGGGTGGAAATGTTTCATGGTCGTCAACAGTACCAACCATTGAACAACTTGGAAACAGGGGTATTACCGACAGGGAAGGAAATTATATTATTTCCGGAGTACCGTTTTTAACTGATGGTTCAGCTTACAAATTCACTCCGATGCTGGCCCCGCATGAATTTGATCCGGGTTATAAAATACTGTTCCTGAGTGAAGATGCGGTAGTACACAATAATATTAATTTTATTGATATTTCATCTTTTAATGTAAATGGTTCGGTGGTGTACCGAAATACAACTTACGGTGTAAAAGGTGTACAGATTTTAATTGACGGAGAACCCGTTTACGGTGCCGATACAAAACCTGAACTAACAAACGATAAGGGGCTTTTTGAAATTCAGGTTCCAATTGGCTATCATTTTATAAGTTTGAAAAAAGACGGGCATGTATTTGATTTTGGAGGTCGCTGGCCGTATGACGAGGCTCATCCCGATTCGGTAATCCGACATAACTTTAACCAAAACCTGACTTTTGGCAAACCATTCAGCGACACAACATTAATAACAGTTGTCGGCCGTGTTATTGGCGGAACAAGCAGTAATGAAATCGCTTTCGGTTTTGGGAAATCGGTTAACAACATTGGTAGGGCAACAATTACGCTCGATCACAGCAGCGTTAATCCTGAACTTACTTTTGATAATATTGATGAAGGTGTTGGGAAAGACACAATTTCTTACAAAGTGGTTACTGAAATAGACAATGCAAAAACCGTAAATATGAAACCCTGTCGTATTTTTCGGAACGCAGCGATATTGAAACCAAAATTTTTACTTCTGAAAAATCAGGTGAATTTGTTGCACGACTGATTCCCGAAAAATTTTCAATTGTAGATATCGATGTTGACAATGATACAGAGAATGAAGTAAAGAATTTCTTCGGAAACCGGGTAATCGATCTTTCCACCAATCCGGGTCGTAAATACGAATATGTTTATGATGAAAATAAGGTGTTGATTGATTCAATCCCTTATCATATTAAACTGAATTACATTTATCAAACTACTCCTGAAATTACTGTTACAAACGATAATGACTCGGTAATTTTTTATGGCGAAAAGGAAATTCCTTTTAAAAATCCGGTTGATGGAACTGAATCTACTATAGTTGTTTCTGATCATTTTCGTTATCCTGTATTTGAGATGATGAAAAACTATTCACCAAAAATTTCTGTTTTCGAAGCATATAAAAATTTCGATACAGGAGTTACAACTTCAATCGGTAAAGAAAGCCGAAATTCAAGTTATCAACGACCTTGCAATTTCGGAAACCCAAAAAGTTTACCAGTTAAAACCTGATATGGACGGTGTTGTAACCGATAATTTTAAAGTGGGAATTCCTAATACCGCAAAAAGCGAGCAGGATAAAACGTCGTTTACAAAAACAATTCAGGTAAATGTAACGGTAGATGGAAACACTTTTTCGTGGAAGCCAAACGGAGAGTTTTACAGGGCGTATATAATTGGACAAAAACCTAAAGGAAATAACTTTTATACGCAGGGACCTAAGTTCCTGAAATTATTTTACGTGATCCACCCGGATCGCAGTCATCGGCATATATCGAAAAAGGTTCAAGCTACTCGGTAAGTTCAAAATTTACAACCGATTTCGATAATGGTTCGGGACTTGATGTCGAAATATTGCTTGGTGTTAAAGTGGCAGCTGGTGGTGGATTGGCGGGTCCTGTAATAGAAACCGACAACAAAAATTCAGGAAAACCGGAATAAGTTTTTCAACAACGGTAAATGAAAGTGGTGAATATGTACAAACTTATGAATTCTCGGAACGGATAGAAACAAGTGCCGAGCCGGGTGTTGTAGGTTCAATGGGCGATATTTATATAGGTAAAAGTTACAATTACTTTTATGGTGAAACAGATAATTTGAAAATAATACCAAAAGCTCTGGCTGAAACAAATGGAATTACGGCGCTTGGCGACAATGAATTGGTTGGAGGTGAATATACCCTGGGTATCGTTGAAGGATTTATTATGAATCCTGATAACTCTGACACATATTTCAAATTTACACAGGCTCATATCCTGAACAAACTGCTGCCCGGAAATTGAAAGCCGGCGGAACAATTTGTTTGTAACTTCATTGCGTTCGGATGGAACCCTAAAATACAAATCGGAACTTAGTGACCCTTCGGATATCCGGTACGGAATCGCCCACAGTTACGATGTGGAAATTGCAGGTAGTGACACAATTGTACATGGCTATTATAAAATGACTGCTACCGATAGTATTGAAACTTATTCTTTCAGGCCTGAAAAAGAAACAATTCAGGATTTGAACAATATTTTAAACGATACAATTTATGAAGTCGATTCAATTAGATATTATAATTCTCAAATAGGTATCTGGATTGATGCAATCCGCTTAAATGAGTCGGAAAAAGCAATTGCCATTGAACAAAATGTACTTGAGCAAAATATATCTTTTGATGGTGCTGTTGGTTCAATAAGCAGAAAAGAATTGCAAACCATTTCTTACAACAAGGAAGAATCACGTACTAAAAATATGAACTTTTCAGCACAGGGTTCTTTGGGATTCAAGTTTAACGGAGTTGGGGTAATATCAACCGGTACGCTTAAAATCTCACATTCAATGGGCGTTTCCGTTGGCGAAAATTTCTCGCAAACCATGGAATATGGTTACACTTTGCAGGACGGAAATGTAGGTGATTATTACAGTATAAACGTTTACCGCCGGGCTGATAACGGAATTTACAATGCCAATATACTTGAAGAAACAAAAATGTCGATGCCAGGTGGTTTCGACTGGGGAATTCTTGGTGGTGCTGTTGGAGGTGGCGCTGCCGTAGGAGGAGTTCTTGTGTCAACCCTGGCCGGGGCATTTGCTTCATCATCAACACTGGGAGCTGTAGGCGGCGGGGCAATTATCGGAGCCTCGGCTGCAATGGGTGTTGCGGCTGGCTTATCTTATATTCCCTACACAAGTTTTGTAAGCGATGTAAGGGAACAGGGCGATCGTTTTAGTCCGGGTGACCATGTAGTATCAAGTTTTGATATTTCCAGCCCGATTTTTTCAACTTTGGGCGGGGCAACCATGTGTCCGTACCAGGATTTGGAGCATACTTTCTTTTACAGAACTGCAGCCGGTGATACGATTGCTTTGCACAAGCCAACTTTAAAACGCGAAAGTCCGCAAATTACTGCCGAACCGGTAGAAATTTTCAATGTGCCTTCCACCGATGCGCGCTGTTTAACGTGAAACTTACAAACAATACCGAAAGTGGCGATGACCAGTGGTATGCGTTAATTGTAGATGAACGGACAAATCAAAAAGGAGCGCTGGTTTTAATTGACGGAGAATTTTCGCAAAAATTAATTTTAGTTCCGGCAAATACAACTGTAACAAAATTGGTTACCATTCAGCCAAGTAACCCATCGGTTATGGATTTCGACAGTATTGGATTGATTTTGCATTCAACCTGCCAGTTCGATCCAACCGATTTTTTACCTGAAATTGCTGATACAGTTTTTATTTCAGCTCATTTTCAACCTTCTTGTACAAGTGTTGAAATTCTTGACCCGCTTGATAACTGGGTTGTTAATGTTCGTGATAACGATACGATGACTGTTAGGATTGGAAATTACAACCTCGCACATGATTCGTTCGAAAGTTTCAGATTCGAATATAAATCAGCAACAGGAAATATCTGGATTCCGGTCAAATATTTTGTAAACGACCCGCTTTTAGCCAACAAGGATGATATTCCGGACACACTGTTGATAAACAATCAGCCATCAGTTTCTTTTGATTGGGGAATGACAAATCTTTCCGACAGGTCTTATGATATCCGTGTAGTATCAACCTGTACTGATTATTCTGAAAATGAATCGGTGATCTTAACCGGTATTCTCGATGGAATCAGGCCGCAGATTTTTGGTACACATCAACCTGCCGATGGTATTTTAAATGTTGATGATAATATAAGCATTCAGTTTAATGAGCCAATCGAAAGTGGATTGCTAAACCAGTTTAATTTCGATATAAAAGGAACGCTGAACTATTACAAATTGAAACACGATGCCTATCTGAAGTTTAACGGAACAACAGATTATGCTTCAATTCCTGAGGGTATTTCATTTAAGGACAAATCGTTTACAGTTGAATTTTGGGTGCGGCCTGATATTTATGGCAACGAAGCAATTTTTTCACAGGGAAATGATCCTGCAAGAAGTATTGAGATTGGATTAAAGGATGGTTATAAAACCTATTTTAAAATAGGAACAGTAACTTATGAAACGCCATTTCAGTTTTCACCAACAGTTCCACCGGAAGCATGGCAACACCTGGCTTATACTTTTGACTACGAAACCGGAGATGTTTTTATATATCAAAATGATAAGATTATTCTCGAAGTGCGCAGTTCAGGTATAACAGTAAATAATTCGGGTAAAATATATCTGGGCAAATCAATTGCAAATGCAGGTTCACCATTCAAGGGAAGTTTGCATGAATTGAGGATTTGGTCGAAAACTTTGCCACTGGGTGATATTTATGCCAACCAATATCTTGCACTTTCGGGCAATGAAGTGGGTTTATACGGCTACTGGCCAATGAATGAAGCATTTGGAAACCTGGCGGAAGACAGGGCAGCAAATCGCCACATGGAGGTTTTTGCTCCCTGGGAAACCTATCCCGGAGGTTCAGCCTGGAGTTTTGCCAATGATAATTGTGTTGAGTTCAATACAGGTTATTTTGCCATTATTCCTGAAATGGATTATACAATGGAATTTTGGTTTAATGCCGGTAACCCGGCAGATACAGTTTGCCTGTTTTCAAACCAGAAAGGTGATGGTGCTGAAGGGAACAACCTGATGGAAAAAGCATTAAGTGTTTATGCAACTCCTGACGGGAAAATTTGGGTAGCCAGCAAAGGCAATATTTTTGAAGCCGTTAGCAACGATTATTTCGATAATACCTGGCACCATTTTGCACTTGTAGTTCGCCGTCGCGGAAATATATCAACTTATGTTGACGGGAAAACCCAAAACGAAAAACCAAACACCATTGCAGGTGGAATTGCCGGTGGTAAAATGGTACTTGGAGCCAGAAAGTGGAGCAATATCGATGGTAACGGCGAGGATCGTCATTACCAGGGAATGCTGGATGAATTCAGACTTTGGGACCTTGCCAAAACAGCTACCCAGATTCGCCTTGATATGAATTCGAAACTTGCAGGCGATGAACGCGGGTTAATGGTGTATTTGCCTTTTGAAGGTTATTTTGAAGATAATCTTGGGGTAATGCAGCAGTTACAAACACTTAAGAATTTTGTGACCGACCAGAATGCGCTCGATGCAACCGCATGTGTTCAAAGTGGATATACTACCGATGCGCCAAACATGAAAGATGTAAGGCCGGTACAAAGTATTGCTTATGATCATGTTGCTTCGGAAGATGCGATTCTGATAAATCCAAAACCTTATGTAATGCCTCAGCTGGAAAAGAATATCATAGAAATTACAGTTGAAGGAGTAGAGGACAAATACGGCAACAGAATGGCTTCACCGGTAACCTGGACCGCATACGTGCATCGCAACCAGGTTCGCTGGGAAGACGAACGCAGGAGTTTTACAAAGGAAGTTTACAAACAGCTTGATTTTGTTGCAACAATCAAAAATACAGGAGGTCAGCAGGTTGGTTTCACAATTGCCAATTTGCCGCCGTGGTTAAAGGCAAATCCTTCATCAGGAGTAATTAATCCTGAATCGACAATGGAAATTGCTTTCACCGTTAGTTCAGCGTTGAATATTGGTGATTATGATATTGATGTTCTTCTTCGTACCGAGAATGGTTTTGATGAAAAACTTCCAATTACATTCCGTGTACATAAATCACCGCCCAACTGGAAAATTGATCCGGCGCAATTTGAGCATACAATGAATATTATTGGCAATGTAAGAATTGAAGGAGTTTTGTCAACTGATATTTTTGATATGGTGGCTGCCTTTAAACGCGGAACCGATTCAATTCGCGGCGTTAGCAATGTTCGATATATTGAAGAGTTTGATACTTACCTTGTATTTCTGAATGTTTACGGAAATAATGTTGGGGAACAACTTGAATTCAGATTGTGGGATGCCAGTGCCGGACAGATAATTGATAATGTAATTCCGCAGGATACTGTATTTACACCAAATATAGTTTTGGGCACAACATTCGATCCTGTATTATTCAGGGCAATAAACCTGTTCAGGCAATACATTCCGCTGGCAAAGGGTTGGAACTGGGTGTCATTTAACAAACTTGCCAGCAATCAGAATAACTTGAATTCATTCTTTAATGCACTCGAAGCAAAACCCAACGACCAAATTAAAACACATGGCGGAGGTTTTACAAGTTTTGAAAATACAGTGGGATGGGCTACCGGATTGATTGATTCTATTGATAATCTTCGCATGTACCAGCTTAAAATAAGCAATGTCGATACAATTATCTACAGTGGTGAACAAATCATTCCTGAAGAAAACCCGATTACATTAAACACAGGTTGGAACCACATTGGATATCTGCCTGATTTATCGATGGATGTAAACGATGCGTTAAGGTTGTATGTAGCCGATAATTCAGAGATCATTAAAAGCCAGTATGCTTTTTCAATGTACGACGACAGGTGTGCATGCTGGTTAGGAACACTTGAACTGATGCAACCCGGGTATGGTTACATGCTGAAAGTCAATAAAAATGATGTACTTAAATATCCGAATACAACAATTTTCAAAGCTGCAAACGTGCCATATTATTCAACGGCTCCTTTGGGCTGGAATAATGACCTTTCGCAATACGAAGGCAATATTTCGATTGTTGCACGACTAAATGTTGAAGCCAATTCCGAAGTTCAGGTGAACAATAATATGGTTTTGGGCAGTTTCATCGGCGATGAATGTCACGGATTCAGTTCCCCGTTAAATAACAGCGGACTTGATTACACGCCATTCTTTTTGAATGTGAGTAACAGCGAAAACGGTCAAAACGTAAGTTTCATGTTATATGATGGTGCAACCGGCAATGTTTATGCAATCGCCGAAACTGTACCATTTATTCGCGATGCAGTTTATGGAAACACAAAAGATCCGGTTGTTTTAACCCTGAAATCGTTAAGCACCGGAACTGGCGGACTTGTAAACAAAGCTTTCCTGAATTGTTATCCAAATCCGTTTAACAACCAGGTAAATGTTGAGTTTACAGGAACAACGGGTCATGTAACCATTGATGTTGTAAATGCCACTGGTTCTGCAGTAAAACAAATTTACAGCGGATATCCGGTGAGGGGAATGAATACAGCTGTTTGGGACGGGAAAAACCAAACCGGTATCCTGGTTTCTGCAGGAATATACTACATCCGGTTTATATCGGGAGATACGGTTGAGACAATAAAAATTTCAAAAACTAAGTAAAATGAAAACTCAAAATTTAATAAACTCATTTTTTGCGGTAGTTTTCACTTGTATTGGAATTACTGCTATTGCGCAACCCACCTGGACAGTTAACCCGAATCTTTACGATTATTCAATGACAATAACCGGGAAAATGCTTGTTGACGGAACAGCATCGGTTGATGTGAACGATATGGTTGCTGCCTTTATTGGCGGAGAATGCCGTGGTGTTACCAATGTAAAATACCAAAGTGCTTTACAGGATTACTTTGTTTTTCTGATGGTTTACAGCAACAACCCAACCGGCACCGTCAGCTTTAAAATTTACGATGCAAGCGAAGATAAGGAATACAGTGTTGGCACATCGTTAAGTTTTGCAGTAAACGGAATTGTTGGTTCGGTAAGCAGCCCTCATGAATTTTCGGCGCTTACAAAAACGTATGAAGCGAAAATTCTTTCTTTTACAATTCCCGACCAGGAAGGAAGCACAAGTATTGCAAATGGCAACGTTTCGTTAACGCAGAAAATAACGGGCAACCTGAGTAATGTTGTACCAGTATTTACGCTTTCGGAAGGAGCCAAAGCATATGTAAATGATGTTTTGCAGGTAAGTGGAAGTAGTGAACACAATTTTAACGCTGCTGTCAGGTATAAAATAGTACCTCAGGTTGGTGAGCCGGTATTGTACTGGGTTACAATAACAAAGTGGGTAGATAAAACGACAAAAATTCTGCTTTCGAACGCAAGTGTAACCGAGAACATTGATTCGGTGATGGTTGGCGTTTTAACGGCACAGTCGGAAGTGCTGGGGAGTAGTTACGCGTTTAGTCTGGCTGAACTTTCGGGCACTGACAACCAACTATTCTACATTGATGGAGATAAACTTTATGTAAAAAGCACCCTTGATTTTGAGTTGAATCCAAAATACAAGGTCAACATTAAAGTTGCCAATAACGCGGGCATTTCGAAACAGGAAATTTTTGATATTGACGTGATCAACCAAAACGATCCTCCAACCGGGATTTCACTTTCAAGCCTTAAAATAAGCGAAGGAACTGCGTTAAATGCGCTGGTTGCCCGCCTTTCGGCAAGTGATGAAGATGCAGGGGATTTGCATTCGTTTACTTTAAAAGAAGGAAACGGAACAAATGATGAGGGGAATGACTATTTCGCAATCAGTGGAGATTCTCTCATTCTAAAAGAGCAAATCAGCAAACTGGGAAAGGAAAATTTCAAAATCCTGTTGGCTGTAACCGATAGCAGTGGTGCTGGTTTTCAAAAGGAATTTACTTTCCAGTTAACTGATATCAACAATCCACCTCAGTTTACTTCAACTCCGGTGGCTTTTGCGATTCAAAACCAGGTGTATGTATATCAGGTTATTACTGTGGATAATGAGGGCGATGCAACCACAATTGGTTTTGAAGGATTGCCCGGTTGGCTCAGTTATAATGAGAACACAAAACTATTGACAGGCATACCAAAAAATGAAAATGTTGGTGATGCACAGTTTGAAATAAAAGCTGGCGACGGAAACAAGGAAACAGTTCAAACCGTGTTGATTTCGGTTTTGAATGTAAACGACCCACCTGAAATAGGACAAATACCGGGAACGCAGTATTTTTATACGGGTAAGGAAAACTCAATTGTATTTCCTGAAAATATGATAACCGATCCTGACGCAGGTGATAAACTCACTTTTCTGCTTTCAACCGAAAATAATTCGGCGGTGCCGGAATGGTTGGTTTTTGATCCGTTAACATTGTCAATTACAGGTGTTCCGCCCGGAGATGAAAGGGGTGTTTACAATTTGAAACTAACGGCCACAGATGATTCAGGTGCAAAGGAATATTTGAGTTTTAAACTTGAAGTTTCTTTTCCGACTGCAATCGGCGATCAAAACCTGAACACACTTTTCAGGGTTTATCCAAACCCGTTTCAAAGCAATCTCTTTTTTGATATTCCTGATGGGAAAGGTGAAGCAGCAATTAGCATCAGTAATATTGCAGGCCAGGTAATTAAAACCTTTAAGTTACCGACTGGACAGTCAAAAACCGTTTCACTGGGTACAGTTGAACCGGGTATCTATTTTGTCAGGATGCGGCAGGGCAATCAGGAACAGGTAAAAAAGATAATTAAAGAATAAACGAATTGAAACCGGGGTTTACACTCCGGTTTTTTTATGTTTTAACTCCATTTTTAATGAACAACAATAAGGTTATATGTCTGAAAATAAGATGTATGGTTTTAGTTACTGATAATCTTTCGTGAGCTCACTTGCACCCAACCTGGTTACAAAAAAAGATACCAGACAAATGGACTACTTTTCTTTCAGCAATTGTTACCCTTTCTTTCAGAATTTAAGAATACAATGGAATGAAATATAATAGGTTACTTTAACACATAAAATAAAGACCAAAAATTTTAGGATAATAAAAAATATGCTTGAGGATGTTGAGGGACAATGTTCTTAGTTTACAAACCCGGAAGAAAATAAAACCAGAGTCGAGAATCTTGGACGCGCGAAAAACTATCAGTTATTTTAACTGGTAGTTTTTTTTTGCCTGAATATTCAAAAATGGAATTTACTTGAATTTGATATTTTCTTAATTCTTGTTCGGCAAAAATTATTACAATTATTTTTAAAAGATTGATTTTTATAACATTTGCATATATTTCACCCCTACAGGGCTTATGTTTTAGAATTTTCCATTTTTTCTACAAATATTTACGCGGCGCTGCCGCTTAAAAAGACTGCAGAGCAGCAAAATATTTGTAGGCAGGAAAATACACGAATGGCAAAAGCTGCAGAGCAGCGAAATATTAGTCATATAAAAATTTGATGTCTTACCAGCCAAAAATGATTTTTAAATTGTACTGATTTTATAAACACTCAGTTTTTTTACAAATTACATTGATAAATCAAATGACAAAATAAAAAATGCTTGCTTTTTTTTAATACCATTAAATTTTCTTTGCCTGTGTTAAGTTATTCGGTTAACTTTTTTCAGTTATTATTCCCATTCAAATCAGCATAAAATTTTGCAATCCCTACCGGTATTATACCTTACTTTGAAATAGAAATTATTAACAGAAATATTTGAAAATATAAAAATATGATTGAGAATTTGTTTGGGCGGAATTCTCATTACAAACCCGATTTCTTTTAAAAACCAAAGCTCATATTTGTAGGACGCTTTTAAAAAACTATCAGTAAAAATAACTGGTAGTTTTTTTTTAACCCAGCATTACCATCCAGAACGGAATAACAAAAATGGCCAGCACTGTTGCAAGAACAACAATTTTAGATACAAGTTTTACTTCCAGATTGTACTGCACCGACAGAGCATAGGGAGTTAAACCAAGTGGCATTGCCGAATCGAGAATTGTGGCTTTAAACTGTAAAGTTTCCATTCCCGTGTTTTTAATTGTCAAATAAAAGATAAACGGCAAAACTAAAATGATCAACAATGAGAATGTCAACGCAGTAAGCCATTCTTTTGGTTTGCCGGTTTTATGCAGCCCCAGGAAAATTCCAAGCGAAAATAAAACGACAGCTGTTACCGAATTTGAAAAAGGAATATGGTTTTCTCTGCAATTTCAGGAAGTTTAATATTGAAATAAACAATTATCAAACCCACAAAAACTGAAATGAGTAGTGGATTTTTAAGCAAACTGAATACTAATTTTTTACCCTTAAATTTTTCTTCTCCATTAATTTCGATCAAAATAATACCCAGGGTAAGCAGCCAAAAAACATAAACTGCCGAAATGATGGCGGCAACGGGCAAAACTGTTTCGCCAAAGGCATTTTGCAATACAGGAATCCCAAGATAGGCAACATTTCCAAACGATAAAACAAGGAAAAGCGAACGTTTTATACGGTTTGTTAGTTTGAAAACTGAGGCAACCGGAAATGCCAGCAACATGCAGATTACAATATAAACAGAGTTGGTAAAAATCAGTCGTGAATAGGATTGACCGCTTAATTCGAGATGCATTAGCGAAGCGATGACAAGTGCGGGGAATCCAATCCACAGCGCATATTTGTTCAGAATATCAATCCACGAAATTGAGGCAGCTTTTGTCCGCGAAAAAATCAATCCGGCAAGAATGACCAAAAACAGCGGTAGAACAGTTTTTAATGCAAGAAAAAAGTGGGCCATGATTTACTGATTATAACACTTACTCCGAAAGTGCCCATTCACCATAATTTATAAATGGCCGAACGTCGGTAACCATCATTCCGGCTTTTTTTGCAGCCGCAATTCCCAGATCCCCATCTTCAAAAACCTGGCAAAACTGGGGTTCAACACCCATTAACCGGGCGCATTCCAAAAATGTATCGGGATCGGGTTTGTGTTTTGTTACGTCATCTGCCGAAACAATTGCAGCAAAATACTGAATAAGTTTTAACTCCTTTAACTGAACTTCTGCACTTTTTCTGCTGGCGCCGGTTCCAACTGCCATTGGCAATTTTCCGTATGATGCTTTAACTATCGAAACAACCTCATCAACCGGCTTCAGTAAATAAGCCATTTCCCAAAACGACTCCTGTTTCAGTTTTACAAGTTTCTCGGGTTTTACCGTGAGACCGTATTGTTCAACTACCCGAACCGCAAATTCTATGGTTGGCCTGCCTGTCATTTCGTGCAAAATATTTGGATCGAATGTAAAGCCATATTCTTCGCCTAATTTGTTCCATGTTGCCATATGAACCGGCAACGAGTCAGATAGAGTTCCGTCTAAATCGAAAATAAGGGCTTTTGCTTTTGGATGAATTTTCAATGTCATTTTTAATGATTTGCCGCGAATGTAACATTCTCGTTGCAGTTATTGTTTTAATGTGTTTGATTTTAAGGAGATTTAAAAATCTGTTAAAAGATTTTATCTTTGAGAAAACTAAAAAAATTATCCAATGAAACAATTAATCGCACTTTCAGTAATTGCAACCCTTGCCATCTCATGCAGTACTCAGAAAAAAACAACACCCGAAGTTTTAACACCTCAATGGGAACTCGTTTGGGAAGATAACTTTGATGTTCAGGGTTTGCCCGATTCAACAGTTTGGAGTTATGAAACAGGATATATCCGCAACGGAGAAGCACAGTTTTACACCGAATCACGGTTGGAAAATGCCCGTGTTGAAAATGAAAACCTTGTAATTGAAGCAAGGAAAGAAACCGGAGAAAATGATTCCATCACATCGGCAAGCATTAATACTTACGGGAAAAAAAGCATATTGTACGGAAGAGTTGAAGTGCGCCAAATTACCCACAGGTAAAGGAACATGGCCTGCAATCTGGATGTTGGGCGACAATTTTAATGAAGGAACAAACTGGCCTGAGTGTGGCGAAATCGATATTATGGAAAACGTGGGTTACGACCCTGATACAATTCATGCCAATATTCACACAAAAGCTTACAACCACTCAATCGGCACAAACAAAGGAAACAGAATAGGCGTTGAAAAACCCTATGATAATTTCAATATCTATGCAGTTAACTGGTTTGAAGACCACATGGATTTTTTTGTAAACGACTCACTCTATTTCTCGTTTAAAAACGAAGGTACAGGTAACGATGTGTGGCCTTTCGACAAACCCCATTATTTATTGATCAACCTTGCAATCGGCGGCGCATGGGGAGGTAACCAGGGAATTGACGATGCAATTTTCCCACAGAAATATTATATTGATTATGTTAGGGTTTACAGGGAGAAGGAGTAATGCGGGAATGCGGGAATGAATGAAGGAATGAATGATTGATTGAATGAATGAATGAATGATTGATTGATTGTCAAAATGCATGAATGAATGGTGGAGATAGCATGCAGTCGAAAAAGAACACTTTCACTATGCTTCGTTGAATAGAAGGAGTGGAGAGAACCTGTCAACGTCTTTAGACTTGACAGCGTTCAGTTTGAAGATTCAGGAATGGAGGAATGTTGACGATAGCGTGCAGTTTAAAAATAACACTTTCCATCCCCTTAGTTAAATAAAGGTGTTGAGAGAACCTGTCAACGTCTTTAGACTTGACAGCGTTCGGTTCTTACAACTAATTCAGAAATACAATTAATTGCGGTTAAAACGATGTTTGCATTCATTTAAATAAAAACAAAAATAATGACAGAAGTAAATTACCCGGGAGTTTTTGACAGAGTTAAAGCAATGACAACTGATGCAATAGTAATTATTGTTTTTATGTTTATCGCATCGTATGTATTCTCCCTTTTCGAAAACGTTCCTGATTATGCACGGATTATTGCATTTGTATTCATTTTCTTACTTTATGACCCACTTTTCACAAGTATTTTTGGTGGAACTATTGGTCATATGATAATTGGAATTCGCGTTAAAAGGGAATCGAATGAACAGAAAAATATACTATTTCCATTAGCTATATTAAGGTTTGTTGTGAAAACTTCCTTAGGTATTATTTCACTTTTTACGGTTTTGGAAATGAAAAAAGGAAAGCTATTCACGATTATTTAGTTAAGTCCGTGGTGATTTATGCTAAATCCAGTTGACATAAAAATAGTAAAAGGATGCCATCCGTTTCTATTGATGTAAACACGGATGGCATCCTTCGTTTCTTACTGTTTCAAAAATTTTGCTGAATAAACACGATTTTCACCTTTTAGTTGAACTAAATACATGCCGGGTGTAACTTCACCAATAGAAATGGTGTTGCTATAATCATTCCAGAATTCCTGATTTTACTGTCATTCCCTGCATATTTAAAATGGAGTACTCTCTAAAATCATCCATATTGCTGATGTGAAGAAGATCGTTCACAGGATTCGGGAAAACTTTAGTGTTACTAAGAGCCGGTTCCGAAACTTTACTTATTACAACATCAGAATAATACAAGGTAGATAACTGAAATTCAATCCAGTTATTTGAATTCGGATTCCAGTTGTAATCTAAAAACTGAACAGGCTTGTTGAACCTATTTTCGGTGGTAAGCCATGAAGGTAAAATTAAATCGGCCATAGTAAATGCTTTGTCGTACAGGTGTTCTCTCCTCGAATCTCCTTTCCAGTCATTCCTGATAGCATCCCAGGAGTACTTTAATGCATCAATAAGGTTGTCATTTTCATCAAAAACATATTCGTATTTACCATAACCAATCCAGTCATTGGTACCCTCATTCCATGCATAAGTACTTAAAAGAGTGGCAATATTATTTGAGTTATAATTGTTAATCTGTTTAGAGATAAACTTCCAGTTCGTTTTGCTTACCTCCCATGTTGATTTAATGATTTCGGTTTTATTTCCGAAACTGTCATATGTCGGATACTCCATTTTTCCTGTGGAATCCATTTATTTTGAGCAATATCAAATCTGTAATCCACCGATTCGAAAACATGAATACCGTCGGCATGATACGAATATTCATACTTAGTGGAGCCTACAAGACTATCTGAAGAAAAGGTCAGGTAATATTTTGTTTCAGAAATAACATATCCATTTGAATTGTAAAGGTTTCACTAAGATTGGTTTTTTCAGTGAGTCAGTTACATTGTCTGTAAAGTAATAAATATAAGTGGTTTTGTCGGTATCATAAATATATTCTTCAATGCTTTCCTTTTTCCATGAATCATCAATGTGGTCAAAGTTGAAAGTTCCAATTTGTGTTAGACTGTCGTTGGCATTATATTCATAAACCTTTTTATAATTGTAATAAAAAGTTGTGCTGTCGGGTGACCAAAGTCCCCTTTCAACCTGTTGTAACAAATTATTTTCATTAAAAGTAAATGTGTCAACATATTGATTTGCCCAGCCATAAAACCTCCACAAAAAATAGGCTTCTCTTGTTTTGTTTCCGATTGCATCGAAAATTTTTTCAATTTTGTTATTTGCTTCCCAAACATTATTTGATGAGTTCCAAACAAATGAGATAAATAATATTTGGTTACCAAAAGAATCGAATGCAGATTCATTTTTGCTTATGCCTTTCCAAAAACCGGGATTTCCAACCCAGTTGTAATAGGCATTAAGTATCCGATTTCCATCCGTATCATAAGCATACTCATATTTTCCTTTACTTATCCATGATGTGCTGTTTTTATCCCACTCAAATCTGATTTCCGAGAGTAATTTTCCGTTGGTGTTATATTCAAAGTCGGTATTTGTCCAGTTTTCCCATGTGTTGGTTGTACTGTTCCAGTCTAAAGCCAGGTAAGTCGTTTGATTACCCACAGAATCATATTCAAACACATATTTATTGTAGTTTATAAATATTCCTGAATTCTGGTTATACATTTGCATTACAGTGCTGTCGAGACGTTGCATTTCGGTTGTCGCACTTTTTAGGTATTGCAAAGATTTGTACTTTTTGTTTGGGTCTGTAAAACGCATCTCAGATTTTGTTTGGGAATTCTCTTCTTCAGATGATGGCTGAAAAGGTTGTAATTTGCTATTTATCTGGGCAACCGAAGTTAAAACAGCAAACACACTAAAGAGAAGGATTGGTAAGGTTTTCATTTCAATTAGTTTAATTTGATTGAACAATTTGAAAGGTTGATAATTATGTTTTTTGTGAAGCAAATTTAAAAATATCTAAACATATTTTTTCCTGGGATTGATTTATTTTTATTGGAAAAAGTGACATAATTTTACTTTTAAAGTCCACCAGGCATCGTTTCAAGGAAGCCGTTTCAGTTGATTTTTCAATTTACAAATTAGTACCTCTGAAGTACTAATTAGTTTCTCTGAAGTAAGTACTAATTAGTTTCTCCGAAGTACTAATTAGTTTCTCCGAAGTACTAATTAGTTTCTCTGAAGTACCTATTAGTTTCTCTGAAGTACTAATTAGTTTCTCCGAGGTACTAATTAGTTTCTCCGAAGTATAACCAATCTAATTAGTTTCTCCGAAGTACTAATTAGTTTCTCTGAAGTACTAATTAGTTTCTCTGAAGTACTAATTAGTTTCTCTGAGGTACTAATTAGTTTCTCCGAAGTACTAATTAGTTTCTCTGAAGTACTAATTAGTTTCTCTGAAGTACTAATTAGTTTCTCTGAGGTACTAATTTGATATTCCGAGGTAGTATAAAGAATATTGTGTAAACAGAATATAAAGGTATAAAAGCAAGTGTTGGAGGGTATAAATTGAGAAAAACCATATAACATAAAATTTTTACGCTCCGCAAACCACAGCTATTTAGCTTTTTTCTATCTTCGGTAAAAATTAACCTGATATGAACTGCCAGCATCAAACTTGTATCATTAGAGATAGTTTTCACTGACAAGGAATTGGATTGCGTTATTCTTGCGCATTTCAGTGCAAAGAAATCAGGTGAAAAAATGAAAAAAGTATAATAACTTCGTGCTATTAACTAGTTATGGGTAACCTTATGAAGACACTCGTGCTTACAATATTGACTAGTTTTGACTTTGAGTTTTATAACACCAAAGGAAGAAACTATTTTCATCGGGAGAGTTACGTTTCGACAATAAAACCAGAGGTAATATCCTTGGACTTATTATTGAATTTAGGGTTGACACATTAGTAATTGCAAGACAAGTAGTTCAACAAGATGGATCATTTAAAATTTCGGCAATCGCAAACAAAGAATTTGACATTTATTATCGTGGAATTGGCGTTGGCGACACTTACATCCAGACAATAAAGCCCACGAACAAAGACACGGTTTCATGGACATTTCAAATACCAAGAGATTATAAAAAAATCTTTGGTAAAGCTGTTTGCCCAAAGTGCAATAAACACGACAAGACAGTTCCAATTCGTTATGGACTAGAAAGTGCTATTGTAATTCAATACGTTGACTCCAAAGGGGACACGATTTACAAACCATACGACAAGAAATATTATTATGCTGGAGATTGCATAACATCGGACATTGATCCAAAATATTTTTGTAAACGAGATAAAATAAAGTTTTAATACTATGACTGAACAAAAGGCTACCCATAACAAAAAATATATGATAATTGCCGTTTCGGTGCTGATTGCGGAGTTCACAGCCCGCAACAACGGAGGTGCGGCTCGACAGGAAAGTTCTCCGAAATCGGCAACTACAAATATTTCCGTACGTTAGCGGTCAGACCATGGCGTTGCGGGTGAACAGAATCTACCAATAAAAAATGAGTGAAGAAACATTGAGAAACCTAAAGACAATCCGAGGAAAAGTTTTCGGAACAGAATTCTGATATTTGGGATAGTGGTGACTGCACTTAGTATTTATCAACTTCCGACTATATGGACTCTTAAATCAAACTTGACACAGATAAAGGGAACTTTGAGATCCGCTGACACTTATGTTACAAACGTAAAAGACAGCCGTGGACACGAAAGCAAAAAATCGGAACTCATTTTTTATTTTAATGAAAGCAAGCAGAAATACCGGCTTGTTGAGAATATTGGAGATAAATATGTCGATAACAAATATGAGACAATTCTGAGTGGACTAGAGAGCCGACATAGTTTCTGTGTGGATAAAGAAAAGCCAGGTTGACGTATTTGAACCGAAGGTATTTCAAATAGACATGGACAAAACGACTTTGGTAGGCTTTGAATCGGTGCAGACAGAAAATAGTCCATTGACCGCGTTTATGCTTGTAGTTGGCTTGGGTTCAATTGCTTTTACTTTTGGACCTAACTACCTGACAAATTCAAGAAAATTTTGGGTATTGAAAATTGACATGTGAATATTCAATTACAAAACATTGAGAGAAATATGGAAACGAAGCCCGAACCGCTAACTTAGCTACCCGTCAAGTGCGGCAGCAGTGGTTTTCGGTGTGCATCTTTCCGCCCGGGCTGCTTTTCGGCTTGACAGGAAATCGCCCGCAATCCGCACCTGCGTGTAGCTTCCTACGTTAGTGGCAAGCTTAAAAACTGACAACACAACAAGATGAGTAATCTAAAAAACAATAAAGGTTCATTTGCTCTATTATTATTTGGACTAATTTTTACAGGACTAATCACTTTCCATCTTTTTAAAACTGCATTCAGTGCAGATTACCCTCAGATAGCCCCTATAATTATTGGATCATTCTTTGGCATTTTCTCTTTGATTATTATCTTCTGTTTGACTTGGTTCTTTAAGAAAGACGAGAATTGGGATATAAAACTTAATTTTAAAATCAATAAGAAGAATTGGAGCTTTTTAAAATATGCCCCTGCATTTTTTGCCCTAATTTCTTTTTGGTTAGCAATCAGATTTTATAATAATAGCGAGAATCAAAAACCGATTGAATATCAAAAAATTTCAGTTGTCCAGACAAATGAATCTCATATTGGAAGTGTAAAAAGCTCAAAGTACATTAATATTGAAACTAAAGAGTATCCCAAATTTAAATTTTCTATAGGCTCTATAGCTCTAAGAAGAATGGACTCAAATTATTACTTAAATGAAGTAAAACCCGGCGACACACTAACTTTGGTAATATGGAAAGAGTCTTATGATAAAAAAATTATTAAAACTGCTCCGTTGACATTAACGGATAAGACTGTGAATTATGATATTATTGGTGTCTATGAATTAGAGCATAAAGGGAATAAATTACTATCGACAACGGACTATGAATTTGAGGATAAGGAGGACTCAACTCTTGGAGTATTTATTTTTATTGGTCTTGGACTATTCTTACTTTACTTACAATTTAAAAAGAGGAATGAAAAAGACCGTTAATCGGGTAGCCCGCCCCATCAGCAAACGCTGACGGGGAGCCGGGTCGCCCGGCGGTTCGTTAAGTCATCGGGAAAGCCGTTTTGGCCTTAATTGATTGTGAGTTCCAGGAAATGTAACCCCGCTTTTCAATCGTTCAACTGTAATTGTGTACCAAGAATCGGGCTGGGCATCGCCCATCCACCCATCCGCGAACGGCTCCACAATAGGCTGTTCTGGTCACTTCAATCTGATAAGGTTTTCCTTTTCCTTTCGGGTTCTTCCAGTGTGCCATATACAATGGCGGTCTGTTCGCACCACCCGTCCAGTTCTTTGGTGCCGTGAATACTTGCCATTCGGGCGTTTCCCATCCGCTGAACTTCGCGTTGTTCGTCAAAACTCATTGGTGGTTCCGGGTAATGGTTTTGGCTTTGCTTCAAAACTTCCCACTCTTTTCGGTCCCTCAGTTGATTTGCCGTTCGCCTTTCACATAGGTGTACAAAACCAAACCCCAGCAAATGGTGCCGGGGCGGATGCCGCTTTTTCCGGTTGTTGACAGCCTCAACTTTTTGAAACTTAAAATGTTGTTGCCAACTTTTCGGGCGGTTGCTGGTTTTAACACAAATGCTAAAATCATCAGCGTGCGGACAACCGCAAACCGATTCCAGTTCCTGTCATTCTGCAACATGGTGTTGGACAGTACGATGGGTGCCTTGTCCTTTTCTGCGTTTGACCAGTTTCCGTTAATTTGATCAGGGCGCGGCCATTTACGGATAAGGCAAGGTTTCCGTTGATTTTGGTAAAGCAATTGCAATAAATAGCAATGGTCAACTTCATCGGTTTTTCGTCAATATCTACAATGCCCTTCGTTGTGTAACCCTGTGCTTTAAAACTGCTGTTGCGCGTTCCGGTTGGCGGCAAAATGGATCAAAACTCGTACTCAGGCCGTGCATTGTAACCTGCAAAACCGCCTGGATAAACGGTCGGTTCTGGGTGCCATCTGGTTTTCCCGTTCCCTTTCCAGTCTACCCCTAAAATGGGTTGTGGCTACCTTCCGAACGAACTTTCTCGGTCGTTCTCTTTGTCGATTGACAATAGTTCCGCGTTGTTACCGGCTGTGGTCAACTCCTGCTGAACCGTGGTTCTTCTGGACTTTATACATTGCCTGTAAGGTTCTTCCGTTTAAAATTTGCTCAATCATTTTAGTTTCTCATTCTTGTTTCCCTGTTCCGCTTATCAAGGCTCGGTAATGCCTCCCTACAACATTTGGACAACAACGTTCAGTCCCTTAAGTCCGTCTGGCCTCTGCTTTGACAGCTCGTTTCGCCTCTATGACCTCTGCTGACTCCTGGCGAAACTTGCGCCTGTCGGGTCTCCCAACTCTTCCTTCCTCCAATCCCTGCGCATCTACTACCAAAACATAACCGGTTTTAGGACGTTACAATGATGTGCTTGCTTATCCATGTTTTATAGCCTCATATGCGGTTTCTGTTCGTCAGCCGGTTGTGTCTCGCCCTTCTGTTGGTCCCCCAAACCGCTTGCGACTTATTGCTTCGGACCTAACTCCTGCGCTAGGGACTTACACCCTCTGGAATTCTTCACTTTTAATCTTCCCCTAAAATTTGTATTTTCAACATTTTTCAGAGCTTTCACAAAAGTGTGTCATGCTCTGCTGGGCACACAAAAAATATGATAATTGCCGTTTCGGTGCTGATTGCGGAGTTCACAGCCCGCAACAACGGAGGTGCGGCTCGACAGGAAAGCAACCCGCAATCGGCAACTACATATAGTTCCGTACGTTACAAACCATTTTAAATTAAAACCAATGAAAACACGATTAACCTTTTTACTTTTTTTGTTCTTAGTTGTTTCTTGTAGAAATGACGAGAAAATTTGTCATTTAACAGGCCATTTAGAAAATGCTCCTGACTCAACTACTCTTTATTTAGTTGACTGGCAAAAAGATACGCTTTTAAATACAATACAGGTTATTAAAGGCGAATTTGACTTTAAGTTTCCAATTTCTCATCCAAAAATACGTCCTTTTGCAGAATGAAAGAAATCAATATCAATTCAGGGACAGAAAATTTATATGGCTTGAACCAGCAAAAATTAACCCAAATGGGGATTTTGAGTTTTTAAATAATATTAAAGTGGAGGGTTCTTCTTCGCAAACTGAGTTTGAAAATTATCATTTACTTGTAGATAATGATACAAAAAAACTAAATGAGCTAAGAAATCAGGTTCTTATTAAAACCGATGAAAAAACCAATACAGAAACTAATGAAATTGAATTGATTCAGAAAAATTTGAGTGACAGCATTATGGAATTTTTAGTTCATCACCAGGACTCATATGTTACTTTAAATTCTCTTTATGAAGAGACTTATTTTTACAATGCAATCTTAAATAAAAATCAAATTAGAACTGTTTACGATAATTTATCTGACAATTTGAAGGAATCGGAATTAGGAGTACAAATAAAGAATTATACCGAATTGCCAGAACCTCCAAATATTGGAGATATTGCTAACGAAATAACTCAGGTTACACCGAATGGTGAAACCATAAAACTTTCAGATTACAGAGGAAAATATGTTTTGTTGGATTTTTGGTCTTCTGGTTGTGGGCCTTGTAGAAGTGCAAATAAATGGTTAAGAAAGGAATATAGTAAGTATAATCAAAAAGGATTTGAAATATTTGGGGTTTCAGGAGACATTGACCATAAAAGTTGGACTTACGCAATTGAACAGGATTCAATTCCATGGACAAATGTGTGTGATTTGAAAGGTTGGACAAGTGAAACCTTTTTAATGTATGGAGTAAAAGGAATTACATTCGGTTTTCTGATAAATCCAGATGGCATCGTAATTAAAAAAGGAATCCTTAATCAATCAGATTTAGAAGTATTATTAAAAAGAATATTTGAAATATGAAAAACGGTTTGTAACAAAGTGCATATTTCAGAGCGGGGTCGGTGCGGTTAGCAACTGCGGATTCCCGTTTCGCAGTTCCGTGTCCTATCGGACAGGAACGTTCTCCGAAATCCTTTATGCAACATGCCCTCGAACTTTGGCAACTAATTAAGAAAAATAATGAAAAACCTGGCAATCTTAATTTTATTCATTTCAGTTTATTCTTGTGTCAGAAATCAGAAAAGCGAGACACAGATAAACAGTAAACTAAATCAAAAGTCTGTTAGCGAATTAAATGATTTCGAAATGATAAATGATTTCGAATCTAACAAAGCAGAATTCAATACAGACACATTTAAATTTTACAATCATTCAACGGATGGAGGGGAATTGATAGTGTTTCATGAAAGTGAATCCGACTATGTAGTTTTAGACTTTTGGTTGTACGGAGAAACAGGAAAACTGAATTATACATATTGGACAGACAATGATTTTAAGTTCAAATTCATCAGGAAAATAAGCTATGAATACAATAAACCATATTACGAAGGAAATTACAAAACAGACTCTGTCATTCAATATTTATCATATTCCAACTCTGAATTCAGACTTTTTGATTCGAATAAAAATGAAATCAACGATCCAGAATTAGTAAAATCCACAAAATCTGAATTAGATGGATTTTACAACGATATGATAAAAGAAATTGAAATCATTAAATAAAACTTCGTTCTCCTGGCGATTGTGTTGAAGTTATAAAATACTCACCTCTTCACCAATTTTACAGAGTGCCGGATATTGCCGTTATTTAAAACCATAAAATACATTCCCGGCGGGTAGCGTACCATGCTGATTTGATTCATATAGCTGAACAGATTCCCGCTTTTTAAAACTTCTCCCTGAACGTTCAAAATTGAATAATCCTGAAATCCATCCCGGTTGTTGATGTAAACGTTGTCGGATACAGGGTTCGGGTAAACTGTGGTTTTGTATTTTTCAATGCTTTCGGCGCTGGTTGGCCAAACCAGAACAATCTCTTCCAGTTTAATTTCGGTGATAATAAAATCAGCCGCCGATTTGCCCAAATCAAATACAATCGGGCTGTGTTATCGTTTATACTCATGTCGAAAACATAGGTATAAACCGAAAACGTATCGGTAACTGTTGATGAGTTGTAACCGCTGTATGCAGTCCATGGATCAGAGTTTTTCCCGATATAGGCAGTAAATTCGCGTACTGTTTCCGATTTGGCTTTAAATGTAAACCTGTATTTTTTTCCTGCTTTCAGATTGATGTTGTTTTTTGCAAGCTGAATATGCCAACCTTCAGTACTTCCGTTTGTAATTTCAACATTTAATGCATTACCGGCTCTCGAAAGCTGGCCGGCGCCTGTACCTTGTTTATACATTGCCCAGCCATCAGTTGAAGTTTGAAAATTGGACGTATAAACAGGCGTTCCGTTATAGGTTGCAGGTTCGGGCATTTCGTTGTGTAATAAGGCATCAACAAGAACCTGGTTCAATTTTTTTGTATTCGGATTGTAAATGCCAAAACCGGCGCTGAATTCCCAGTAAGCCCAGCTCCAGTCAAGTGTTTCCATGTATCGCGAAAGATAGGTTGTCCATTTTTTACGCGAAGTTTCATCGGCTTTGCTGTAAGCGCCAAATTCGCCAATATGAATTGGAATGTTGTGCTGTTTGCTCACTGCCAGCAAAGGCGCAAACTCCTGTTTCATTACATCGCGTTCAGAATCTGAGTCGTTCCATTTGGTTCCCAGCCACGCTTCCGAACCGCTCGACCACTCGGCGCCCTGGTGCGTAAACTGGAATGGATTGTAATAATGAACGGTTAAAATTATATGCTGATCATCTGGAATCTGAAGATAAGGTAAACCGCCAAGTCCGCCCCATTCGGGTGTTCCAATCAATACAACCCTGTCCGGATTGTCTTCCCTGATTTTAGCAAGTGCATCAACCAAAAAAACATTCCATTTGTCGGCGGTAATATTTCCATTGGGTTCATTCAGAATTTCAAATAAAGACTGTCGGGATAATCCTGAAAGAACTCCGAAATCTGTTTCCATTGTGCCAGAAAACGTTCTTTCTGATCATCGGGATTTGCAAATAATGCGTCGTGGTGATGCATGTTAATTATAGCATGTAAGCCGTTATTCAATGCCGAATCAACCACTTGTTTTATTCTGTTCAGAAAAACCGGAGTGATAGTGTATGGCGCTGTGGCCGAACTTCTGGCAGCAGGTTCCCAGCGAATTGGAATACGAATGTGATTAAATCCCAGATCGGCAATCATTTTTGCATATTCAGATTTCCACGGATTTCCCCATTCTGTTTCCGATGGAGCTTCAAACATGTTTCCAAAGTTAATTCCACGACCCAGTTTGTCGTTTACTTCGAAGGCATGTTCGCGGTTTTGGGCGTTTAAAACTGATGTTGCGGCAAGTAAAAACAAAATAAAAAACAACTTCATATTTTCCTTTTTTGTGATTGGCAATAATAGGCAAAATCATTCTTTTTTGCCTGCTGATGAAGATGCAAAATGCAGGTTTTGGGGTTATTTACAGTGATTTTAAAGAGAAACTTAATACTGTGCATTATTTAAGCTTATAAACCAGTTAAAAGTAGCTACGCCTGAAGGAATAACTGCAGTATTGTGGCCGGCTCCCGGAATCGCAATGTATGTGATTTTTGACTGGTCAACTCCTTTCTCCAGAAAATCATCGTACATGTTAATTGAAATCTGCTCAGGAACATAGGTGTCGGCAGTTCCGTGCGTAATTAATGTTGGGATATTTGTTTTCCACGCAGCAATACTGTTATTGTTGAGACTTGAAATTACTGACGAAAATTTGGGATTTGTATTTGATGTGGTTTTGTATTCGGCAGTAAATAAATCGGCTGTGGAAGTTGTAAGTTGTGCATTTATTTCATCACCCGATTTGGTTCCATCATATAAGTTAAGAATTTTCTGGTCGTATGGCGATTTAAAAATATCGCCTGCAGGATTTGTGATATCCCCCAGTTTCAAATGTCCGTTAAATACATAGCCAATAAAATAAGGCATCGGATAATTTGTTAAGCCCAGCACATAATCATTCACATATCTTAAATCGTAGGGTCCGGCGCCACACGAACTGGCTTTCAGATTAAATTCACCTGTATTATTTTCTTCGATTGATTTTTGCAACTGCATTGTTGCCCAGCCTCCCTGAGAGTATCCGGTGATATACAAATCTTTGCTGACTTCAATTTCCAAATGATTTGCGACTAATTCTTCAACTGCCTTTAACATATCAGTTACAGTTTGAATTGTTGATTCTTTGTCGAGATAAGGATGAAACATATTGGATGAAGCGCCAAATCCCAGGTAATCGGGCACTGAAACTACAAAACCCGATGAGGCAAGAAATTCGAGTAACTGGAATAATTGATTGTCGGGGTCCATTGAAGGAGCATCGCTGTGTAACGTATTTGTCCCGTTCTGATAGCTTAATATCGGATAAATGCCATTCGTTTTTGGTACTGAAACCAAACCCGACGCAATAATTTCCTGTCCGTCAAATGTTGTTTTGTAGGTAATTTTGTAAACATCAATATCATGTTGAAGATTATCAGCGATGGATTGCAGTTCGGGATAGAAATTTGAATAAACGGTTAACATAGCTTTCATTTGGCTTAAGCCGTATGAAGTATGAATTTCGGAACTTACGAGGTAGTCATCGGTTATTTGTGGCTCGTCATTGTTGTTTAAATCACATGCTGAGATGAATGCTGCCAGCATGATAATCAGCAGCATTTTAAGGTTTAATACTTTTTTCATTGATAATTATTTAATTCCGGCAATTAATTGAATTTGTAAATTTCATTTTTTCTGATTCGGCTTCAAAATTAACTAATTTATTAACCCCCTTCTGTATGAAAAGGTTTAGAATATTTATTTTGAAAATGAATGTTGATTTTTTATGAGTAGTTTTTATTAAATGTGGAAAGATCGTTTGTAGTCCTAATCATTGTAAGTTTTTAATTCTCTTTAACAACAAAAACGAATAACATTGAATGAAATTATTATTTTTAATGCTTGAAATTCTTTAAATCAAAAAACTAAACCAATGAGAAGAATTTGCTTTCTATTCTTTTTCCTTATTTCAGTAACTTTTATTTATGCGCAACCAATTAAAATTATGCTTGTTACGGGTGGACATGATTTTGATACATTACAGTTTTTCGAAATGTTTGATGGGCTTCCCGGAATCGAATATGAACACTTTGAACAGCCAAAAGCCAATCGGGAACTCGTAAAAAACCAGGCTGAAGATTTTGATGTAATTGTGTTTTACGATATGTGGAAAAGCATTTCGGAAGTAGAGAAAAGTGCATATTTAAATTTAACTCAACAGGGCAAACCATTATTGTTTCTTCACCATTCCATTGCATCATACCAGGATTGGCCTGAATTTGAAAAAATACTTGGTGGCAAATATGTAGAGGCAGCCAGAGGAGTTCCAAAAGAAGAGCAATCGAATTATGAACACGATGTTTGGGTTTACACAAAAGTTGAGAATTACACAGCAGTTACGGTTGGTTTGAAGGAGCCACGTTTCTTTGACGAAATTTATGGAAACGTGCGCATTTCAGAAGATGTAATTCCCTTGTTGCGGACACGCCATCCGAAAAGCATGGAGTTTATTGCCTGGCAGCACAAATACAACAATTCGCAGGTGGTATATATTCAGCCCGGTCATGATCATCGTACTTATGAATCGGAAGAATACAGAAAAATGCTTTTACAGGCGATTAAATTTCTGGCAGGTAAAAAAGCGATTCAAACTATAAAAAACTAATCAATAAATAATTCAAACTATTAAAATTCAAATTATTATGAAAGATGTAAATCAAAAAAGACTTTTTATTGCCGCTTGTCTGGCACTGCTTGTTACTGCAATAACCTTTGCGATCAGGGCAAAAATTGAAGGTGTTTTTACTGATGTATATGGTCTGACAAAAGAAGAGGTTGGACGGGCTTTTGGTCCGGCTTTCTGGGGTTTTGCAGTTGCCATGTTTGCAGGAGGTTATTTTATCGACATTGTAAAAACAAAAAACATCATTTGGGCTGCTTTTGCAATGCATCTCATTGGCATTGTTTTGTTGTTGATGGCAAAAGATTACACTTCATTATTTGTTGCCAACGTGTTTATCGGACTTGGGAATGGCAGCGTTGAAGCCGCTTGTAATCCTTTGGTTACAGCCCTTTTTCCTGAAAAGAAAACAAAAATGCTAAACCGTTTCCATGTTTGGTTCCCCGGTGGAATTGTAATAGGTGGAATCTTGGCGTGGTTGATCATGGATCAGATTAATCTTCCGTGGCAGGTTCTTGTCAGTGTTTTATTTATTCCGCTTGCCATTTACGGCTTCCTGTTCTTCGGACAGAAAATTCCTGAAACCGAACGTGTTTCATCAGGTGTGAGTTATAAAGAAATGATGCGTAATGTTGGTGCGCCAATTACCATTACACTTGCCGTAATTTTTATGATTCTGATGGCAACCAACGCTGCAGTTGCTGATGCGGTTACAGCGAGTTATACTTTACCACTGATTATTGTTGCCATTGTTACTGTATTCATAATTATTGAAGGGCGTGCGGTAAATAAAATAAGTTTGTTGTTTCCATTTATTTTTGGTTGTATGTTGCTTACCGCCTCAACCGAGTTGGGAACCACACAATGGATAAATGCATTGCTCGAAACAAACGGTATCAATCCGATGATTATTTTGGTAGTTGTTACTGGAATTATGGCAGTTGGCCGTTTTTTCGCAGGCGGACTGATACACAGTCTGAATCCAACCGGAGTTTTACTCGGTTCTTCCATAATTGCGGTTCTTGGATTGTATTTATTGAGTATTTCTTCAGGAGCAGCAATGACCCTGGCTTCGGCAGCCGTTTTTGCAGTTGGCGTTTGTTATTTCTGGCCAACAATGATCGGTGTTGCTTCGGAATATGTACCTAAAAGTGGTGCATTGGGGATGTCTATCCTCGGTGGTGCGGGTTTTGTGGCTACTTCAATGGTGCTTCCAATCATGGGAAAATCAATCGAAACTTCGGGCCCCGCAATTACCTTGCGCAATATGATGGTTTTACCAATTATCCTTGTGGTGGCGTTTATAATACTTTACATTTTGATTAATAAAAAGAAAGCAAAAGCATAAATATTAAACTTTCTTTTAATTTAAACTTCCTTGTTCTAACTAAATTGAACAAGGAAGTTTTTTTATTGCTCCTGAACTATACTAATAAATTTCTGTTTCTATGAAACCCGTAAACCCATAATTCTGACAGGTAATTTTTTAGTTAGTCCGGTTCAAAAAAGTTATACTATTGCGGATTCAGAATTAAGATTATAAATGAAGGGAATTAACAGATGAGATTGGATTACATTAAAAATACAAATGAATATGGCGACGACATGATTCGTTTGTATGAATTTAGCCTGTTGGAATCGATTAAATTTAAACAGTTTGTTCAGGATTTTCTGGATTCGGGTGAGAATCAAATCAATCTTTCAAAAGCTGATTTTATTGAACCGCGAAATTGCACTTTAGTATTTTGTATTTCAGAAGAGGATGAAGGAATTGTATCAACTGATGGTATAAATTTCTCATGTAATTTAACACGAAGTGCTTACTTACGAATGATTACACTTCTTGAACCGTTTTGTAAAAGAGAAACAAGTGGTTACCAGTTTTTGTATGATATTGATTCTCCAACCGATTTTTTGTTTTCTCCGGCCGGAAGTTGGTAACTCTCCAAATACCTTTTCCTCCAACTCAATGAATTAAAGCTACCTTTGCCACATGTCAAAAGCAATGAAAACCCAGAAAGATATTCTGGATAAATTTAACATCGAAACGCTGAATCCGATGCAGAAAGAGGCACATGATGCCATTCTTTCAAATTCTGAAATAGTTTTACTTTCACCAACAGGATCGGGCAAAACACTTGCATTTTTGTTGCCCGTAATCAAAGAACTGGACCCAGCCATCGATGAAATACAGGTTTTAATATTGGTTCCATCACGTGAACTTGCCATTCAGATTGAGCAGGTTGCCCGCGAAATGGGAACAGGTTTTAAAATAAATGCCGTTTATGGCGGACGAACCGGTCA
Source organism: Draconibacterium sp. (assembly GCA_016705335.1). Classification (GTDB taxonomy): domain Bacteria; phylum Bacteroidota; class Bacteroidia; order Bacteroidales; family Prolixibacteraceae; genus Draconibacterium. The sequence goes on along the minus strand of JADIYN010000003.1, from coordinate 80,712 downwards.
GCTTGATAAACTCGATTTGAAACACCGTCCGGCAATTTTAATTGGTACTCCGGGTCGTGTGGCCGATCACCTGCGCAGAGACAGGTTTCCGGTTGAAAAAATAAAAACGCTTGTACTTGACGAGTTTGACAAATCTCTTGAAATCGGTTTCGAAGCTGAAATGGGCGAAATTGTTGGGATGCTCCCCAACATTCAAAAACGAATATTGACTTCAGCTACTTTTCAGGTTAAAATTCCCGATTTTGCCAGGTTGGAAAATCCGGTTTATGTAGATTATCTCGATGAGGGAATTCCGCAATTGGATTATAAAATTATTCTTTCGCCCGAAAGGGACAAACTGGAGTCACTTGCAGAAATGCTTGGTTTTATTGGGTTCCAGCCCGGAATCATTTTTTGTAATTTCAAAGATTCGATACAACGGGTCAGCGAATTTCTTACTGCAGGCGGTATTCCACATGGTTGTTTTTATGGTGGAATGGAACAGATCGATCGTGAGCGTGCGCTTGTCAAATTCAGGAACGGAACGCACAAACTGCTTATTGCCACCGATTTGGCAGCACGTGGAATCGATATTCCCGAAATCAGGTTTATCATCCACTATCATCTTCCGCTTCGAAGCAAGGAATTCATACATCGTAATGGTAGAACTGCACGGATGAATGCGGAAGGAACAGCTTATATTTTGATTTGGGAAGAGGAAGAATTACCCGACTTCGTTCGCGAATTAAAACCTGAATCACTTCGTTTAAATCAATTGCACCACACATCCGAAAAGGAAAATGTACATTGGAAAACATTGTATATCTCGGGCGGAAGAAGGGACAAAATTTCAAAAGGCGACATTGCCGGTTTGTTTTTAAAGCAAGGTAATTTAAATGTCGGGCAGTTGGGAATTATTGAGGTGAAACAGGATTGTGCCTTTGTCGCGGTGCATTCATCCGAAGTTGAAAAGGTTATCGAACTCACCAATAACTGCAAACTCAAAACGAAAAAAATAAGAGTGAGCGAAATTTAAACGCTCACTTTTATAATTTAATTTCTCGTGTTTAATGCACGATTTAAGCAATGAGAACTATTTATTGTCTTTCCCAACCTGAGGGGCTTTTGGCGCTATTTGAAAGGAGAAGTCAGGAAATGAAACGCATTCTATGTCTTGAAATACAAACAATTATTCGCTTCACATTAATCGTTTTTACTTTTAATTGAGTACTAATTCAACTGGTTTGTTTTTACCCCAAACGGAATTTTTAAACTGAATGCAATGTTTCTGCCCGGATCAAACAAATTCACTTCTTTTAAGGTAGATAAATGGTCGATATATTTTTTATCGAAAATATTGTTTGCACTTAAACTTAACAGAACGAGCTGGTTATTTATTTTAATACTTCCGCCAACACTAAAATCAACGAGCGTGTAGCCTTTTGTTGTTGTTTCGTCGGGTGCGGCGTTATTTTGATTAAACGAAGTACCTGTGTTGACCGCAATAAAAGCATCTTCAAAAAACAATAACTTTTCTTTTTCACCCCTTAATTCGAAATTAAGTTTGTTGGCAGGAATAAAAGGCAAATAATCGCCATTTTTCTGTTTGCCGGTTACCGATGAAAAAGTGCTTTCAAAATGCAGCCATTTTAGTGTTTTCGGATGAAAATGAACACCAGCTTCTCCGCCAGCCAGGGTAGAATTTGCCTGTTTATACCTGAAAATATCAATTCCCGAAGAAGTTATTTCACCTGTTGGTGTAATGTAAATGAAGTGGGTTACAACATTATAAAATCCGGCAACATCAGAGGTGAAATTATCCTGATGATAATGAACACTCAAATCGGTTTCATAAGAATTTTCAGGAACAAGATTTGGATCTCCTATTTCATATCTCAACTCATGTTCGCCGTTTGAAGTAAGTTCGGCCAGATTTGGCGTGCGATATCCAGCAGCATAATTTGCCCTGAACAACAGTTTTTCAGAAAAATTATAAGTTGCTCCAATCGAACCGCTAAAACTTCCAAACGATTTATCAAGTGGCGCCCGGTATGACATTTCATCACCCGGATTTCCAACTGCCCGGGTGGAAATATTCTTTTTGTCGTAACGTACTCCTGTTTGCAGTTTTAGTTTCTCGAAAAATGTGAATTGCAACAAGGTAAAAGCCGAATAATTGTTTATTGCTGCATCAGGCAGTAAAATAACTTCTCTGTCATTAATGTTTTTGTTATCCTGGTTAAAACCCTGAAATCCGATTATATATTCTGAATGTTCCTTTGATGGCAAATGAAGATTTGCTTCATAAGTTAAGGTTGTAAGTTTCATTTGCAGTTCGTAAACCCCAACTTCGCCAAAATGTATTAAATCAGTGTTTTGAAGTGCCGCATCGATATCGAGTTTGAATTTACCGAGGTATAATTTATTTTGTGATGAAAGTAAATTTGTATTAAACTGCTGATAGAAAATTTCGTTTTTTCTGCTTCTTTCAGTTGTATTTTCAATTGCTTCATCTTCTGCCAATCCAAGTTTTTGATTGTTTAAATCATAAAACAATTTGAATGTGCCAATTTTATCAGTAAAACCGGCATTTGCCTTAAATGAATATTCGTTGAATCTTGTGTTTGGAGCAAATGTGCCGCCACCTTGCAAAAAATCGGAATTTGTTTTTTGCCCAAACCTTGCGCCACCAAAAAATTTCTTTGATGCCCCTTTTATTCCCAGATTATTTGTCATCCCGAGTGTGTTTGAAAATAACTGCAAATTATAATCTCCGGTTATGCTTCCGATTGGTGCAGGTTTTTCCTTTATAAAATTGATTACACCGCCAATCGCGTCAGAACCGTATAACAATGAAGCCGGACCTTTTATAATTTCAACATCATCAATCCCAAATTCATCGATCCCAAGCGGATGATGACTTGAGTACTGATAATTCTCAAATCGAACGCCATTATTCAACACAAGTATATCATTCATTGATAACCCGCGGATAACAGGTTTTGAAACTCCCGGTCCCTTGGAAATCATATTTACACCGGGAACTTTCGATAGTACTTCGGTAAAATTTGGAGATTTCTTAATTGTCAGTGGGTCGAGTTTCAGAATGTCAATTTTAACAGCGTTTTCATGTTGGGTAGAATTGTAACCTCCTGAAACAACAATTGCTTCCATTTCAATGGCTGTGTGGTTTAGCGTAATATTTAATTCTATGTTATCTCCTTGTAAGTTAACAGTTTCGATGTGGTTGTTAAACCCCAGATATAAAAACTGAATTTTAATTCTGCCATTTGGCAAATTTGATAATTCATAAAATCCATTTTCGTTTGTTACAGTTCCTTTGTTCATTTCGGGTACAAAAACGTTCACACCTGAAATTGGCAAATTGTCCTTGTCGGTAACTTTACCCGATATTTTGTTTTGTGATTTTGTTATTTGATATGAAAATATCAATATGAAAATGAGAAATATATTTTTCATTTTATTACATGTTATTGATGAAAATTTCAATTAAAAACAGCAAAGGAGTTTACTTATAACACAGATTAAACTGAAGTAAAATTCAACTTTGCACTAAATAAAAAACTCGAGAAATGTTAGTTTTTAGATGTTCAACCACGGATTGAAAATGTTGGAAATCATGTTTCGTATCGGTTATAAACGAAACAATGCCTTATTTTTTAGGATTGAACTTGTTTAAAAGGTGGGGCGCGTAATAAAAATGAATATTTGGTAAATGTTGAATATTTTACTGAACAATAATTATTGATATAGCCGGTTACGGGCAGAATTTTTTGTAAAACTATATTTTCGAACTCTATCGAAAAAACAGAAAATTCAAAATTACAAACTGCACATTTAGCGTGATAATCGTGATATTGATTTTCATTTTCGCATAACATTCAAAATGTTCATGATGATGGGCAATCTTAATGATTGATGGCAACAGAAAAACTGCCAAAAGCATTAAAGAAGTAATATTTTTGAATCTTCTGATCATGAAATTATTCGCCAGGATTTAATTTCAAAAACTTTAAATGTTTTAGTAAAGCATTTTTGAAACTGAATGATTAACATATTCAACCCAACAAAGTTTATTTTTTTTATCATATATCCATAAAATTCACTTTGTTATTTTTGAACTCTGACAGTAAGATTTTGCTGCAAATCACATTCCAACTGGTTTTCAGGTGTCCATTTTAACTGAATATTTTTCCCCAAAACGTCTTCTGAAAATGTATTATCTGAAATTTTAATTGCCTTGATGCCTCAAACGAAAACGTGAATTTCCGGTTGTGATAGGGTTCGAAACGTGTACTTCGTGTAATTGAGTTTTTTGTAAACGAAATTCCATCAACCGACCGGGCAAAAAGTACGGGATAATCAAACGGGTGAAATTCGTTGTTTTCAATTCGGATGTTTTTGTGAAATGGGGGAGTGGTTTCGTTTAAAACAGGGATTTCCGGGTATATAGATATTATCCCTTCACAAAATTGGTATGAACTGGTGTTGCAAAGTTCGGTAAATACATTGTTTTTTATGAGAACATCGGTAACCGCGCCCGACTCAAACCAGTTGTTTGCGTCGCCGGCTATTAAAATGGCACTTCCGCTTGACTCAAAAGTATTATTTTCAATTACCACTTTTCCGGGTGTTGAAACGAGCAAACCACGTGCCCTGCAACTTTTAAAATACGAGTTTGATACAAACAAATCAGGATTCCAGGTAAGGTTTTCGAGCGCGTCACCAATTTCGAGTTCCTTTGGAATTGTTTCTTTAAAAACCAGTATAAAATTTTCATTGTCAATTGATCTGAAAGTAGCAATTACTCCCACTCCCATTGATTTCATTACTGAATTTTCAATAAAACTGATTTTATCGCCCGGGTGCCCCCAATTCAATCCCACACTTTGGTGGTGCATAAATTTGCATTTTAACTGTTTGTCCGAAAGTTTTTCAATTACCTGAACACTTGTGCCATGTACATTAATAGGGTCGTCCATCAAACCTGCAAATTCACAGTTGGTAACAGTAATCTTCCCTTTGCAGTTCGATACTTGAGACCATCATCGCCACCGCCAAAGTATCTGTTTTTGTTGGGGTTTGGAATTGCATGGCATCTGTCGAAAGTTAAATCTTCGCTGAATTGTGCCAAAATCCCCAAACCTGTAGCATGGTATAAATTCACGTTTTCAACCTTAATATTTTTTGAATCCTGAATAAAAATTCCTGAATGAATGCGTTCTGCATGGCGCATTACAAGGAAATTTCCAACTGCGGGTTTTCGCAACAGCGGCAGGTTAATTTCAATTGTGCCGGGAAGTATATTTTCGGCCAGATAATTTTCCCAACCTCTTCCCAAACAGCCCCAGTCGCCGGTTTGAGGCACAACAAAACGACCTTTTCTGTCGAATTCCATCGTACTATTCGGGTTCCATGTTTTCTGTTGAAGTTCCGAAAAAGATTTTTCCTTCTTCAATTCTAAAAGGCGATTCTTTTAAATTGATGCTGATCCGCATTGATTTTTCTTTTACTTCCAGTATTTGAGCCTGTGCAATCAGAGGTTGTTCCCAGTCGATATTCACATTTCTGAGTACCATGTTTTTACAGTTATCGAAAGTAAAAGGCTGCATTTGTTCGTGAAAAATAAGGTTGCTGCCGTTTCCTTCAATAATTATATTGCTCATATTTTCGAACAAAAAGGCACAGTTGCGTGGGTTTTCAACAGTAGTATTTGATTCGAAGTAACTTCGTTTGTTGCTTTGCTCAGGATAAAAATGGTATTCGCCACGAGTAAAAACAAGTACAGTTGGTTTTCCGGGCTCAACTGATTTTATTGCTTCGTTAATAAAGGCATTGCAGTCCTTCTTTTTTGTATTTCTTAACCCAAAATCTTTAAGATAAATAAAAGTTGTGTCGGTTTCAGGAACTGTGGCTTTTAGTTTCATTCCTGAATTTGGGAATAATAAACTGAGTAAAAGAGAAATTAAAATCAACAGGAATATTTTCATGGACATTATTTTAAATGATTACGATTTTTGTACAAAGCTTTGCAGAAATTCAACTCAATATCGCGTACTTGAAAAACAGTTTGTCATAATAAAAGTTGGCATCCCAACTGAATTTTAGGATGCCAACTTTAAAACGTTGTTAATTCTTTTTGGCTTTTTGGGCTGCAGCAGCCTGAGCCTGCTTATCCATAGCATCAAGGTACAGCTTTATAAATTTTTGGTCGTTTTCATCACTGTCTCCATATTTTGCGCGAAGTTCAAGCAGTCTTTCATGCATCATTTTTTGCACCTCAACATAAGCAGGATCATTGTAAACACTGTGCATTTCTGATGGGTCGGTTTGCAAATCATACATTTCCCCCTCATCAATATCATAATAAAAATGAATTAGTTTGTAGCGTTCAGTTGCCACACCATAATGGCGTTTTACCATGTGCACCGATGGATATTCATAATAAGTATAATATACTGCATCACGCCACTCGCTGGTTTCTCCACTCACAAGTTTTCTGAATGATTCGCCTTGCATATCAGCAGGAATTGCAATACCTGCATAATCCAGAAAAGTAGGAGCAAAATCAAGATTTTGAACCAGTTTATCAATTTTTGTTCCCGGTTTAATTTCTTTTGGAAAACGCATCAAAAAAGGAGTTTTGAATGATTCTTCATACATAAAACGCTTGTCGAACCAACCGTGTTCACCTAAATAAAATCCCTGGTCGGAAGTGTAAACAACGATCGTGTTTTCGGCCAAACCTGCTTCTTCCAAATAATTCAGAACTTCACCCACACCATCGTCAACCGATTTAATACAACGTAAATAATCTTTAATGTAACGATTGAATTTCCAGAGTGCGAGTTCTTTTCCGGTTAATTTTTTTGCAAGAAATTCCTGGTTTTCACTTTCGTAGGCGGCCATCCAGTTGGCACGTTGTTCGGGGTTCATTCTCTTAATGTCGTTATAAAATGCTGTTGTGTCTCCGTTTGGGTCAACAATTAATTTGAAATCGTGTCCCCACATGGCATGTGTTGCAACTTCCATTTCCTGTTCATGAGCTGCTCTTCCCGCCCTTCGTAATCATCAAAATAATTTGCCGGTGGATCAAAAGTTACATCATCATATAAGTTCACATATTTTGGTGCCGGCAGCCAATTGCGATGTGGCGCTTTCTGGTGATACAACAAACAAAAAGGTTTTGTTTGATCACGTTTGTTTTTTAACCAGTCAAGCGCAGTTTCGGTAATTATTTCAGTGCAGTATCCTTCAATCCTTTTTCTTTCTCCGTCAATAAAAAAATCGGGATTGTAATAATGCCCTTGTCCTTCCAAAACCATTGAAAAATCGAAACCTTGCGGAATTCCATCGAGGTGGATCTTTCCAATCATTGCAGTTTGGTATCCGTTTGCCCTGAGAATTTTTGGAAAGTTTTCCTGATCCCAGTTGAAAGGGAGCATGTTATCAACTTTACCATTTATAAAACTATGTTTTCCGGTAAGCATTACTGCCCGGCTTGGTGCACATATCGAATTTGTAACACATGCTTTTGTAAAAATAGCGCCTTCAGTAGCAAGCCTGTCGATATTTGGTGTTTCGTTAAGACCTTTATATCCATAAGCGCTGATGGCCTGGTAGGCATGGTCATCACTCATAATATATATGATATTGGGTTTTTGGGCTTCTTGTTTTGAGTTTGATTGCACGCTGATAATCCTGCAAATGCAAATACTATAAAAACTAACAGAGTTAAATTACGGTTCATGATGGTTGTTATTTATTGTACTGTAAAATTTTATGAAGACAATTTTACTAAAAAGAATGCGGAATATGGTGATAATTTGTGAATTCTTCATTTAGAATAGATCATCCATTCGCTTTCTATGTCTGTATTTGTTGTGAATTGCTAACAATTTAAAAGTTTTAATATTTCAATACTTACAAATATAAAGACTGAACACTCTTGCTATAATAATTTACTAAAAATTAGGACTTATTAAAAAATTTTAACAATTATTTTGAGTTCGTTAAAAAAATCCCTTAAATTGCGCCAATAATTATTTTGTATTTATCAGGAATAATATTGAAATGATTTTTTCAGAGGAAATAAAGAAGATTAATCTTGTTGGCAATGATCTTAAAAAGTACAGGCAAAAAAAGAAAATTCTGGATTTGCTGTATCATCATGATTCATTGTCAGGTTCGGTTTTAAGTAAAAAGATAGGAGTAAGTCTTCCAACATCATTGGCATTGTTAAACGAATTATCTGAAATGAAGTTTGTTGAAACATGTGGTACCGGTGTTTCAAGTGGTGGGCGAAAACCTGTTATGTTCAGGTTATTAAATGAATCAATTTATGTTATTGCCTGCGAATTGGGTAGGTATAAGGCTAAAATGATAATATACAACTCGCATAACAAGCCTGTAACTTCAATGTCATATTTCGACACCTCAATCGATGATGATAATCTTGTAGATAAAATTTATGCAACTGCCCAAACTTTGATCGCAGAGGCAGGGATTGATAAAAAAAGGATTTTTGGAGTTGGTTTAACAATGCCCGGTTTGATTGATGAAACCCTCGGAATAAACTATACAATTAAGAACAGGAAATTTTCGAATGTAAAAGAACGGCTGGAAGCAAAGTTCCGGAAATTGGTTTATATAAATAACGATGCCCGGATGCAGGCATACGGCGAATATATATTTGGAAAGGCAAAAGGTCATTTAAATGCTGTAATTGTCAATTGGAGCTGGGGGATTGGAATGGGCATGATAATTAATGGAAAATTGTACAACGGATCCACAGGTTTTGCAGGCGAGCTTTCGCATACAATATTTGTTGACGAAGGAGATTTGTGTATTTGCGGAAAAAGGGGATGCCTCGAAACAATTGGTTCTTTATATGTTTTGGTTAACGACGCTATTAAAGGGATTAAAAACAATGTAGTTTCTCAGTTAACAGTTGGATTTAAAGACCGGATTAATGAATTGGAACCTGATGATATAATTAATGCAGCCAAATCGGGTGATGAATTTGCAATTTCATTGCTTAACAAAGTTGGTCTTGCTGTTGGGAAAGGATTGTCGCTTACAATTCAGTTGCTAAACCCCGAAATTATTGTTTTGGGAGGAGTTGTTTCAAAAGCCAATCGTTTATACTACACCCAATCAACAAGCCCTCAACAAATATTGCCTCGAACAAATTTCGGCAAATGTAAAAATAGTGATTTCAGAAAACTGGGAACAATCTGGGCTGCTCGGCGTAACTGCCATGCTGTTTCAAGAGTTGTTTAGCGATATGAATATGAGAGAATTAACATGAATGTGAATTATTTATTTAAATTAAAATTGAAATCTATGCGAAAAATTCTTTTAATTTTTTGTGATGTGCATTACGCTGATAGGCAGCGCTTTTGCACAGCAAGCGGTAACCGGGAAGGTTATAGGGGATGATGGAGCCAGGATTCCCGGAGTATCCATTGTTCAGAAAGGAACAACCTATGGTACAATAACCAATGTTGACGGTGAATATTCACTGAATGTACCTGGGGATGTTACACTTGTTTTTTCATTTGTTGGAATGAAAAACGTTGAGGAGCAAGTATCCAACCGATCTGTTATTAATGTAACGCTCGAAGTTGATGCAATCGGTATCGACGAAGTAGTTGTTACGGCGTTGGGTATTAAAAGGGAGTCAAAAGCCCTTGGTTATGCCATGACAGAGGTTGCCGGTTCAGAAATTGCGCAAACAAATACTATCAGCCCGGTTTTAGGACTGCAGGGTAAATCTGCCGGTTTAAGTATTGGCTCGTCAGATGGTGGTTTATTCGGTAACAGCAAAATTCAGATTCGTGGTGTATCGGTACTGAATTCAAATAACAACCAACCAATTTTTGTTGTTGATGGTGTTATTCTTGAAAACGGAATTTCAGATGCAAGTGCCGACTGGAATGGAAATGCAAATGACTTTGGAAACCAGTTGAAAAACCTTAACCCTGATAATTATGAATCAATATCGGTACTGAAAGGTGCTGCTGCAACTGCATTATATGGTTCAAGAGGTATCAATGGTGCAATTGTAATCAAGAATAAAGATGGTAAAGGGAAAGAGGGATTGGCGTAAATGTTACCCAGTCTTTAGGTTTCGACCATGTTTATGCAGAACATGATATTCAATACGAATATGGACCTGGCGATCTTCCGGGATATATTGGTTATGGTGAAAAAGATGCAAATGGCAACTATTACAAATACGATGTAAACCAGTTTTACTCGCGTGATGTAAACGGTAAACAAATGGTTACTAAAATTGGAAACCCAAATGTAGGTTTTAACTGGGGACCAAAATATGATAACCGTCCTATTGAAGATTATGATGGAGAAATCAGGAATTATCAGGGATTCCCCGGCGCAATGGTTGATGCATATGATTTAGGGGTTAATTCCAATACTTCGGTTGCTTTAAGTGGAGCCAGCGACAAAGGGAGTTTTTATCTTTCCGATTCATATAACTATCGTGAGGGAACTGCGCCTACAAATGAATTTAAAAGAAATTCATTATTATTTAAAGGTTCCTACAACTTTGCAAAATGGCTGACTGCTGATGCTTCTGTTTCATTTACCAACTCAAGTTCTACAAACCCGAATAACGATTTGTCTGCCGATTTTGCAACAGGTCAGTGGGCAGGTTGGTATGATACTGAAAGATGGAAACAACGTGAAGTATATCAAGCTTCTCATGGTGGTACACCAAACAACAATTACGGTGATAAATATGGCAATGTGCCCGGAAATGGAACATGGTTCGGTTACAACCTGAACTCACAGGTTTTGGAAGAAACTGTTACCCGCCCGATTGTGAAATTAACTGCCGACTCTTGCTCCATGGATTTCAGTATCTGCAGAAGCAAACATGAACCACTATTCATCTTTTTATGAATCAAAAAATCTTGGACAAGGATATGCCAATGATGGCGGTAGCTATGAATTAAGGAACAATCAAAATATCAGCCGTACATTAAAAATGATGGCCAACATGAACAAAGAATTTGGCGATTTCTCAACAGGTTTGATTCTTGGAGGTGAGCTTTACGACACTGAAAGTCAAACAACACGTACCTGGACAAACGGTGGATTAATTGTTCCCGGGAAATTTTATATGGGCAACTCTAAAGCAAACTTTGGGAACAGAAGCCTATGTGAACGGAACAAAACAAATCAATTCATTGTATTACATGGCTAATATTGCATGGAGAGATCAACTTTTCCTTGATATTACCGGGCGTAATGACTGGTCTTCTGCATTGGTTTATTCTAATGGAACGGGCAATTACTCATATTTCTATCCTTCTGTAAGTGCCTCATGGATTTTTACCGAAACTTTTGACGTGCCTGAAGCATTCTCTTTTGGTAAGTTGCGTGCATCATGGGCGCAGGTTGGTAACGACACAGATCCATATATATAAATAACGGATATAGTTTAGGAACATTGAAATTGAAGGTGGCCAATATGTTTATAGCAATACAAAAACTACAACTTTGGTTGACCCGAATATTTTGCCTGAGCGTAAAAATTCATTCGAAATTGGTGCTGATCTTAGATTCTTCAACAACAGATTAAGTGCTGATGTTGCTTATTACAACGAAGCAATTACCAATCAGATTTCAACAATTCCACTACCAGGAGAAACAGGTCTGAGCAGTATGCTAACCAACGTTGGAACAATGACAAACAAAGGGGTGGAAATTTCTTTGAAAGTTGTGCCTGTACAAACCAAAGATTTGAAATGGACTTCAACATTTAATTACTGGAACAACACAACAATGATATCAGACCTAAGAGACGAAGTTGGTGCATATAAAGCGCTTGCCAATTCCGATGTTACTTATGGTAACTTCCGCGTAGGAGCTGTTGCATTCGAAGATGGCGAATATGGTGTTTTGATGTCGGACACAAAACCAAAGGTTGACGCAAACGGAAACAAAATTTTAACCTGGAGAAGTGGGCAACACGGTGCAATCTTAACAAGAAGCGGCAAAGTTGAAGAAGTTGGTAAAATTAATCCTGACTTTGAAGGTTCATGGGACAACACTTTTCGTTACAAGAATTTGTCATTATCTGTTTTGTTAGATGCTCGTTTTGGAGGGCATATTGCTTCCTATTCAAACAAATACGGAACATCGTATGGTTTGTTGGAAACCTCTTTAAAATGGCGTGATGAAGAACATGGTGGAATAACCTGGACAAGCCAGTATCCTGACTCAAAAGGACAAACATTCCATGACGGTATGATTCCTGATGGAGTTTTTGCTGAAGGACAAACAGTTGTTGCACCAAATGGTTCAACCGTAAATGTTGGTGGAATGAGTTATCAGGCAGCTTATGAAGCAGGTCATGTTGAACCAACACATGCAGCATTATATACATATTTTGCAAATTCATGGAGTGGTGGTGTTATTAACGACGACTGGTTTAGCGAAGTAAAATACATTGCTGTTCGTAACATTTCTGTTAGTTATACATTACCAAAAACCTTGGCTCAAAAAATGAAAGCGCAAAATTTATATGTTGCTTTAAATGCAAGGAACCTTGGTTATTTGTATAACTCACTGCCAAACAACCTGAATCCTGAAAGTTTCAGGGGAACGTCAAGTAGTGCTTCTTTCAGGGAGCGTTCATTTACTCCATATACAGCAACTTACACAATGACACTCAGTATTGATTTTTAATTTAATAAAGAATAGTAAATATGAAAACAACATATAAAATAGTATTTGCTCTGATATTTATCATGGCCATTGGGTGCGACAAGGACAAGTTTGCCGAATTGAACTCAAACCCATCAACACTTTCAGAGCCGGATTTGAGATTTTCAATGAATACCGCCATTGAACAAATGTATGGCAATGATTATACAAATTGGTTTTACTCCAATTTCCAGTATATCTATCCCTGGGCACAGGTTACAACCATGCAGGGCGGCAACGGACCCAACTTTAATACAATGGGACCTGCTGGCGGACAAAACATTTATGGTTCTCTTTTTCCACAAACTATGGATGTTCGGATGAGAATTGAAGAGATGCCCGATGAAACAAAAGCCACTTATCAGGCTATGCGTGCGTTAACGTTTCCAATTCAAATTGCAACTGCACTAACGGTGACTGACCACACTGGCTCATTGGTTTATTCAGAAGCAGGTTTGGCACCTTATACCAATCCTCCATTATTAACTCCTGTTTTAAACAATCAGCAGACTTTATTCAATACCTGGTTAGCTGAGTTGGATGAGGCAATTTCAGATTTATCAAATACTGAAGGACAATTTGCCATTGGATCAGAAGACCGCATTTATGGCGGTGATTATATGAAATGGGCAAAATTCTGCAACCTCTTAAAATTGAAAATTGCTGCACGGATGATCAATGTTGATCGTGCAAAAGCTCTTCAAATTGCACAGCAGGTTACAAGTTCTCCAGTGGGATACATGGATAATCTGAATGATGATTTTATTTATAAAAGAGGTGTTAAATATTACGGTACCGGCAACGGTTTCTGGATTGGCTGGGGAAGTAAAAACCTAATGGATTTCCTTGTTTCAAACAAAGATCCGCGCGTTCGTTTTATCTTCGAGAAAAATGACTTTAACGGCGAAATTGTACAAGCTTTTATTGATGCCGATAAAACACTCCCGGATTATATCAAACCGTTAGTTGAATTTGATGCTGATGGTAATTTTGCCGGTTGGAAAGGCGATGGCGAACCCTGGGTACGTTACCATGGTGTGCCGGTTTCTCCCGATGCAACGAAAGATCCTGCAAATGAAAAGTACTTCAATCAAAGCATTACAAACAAGATTGAAACCAAAACATACATTGCAACTTCTTTGTATTCCGAGAAACTTACACGTACTACCTATAATTTTACATATCCAACAAAACCTGGTGGACGGGTTCTTGAACTAAAAGACAATGATCCACCACATACTGTGATTTTAGGTAGCGCTGCTGAAACCAACCTCTATTTAGCCGAGTTCAAATTGTTGGGTGCAAACCTTCCGAAAAGTGCTCAGGAATATTTTAACTGGGGTGTTGAATTATCTGTAAAACGTGCAGACTTACTGGCTAAAAATCAACAAATGCCTTATTATAACAGTGACCCTGTTTATACTGATGCCGATGTTGCTGAAGCTGCCGCAACAAAACTAAGGGATGGTGAAATTGAAGCATTAATGGCACAACCTGCTACAATCTGGCTACTGATGGTTTGGAAAAAGTTTATATTCAACAATATATCAACTTTATGAATACACCAAACGATGTTTGGGCTACTGTTCGTAGAGCAGGTATTCCTAAAAAGGAAGCGCATATTTGGCTTGGGAAAACTTTCACGGAGTCGGGCAGCGAAATGCCTATTCCACGTCGTTTTGAAGTTGGTACACCAACTGAAGACGACCTTAATTATGCCAATAAAATGTCATCGGCACAAGAGCAAGGTTTTACAACTGGCTCACTTGACCCAGGTGTTTTAAATAGCGAAAGATTGTGGTTTGACAAACAAAACCCAGCTTACGGTGCAGGACCAAAATAGGGTTCAGTTCGAACTGAATATGAATAGATTATAAAATCCATTCAATAAAACTCAAAGATATAAACTGGAACCGCTTTAAATTTTGAGGCGGTTCCTTTTTTTTCAAAAACCTCTTTATTCAAACAAAATAATAGATTATATGGAACAGATTAAATTTAAAATATTTGCTTTTGTAATGATTTCCGCTTTTACAGGGCAATTTTCTTCAATTGCTCAGGAACGAATAGTTGCAGGAAAAATTACAACTTTTAATCAGTTCGGAATCAACAAGGCATCTGTTATCATTGGTAGTTCTGGTTACGAAAACATTTTCCGATTCAATGGGGTACTATTCTGTTTCGTGCAATCCCGACGATAAACTCACATTCACTGCAAATGGTTTCCTTTCTGAAAAAGTAAACCTTAAAGATTTTAATGAATCCGATTCGGTAAACGTTGATCTTAAATTGAAAAAGGGCAAAAAAATATTTCTTACGCCACGGGATACGGACATATTGATGAAAAAGGTTGAACTATGCAATCGAACATTTTGGGTCGCAACCCGATTACAGCTCCTACCGAAATATTCTTGAAATATTGGAAGGTCGGGTATCCGGTATTAGCATAAAAAGCAATGGGATTTCAATACGAGGATCCAATACACTCAATGGCGATACAGAAGCACTTTTGGTTGTTGATGGAACGGTTGTTAGTTTTCCTGTATTCCAGAATATACCTCCTGTTCAGGTAAAGTCCATTGATGTTTTAAAAGGTGCTGCCGCTTCTGCACGTTACGGTTCACGCGGAATGGGTGGTGTTATTATTGTTGAAACCAAAACAAAAAACTGAAATTTGAAATGTATAAATTCACAAAAATATTTCTGCTGATTGTTGGTGCAATTGTATTGAACTCCTCAATTTGCGCCGCTCAAAAGTCCACAAAAAGTTAAAGTGGTTTATAAATCGGTAATTAATGGCGAAGAAAGAGAAAGAGGCGGAAAAAATACGTTGATTGCTACTTCCGGTTCATCAAAATCTTTTACCGATATGGCGGGCATAAATCTAATCCCTGAAACGCCCAAAGAAGTTAGTTACATTGATTTCTTATCCAAAAAAACATACCAGGCTGCCGAACTTGCCGATGGTTCAAAAGTATATACAGAGTCGGTTTTGAAAATATCCTGAAATTACTGAAACCGATGAAGTAGAAAAATTTAGGTTATAACTGCAAAAAAGCAAAATCTGTTTTACGTTCCAACAGTATAGAAATTTGGTACACAACCGAAATTGACGCGAAAGGAACTCCTGTCATGAGTTATGGAATTCCGGCTGGACTGGTTTTAAAAGTTGTTAGGAATGGAAACAACGCGCTTGTAGCATCTGAAATCGAATTCATAAAAGAAAAAAAACCAGAAAATATTATACCCGAAAATTTGGGCGAAAAGTAGATGAACCGCTTTACAAGTATAAATTGACAAGCAGTTTCATCACAACAGTCCCTGTTTTTCACGATGAGCAAATTAGTTGGGGAAACCCGATTGAAAATCCGGTGGGAGTGCAACCGGAAAAAACTTACCGTTTTGCGGGTGGTACAATTATCGCAAAAAAAGTGGTTTTGCCCGAAGTTAATTCCGACTACCAAATATTTGCCGAGCTTACACAAAACTCAAATGGCGATGCTTACGATCGCACCGGTACCGTTTTTATGATTCCCGAAGAAAAGGAAAAGTCATTTTTTGATGCGCTCCAAAACGGCGTAAATACGGTTCCGGGTTTTACCGCCGCTAATGGAAAAACATATTATGGCACAATTTCAACTCCTGATTTTTCGCCGGCAGTTGAATTACTTAGGTTTTTCACTCCTTTTGGAGTTGGCCATTTTAATGAGTCGGTGCAGGTTTATGGACAAGAATGGGAGAAAAAAGCATATTACAAACAAGAGGTGACTGAACTTCTGCCATTGTTGCAAAAGGAAGTTTGGATTGGCGTTTTTATTGGAAATTACGATAAAGGGCGGACACAAAGTGAGCCTCGATTTAAAATATTATCCGGGCAGTCAGCGCGTCAGTGAGGAAAAGGACGAAAAAAAACCCTGGATTTATCCATTGTTCAACACCCTGAATATTATGGAAATGGCTGGTCAGGAATATGGAACCATGTTTGAAGATGATTCCCTCAAAATTGATTTTGAAATCCCGGAAGGTGTAAAAAATATTTATCTCCGCTATTTTTCTACCGGCCATGGCGGTTGGGGCGGTGGCGATGAATTCAACAAAAAAGTAAATTCGATTATTATTGATGATGAATTGGTAAACAGCTACATTCCGTGGAATTGTGACTGTGGTGTTCAACGAAAATACAATCCGGCATCGGGAAATTTCTGGAATGGATTATCATCAAGCGATTACAGTCGCTCGGGCTGGTGTCCGGGTGAAGCCACAAATCCGGTTTATTTTCCGCTCGAAAATTTAAAGCCCGGTAAACATACGCTCAAAGTGGCGATCCCGATTGGTAAAAGAGAGGGAAGCAGTTTCAGCCACTGGAATATTTCGGGCGTTTTAACAGGAGAGTTTTAGTTTCTTCATAGATTCTATGTGTTTAGTTAGAATTAGAGGGTAGCTGTTGAGCTGCCCTTTTTTCTTGTTTTATGGTGATGAATATTTAATTTTAGCAAACATTATCTAAACCATTTAATATGAAAAAGCTAATTCTGATTTTAATTGCATCGTTTGTTTTTAGTTTTCAACCCAAGGCATCAGATTTATCCGGAAAATTTGAAGTCGCCCGCGGGACAAACATTGCACACTGGCTTTCACAAAGCCGGGTGAGGGGAGTTGAACGACAGAAGTTTTTTACAAAAGCTGATGTTGAAGCCATTTCCAAAATGGGTTTCGACCATATTCGGCTGCCTATTGATGAAGAACAAATGTGGGACGAGCAAGGTAATCGGCATGATGATGCTTTTCAGTTAATGACAAATTGCATTGACTGGTGCGCTGATAATAACCTGCGGGTAATTGTTGATTTACATATTTTGCGTTCACACCATTTCAATGCCGAGGTAAAACCACTTTGGACTGAAAAAAAGGAGCAGGAAAAGTTTTATGATTTGTGGCGCGATCTGTCGAAGGCTTTAAATAAATATCCGGTTGATCTTGTTGCTTATGAATTAATGAACGAAGCGGTTGCCGACGATCCTGAACAATGGAACAACCTTGTTGCAAATGCCGTTTCAGTTATTCGGGAGACTGAACCTTCAAGAACGATAGTAATTGGTTCGAATATGTGGCAGCAGGTTCAAACTTTTGATGTTTTAAAAGTACCTGAAAACGACAAGAATATTTTATTGAGTTTTCATTTTTACGAACCATTTTTATTAAGCCACTGGCACGCAAGCTGGACCGACCTAAAAAATTATACAGGGCCGGTACATTATCCAGGAACTATTTTAACACAAAGCGAATTTGATGCTTTACCAGCAGAAATGAAAGAAGCAGCAAAAATGGGTAAACAAACATTTCGACAAAGCCTGGATATTGGAACAATGGCAGAAACCAATAAAAAGCAAAAGAACTTGGCCTGCCATTGTATTGCGGAGAATTCGGAATTATTACAGGTCCGCCACAGGCAGAAATGTTACGCTGGTATCAGGATATGATCGACTTGTTTGAAGAAAACGGAATTGGTTATGCCAACTGGAATTACAAAAGCGGAAGTTTTGGTTTAATCGATGAAGCTGGAAAAAACCGGAAAGAATTTATCAAAATTGTTTCGGGTAAATAAAAAATTATTTTGTGAAGTTGTTTATCTATCTTTATTTTAAATATTTTCACATTCACTAAATCAAAATAAAATGAAAAAATCGGTGATTTTGCTTCTCCTCTGTTTTATGGGATCGGTTGTTTTTGCTCAGGAAAAAGATGCTAAAAAGGAAGTTGTAAAAGAAGGCTGGAACTTTGGTGCCCTACCCACCATTACATTCGACACCGATTTGGGTTTTCAATATGGAGCTTTGGTAAACCTCTTCAATTATGGAGATGGAAGCCGCTATCCCAAATATAATCATTCATTGTATTTCGAAGTTTCGAGATATACAAAAGGCAGCGGGATAAACCGTTTTTATTTTGATTCGGACAAATTGTTAAAGGGATTGCGAACAACTGTTGACTTGAGTTATTTATCGGATCAGGCTTATGATTTTTTTGGATATAACGGTTATGATGCAGTAGTGAATTATGATTGGATTGATGATGCCGACCCAAACTACAAATCACGCATGTTCTACAAATACGATCGTAAAATGTTCAGGTTTAAAGTTGATCTGCAGGGAAATATTAAAGGAGAAAATTTGAAATGGATTGGCGGATTTAATTTGCTGAATTTCAAATTGGGATCGGTTGATATCGAAAAACTGAATAAAGGAGAAGATGAATCTGATAAGTTGCCTTCGGTATCTGAACAACCGGGGTTATACGAAAAATATAAGGAATGGGAAATTATTTCGGATAAAGAAGCGAACGGCGGATTTGTACCCGCTCTTAAAGCTGGATTGGTTTATGATAGTCGTGACAACCGACCCAATCCGATGAAAGGGATCTGGACTGAAGCTGTTATTGAAGGTGCGCCTGAATTTTTAGGTGCTGAAAGTTCTTTTACAAAAATGAGTATAACACACCGCCAGTATTTTACAATTATAAAAGATGATTTGTCGTTTGCTTATCGTTTAAACTATCAAACTTCGATTGGAGGCCACACACCATTTTATTACCAGACCCAGGTTTTGGTTTCGGAACTGAAAGGAGCAAGTTCTGAAGGTTTGGGAGGTGGAAGTACTATGCGTGGAATTAGCAGGAACAGGGTAATGGGCGACGGTTATTTTCTGGGCAATGTGGAAGCCCGTTGGAAATTTGTAAGATTTCGGTTTATCAATAACAACTTCTATCTGGGCTTAAATGGATTTATGGATTTTGGGCAGGTTACAAAAAAATGTCGGGAATTGAAAATGTTTCAGCCAGCGATTTGAATTCGCAAACTGCAAAAGATTATTACGAAAAGGATGCAGAAAAAATGCACATTTCATACGGTGCCGGTTTAAGGGTTGTCATGAACCAAAACTTCGTCATAAAATGTGATTATGGGAGGACCTTTGACGAACGGGATGGAAAATCAGGGATTTATATCGGCCTCAACTACTTATTTTAGAAACAACACTTTAATAACTATACTATGAAAAAGAGAAGCTTTTTAACAGCCGTGTTGATTGCAATTGTCTTAATGCAATTTTCATGTACGCAAACAAATAAAACGGGAGTTGGAAATGCCGCACTTTCAGGCGATACCCTGAAACTGGCAAGCGAAAAACTTCAAACTTATATTGATAACGGAAAGTTGGGCGGAATTTCGGCGCTGATTTTTAAAGATGGTGAAACAGTTTACCGCGAAAACTTTGGTTACTTAAATCTGAATGAAAAAACGCCGATGGACGAAACTGCCATTTTCAGGATTTTTTCGATGACAAAACCAATTACAGCTGTTGCTTTAATGACTTTGTTTGATGAAGGAAAATTTACCCTCGATGATAAAGTCTCTAAGTATATTCCGGAGTTTGAAGGCGCAATGGTTTACAATGCCGAAACCAAAACTTTGGATCCACAAATTAATGAATTGACAATCAGGCATCTGTTAACACATACTTCAGGAATTCCTTACGGATGGGACCAAAAAGCGTATGTCGATTCACTATACCGCACTCTGAGTGCTTCTGCCTGGGACGGCACAATTGGCGAAAAAGTAAAAATTTTAGCCAAAATCCCGTTAAAAAATCAACCCGGTACAAAATGGGAATACGGTCTCGGAATTGATGTGGCAGGTTATTTAGTCGAAGTCATTTCGGGCACTCCGCTTGATGTTTATATGAAAACAAAAATATTTGATCCTTTAAAAATGGATGACACAGGTTTTTTTACGCCTGAGGAAAAACATAGCCGATTGGCAACTTTATGTACCATTAAAAATGACACTTTACAGGAAGCTGAAGGTCAGATGAAAGAAGGCTTTAAAAAGCCGGTTACCTTGTTTTCAGGCGGAGGCGGATTGGTTTCAACCGTTGACGATTATTTGATATTCTGCCGAATGTTGTTAAATGGTGGTGAATTGGATGGTGTTCGGATTTTACAGGAATCAACAGCTCAATTGGTTATGACAAACCAACTTCCGGACGGCGTAGTTTTTGATGAAAATAAAGGTTATGGTTTGGCTGGAAGTGTAAATCCTGAAACCGGTGTTTACGGTTGGGCAGGTGCCGCATCAACAAAATTCTGGATCGACCCGAAAACCAAATGGTAACAATTATTTGCACGCAATTAATGCCAAGCGATTATACTTATGCCGATGAGTTTTATAAAGTTGTAAACAGTGCGGTAAAGTAGAAAAGAAGAATCAACTTGCTTAAATTATAAAAGCCGGATTGTTAAAACTCCCGGCTTTTTTGCTTTGTAAAACTAATTTCTCTTTTATTAAAATTGGTAAAATCGATTTCAACGACAAAAAGCAGGATGACAACGAAAAAAATAGTTTTTCATTCAGCGCTAATTTACTTTTAACCTGAAATTCAAAAAAAAATCAAAATGAAAACAAGAAATGTTTTAATCAGTTTTGTTTTAATCCTCTTTTTCAGGTTGCGTGGTATATTCTTTTTATCCGCTATATACTGAAAAAGATCTCTTTAAAAACGATTTACTCACAGGAAACTGGATTGACAAAGACAGCACAAGCTGGAGTTTTGAACATGCCAAAATTGGCAACAAGGAAAATGTGAAAACTGACAGTACTTCCTATGTTCTGATTGTAAAGGACAAAGACAACAAAGAGTCTCAGTTCAGTGTACACATTGTTAAATTTGGTGGACATTATTTTCTTGACTTTTATTTGGAAGATTTTTATGACAACCAAAATCTCGATCTGGCATCGTTTCATATTGTTCCGGTGCATACTTTTGCAAAAGTTGATATAGGTAAAAATCAGCTTAAAATAAACTGGTTCGACCAGAATTGGCTTGAAAAATTAATAAAGGGAAATAAAATCAGGATCCGTCATGAATACAATGGCGATTATATTTTACTGACTGCCAGCCCCAAAGACCTGCAGAAATTTGTTTCAAAATATGTAGATTCGGAGGAAGCATTTAAAGATGGAATTGAAGCCGTTTTAACACGGAAATAAATGAAAAAACGGAAGTTCAGTATTTTAAGCAGATTATTGAAAAACAGGGTATTACAACATATCCTGTTTTGGTGTTTGTCGTTTTTAATACTAACCAACGTTTTAAAGGTTTCGGTCGAAATAAAACAGATTGATCTGATTTACACAGCCATTTTTCATGTCCCTATTGTTTTAATTGTTTATTTGAATTTAAAGTTGCTTTTCCCTGTTTTTCTTGAAAAGAGGAAATACTTTTTATACAGCATTTCGTTGCTGGCTTTAATTTCGTTTGATGCTGGGTTTTATATTATTCTTTTTAACAGCTGGATTGATCATATTTTTTCGGGTTACTATTTCATTGCCTATTATGGATTTTTTGATATCACACTTTATTTTGTAATCTACATTTTTGTAACAAGTTTGCTAAGGCTTGCACGCGGTTGGTTTCAACTTCAGGAACTGGAAAAAGAGAAAACACTTGCCGAATTGAAAGCCCTTAAATCGCAGGTAAATCCTCATTTCTTATTCAATTCGTTAAACAGTATTTATAGTCTGGCAAGAAAAAATTCGCCGAAAGTTCCTGAAAAAATTATCCAGCTAAGCGATTTAATGCGGCATGTAATTTATAATTCCGATGATGATTTCATTCTGCTAACAAAAGAAGTGGAAATGGTTCGAAATTATATTGAACTTCAAAACTTAAGAACATCTGAAAATGAAAAGATTAACTTCGAAATGTTTGGCGATATTGAAGGGAAAAAAGTTGCCCCTTTAATTTTTCTTCCATTTGTTGAAAATAGTTTTAAACACGGATTAAAGAGTGGGGCCGAAAATGCATTTGTAAAAATCAAACTCGAAGTTTTGGGAAACAATTTGAGTTTTGAAATCGAAAACAGTAAAGGAAAATCGTTGGAAACAGATGATTTTAAGTATAAAGGAATTGGAATTGAAAATGTGAAAAAACGATTGGATTTAATATATCCGGGCAGCTATTCCTTGATGATTTTAAATAATATTGAAACATACAAAGTGCTTTTGCAGATACAAATAAATTGAACCAAATGATTTTAAACTGTTTGATTGTTGATGATGAACCGCTTTCGCAGGAAGTAATCGCAGATTATGTTTCAATTTGCCCTGAATTAAATTTAAAGGGAGTTTGCAAAGATGCACTCGAAGCCGGTGAGCTGATGAATACAAATAAAATTGACGTGCTTTTTCTGGATATTAATATGCCCAGGTTAAGTGGAATTGGATTTGTGAAAAGCTTAAAGGAAACTCCATTATTCGTTTTTATAACAGCTTATCCCGAGCATGCAATTGCCGGATTTGATTTGGATGCCGTCGATTATTTATTGAAACCCGTTTCATTTGAGCGATTCAGACTTGCAGTTAACAGAGTTTTGGAACGTTATACCAATAAGGAAAATGCCAGTTCAACCTTGCAGCATATAATGGTTCGGGCTGATAAAAAGAACTATAAAGTTGATTTTAATGAACTTCTCTTTCTGGAAGCTCAGGACGATTATGTGAAATTTGTTACAACTGAAAGAACAATTATGGTGCACGGTACATTAAAAGAATTCATATCTCAATTACCAAAAAAGGGTTTTGAGCAAATTCACAAATCGTATGTTATTTCGCTTTCAAAAGTTGATTATGTTGAAGGAAACCTTGTAAAAGTTGGAATACATAAATTGCCTGTCAGTTTGAGTTTTAAAGATGAGTTTCTTAAAAAGCTTGGGTAAAGGACAACTTTAATTTTATTATGAAATTAGTTTAATTCAGTCAAATCCAGATTCCGCGAAGCACCGGTTAACCTAATCAATTGTCCACATTAGTTTTGTGCAAATACAGCTTTAAAAGGCACTCCTTTTATTAACTAGCCTAAAATGTAAAACACAAACTACAATAATCGCATGCTCAATCACAACTATAAATCGAATTATTCGTAATTTTAAATTTTCTGTTTTAATGTCTGTTCCGGCAGGTTTACAATTAGCTAATACTTAACAATGAAATGAAAAGCGTTTTGTTTATTTTTGATATCACGTAGTTTGTTTTTGATTGATTACAAATACAATATATGTTTATTATATGCTTTTAACCAAACTACATATTCCTCCTGCTGGTCAGAATATAGTTCACAGGCAGGAACTATATAAGAAATTGGATACAGGACTTACCAGGAAACTAATTCTCATTTCTGCTCCAGCCGGATTTGGTAAAACAACAGTTGTGAGTGACTGGATTAATCAAAATAAGATCCCTACAGCCTGGTTTTCCCTTGACAAAGGTGATAATGACCCGGCAGAATTTATAAATTATATTATTTCAGGAATTCAAAATATTCATAAAGAATTCGGACAAAGCGCACTAAAGCTGTTAAATTCACCCAATAAACCTTCTGTCGAATCAATAGCAAACCTGTTAATCAACGAAATACTCAATATCAATCAAAACTTTTTATTGGTTCTTGACGATTTTCATCTGATTAATAGCAGCGACGTATCAAATTTGGTAACTTATTTTTTAGAGCATATTCCAGGTAATATCCATATCGTAATCCTGACCCGTTCTGATCCTGCACTATCTGTTTCAAGGTTAAGATGTCAAAATCAATTGGTTGAGTTGCGCTCTTCAGACCTTAGTTTTTCGGCAAATGATATTTCCGTATTGTTCAATAAGAAGCTAAAATTAGGCTTATCTATTGACGATGTTTATTCTCTTGAATCCAAAACCGAAGGCTGGATTGCAGGCTTGCAACTAGCAGCTTTGTCAATGCAGGGCCGTGAAGATATCTCTGAATTTATCCGGGATTTTAAAGGTGATAACCGTTATATAATGGATTATCCGATAGAAGAGGTACTAAAGATTCTGTCAGATGAAACAAAGGATTTCTTACTGCAAACATCGATACTGACCAGTTGTCAGCTCCTTTATGCAATGCTGTTTTGAACAGAAATGATAGTCAGTCAGTTCTGGAGACGCTGGAAAAAATAACATGTTTATTATTCCCTTAGATGATGAAAGAAACTGGTACAGGTATCATCACTTGTTTGCCTATTTGTTAAAACAGAGACTTCAATGGGGGGATAAAGAAGTTATTATTGAGATTCATAATAAGGCTTGCAACTGGTTTGAACAACACAAAATGATTGATTTTGCAATTAGACATGCAATAGTTATGCAAAATCATGAAAGAAGCATACAACTGATTGGCAGCGTGGTTGAAGAAATGTGGGAAAAAGGTCAACATGTAGCAATTTTGAACTATGGAAGAGTATTGCCAGAAGAGTTGATAAAGAAAAATGTAACCTTTTGTTTATATTATGCATGGGTTCTGATCATTTCAGGGCAGGTTCAAAAAGCAGCAACCTTTTTAAATGATGCCGAAATAATTTTTAAAAGCAATTTCGATATAAAAAATCTGAACAAAAGCAATCATGATAAAAAGAATTTATGGGGTAAAATTACAGTTGCTTCTGCATATTTACATTCCCAATTAAATAATCCGGCAAAGACAATTGAATATTTTAAAATCGCACTTGATAACCTGGGTGCTGAAGAATCGTTGTGGCTGGGATGGGGATGGTTTGCATTTGGCATGGCTCAATTTAGTATGGGTGATCTGACACAAAGTATTAATGCCTTCAATGAAGCTTTCAAATTTGGCAAACAATCGCATAACATACATCTTATTTCCACGGTTGCACAAAGATTGTCAGATTGTGAACAACAGCTTGGGCATTACCGGTCGGCTTATGAAAAATGCTCAGAATTTCTAACGTACATGAATGATAATGGTTATTCTGACATTGTCAATTCAGACTGGTCATTTGCCGGATTACATGTCACCATAGGCAACACTCTTTATATGTGGGGTAACAGTGATAAAGCATATGAATCTGTGCAGATAGCTTACAATATGTACAGGGAAAGTAAAGATATTATGCTTGGAATATCAGTGCTCATGCTTAATTCCATGGTATTAAGTACACGGGGTGATGAAAAGAATTCAGAACGGATGATTCTTGAAGCCGAGAAGCTTTGCGAGAATAATCAACTTCTACCTTATCTGTATAATATGTTACAATCTTTAAAATTGATGTTTTATATTAACCGTAAACAAGTAGAAAAGGCAACTGCAATTGTAAATAAATTAAAACTTAGCCCAACAGATAAAATAGATCACTTAAACGAGGCAATTTACCTGGCATATGCTTATTATCTTCTTGTACAGGGACAAAATAATGAAGCGGGCAACATACTTTCCCAATTGCATGATATTACATATACCAGCAAAAGAGTAGAAAGATTAATTGCCGTAAAAATTATTTATGCAATTTATTATAAATATATATATGATTCCGATAAGGCATGCGAGAACCTTATCGAAGCATTAGCCTTGCTGCGCCCGGAGAATCTGGTTATGTTTTTTATACATAATATCGATGAAATTGAAGATTTACTCACAGTAATCTTTAAGAAACCTTCTTATATCGAAAAAGTACCACCTCAATTTATCGAAAATATTAAGATTGTTATTGATAAGCATCATAAAGTTGTGAAAAACATCAATATGGATGTGTTGAGTATTAGAGAGATAGAAATAATTAAGCATATAGCAAATCATTTGTCAAATAAGGAAATTGCGGATAAGCTTTTTATTTCGTTAAATACCGTTAAAACTCATTTAAAGAATATTTACCTTAAATTTGAAGTTGATAACCGTACAAAGGCTATTGCCAGGGCGAAAGAACTCGGTTTGGTATAACCTGTTTTTCAATAAAATCATGCTTCTAACAAAACTACATATTCCGCCTGTTAATCAGAATATAGTATTTCGACCAAAACTATATGATAAATTAAACACCGGTTTAACCCGAAAACTAATTCTCATTTCTGCGCCGGCCGGATTTGGCAAAACAACATTGTTAAGTGAATGGATTAATCAACAAAATATCCCAACAGCATGGTTTTCAATCGACAAAGCAGATAATGACCCGTCAGAATTTTTAAATTATATTATTTTAGGGATTCAAAATATTCATAAAGAATTCGGACAAAGCGCCTTAATGCTGTTAAATTCACCCAATAAACCTTCTGTCGAATCTATTGTCAGCCTGTTGATCAACGAAATACTCTGTATCAATCAAAACTTTTTATTGGTACTCGATGATTTTCATTTTATTAATAACAGCGAAGTATTAAAACTGGTAACTTATTTTTTAGAGCATATTCCGGAAAATATTCATATCGTAATCCTGACCCGTTCTGATCCTGCACTATCTGTTTCAAGGTTAAGAAGTCAAAATCAATTGGTTGAATTGCGTTCAGCAGACCTTGGTTTTTCGGCAAATGATATTTCCATATTGTTTAATAAAAAGCTAAAATTTGGCTTATCTGCCGAAGATGTTTATTCGCTCGAAACCAAAACCGAGGGCTGGATTGCAGGATTGCAATTAACGGCCCTGACAATGCAAGGCCGCGATGATATATCCGAATTTATTCAGGACTTAAAAGGAGATAACCGATACATCATGGATTATCTGATGGAGGAAGTTTTAAAGATTCAAACAGATGATACCAAGGAATTTTTATTACAAACATCCATATTGGAACAAATGTGTGCTCCTTTATGCAACGCTGCTTTGAACAGAAATGACAGCCAGTTGATTCTTGAATCGCTGGAAAAAAACAACATGTTTGTTATTCCTTTGGATAATGAAAGAAAATGGTACAGATATCATCATCTTTTTGCTGATTTGTTAAAACAAAGGGTTCAGCAAAAAAATCAACTAATGATTTACGATATTCATAATAAAGCCAGTGAATGGTTTGAACAAAACAACATGTTTGATTTAGCTATAGAACATACTTTTGAAATTAAAACTACGAAAAAAGCATTCAATTACTTGGTGAAATAGTAGAAAGCTTGTGGAAAAAGGACAGCATTCGGCAATTATGAAATATGGCGATAGCTTGCCTGATGAATTGATTCTGACAAATCCTGAATTTTGTTTGTACTATTCCTGGACATTAATCTCAGCCGGTCAAATTCAAAAAGCCGAACCTTTTTAGTTAGCGCCGAAAACATAATTGAGAAGTTAATTAATAATGATTTATCGAAAGAAGCGATTCAATATCATAAGAAATTATCAGGAAAAATAGCAGTTGCGTTTGCCTATTTAAATTCGCACAAAGAACATTCACAGAAAATTTTTGATTATTGCAAAACCGCAAAGGATAACCTTTCGGAAGATGATCCGTTTTGGTTTAGCTGGGCTTGGTTTTCGTATGGTATTGCCTGGTTTTCCAAAGGAGATTTACTTGAAAGTAACAAAGCCTTTAATAATGCCTTCGAATATGGGAAAAAATCGGGCAACATTTATTTAATATCCACCATTGCAATCAGAATGGCGGAGAATGAACAACAGTTGGGCCATTACAAATCAGCATATAAAAAATGTTTCGATCTTATAACTTTAATGAATGACAAAGGCTATTCGGAAATTGCAAAAACAGAATGGACTTTTGCCGCACTGTATTTTATAATGAGCGTTTCACAATTCATGTGGGCGGATATGGATCGTGCATACGAAAATATTAAAATTGCTTATGACTTAAGCAAAAGAGGAAGAGACATTTATCTTAAAATATTCATTTTAATGGTGTATTCAATTGTGCTCAAAGAGCGCGGAGATATCGACGAATTAAAAAAGATAACAGATGAAATGGACCTCAATTTAAAACAAAATGATATTCCGCCTTTTTTATCATCAAGTTATATTGGATGGAAAATCTACTTATGCATTGAAAATAACCAAATTGAAGAAGCCAATAATGTTGTTTCGGAATATGGATTAGATACTGGATTAAATTCTGGAACAAAGATAACTCACGCCACTAAACGGGCCTACTCAGCTTATGTTCGTCTATTGCTTGCACAAACTAAATTGGATAATGCGGAATTGCTCCTCTCGGAATTATATACTATAGCAGACAATAATAATGCAATTGAAAAAATTATTGAGCTCAAAATCTCATACGCTGTTCTGTTTAAACTAAGAGGAAACCGGGAAAAGGCAATTGCAATTTTGATTAAAGCTATGGAATTTGCTTCGGACGAAAATTTATTGTATTACTTTGTAAATGAGCATGACCGTATAAAAGATTTAATGATAGAAGCATTTAAAGTACTGGATGCAACAAAAACCAATATCCCAACTAAATTTGTAGAGAGCCTTAAGCTGGCATTAGAAAGAAAAGAAAAACTTAAGAAAATGAATTTAGGAATAGAATTAAGTGCCCGCGAACTCGACACACTAAAACTTATCCAGAATTTGTCGAACCAGGAAATTGCCGACAAGCTATTTATTTCATTAAACACGGTCAAAACTCATCTAAAAAATATTTACCTGAAATTTGATGTTGATAACCGCACAAAGGCTGTTGCTAAAGCAAAAGAACTTGGGTTAATCTGATTCGCATTTAATTATCCCGAACAAAAGTATTTTTTATACCTAAAAAATCACCCTTTTAAATCACCCGTGCGGGTGATTTTCTTTTTATGGGCATACCCGAACTTTGAATCAACTTTAAAAATTGAAATCATGAAAGGCACAACTCAAATTAAAATTCAGGGAATGCTTGATAAAAAATGGAAAAACAGCTTTGAAGGCATGGAAATCAGTTATGAAGGAGAAAATACGGTTTTCTCAGGGAATATAAAAGATGAGGCCCACCTGCACGGTATCCTGAACCTGATAAGAGATTTAAACTTAAAACTCATTTCAATTAATCCTGCCGAAAAAAAGAATGACAAAAACACATTTAATAATTGAAAGTAAAAAAAATGAAAAAATTAATTCTAACATTAGCAATGATAGTCGTGTTTACCACACTGACTTTTGGTCAAACCCTCACCCAAACGGTAAGAGGCACCATACTCGACACCGACAGTAAATTGCCGCTGATAGCTGCAACAGTTATAATATCCGGGTCAAATCCAATAATTGGTACTACAACCGATATAAACGGTAATTTCAGAATGGAAAATATTCCAATTGGCCGGGTTACGTTGCAAATTTCGTACATGGGATATGAACCTAAAATTATTCCAAACATTGAGGTTAACTCTGGTAAGGAGGTATTCTTAAGTATTAACCTCCAGGAATCAGTTTTGAAACTGGATGAAATAATAGTATCGGGCCGAAAAAAGGGAGAAGCAATAAACGACATGTCGTTGCTAAGTGTACATTCAATTACACCTGAAGAAACCAAACGATTTACCGGTGGGATGGACGATCCTGCCCGCGTAGTTTCAAGTTTTGCAGGAGTAGCCAGTACGCCCGACGGAAGCAGCGATATTATTGTTCGTGGAAACTCACCGAAATACATGCAATGGCGTTTGGAAGGAGCAGAAATTTCGAGTCCGTACCATATGGATGATCAAAATGCTTCGTTTGGAGCACTTACAGCTCTGAACAACAATTTATTAACCACTTCCGATTTTTATACCGGAGCCTTTTCGGCAGAATATGGAGATGTACTATCGTGTGTTTACGATGTGAAGCTCAGGCCGGGAAATAACGAAAAGTTTGAAGCAACCGGCGGTTTGGGTATAATGGGTGTGGAGCTTACCCTGGAAGGTCCTTTTAAAAAAGGTTATGCCGGCTCATACCTGTTTAATTACAGATATTCAGCAATTGAACTAATTAAAAAAATGGGAGTGGTGGATATAGCCGGACCGGTTAATTACCAGGATGCAACATTTAAAATAGTTCTGCCTGCTAAAAGAATAGGAACATTTTCCTTCTTTGGATTGGGAGGTTTAAGTGCTATTTCGGTGGAGAATCTTGGGCCAACAGGCCTTTCAACACCGGGCATACCAATATCCAATGCTTCTGCCAGCAGAGATTATTACAAGTCAAATTATCTGGCTAATCTTGGAATGAACCATGTTTTGTCGATTAATGAAAAAAGTTTTGTTAAAACGACACTTAATTATTCGGGAACCGGCATTGACGATGATATTTATGAGATGGATACAATTAAAACATATAACAGCTTACATGAATTTACAGGTGATTCCATTTCACCAAGAAGGCAAATGATTCAAAGCAGGGTTGTGAATTCAGCAATCAGGGGGGCAACTACATACAGTAATAAAATCGATGCAAAAAATAAAATTCAAATAGGTACAAAATATACGCTGTATAACTTCAATTACAATCAAAACGTCTTTAGTAATGAGGCAGATTCCTTGGTTAACGTAAATGACTTTAAAAATAATTTAAGCACAATAAATAACTTTATAAGCTGGAGACACAGCTTTAATGATAAATTGATTGTTGTGGCAGGTTTACATAACATGAATATTTTAAACAAAAATATAAGCACGATTGAACCAAGATTAAGTATAAACTGGAATATTAATAAAGCCAGTTCAGTTCATGCCGGGTATGGTATGCACAGCACCACAGAAAGTGCACATAATTATTTTACTAAAATCCCGCAAGCCGATGGTAGTTTTACTGAACCTAATAAGAATCTCGGATTGTTAAAAGCCCATCATTATGTATTGGGCTATGAAAACCGCTTAACGAAAAATTTAATGGGGAAAATTGAGCTATACTACCAGTCACTTTACAATTTGCCGGTCGAAAACAACGACACCAGTTACTATTGCACCTTAAACGAGGGCATTGATTTTAAATATGTTGAATTGGTTAATAAAGGCTCAGGTAAAACTACGGTGTTGAAATTTCCGTCGAACGGTTTTTTGATAATAATTTCTACTTTTTACTAAATAGTTCGTTATTCGATTCGAAATACAAATCGCTGGAAGGGGTGTGGCGAAATACCCGATATAATAACAACTATATTGTGAATATTTTAGGTGGAAAAGAGTTTAAAAATATTGGTAAAAAACAAAACCAGACCCTGGCATTAAATACGAAAATTTTCTTCGAAGGTGGCCAGCGATATATTCCGCTTCTAAGAGATACCCAAGGAAATGCAGCTGTTGACCCCGAAAACGACAGATATTTTGACTATAGCAAAGCGTATAACGATAAAACCTGACAATATCTTTCAATTGAATTTTTCGGTTAGCTATAAGTTCAACAAACCAGTGGCTACACACGAAATATTTCTGGATCTGATGAACCTTACAAACCGTCAGGCCAGAATGGGTGAATATTATGATGAGAATAAACCTGATAAAGTTGGCTATATCACTCAGTTTGGATTTGTACCAAACTTAATGTACCGGGTATATTTCTAAAATTGTCAAAACGCAAAAAATCAAAATGTCGTGAAAAATTTCTTTTTTTCTTTAATAATTCTTATTTCCGGTGTGCTTACTGCTCAGGAATGTAAAATTGATTTGCACTCACTGGCACAACCAGATGTCAATATGATTCGCCTGAATAATTTTGGGCAGAGTAAATTATTTAAGATTGCTTTATCCGAGGGGTTTGATACCATAGCCAATAAAGAAATTATTAATTAGCTATCACAATGGTTTTTAAATCAGGATTCCAGGATCAACATAGTAAATGCTAACGATGTTAAAAAGGTAGAGGATAGCCGCCATTATCTGATTATTGGGTCAACTGGTAATCTAGGTGATCTTTCGATTTTTGATTTACCCATAAAGATTGCCGATAACAAATGTACCCTTGGAACAATTGAACTTAAAGATGATGGCGATGCAATACTATTAATTAACGAACGGGCAAACTGTGCAGCTATAATTGGCAATTCATATACGGCATTAAGAAATATATCATCTGGTCGCTTTATGGGATTATATGATTATTATGTTCTCCAAAATAATAAAATGAGCTATTTGGGTAATTTAAAGGAGAATAAATTTATATCTGATAGTCTTGTGGATTTAGCACTTATCCGAAATGAGAACTACTCCCAAAAGATTGATAATAAATACATAGAAGCTATTTTTCATGTAAATACAACTCCATTAGTCAGTTTCAAGGTTCAATCGATGCTTTGGTAGGTTCGTTTGATGATTTTTGCAGGCTTTATAAAGTGAAGAGACCATCTCACAAACTAAAATTCTATATACATAGTGATCAATTAGAGATAAATATAGTCAGTGGTGACCCAAAACCCGGTTCGACCGGTGGATTCGTGATTGACAGTCTGATTCATACAGTAGGTTTAGATGAGGATTTGTTAACACATGAAGGGGTTCATTTTATTTTTAATTCCAATTTAAGCAGTCCTAATGCTTTTTTAACGAAGGTATTCCTTTATCTTTTGCATTATTCCAACATCCCGAGCGGATTACTGATGATTGTAAATTAATTCAAGACAATTTAGAAATAAAAGGTCTAATAACTGGGAAAACAGAATTCTGGAATGGGCCATATAAAAATGGACAATGTTTATCATACCCTATATCAGGCCTCTTCACAAAATTCTTAATTGATAAATATGGTATTGATAAGTTAAAGAGATTTTATCAATATTCTGATATTGATGAAGGCTTTATGGCTATTTATGATATGGAACTCCTTAAAATAGCAACAGAATGGAAAAATTATGTACTGGATAATATTAAATAAGTACTGAGCCAGTAAGTAAAAAGAAACTAAAATTAAAAATCAAAGTCATGAAAATTGAAATAATAAAAAGGAAAGGATTTGCAATTTCAATAATTGCATTTCCTTTAATGCTTCTCACAGGGTTTTTAATGCACCCAAATCTCCTCAAGTTGGAGGCACTGCAAACTGTTGAACAACTCGTTGGCAGGTTTCACAATAAGCCCATTTACCACATTGGGCATTTCATTGTAATGTTTTCCGTTCCTGTAATACTGATAACACTGATTAGTGTCATGAATGTGTTGCAAGGTAAAGGCAAACAACTGGGTTTTTGGGGCTGTATTATTGGCTTGTTTGGAGCTTTCATTTTAGCTGTCGATAAGGGAGCTTTATGTTTGGTGTTATCGGCATTTGATACTTTACCAGAAGCACAATTTCAGGAGTTCGTTCCTTTTCTCAATGTTATTGTAAACAAAGCTGGTTTACTTTGGGTGGTTTGGCTGTTGCCATTATTACCAATTGGCGCAGCAATTCAGGCATTGGGATTAATGAAAGAAAAATTTATCAGCAAATGGCAGGGAGCTTGTATTGTTGTAGGACTGCTTTTATTAAACAACCCTGATATAGAACTAATAAGTGCAGCTGGAGCTCTGTTAATGTGTGCCGGATACATTCCATGGGGTGTAAGAATCCTTCAGGGCAGAATGAAATGTTCATCAACAGCTTGCCCAATTTACAATACAAAAAAGAACAAAGACTTTAGATGCAAACTGGCGTGTGAATAGTTATTGAAATAATTTCGAAAGAGGCATTTTTTAAACAACAAAAGAAAATAACAGAAAAAATGAAAGCAATTGTATGTACCAAATACGGACCACCTGAAGTCCTTCAAATCAGGGAAGTAGAAAAACCTACTCCAAAGGATAATGAAGTACTGATAAAAGTTATAGCTACAACAGTACACATCGGAGATACCAAGATTCGTCGTTTAGAACCGGGTTTGGGAACCGTTAAAGATTTCTTTTCAAGCCCATGATGCGAATCATGTTGGGTTTTAAGGACCAAGAAATAAAATACTTGGAATGGAACTTGCCGGAGACATTGAAGCAGTGGGCAAAGACGTTACGCTGTTTAAGACAGGCGATCCTGTTTTTGCGTCTACTGAATTTAGATTTGGCACGTATGCCGAGTATTGCTGTATTCCTGAAAACGGGATTCTTGCAATAAAACCAAGCAATATGACCTTCGAGGAAGCCGCACCGGTTTCAAATGGTGGATTAACCGCCTTGATCAGTCTTCGCAAAGCAAATATTCAGAAAGGACAAAAGGTGCTAATCTATGGAGCTTCCGGCAGTGTTGGTACTTATGCAGTGCAGATTGCCAGATTCTTTGGTGCAGAAGTTACAGGAGTATGCAGTACTACGAACCTGGAAATGGTGAAATCCCTGGGAGCCGATAAGGTTATTGATTACACGCAGGAAGATTTTACACAACGCAGCGAAACTTATGACGTTATTTTTGATGCTGTAGGCAAGATTGCATCTTCAAAACGTAAAAAATCCCTGGCGAAGTCTGGAATCTATTTAAGCGCTTTTGATTTGTCGGGTAATATAAAGTTAAAGGTTGAAGATCTGATTTACCTTAAAGAACTCTGCGAAGCCGGAAAGCTTAAATCAGTAATTGACAAATGCTACCCTATGGAACAAATAGTTGAGGCTCACAGGTATGTTGACAAAGGACACAAAAAAGGAAATGTGGTAATTAGTTTGAATAATGAATAACGAAAGCACCATAAGCGGTCAAGCTATGTGCATAAATAAAACCCGTAATTTGGATACAGCAACCTGTAATTTGGCTATTTACAATTTCTCCGAAGTTGATTTACTTTGTATTGTATAATTTAAAACAGTCATGAAGAATATCGTTTACAAAGTTCAAACAATTAGCGAACTGCACGAAATTGCCGGTTTTGATAAACCTAAACATCCGTTGGTTACAGTGATTGATTATTCGAAAGTAGCTATTAAAGACACTCCTGAGTCTGGAAGTTTTGTGTGCAGTTTTTACACGGTGAATTTTAAAAAACATTGTAGTTTTTTATATGGCAGGCAAACTTTCGACCATCAGGAAGGCACCTTACATTGTACTGCTCCCGAACAAATAATAACATTTGACCGAAAAAAAGAAGCAGGCAGCACCGAAGGCTGGGGATTATATTTTCATCCTGAACTAATTAGAAATACTGCTTTGGGAAAAAAAAATTCATGAATACTCTTTTTTCACTTATGCAGAAAATGAAGCCTTGCATCTTTCTGAACAGGAGAAACAAACTTTACTTTCACTATTAAAACAAATGGAGAATGAGTACAATACAAATATTGACCATTATTCTCATGACCTGCTTATTTCGAATATCGAATTGCTGCTAAACTATTGTAAACGCTATTATGGAAGACAGTTTATTACCCGTACCAATCAGAATAATGATATTATAGTAAGGTTTGAAGGGTTTATAACCGATTATTTCAGCTCTGAAAACTCAGGAACAACGGCATCCCAACAGTTAAATGTTGTGCAGAAGCAATGAACCTTTCTCCAAATTATTTTAGCGACCTGCTTAAAAGCGAAACAGGAAAAAACACGCAGGAACATATTCACTATTATATGCTGGAGAAAGCCAAAACCCTTCTTAAAAACTCAAACCTTACAATAAACGAAATTGCGTACGAGCTAGGTTTTGAGTATCCTCAAAATTTCAGTAAACTATTTAAAAAGAAAGTTGGTCTTTCGCCAACAGATTTTAGAAATGAAAAACAAATTAATATCAATTAACAAATCAATATAAAATCATGAATAGAAATTTTTTTATTTCCGGAATAATTACTTCAATAGTCAACCTTATACTTCAGTCAAGTATCTACTTCATTTTTTTAAAAAAGTTTTTTGCTACTCATCCTGCGGGTTCTGATGAATACATAAAACAACTTAACCGACCTACAGACCAACTTGTAATCTGGGCATTGCTTATTTCAGCCTTAGTATTTGGTTTTTTTATTACTACCACAATAAAATGGTCGGGTGCTAAAAGTTTTAGCTCGGGTTTGAAGTATGGATTTATACTCGGGGTGCTATTTTGGACTGCTATGAACTTTGGACTTTATTCTGCACAAAATATTTTCTCTCTACCAAGTGTTTTAGCTGATTTGCTATGTAGCGCATTTTCAATGACGATTTCTGGAGCAGTTTCTGCCTGGATTCTTGGAAAGCAAATTCAAATAATTAAACATTTATAACTTGAAAAACCCTTTATTAAAAATACTTGTAACAATGGGTAGTGTTATTTCAATAGGTTGTGGACTCTGGCACTTTTTTGTTCTGAGTATTTGGAATGAAAAGGTCGAAGGCAACGAAGTTGAAAAAATATTTATAAGAAAAATCGGGTTACAAATAATTAGTCCTGAGGATATATTTAAACTGTATAATGGATAAATATGAAAAAGAAAGTAATAATAATCGGTGGTGGAATTGCTGGCTTATCTGCCGGAATTTATTCCGTAATGAATGGTTTTGATACCGAAATTCTTGAAATGCACAGCGTTGCCGGCGGGCAATGTACGGCATGGGAACGCAAAAAATATCGTTTCGATTATTGTTTGCATTGGTTGGTAGGTACTTCGAAAGGTGCTTTTCATGAAATATGGAAAGAAACAAATGTTATTAATAATGAAACCGAAATAATTAACCACGAAGTTCATTCCCAAATATTTGATAAAGACAGAAACAAATTTATTATTTACACAAATATAGACCGTTGGGAAAAATACCTGCTCGAAATGGCACCTGAAGATTCAAAAGCTATCCGAAGAATGTGCAATGATATGCGTAAAAGTGGTTTATTGGAACCTTTTGCATTGCCACCCGAACTTCGTAATCCGATCGACTATATCAGGATTATTCCTGCAATGCTACCAATTCTTATTCTGGTTAAAAAATACGGAAGGTTAACCTGTGCAGCGTATTTCGATAAACTTGATTTCAAAAGTGAAAAAATAAAATCAGCTTTATATGGCATTTATGGCGAAAGAAATTTTTCAGCATTGGCTTTCATTTTTATGCTTGCCTGGTTTAATCAAAAAAATGCGGGATACATAAAAGGTGGTTCTTTTCCGTTGGCTCAACGGATGGTAGAAAAATTCGAAAGACTTGGCGGGAAAATTTCATACAAAAAGAGAGTTGAAAAAATCAGTGTTGAAAACAACATCACAAAAGGTGTAATTTTAAATGACGGAACACAAATTTTATCCGATTACGTCATTAGCACTGCCGACGGTTATACTACCATCTATAAAATGCTGGAAGGAAAATACATTTCTAAAAAAATTGATTTTGCCTACAAAAATTGGGAATTATTTACACCGCTTGTCCAGGTTTCGTTTGGAATAAATAAATTGGTGGAATATGCATCTCCTATTACTATAAATATTTCAAAAGGCCTGAAAATAGGAAGAACCCAGTTGGAATATGGTTATTCGATAATGAATTATTCGTATGACACAACTATGGCGCCCGAAGGAAAAACAGCCATTGTTATGCGCTACGAAAGCCCGTGGAAACTATGGGAAAATTTGGAAGGTGAGGAATATAAAAATGAAAAATTTCAAATTGAAAGTGATGCAACCGGCTTTTTGGAACTGGAATATCCGGGGATTACTAAACACATTGAAGTAATTGATGTAGCAACACCTAAAACCGATGTCCGTTATACAGGTGTAAAGGATGGCGCTTACGAAGGGTTTATGCCTTCAAAGGAAAATACGATGAAATCGCTGGATATGCAGCTTCCCAAACTTAGAAATTTCCTGATGGCAGGACAATGGCTGTTCCCCGGCGGTGGACTACCTCCATCAGCACAAACAGGTAAATGGTCAGTTCAATTGATTTGCAAAAAGGAGAAACAAAAATTTATTTCCTACATATAGGTAAGAATGCAATTGTTTTATTGGAATTTAATCTTTACAACAAATTAGATATCTATAATATTCATAATTGCCTCTTTTTCAATTGGATATGTTTTTTGAGATTTTATACCCGGAATTATTTTATAATTGTCACAATTATGACGTTTTCAAAAGCGAACCACAACAAACACAAGCCTGTTCTGAATTATGGTTTTAAAATAAGTACAGAAGGAACATTCTTAAGCCAGATACTATTGGAATCCATCAGCTTTTTCCAGCTTTCAAGTCTGATAAGCATTAAGTCGTACTGTTTTAAGTAGTCGTTCTCCACAATTGTTTCTTTCATGGCAATCAGATGGTTGAGCGCCAGTTATTATCTTGTAATATATCTAAAAAGTTGCAATCATCGGTTGTACAAAAAATCCACAGGATTCATTGTTACTTATTTGTACAAAAATGCCAGATTAGACATTTTCCGTGTTGGGCTTTTTCAATTTTATAAAATCTTTATGCTACCCAAATACTTCTTTACAAAACACTTATAAATTCAGTTGTAATTTTGTATCAGTTTAAAATGATATAAAATGAATACAAAAATTTTATTGGAAACTCTGCCGGTTGAAATGAATAATACGACAGGTTATTTAATCGGAGCTGTAATTGCTCTCTTCATTCTTGGTTGCCTTCTATATTCTCTTATTAAACCCGAAAAATTCTAAGTCATGTCAATTCAGGATATCATACAAATCATATTATTTATTACCCTTCTGATTGCTTTTACACCAATTTTAGGTAATTATATGAGTAATGTTTTTACAGGTAGCAGACATTTTATGCAACCTGTTTTTGGCTGGTCAGAACGACTGATTTACAAGTTTGCCGGAATTAATTCAAACGAAGAAACAAACTGGAAATTTTACACGTTTGGATTGCTTCTGTTTAACCTGACTGGATTTGTTTTTGTATTTCTGATACAGATTTTCCAGCAGTATTTGCCATTTAATCCATCACATTTAGCCAATGTATCGTGGCATTCTGCCTTTAATACTTCTGTAAGTTTTGTTACAAATACCAACTGGCAGGGATATGCAGGAGAAACGACACTCAGTTATTTCGTTCAAATGGTTGGGTTAACTGTTCAGAACTTTGTTAGCGCTGCCACCGGAATTGCTGTAATACTGGCTGTTATTCGCGGGATTTCGCGGAAAACAACCGACAAACTGGGTAATTTCTGGACCGACCTTACCCGTTCGGTTTTATATGTGTTATTACCGCTGTCAATAATATTTGCAATTATTTTAGTTGGTCAGGGAGTAGTTCAGAATTTTAATTCATACGAAACCGTTCAAACTTTACAGGGAGCTGAACAGACAATTCCAATGGGACCGGCTGCTTCGCAAATCGCCATTAAACAATTGGGTACAAACGGAGGTGGTTTTTTTAATACCAACAGTTCTCATCCTTTCGAAAATCCAACTCCCTTCAGTAATTTTCTCGAAATGCTGTTCATTTTACTAATTCCTGCAGCGCTGACTTACACATACGGAAAAATGGTTGGTTCAGTAAGGCAGGGGTGGACTATTTTTTTAGTGATGATGATTTTATTTGTTTCCGGATTATCAATTTCTCTTTATTCCGAATATTCTGCCAATCCAATATTTGGCGATTTGCAATTGATGGAAGGTAAGGAAACCCGGTTTGGAATCACAAACAGTGTGCTTTGGTCAACTTCAACATCAGCGGCATCAAACGGATCGGTAAATGCAATGCATGACTGTTTATCTCCTTTTGCCGGAATGGTTGCAATGGTAAATATCATGTTGGGTGAAATTATTTTTGGGGGAGTGGGAGCAGGTCTGTATGGAATGGTAGTTTTTATAATTATTACCGTATTCATTGCAGGATTGATGGTTGGCCGCACACCCGAATATCTTGGGAAAAAAATTGAAGCTTTCGAAGTACAAATGGCAATCATTGCAATTCTGGCTCCCGGTTTTGTTATCCTGGTTTTCTCTGCCTGGGCTTCGGTAAGCAGTGCCGGACTTTCGAGTTTGAATAATGCCGGGCCGCACGGTTTTTCCGAAATACTTTATGCTTTTAGTTCGGCTGCCGGAAATAACGGGAGCGCTTTTGCGGGATTAAATGCAAACACACTGTTTTACAATTTAACATTGGGTTTTGGTATGCTAATCGGGCGTTTTGGAATTATTGTTCCAGTGCTTGCAATTGCCGGTAACATGGCAAAAAAGAAAATAACGCCGGTTTCATTAGGTACTTTCAGAACCGATAACTGGCTGTTTGCAGGGTTATTAATTGCGGTTATTTTAATTGTTGGCGGATTGACATTTTTCCCCGCCATTTCACTTGGCCCAATTATCGAGCATCTGTTAATGAAAAATGGAATCACCTTTTAATTTTAATGAAATGAGTACAAAACAAAATACAAACAGCCTTTTCAATAAAAAGATATTAATTCAGGCTGCAAAAGACAGTGTTTTTAAATTAAATCCTGTAATGCTGATTAAAAATCCTGTCATTTTTATTGTTGCGATTGGTTCACTGCTCACAACAGTAGTAGTAATTTCAGACATTGTAAACAACAGTTTTTCTTCTTTTAATTTTCAAATTGCCATCTGGCTCTGGTTTACTGTTTTGTTTGCCAATTTTTCCGAAGCAATTCCCGAGGGGAGAGCTAAAGCACTCACCGAAAGCTTAAGAAATAACCGCACCCAGACCACCGCCAGTAAAGTGGAGTGGAGTCAGGAAGTTTCAGTTTATGCCACCGAGCTTAAAAAAGGAGATACAGTCGTTTGTGAATCAGGAGATATTATTCCTTCGGATGGAGAGGTAATTGAAGGTATCGCAAGTGTTGACGAATCAGCCATCACAGGCGAATCGGCACCTGTTATCCGCGAAAGCGGTGGCGACCGTTCAGCAGTAACGGGTGGCACAAAAGTGATAAGCGACCGGATTTTAATACAAATTACCTCAGAACCCGGCAACACTTTTATCGACAGGATGATAGCATTGGTTGAAGGTGCAAAACGACAGAAAACTCCCAACGAAATAGCTCTTTCAATTTTACTCTCCGGATTATCAATCATTTTCCTTTTGGCAGTAGTTACACTTCCGGCTTTTTTTGGATACAGCCTTTCTGCTTCAGGTTTACCAATGTCTCAGAACTTAACACTTCCGGTATTAATTGCCTTACTTGTTTGTTTGATTCCTACCACTATTGGAGGTTTGCTTAGTGCAATTGGTATAAGTGGCATGGACAGACTTTTGCAGCGCAACGTTATGGCAACCGATTTTATACCTGCCGAAGGTGTAAAAAATGAAGAACTTGCTGACGCTGCCCAACTTTCATCACTATCCGACGAAACACCCGAAGGTCGTTCAATTGTAATTCTGGCCAAGGAAAAGTTTAATATTCGTGGTCGCGAGGTACATCAGCTTAATGCAACGTTTATTCCGTTTACTGCACAGACACGAATGAGTGGGGTCGATTTTAAAACTGCAGAC
The DNA here is from genome assembly GCA_016705335.1 of Draconibacterium sp. Taxonomy (GTDB): domain Bacteria; phylum Bacteroidota; class Bacteroidia; order Bacteroidales; family Prolixibacteraceae; genus Draconibacterium. The sequence continues at coordinate 38,899 of JADIYN010000003.1, read as the reverse complement.
GGGAAATTGCATCAAATCCGCAAAGGTGCATCAGAAGCTATCCGTACTTTTGTTCAAACCAACAACGGATTTTACCCTCAAAAAATTCAGGATATAGTTTCAGATTTGGCGCGGCAAGGAGCAACTCCGCTTGTAGTAGCCGAAGATAACCGTGTTCTTGGTGTAATTCATTTGAAAGACATTGTTAAGGGAGGCATTAAACAGCGTTTTGCAGAGCTTCGGAAAATGGGTATAAAAACCGTTATGATTACCGGCGATAACTCGTTGACCGCAGCCGCCATTGCCGCAGAAGCCGGAGTTGACGACTTTATGGCTGAGGCTACACCCGAAGATAAACTGCGCCGTATTCGCGAAGAACAGGCAAATGGTCACCTGGTAGGAATGATTGGCGACGGAACCAACGATGCTCCTGCACTTGCACAGGCTGATATTGGCATTGCAATGAACTCTGGAACACAGGCAGCGCGCGAAGCCGGGAATATGGTTGACCTGGACAGTAATCCTACCAAATTAATCGAAGTGGTTGAAGTTGGCAAGCAATTGCTGATGACACGAGGTTCGCTTACAACTTTTAGTATTGCCAACGATGTGGCCAAATACTTTGCTATTATGCCGGCAATTGCCATTTCGTTGTATTCGGGTGGTTCAGGAGTCGGTCCACTTTCGGCTTTAAATATCATGAATCTGGGTTCACCGCAAAGTGCGATTTTGAGTGCAGTTATTTTTAACGCTTTAATCATTATTCTTTTAGTTCCGCTCGCGTTAAAAGGTGTAAGATATCGTCCGGTTTCTGCCAATAATGCTTTAATACGCAACCTCCTGATTTTCGGTGTGGGTGGGTTGATTGCCCCTTTTGCTGGTATTAAATTAATCGACGTTTTAATAAACCTATAAAATGGAACATCTAATTATCGACCTGAAAGAAAACCTTATTAACAGAAGAAAAAATGAGGTAATCAAAATTGAAGAATTGTCTAAAGAGGGTTTCAAAGACCTGATACTTATCTTTTCAGGAAAAATATTTGAACTCGATTCGATAATAAAAACACTGGATGAATTGATTATTTACATTGAAAAAACAAAACAAATTCAATAATGAAAACACTTATAATTGCTTTAAAAATTTTCCTTTTACTTACGGTATTAACCGGTATTGTTTATCCACTTTTGGTTACCGGAATTGCACAGGCAATTTTTCAGGAAAAGCGAACGGAAGCCTGATAATGCAGGATAATAAGATTATTGGAAGTGAACTAATCGGACAACAGTTTGATTCAGTTATATACTTCACTACACGTCCTTCGGCTGTTTTTTATAATCCGCTCCCTTCAGGTGGTTCAAATTTCGGAGTAACCAGCCAAAAACTGAAACAACAGGTTGAGGACAGAAAACAAAAATTCACAGAGTTTAACGGACTGGAAAGCAATATTGAGATTCCATCTGAAATGCTGTTTGCATCAGCCAGTGGTTTAGATCCGCATATTTCGTGCAGGCCGCTTTGTTACAGGTTAACAGAATTGTAAAAGCCCGGAATTTTAATGAAACAAAGAAACAGAAGTTATTGGAGAGTATTATAAATTGTACTGAGGAACCGCAGTTGATGGTTTTTGGTGATACCAGAGTAAATGTATTGTTGCTTAACTTAGAAATTGATAATATAAAATGAACGATTTCGAAAATAACCGTTTAAATCCTGATGAACTTTTAGCAACACTTCAAGACGAGGAAGAAAAAGGAAAACGGGGCAAGCTGAAAATATTTTTTGGTATGTGTGCAGGTGTGGGAAAAACTTATACCATGTTACAAACTGCACGAACCGAAAAATTGAAAGGAAGTGATATTATAATAGGTTATGTTGAAACACACAATCGAATAGAAACTGCCGAACTGGTAAATGGTTTTGAATTAATTCCACGCAAAACCTGGGAATATAAGTCAACTCCAATTCAGGAAATGGATTTGGATGCCATTATTGAACGAAAACCACAGATTGTAATCGTTGATGAACTGGCACACACCAATGCCCCAGGAAGTCGCCACACCAAAAGATTTCAGGATGTTCAGGAAATACTTGAAAACGGAATCAATGTTTATACAACGTTAAATGTACAACATCTCGAAAGCCGCTCTGAAACAGTAGCCCAAATTACCGGTGTCATTGTTCGCGAAACACTTCCTGATGAAATTTTTGAAAAAGCCGATGAGGTGGAACTGGTTGATCTTACTCCGGCAGAATTGCTTCAACGACTCTCCGACGGGAAAGTTTATTCACAGGAACGATCAAGAGAAGCTGTAGAAAATTTTTTCCGTAAAGGTAATATAACTGCTTTGCGTGAAATGGCTTTGCGCATTGTTGCCGATCGTGTTGATAAACAATTACACGATTACATGCAACAGAAACGAATTAGAGGTCCCTGGAAATCGGGGCTGCATTTGTTGGTTGCCATAGATTATTCGTCACAATCGACAAAGCTGCTGCGTTGGGCAAAAATCTTTCTTATTCAATGGGGGCTCAAATTCAGGCTGTGTATGTTGAAACGCTTCACAATCTTACCCCCAAAGAGCGCGAACAGCTTGATAAAAACATAAATCTTACAAGGCAATTGGGAATTAAATTCAGGATAATTACCAATTCTGATGTAGTAAAAGCGATTGTCAGTTTTGCCCAAAAAGAAAATGCAACCCATATTATTGTTGGTAAACCTCGTGTACGTAATCTTGTGTCAATGTTTCTGTTGAGTAATTTTATAAATCGACTCATACGTTACAGTGGAAATATCGACGTTTATATTCTTGGTTCCGATAGTCAGGCTAAAGATAAATTCAAAGAAAGGATATCTGTTCCTTCATTTACGTCCAACATAAAACAATATTTAACAGTTTCCTTAATCATTATAATATCGACGATAATCTGCTATCTGTTAAATGATATTGTTGGTTACCAGGTAGTATCGTTTTGTCTGTTATTCGTTGTTTCAATACTTGCACTTTTTTATGGCACGGGCCCTATTTTACTCGCTGCAACTTTGAGTGCATTATTGTGGGATCTTTTCTTTATTCCCCCGCAATTTAAGCTTCATATCAATGAGCCGGTTGATATGCTAATGCTGATAATGTTTTTTATTATTGCCTTGCTTAATGGAATTTTAACTTCAAGAGTGCGTCATCAGGAGAAAAAAATCAGAATAAGGGAAGAGCGAACACATGCGTTATATCAACTTGCAAAAGATTTGACTTCTGCAACCGGCGTTGATCAGGTCTCAAAAATTGCTGAAAAATACATTTCCAAATATTTCAATCTGGATTGTAGAATATTACTAAAAAACGACCAGAATCAACTCGATCTGAATATTTCAGTCAAGAATAAAATTCAACTCTCTGATAACGAAATTAGTATTGTAAAGTGGGTGTACAAAAACTCATTAAAAGCAGGGAAACATACGAATACATTGCCCGCAACCGACTATACTTTTTATCCATTGTCAGGAAATACAGGAAATATGGGAGTTATTACTGTTAAACTCATTAACAACTTTACACAAGGTGAAAACGAATTCTGGGAAGCATTTCTATCACAGATTTCAGGTAAATATGAAAGTGAATTTTTACGCAATGCAGCAAAAAAGACATATTTCTTAAACGAATCAGATAAACTTTATAAAACACTTTTTAATTCCATTTCACACGAATTACGAATCCCGGTTTCCACCATTATAGGAGCCACGGATTCCTTGCTAATGCAGAGTTATCCGGAAGAAACAAAACTTAAACTGTATTCCGAGATTAATACTGCTTCAATTCGGCTCAATCAGCTAATCGAAAATCTCTTGAATGTTTCACGGCTTGAATCGGGTCGCATAGCTCCACGTCCCGAATGGTGCGATGTTCATGATTTGGCAAACAAAGTTGCCGGTAACCTTAAACAGGAATTATTAGATTTTAAATTGTCAGTAATAATTCCATCTGATATGCCCCTTGTAAAAATTGATTTTAGTTTAATTGAGCAGGTACTTCATAATCTTGTACTTAATGCAATACAATATGCACCAGTTGCAAGCATAATACGACTTAAGTTTTTTTACGACAATGGATTTTTAACCATTCAGGTAATGGATAGGGGCCCTGGTTTTTCTGAATCTGAGCTATCATCAGTTTTTAATAAGTTTTATCGTGGAAATGATGCAAAGCCCGGAGGCACTGGTTTAGGCTTGTCAATTGTTAAAGGTTTTGTTGAGGCTCATCAAGGTACAGTAACAGTAGTGAACCGACAAAATAGAGGCGCTTTATTTACAATTAATATCCCGGTTGAAATTTCTGACATTCAACAGTTTAATATACATAATGAATAAAAGACAAACAGACAAAACCAAATTCTGATAGTTGCAGGTCTATTTTCGAAGTTACCCTTTTCAATACAGGTTGTACCTAAACATAAATCGCATTTAAAAAACCATACTTTTGTTCTCTACCTGTAATGAAAAATACTAACAAGCATATTTTCAAGTGTTGGAAAAAACAGGAAAAAGTCAACCTCTTGTTTAGACCTTAATTCTTCATAATCAACACCGAAAGAACATTTTTAAGCCAGATACTGTTTGAATCAACCAGATTTTTCCAGCTTTTAAAACTGATGAGCATTAAGTCATGCTGTTTTAAGTATTCGTTTTCAACTAATGTTTTTCCATGACAATCAGATGGTTGGGCGCGTGTTGTTCAATCATACGAAGGGATTCTTTCATCTCGGTGTTGTTTCGTATGCTTCCAACCGCATCGAATACAGTAATTTGTGCTGATGAACTGGTAATGAACTGACGCGCATATTCAATCAGAAAACCATCTTCGTCGCTAAAAATCGGAAGAAATATTTTTTCGATATTCTGCAAATTAGAATCCACAAGAATCCCCACAGGAACCTTGCTTTTTGCCAGAATTTGCCGCGTGGTTTCAGCAAACGGCGAGTTCCCGAAAAGTTTTTCCCTGCCGGTCACCTTGTCCATCAAACGTTCCGGATTCAGAATATTTGCCGGATATTCAAGCAAATTTCCAAGCAGGCTTCCCTTGTAAATCGAATGTCCGATTCCCATCAGCAGTAAGTTGTAGCCACCATTGTTTGCAGTTTCTGCAATATTAGTTTCAATATCCTCCGAAACTTTATAAAGTGTCTCGATTGGTTGGCCTAGTTTTTTTGATTCAGAAAGAACAGGAGCAAATCCCTCTTTTTCATATTCTTCAATTTTGTACTTGTTAAATAAGTTGTTCGGTGACAAATGCAACGCTGTAACAAGCGAATTTCCGTTTTTGCTTCTTATCAGGCTATTGGCCAACCGGAGAAGTGTTTTACCCATTTCAGGTTTCCCAAATGAAATGAGTATCCGGTATTTATTCATTTCCACAATTTCTTTTAATGCAGAGGTCTCTTTTTTCCTAAATATTTTATCGATTAAATGCAAAGAAGGAGCAGTCATAAATGTGGTTATCAAAGCCATAATAACCAGCATAGCAAAAATTTCCGGAGTCATTATTCCCAGGTCATAACCTATATTTAAAGCAACAAGTTCCACAAGCCCGCGTGTATTCATTAAGGCTCCAATAGTGAGACTGTCGCGCCAGTTCTGCCCTATAAACCTGGCGGCCAGCGCGCTGCCTACAAATTTTCCGGTAACAGCAACCAAAATTACCAATGCGCAAACTTTCCATAAATAAGGATCGTTCAGTAATCCAATTTGTGTTCTTAACCCTGTAAATACAAAAAACAGGGGAAGCAATAAAACCAGCGCAACATCTTCTACTTTTTCTATAAAAATCTTTTTGAATTTTTGGTTGTCGGGCATGATTGTTCCGGCCATAAATGCCCCGAACAGGGCGTGGATACCAATTACTTCTGTGGCGTATGCAGAAAGTATAAGTACAAGGAAGAAAAGGGCAACGATCGGTTTGCTCAGGTTTTCGTGTGAAGCGTGAAGATCGCCAACCCGTTTTAAAAAGGGTCTGACAACCTTCAGCAATATAAAAACGTAACCGACTGCCATAATTATAGTAGGCAACGCACTGATAAAGGAACCGGCTCTTACAATTGCAATGACAACTGCAAGCAACGACCACGCTGTAATATCGTCGGCGGCAGCACAGGTCAATACAATCGTTCCGAGCTTTGTTTTATGGATTCCCCTTTCCTGCACAATCCTGGCCAGAACAGGAAACGCGGTGATACTCATCGATATTCCCAAAAACAGTGCGAAAGAAATAAACGGCACTCCTTGCGGGGCGAACGACTGATAAATAAAATAGGCCAGCCCTACTCCCAATGCAAACGGGATTATAATACTGGCGTGGCTTATCACCACTGCTTCGTGTGCCTGTTTTTGCAACACTTTTAAATCCAGTTCCATCCCGATTACAAACATAAACAAGACTAACCCGATTTGGCTCAAAAGCCCGAGATTTCCCAACGATTGTTCGGGAAAAAGAAAGGTCGAAAATTCAGGGAAATACATTCCTACAAGCGAGGGGCCAAGCACAATTCCGGCTGCAATTTCCCCAATAACGGCAGGTTGTCCGATTTTTTGGCATCCCCAGCCAAACAGGCGTGCAACCAGTATGATTGTTATAATTTGCAAAAGTAAAATCGCGAGTGGGTGGGAAAAATTATGAAAAAAGGCATCTAAAAACAAGCTCCACTGGTTTTCTTCTGTTTCCGGCGCTATGACGTTCATCGCCGATTCAAGATTATTTTCGCCCAGTTGCACAATCAAATTTATCAAGGCAGTAAAACCGCCAATGACAACTATGTAAAAAAGTATATTTCTTATTCGTTTCATTTCTGAATATTTACCAATTTTCGATGGAATAAAAATGTCAACATTAATTCACCTTAAGCCGGGGAGAGCAGTGAACAGAATTGAAAATGTAATAAGAAAGTAAAAAAGTGTAATGAACTACATCTTTACTTTTTGGAGAAAATCTTCGCGGTAAACATCACCCAACGTAATTACCAACGGTTTGCCTGAGGATTGAATGATATTGGTAGTAATTTCATCGTGCGAGAAAAACTGGACGGAGTGCAATGCAAGCACCACTTTTTTATTTACCTGACAAAAATCGGGTTCTGGTAAATGTTGCAATAGCTTTTCGAGAGATATGTTTTTCAGTACAAGTGTTTTTCCGTCAAGTAACTGCGCAATTTTGTCGCGGCTATCCATTTCTGAAGCTATTATATAAGCTACCTGGTTAAAAAACAACAGGGTTTTTCCCTTATTTGTATTTATTTGAATGAAATTTTTTGTGAGATTCGACTGACCTATTCGATTCAGCGCTTTATTTATGGCTGTTTGCAATCGTTCTTTGGTTACTGGTTTTCGAATATAGTCAATGGCGTTCAAGTCGAAAGCTTCGGCTGCATATTCTTTGTAGGCAGTTGTAAAAATAACCGGTTTATCGCCCAAAAGATTGGCAATACTCAATCCATCCATACCAGGCATTTCAATATCGAGAATGCAAAGGTCGAATTCCATTGAAGACAATTCCATTAAAAATGTATCCGGATTGTTAAACGCTTTTACAACTTCCAGTTCAGGAATTTGTTCACAAAGCATTTTCAGGTATTTCAGGCCGGGTAGTTCATCGTCCAGCAGCAAGCATTTTAGCCTTGTATTCATGTAAATTAATTTTTAATTGTGCATGATAAACTTCACCTTCAGAAAACCTCTCCAGTTTAAAACTGTCTTTGTAGATTATCTTTAGTCTTTGTTCAAGTGTTTGAGTTCCTATCCCGCTATGAGTTTTTTTTAAAGTTGATTTGCCTGATATTTTATTCGATACGTTTAAAGAAAATGTATTTTCACTAAAACCAAAAGTAATTGCGATAAAAGCTTCAGGACTATGAATATCAGCATGTTTGAACGCATTTTCAATTAAATCGACAGAAATAAGCGGGGCTAACAACTCCTGGTTATAAAGCGGTTCTGTTTCATTGATTTTCGACTTGACTTTTAACTCGAACAACGGACTTAGTTTTATTTTGTTGATTTCGATCAGACTAATGGCAAACTCAATTTCTTCCTTGGAGTAACAAATTTTCTCCGGCTTTCATACAGAATATAATCAAGTACGTTGGCCAGTTTATCGAGTGCAAAATAGGTTTGGTAGGCATGAGATTGGATGGTGTTCAAAACATTTTTGAAAAGGTGCGGATTCAGTTTCGACTCAAGATTTTCAAGTTGTAGATTGTTAATTTTATGTTCGAGCTCGTTATATTTTAACTCAACTATTTTTTTCCTTTTCTCAGATTTTATTAATCGTGTAATCAGATACCCAATTACAATAATCAATATAAAAACAGAACCCATTAGAAACCAGGCATTTTGTACCGTTGATATAATATCCATAGTTAATGTTTAACATACAAAGTTAAAATCTTTATGTAATTTTTTGAAAGAAACTGTTTTGGAATTTATACCGGAATTTCCTTTAATTCTTCGTGAATTGATTTACAATTTGTTTTATGAAACTTTCGTAATAACCATTTTTTAAGGGTTATCAGGTCTTTGGCATTAAGCCATTTTTTTGATTTCTTCAATTCCTTTCTGAATATCGCATCGTCTTCAAAAACATTTTCCAACATCAGCATTTGAAATTCGAGTAAATTGTTAACTGTATTCATTTTAAAGGTATTCGTAAGTAAAAAAAACGGGATTCAATCTTAATAAATGTCTCAATCGAAATTATATTGAATACAAGGTCTGAAGATAAAAGCATCACTACCTGAATTTACACTGTTTTGCATTTGTTTTTCTGATTTATTGCACATGGCAAGAACCGGATTATTGGGAAATGAGTGATGCAATAATTTTGTTAATTCTGTAGAAATATCTTTTCCGGCAAGGCAAACAGCATAAACACCGGCATTTATTTTTGATGTAATCTCATCAATATCCGCACTGGAAGCTACAAATACCGGCACAGTACTTTCTGAACAAATTTTTCAAGTAAATCGGCAGGAAATTTACGACTTACATAAAGTCCGGCAACACCAAGTGATTCGAGTATTTTTTGCAAGGTTCAATATTCCTAATGGATTTAAAAGCAAAATCGACTGTTACTATTGTTGGTTTTCCTGAAATGGAAAGTATTCGTTTGAGTTTTTCTTTTCCCGGAATTATATAAAAATGTGCCAGAATAGCTTCAGCATCAGTTGTTAACATTTCATACTCATCACGTGTAGATAAAATGGTGTAAATTAACTTCCCATTTAATTTAAAGCCTCCCGGAAAAGAAAATAACTTTGGTTTTACAGGTAAATTCTGAGATACGACAGGAACATAAAACCATCTACTGAGTAGGCTGTTGTACAGAAATTGATTTCCTGTGGCTAAAAATCGACTGTCATGTGTAATATTGAATTCCATCGGAACATTTTTCCACTAAATTACATTTCAGATTTTTTGAATTATTCGGTTGAAGCTGAAAGTATTGGAAATGAAATAAAACAGTTAAAAATTGTAATATAATCCCGCGTTTTGAAATTGAAAGTAGTTCAGGATAAATTTCAAGATTTTGATGAAATACTTTTATTTCAGAATAGTTCCCACAAAAATACCGAGATAAGTGCCAAATGCGTAACCAAGTATTCCAATGGTCAGTCCCGAAATAATTACTTCTTTATTCTTTAATGCACCTGCTACAGCCGGTACAAAAGGAGGAGAATAAGTTAACGCAGTAATCGAAATAATAGTAGTATCCGCATCAACTTTAAAAATATGTGCCAACCCCACATGAATTATCATGGAGCCAAAACCACATAAAAACATACAAAAACAATTGCAAAAACTCAATTTGAAACATATTACTCAGGTTGGCCATCGACGATACAACCAGAGAAAAGGCAATGATTAAATACATTCCAAGCGGAAAACTACCGCGAATACGGTTGATGGGTTTTATTAATGATGCCAGTAATCCTAAAGTTGTAATAACTAAAATAGCTACAATCGCATCGTTTGGTTTTGGAACCAGTAATGACAAACCTCCTCCAATCGCGAAAATTACAACAGAAAGGCCAAGCACTTTAAGCAAATCAGGAACGGTTTTTCTTTTAAACAACGGATCGAAATTTTCAATATCGTCTGCTTCGTCGGCCAAATGAAGTTTGTTTTCAGCTTTGTAAACCAGCTGAAATTTTGGTAAAAAAGTATGAAATACACTTTGGGCGATGGTCATCAAAAAGAGTAATGCCACAGCACCAACTATCATATCGTAGGTATGTGTTAAAATAAAGATGTTAGGGCTAACTTTTAAAGCAGTACCTATGGCTGCAAGGTTCGGTGTTCCTCCGGTATAAACACCAACCAGCATTCCGGCTACTTTGTTTGACTCGTCAATGGAGCTTCCGAAAAAATAGTACCCGGTAAAAATTACCACAAGCAAAGAAAACACAGCCAAAACCATCGATAAAACTGCACCTTTCGCCAGTTTTAACCACTTTTTCAAATCAAGCGAGAACAGTAAAAGTGGAATTGCAATAGGATAAAAATGGTAAATAAAATATCCTGAACCGAAGCGACCTGGTTTGTAAGTATATCAGATTCCGAAAGCTGTGAAGTGTTTAAATATTCAAGGAATTCAGCATTTGGAATGTGCATTCGGGTGCCAAGTAATTTTCTGAATTGATCACTGGCAACGGGCAGAATTCCAATGTTTCCAACAATTAATCCCAGCAAATAAGCCAAAACAACTGCTCCCAGTTTGCTCAGTATTTTCGATATTTTAGTAAGGTAAATAAGTAGTGCCGGGGCAGAAAGATAGAAAACAACCAGTGAAACTGTTATCAGCATAATGGATTTGTTAGATTCAAACAAACTTAAATAATTTTTCTGATATCATTCGCTATGCTGATTTCAATTAAAGCAAAAGGCACAATACTTTTGATACTGTGCCCTTTCAATTATATTTCAAATATTTCTTTAAAATCTGAAACCAAGTGTGAAAATTACATCATTTTTTATGGTTTTGAATGATGCTGCTTCGGGCATTGGATAAATTTCATCAACAGGTATTGGATAAGGGTAGTCGTAATTTTTCAGAGTAGAATAACGGTATGCCAAATCAGCAAAAAATGAACCTGTGCGATAGCCAATTCCACCAGCATAAACAAGTGTATTTGCATCAGCATTTAATTGTTTTGCTCCAAATGCATTTTTGTTATAGGGTGATTTAAGATATTCGAATCCACCGCGCAGACTTATATTTTTAGTAGCCTTGAGTTCTGCTCCAATCCTTAAATTTCCTGCACTTTTGTAAGCTTCGTCTATTTCGGCATTTTGATCAAAGAAATTTTCGCCATCTCCACCATTCTTTAATTTTGCTTTACCATAATTTAAACGTTCATAATCAACACTGATAATGCCGCTTTTCCCAAGCACTAGTGCACCGCTAACTGTTGCCCTTAATGGTGTTTGCAGATGATAATCAAATTCGTTATATGGAGAATCCTCCTGGTAAGTATCCCTGCCGTCATTGTAGGTTACATCAGAATACATGGTTGTGCTAAAATCATCTGACAAACGATAAAATGTTGGTGTATGAATTGAAATACCAAATCGTAACAGGTTGATTGGCCTGTAAATAGCCCCAAATTTAAAGTTGTGGCCTACTCCGTAGGTTGTTAAATATTCATTAAACTGAAAATTGTTTACAAAAGGGGGTGTGTGTCCGATTTCATCATTTTCGTAAATGGTTGTCGATTGCTTGTAATACAGATCATTGATTCCCCATGAAATTCCTAAATAAAGTTTGTGGTTGAAATTCAAACCCATTGTTAAAGAGTATTCATCAATCGACCCATTTTTAGAATACGTTTTTCTTTGGCTTTGGCCATAGTTAGCATCCTGAAAATCAGAATAATATTCATTGTTGTTATTATCCTTCAGCAGAACATCGGTTTTCCATGCCAGTTCTTCATAAAAATCGCTCCAGATTCCACTGTTAGCCCTGTCTGCAAAATAATCCATATACGACCCATCAACATCATATCCCTGAATGACAGCATCGCTGTTAAAATCATTTATGCGATTATAGCCAATTCCAAAATTAATGTTTACAATACCTGCTTCGCTTTGGGCTGCAACCGGAACTGAATAAACATAACCGATATTATTCAAGGAAAATTTATAATCGCTGCTTTCTCGTTTTGTTCCCAGATAATTGCTTTCAACACTTGTATTCCCAAAAATGGGAGTTACGGTAAATTCACTTGAACGATAGACGCCAATTCCTGCAGGGTTAATGCTTGCAGAGGTGAAATCGCCGCCAAGTGCACCAAATGCATTACCCATTGCCGCAGATCTGGCTGTTCCCTGTACCTGAATATTCGAGTACCTTAATGCATCTGCCAAATCCTGTGCCTGCATAACAAAAGGAACAAAAACAGCGATTGTTAAAAGAAAAATATATCTTTTCATCTCATTTAAATTTTAATTGTTTATGGTATTCGAAGAAACCAGATCCGTTTTACGGAACTTATTTCATGGCAACTATATTTTACTGAACTTTATTTCAATTTTAATTTCAGAAATTAACGACGACCGGAAGACGAAGAACCACCTCCTGAAGAACGCCCACTGCTTCCTGAAGAACTTCCACTGGAACCCCCGGAATAAGAGCCACTGCTACTTCTGCCACTACTGCTGCTACCGCTATTGTAGTTTCCGCTACCACTGCTGCTGCTTCTCTCCGGTGAACTGCTTCTGTAGTTGCCTGAACTTGATGCAGGAGAACTGTAAGGGCGAGAAGAACTTCCTGAAGTTGAACTTCTATTGTATGTTGAACTCGATCTGTATGATTGATTGTAAGATGAACTTGATTTTGGCTGTGCATAACCGAAGTTGAACTATTTGCAGAATTTCTGTTAACAACCCTTGGTTGTGAAGTAACCGAAGAACTACTCGGCCTTGTATAAGTTCTGCTTTGGGTATTTGTTCCCGGCGGGTATAATTTTGAGTTTGGCTTCGGTTTGAATTACTTTCAACCCCACTTTGCCTGGTTTGGTTGCTTCCTCAGTCGATCTCCGTTTTTCAGTCAAAACATTTGAATCAACGTTTGAAGATTTAGTTCTTACCCTTGTGTTTTCAGCTGCTTCACGTCTTCCTGAATTGGAAATAGCATTTCTGCCGGAATTGTTATTTTCCCCTGAAACTGCACTTTTATTCCTGCTTGAAGATGAAAGCGCATTATTTGTGTCTGAACCTCTGTTGTTTCTGTTAACATTTGTTCCAGAAGATCTTCTTTGTCCATACTGGTAATCAGCATATCCACCTCCGGGATAATTTGGATAAACCGGATAATAGCCGCCACCCCAGTAGCCTCCACCCCAATAACCTCCACCCCAGTAGCCAGGATAGCCCCATCCATAACTTGGGTATCCCCATCCATAACCATAGCTTGGATAACCCCAGCCGTAATAAGGATATCCCCAACCCCAGTTCATTGACATACCCCAACCCGGGTAATAACTGTAATACGGGTCGTAATACCAGCTATCCCAGTAAAACGGGTCGTAAAAATATGGATTGTGAAAACGGTTAATGCGATATGCAAAATCAACGTTTCCATTGTCATCATAGTAATTGTTGATTACATATTTAACTTCATCGTCATCGTAGTATATTGTTGTGTCACTTCCTTCCAATCCTTGTTCGGAATTATAAAAAGCAACATCAGCATCATCTTCTGTTCCATCGAAAATATAGTTGTTCATTGTATTTGAACCATCTTCATTTTCGCTGATTTCGCTAACAATAATTTTATTGGCAGATTTTTGTTCTGCATCTTTTTTCGGAGTTGTTGTGGCCACCGCAATTGGTGGTGGAACGTCTCCCGGATTAAAATAGATATCATCAGTGTAGGAGCTCGATACGTAACTTCCAGTAGAACAGGCACTCAGCAACACTGCTAAGATTCCTAAATATGTGATTTTTGCTTTCATAACTCCTTCTCCTTTTATTTAATGTCAATAATAATTACTTTATTTGTAACCTCAAAATCAAATATATTTTATCAAAATCTGTACCAAAAAAGAAATATGGCTAAAGTATTAACGTCAAGAAGTGAAAATTACTCTCAGTGGTATCAGGATCTGGTTATTAAGGCTGATCTTGCTGAGAATTCAGCAGTGAGGGGCTGCATGGTTATTAAACCTTATGGTTATGCAATTTGGGAGAAGATGCAGGCCGAGCTCGATAGGAAGTTTAAAGAAACCGGGCATGTAAATGCCTATTTCCCATTATTTATACCAAAATCGTTTTTTAGCAAAGAAGCAAGCCACGTTGAAGGTTTTGCCAAAGAATGTGCTGTTGTGACACATTATCGTTTAAAAACTGATGAAGTAAACGGTGGTGTTATTGTTGATCCCGATGCAAAACTCGAAGAGGAATTAATTATCCGGCCAACTTCGGAAACGATAATTTGGAATACCTACCGTAACTGGATCCATTCATACCGCGATTTACCAATTCTTATTAACCAATGGGCAAATGTTGTGCGATGGGAAATGCGTACACGCTTGTTTTTACGCACGGCTGAATTTCTTTGGCAGGAAGGCCACACTGCACACGAAACAATGCAGGAGGCTATTGAAGAAACCGAAAAATTATAAATGTTTACGCTGATTTTGCTGAAAACTTTATGGCAATGCCTGTTATAAAAGGCTTAAAATCAGTTAATGAACGATTTGCCGGGGCTTTGGAAACTTATTCGATTGAGGCTTTGATGCAGGACGGGAAAGCTTTACAGTCGGGAACGTCTCACTTTTTAGGCCAGAATTTTGCCAAAGCTTTCGACGTTAAATTTTCGAGTAAAGAGGGCAAGGAAGAATATGTGTGGGCAACTTCATGGGGCGTTTCCACCAGGTTAATGGGTGCACTCGTTATGGCACATTCCGATGATAATGGTTTGGTTTTGCCTCCTAAACTGGCTCCTTTCCAGGTTGTTATAGTTCCGATTTATAAAAATGAGGAACAACTTGCTGTAATTTCTGAAAAGGTGAAAGAAATTATGGCAAAACTAAAAGCCAAAGGTATTTCGGTAAAATATGATGATAACGACAACAAGAAACCGGGCTGGAAATTTGCCGAATATGAACTTAAAGGTGTTCCGGTGCGGTTGGCAATGGGGCCGCGTGACATAGAAAACGGTACAGTTGAAATTGCGTCGTGACACCCTTACTAAAACTGTTGTTAATTTGGATGGCGTGGAAGATTATATTGAAAATCTGCTGGAAGAAATTCAACAAAGTATTTGTAATAAAGCAGTTGAATTCAGGAAAAAAAACACATTTAAAGTTGATTCTTACGAAGAGATTAAAGAAGTCCTTAAGAAAGGTGGGTTTATACTCGCTCACTGGGATGGAAATTCTGAAACCGAAGAGAAGATAAAAGCTGAAACCAAAGCTACAATCCGATGCATGCCTTTGGAATATGAAGAAGAAGAGGGTGTTTGCATCTATTCAGGCCAGCCATCAAAACGGAGGGTAATATTTGCGCTTGCATATTAAGAATTGAACTGAGATTGGAGTATCAGGTATCAAGACAAGGAAATATGAAAATAATACAGAAAGCAGCTCTTTTGGGTTGCTTTCTTTTTTTCAATACAGTTTCATTTGTGTATTTTTAAAACTTTTAATTCTTCTAAGGTTAACATATCAACAAAATTATGGAAATGACAGATAAAGAGGTTCGGGAATCATTATTGGAAGCTTTGGTTATCAAATCAAATGTAAAACAAAAGGTTTACGAAAATACTTTTATAACTTTTAATATCCTTAAAAAGGTTTTAAAGCAGTTGGAATCAGACTATTTGTCAAAAATAAAGGATGCTATTCCCGAAGTATCTTTGCCGGTTTATAAAGAGCGCGGACCTTTTGAAGCCGAATTTAAGATTGCCGGTGATTTGTTAATTTTCAGTATGCACTCCAATGTTTTCGAGTTCGATGATAAACACCCTGTTTGGAATACAACTTATATTAAAGACGACCCGCTTCGCTCTTATTGCGGTACAATAAACATTTATAATTTTCTTGCAGATTCGTTTAAATACAACCGTGCAAACGACCTGGGTTATTTGGTCGCCCGGATTTTTGTGAATAAGGAAAACCACTTTTTTGTTGAGGGAAAACGTCAGGCCGATGAAGTTGTAAAAGATTATGCAATGGATACTATTTCTCCCGGGGTAATCAGGCAAATTGTTGAAACTGCAATTCAGTATTGCATTGAATTCGATTTGCTTGTTCCACCTTATGACCAGGTAAAAATGGCTACGGTTGACCAGATGAACCAAAAAATGAGTAACTCAAAAATGATTACAGGCAAACGGCTCGGTTTCAGTTTTAACTCTGATGATGTCTAAGAAATACTATGTAGAATATTATGAACACTAAAGCTCATTAGTAATATTGCAATCATAGAGTTAATTTCTTCCAGATCTTTTTCAAGTGTAGTTTTGAAATTTGCCCAATCTTCCTGCTTTATATTTTTAATTTCGTGCATTCTCTTGTTTATTGAAGCCTGTTTTGCTTCAAAATTATCAAGGGCAGAATTTTGTGCATCCGTTAATTTTCCTCCCTTTTCATGAATTTTGTCATTCAAAGCTCTTACCTTTTGATTGATACTGGCTAGTTCTTCATTCGCTTTTGAAAGCAAATCGCATTGTGCCTGATGAAGTTCTTCACTTATTGCATTAACTTTTACAGCTCCATTTTTATCATCGCTTTTTTGCGAATCAGTTCCGCAACCTGAAAAAATAAACACAAATAAACCGATAAGGGTTATCCCTAATAACTGATTTTTAACCATAGCTAATTGAATTTTTAAGTTTCTTATGTTCATTATTACGTTACAGAATTTAAATGGTTTTAATCATGTATATATTTAATTGTAAGATTAATGGAAGTCTGATATAAATCATATTTTAGAGGCTTTTTTAGTATGTTTTTCATTTTTCCGGGGATGTTTTTTTTGGTTAAATATTTGTGAAATTCTGAAAGCGTATCAAATTGTAATATCCTGTTACCACGTTTTTAAATTTGTATATTTGGGCGAAGTTTCAAATTTAAGATGAACGAAAGTCTTATGGAAAAAGTAGCACAACGGTTTATAAAATACGCAAAACAATTTACCACTTCTGATCCCGAAAGTTTAACTTATCCAAGCACCCACCGGCAAACTGTTTTTATGGAAAAACTGGTTGAAGAGTTAAAAGATATTGGTTGTGTTGAAGTGGAAATGGATAAATACAGCTATGTAACCGCAACTATTCGTGCGAATGGTGTTGAAAATGCACCTGTTGTTGGTTTTGTTGCCCACGTTGATACAAGTCCCGATTTTTCAGGCGAATATGTGCAGCCTCAAATTGTTGAAAAATATGATGGAAACCCTATCGTTTTTAAAAATGGAGTAACTATTGACCCCAAAGATTTTCCTGAGATTCTAAATTATAAAGGGCAGGATATTATAACAGCCGATGGAACAACTTTACTTGGTGCCGACGATAAAGCCGGAGTTGCTGAAATTGTTACAGCTGCAGGGATTTTGTTAAAGTCAAAAGATATTAAACACGGGAAAATCAGGCTTGGATTCACACCCGATGAAGAAATTGGCAAAGGCACTGACCATTTTGATGTGAAAAATTTGGTGCCGATTTTGCCTACACGCTTGATGGCGGCGAAATTGGTGAACTCGAATTTGAAAACTTCAATGCAGCCGGGGCAAAAATAAAAATACAGGGAAGAAGTGTTCATCCGGGAGCCGCCAAAAACAAAATGGTTAATGCAATGTTGGTTGCCAATCAAATAATTGGAATGCTGCCACCAACACAACGACCGGAACATACCGAAAAATATGAAGGTTTTTTTCATTTGACCCAGTTGAATGGAAATGTTGAAAACGCTGAAATGCAATACATTATCCGTGATCACGATGCAACAAAATTTGAAGAGAAGAAAAAGCTTTTAACCGAAATTGTTCAGCATATCAATTTCCAGTTCGGTAAAAATCTGGTTGAACTTGATATCAAAGACCAGTATTTTAATATGCGGCAAAAAATTGAACCAGTTATGCACATTATCGAAATTGCAAAAAAGGCAATGTTGCAGGCCGGAGTTGAACCAAAAATAAAAGCAATTCGCGGAGGAACTGATGGCGCGCGGCTTTCATATGATGGTTTACCTTGTCCCAATATTTTTGCCGGTGGTCATAATTTTCATGGTCCGTTTGAATTTGTCCCGGTTCATTCAATGGTAAAGGCAGTGGAGGTAATTTTGAATATTGTTAAAATTGTTGGAAAGGAAAAACGTTGAAATTTCTTTAGGTTAATTCTTTAGTTTGAAGGTGTTTTTCCATGATCGCCATTGACTTCTGTACCATTCAGGTTTGCTCATTCGCATTACAATAAACGACCGCGTTTTTTTTGAATAAAGCGACTTACCAATCAAACCAAAATAGCGAATTATAATTCTGTCATAAATTTCGGTTGCATATTTATTTGCTGAATAGAACGCTTTGCTCGAAAAATTCAAATCATGTTTGTAATGCAGCCATTTGTCGGAAAATGTTGGTTTTGAAGTATATCCAATATTCACACCGAGCATTTTTTGCGAAAGATAAAAGTAACCTGATGCAATTTTTCGGGGATTAATTTCTTTTAAAAGTTCAGCAACATTCACTTTTTCCGACAAAAGATAAAGGTCATAAACATCGCGAAGTGAAAGCAATGCCGATTTGTGGCTTTTATTTGTTAACTGACTATGGATAAAGTTTAAAATTAACTTGTGCTTATCAGAAAGTACAAAACAAAATCCATCAACCTTTTTTAATCCTTTGCTAATCATTTCATGGTTAAACAAACTTAAATAATCTTCATCAACAGGTATTCTGTGTATTTCCACCGAAGCAACCTTGTCAGGATGAGATAATCGGGGATAGTGTTTAAGTAGTTTTACATCGTCATAATAAAACAATTTCGATTCGGTGTAATCTTCGTTAAGCATAATTTTTGCCGCTTTCAGATATTCGTCTTCAGTTACCAGAAGATCTATATCTCCCATAATTCTTTCCCCTAAATCAGAATAAAGATTGTCGATTAAGTTTCCCGCACCTTTTAACAGGGTTGGAATTATGTTGTTTTTGGCAAGTAAATCACAAACTTCTTTTAATTGCTCCAAAATCATTTGGTTCCGGCTCAAACTCAATTCATAAATTTCCTGTAAATAATTCGCAAGATCGTCAGGTAATAAATTTAAGATTTCAGCTTTTTTGAATTTCAGATAAATTACAGGTGTTATTAAATGACTACTGCAAATGCTGACAAATTTTTCCCAGTCAATATCGTTTTTGGCAATCTGATTTTTAACGCTCAACAGGTTTTCAGGATATTTATCTGCTGTTAAGCACTTTCCTATAAAATAGAGTAGTTCTTTGTTATTCATTTTCAAAAAGTTTTAACATTGCATCCATTGCAATATCCGAATCAGAATATGTCAGATTGTAAAAAGAAACATTTACCGCCCAGTCAAGAAAAGTATCTGCACTAGTAGGATTTGGCGAAATGTAGGCTTGTTTAAGGAAAGATTTAATGCCTTTGGAACAGCTTATTTTGCTTAGTTTAAAATCGATTTTGGGATTGTATTTTACAAAAACAACTTCTTTTACCTGGTAAACTTTTGAAACTTCTTTTTTGCCTGAATTTGTGTTCAAATATCGAACTTTTTTTTCAGGCGAAAGGTGTATTTCAGTTTTGTTGTCAAGTTCAGGATAAATGGGTGAAAGTGTTTTAATGCTCCGTTTTTTACTGACATGGCCGATGGAAATCCATAAGCCCGCTTTTTTTTGTCAAACAAAACCAGGTCGTCCGAAACCAAATCAAATCCCTTTTGCAATAAAAGTGCCGCCAATGTTGTTTTTCCACTACCCGACGAACCGCTGAAAAGTACTGTTTTCTTATGATTTGTAACCGCCGAAGCATGTGCCTTCAATAGCCAGTCGTTATCTGATTTATCAAATAATTTATTGGCAAGCTGTTGAAAAATATTGTCAGCTGGATAGATTTTGTTATTACCGGAGGACTTTTCGCGAATACGATTTTACCACAATTAAAAACTTCAAAATGAAATGACAGTATTTCAACCGGCTCCGAATTTAAATGGTCGATAATTGGGTGCAACCAGTTTTCAAGGAATTTGTCTTCGTAAGAAATTGAAAAAGCTTTTTCACCAAACTGATAAGTATGGACAAAATATGGTTCAAAGTTGTAATTACTACATTTCAAATTTACCGGAATTTCAATTTCCTGCTTATCAGAAACATTAATTCTTGCGATTTCATTTTCGAAATCAGTCACAAATTGCCGGCAAGTTTCAATTGTAAAACCGTATTATCAGTTAAATATCTGTAAATTATTTCGTTTGAAGTGTTTTTAGCCAAAGTTGAAAAATATCAAATGCAGGGTTTTCAAATTTATGTACTTGTTGCTTTTTTGCAGCCATACAAAATTTGATTTCCCTTTCTTTTTAATTCGATATTTAATTTTGTGCATTAGAATGGCATTTTTTCTTGAACGCATTTTTAGATGGAACAAATATAAGGTTCTAAAACAATCCTTTTAAGTATTTAAAAACTTTCATTTAATTGATTTTGTAATTGATGCTTTCAATCTTTAGCTCAACAGCAAAAAACATTTATTTAAAACGGACATATTACTGAACATTTTATCAATCCCTGCTTTGATATTTGGCGAAGTTGTGAACAAATTGCAGGTGGATTAACAATCGTTTTTTCTGCCTGCTTTATTCAAATCTATTTCTATTTTTACAAAAACAAAACTGATTAAATTATGAAAAAAATGATTTTAATAGTATTTGCCATTTCAACTTTAACGGCTTTTGGCAAAAAAGGTGAAGAAGGGTTAATTGCAAAAAATGCAAAAATTGAGAAAGCAGGTTCTGATTTTGCCTTCACTGAAGGTCCGGCTGTTGCACCCGATGGTAAAGTTTACTTTACCGATCAGCCAAAGGACCGTATTTATGTTTGGGATGAAAAAGACGGAATTTCGCTTTGGCTCGAAGGAACCGGCCGTTCAAACGGAATGTATTTTAATTCGCGTGGCCGGTTGGTTACCTGTGCTGATGAAAAAAACCAGCTTGCCTATTTTGATGAAAACAAAAAGCTTGTCCCGATTCACGAAGGTTTTGATGGAAAGCATTTAAACGCGCCAAACGATTTATGGATTTCGCCAAATGGTGGGATTTATTTTTCTGATCCGTATTATCATCGCGACTGGTGGGCAGAAGGACACAAAGAAATACAGGATGTGCGTGGCGTTTATTTTTTAGCTCAGGATGGTAAGATTACACGGGTTATAAATGATTTTAAAACTCCAAACGGTTTGATAGGAACACCCGATGGTAAAACGTTGTATGTTGCCGATATTCAGGCCAATGAAACCTTTAAATATGATATTCAACCGGATGGTAGTTTGGCAAACAAAACCTTTTTCGCGCCCAAAGGCAGTGATGGGATGACAATTGATGATGAAGGAAATGTTTATCTCACATCAGGGAAAGTTTGGGTTTACAATCCGAAAGGAGAATTAATTGAAGAAATCGAATTTCCTGAAAGCCCTGCAAATGTTTGTTTTGGCGGCAAAAAAAGGAATATACTTTTTGTTACCGCCCGCAAAGGTGTTTATACTCTGAAAATGAATGCAAAAGGTGTGAATTAGTTTAAAGTTTAAAGTTCAAAGTTCAAAGTATTCCTTTTCAACTTTAAACTCCTGAACTCTGAACTCTGAACTACTTATCTCCCAGTCATCAGTTCTAAACGATGATGCCGGCAACCCTTCCGTATTAAAAAGTTCGCCAACAACAAAATCATCGAAAGCATATCTGACTGCCACAGGTTTTTCAACATTTGGGGCATAAACCGAAATTCCCTGGTTGGTAATAAATGCCTGCGCCTGAACAAAATTTTTGTTTTCGCCGGCTACTTTAAAGTTTTTAAGTTCCTTTCCAAAAGTCGTCAGTCCATTATTCGCATGGTCGAAAGTGAGTTTTACAATGCTGCCTTCAACTTTCATTTCCTTTAAAACCGGACCCTGAAAATCTATTCCTTTTTTTACCGTATGTTTTGCAAGTGCCAGGTAAGCTAGTCGTTCGCCAGCACTTTTTTTTTGCGGTGAATACATGTTTCTTCTCCGGCATCAAAATACAAGCCATTCCAAGGTTTGGTAAGTTTGACGTTTTTAACATCGCTTCGCGAATATAAGCTGAGTTTAAACCGCTTGCACCATAATTATAAGGCGCAATCTGAACGTAATAAAAAGGAAAATTGCCGATTCCCCATTCATTTATCCAGTTTTCTGATAAACCCGGCAACAGTTTTTCATATTCAACAGGTTCGTTGCGGTTGGATTCGCCCTGATACCATAATGCACCTTTTATCGCATAACCAGCCATTGGCGAAATCATTGCATTATATAAAACGGTTGGTGTTTGCTGATTGTAGTCGCCGGTCATATTTTTATCGGGCATTTTTACCCAGTCAAAATTGTTAATTCCGCTTTCGCTTATCCAGGGTTCTATGCGGGTTCCGCCCCAGCTTGAGCAAATTAAACCAACTGGTACATTCAGTGCCTGTTGTACCATTTTTCCAAAGAAATAGGCAGTTGCACTAAAATCTGCAACATTTTCAGGACTACATTCCACCCATTTCCCGGGGAAATCTTCCTGTGGTTTCAGGTTTTTAACACGGTCAATTGTGATTAACCGAATGTTTGCATTTTCAGAGCTTGCAATTGCTTCATTGGCACCCAAAACAGGTTGATTGCGATATCCGCGCATTGTCATTTGCATATTCGACTGGCCTGAACAAACCCACACTTCACCAATTAAAACATTGTTAAGTGTTAATATTTTTCCGTCTGAAACAGTTATCGAAAACGGTCCGCCGGCAGATGGTGTTTGAACTTTAATTTTCCATTTTCCTTCAGAATCCGCTTTTGTTGAATAGCTTTTTTTATTCCACGAAGTTGTAATTTTTACAGTTTTATTCGCTGATGCATTTCCCCAGATTGCTGCATCGGTTTGCTGCTGCAAAACCATGTTGTCGCCAAAAATAGCAGGTAGTTTTACCTCAGCTTTTAAACTTGTTGCAAACAGAAAAAGCACCAAAACCGATAAAATTGAAATATTTTGTTTCATGATTTAAATATTTTTTGTTTGAAAAATTTTATGTTTTGTCAAATATATCATTTTCAAATTTTATAACAGTTTGAATGGCTTTGATTAAATTCCTTTTCAAGGTTAATAAATAATTTAAAGGAAAACATTTTCAATTTTTTTCAGGAACTTTGCAAATTATGAAATTTTACTTGTTACTAATAACCGGAAATTGTTTATTGAAAGTTCAATTTTGGATATTTCCAAATTCCCGATTTTGATGTTTCCTGCCAAATCTTAAATCATGAAAGTCTGTATTGCTGAAAAACCAAGTGTTGCGCGGGAAATAGCAGAAGTTATTGGCGCAAAATCACGAAAAGACGGATATTTCGAAGGAAATGGTTACCAGGTTACCTGGACTTTCGGCCATTTTTGCACACTTTTCCCGCCCGAAGATTACGATCCAAAATGGAAACAGTGGGATTTGAATGCTTTGCCCATGCTCCCGGAGCGTTTCGAAACAAAATTAATGGACGACCCCGGTGTAAAAAAACAATTCAAAATAATAAAGGAATTATTTGATAAAGCAACAGTGGTTATAAACTGTGGTGATGCCGGTCAGGAAGGAGAACTGATTCAACGTTGGGTGATTAAACAGGCGAAATATAAAGGACTGGTTCAAAGGCTTTGGATTTCGTCGTTAACTACCGAAGCAATTCGTGCCGGGTTCCAAAACTTAAAGCCGGCAACCGATTTTGATAACCTTTTTTACGCAGGCAGTTCGCGGGCAATTGGCGACTGGCTTTTGGGGATGAATGCAACCCGGCTTTACACCATGAAATACGGTGCCTACAAACAGGTTTTGTCAATTGGCAGGGTGCAAACACCAACTTTGGCAATGTTGGTAAACCGTTATTACGAAATCAAAAATTTTGTACCAAAACCTTATTGGGAGCTGCAAACCATTTATCGCGAAACTAATTTCAACAATACAACAGGTAAGTTTTTTGCAAAAGAAGAAGGTGAAAAATTGCTTGCACTTATTACGGGGAAGGATCTTTTTATAACCGATATCGAAAAAAAGGAAGGTAAGGAATATGCTCCAAAACTTTTCGATTTGACCGGACTTCAGGTGTATTGCAACAACAAGTTTGGTTTTACGGCGGAGGATACTTTAAAAACAGTGCAACGGCTTTATGAAATGAAAGTTGTTACCTATCCACGTGTTGACACAACTTTTCTTCCAAACGATATCTACCCTAAAATTCATGATATTTTAAAAGGACTTATTGATTATTCAACTTTTACGCAACAACTTTTAGGAAACAAAATCCGAAAATCGACAAAAGTTTTTAACGACAAAAAAGTAACCGATCACCACGCAATTATACCAACAGGGGAAAAACGCCTTTTGGGAGGTGACGAGCAAAAAGTATATGACATAATAACCCGCAGATTTATCGCTGTATTTTATCCCGACTGTGAAGTTGCCAAAACTCAGGTAAATGCTGTGGTTGAGGGAGTTGATTTTGTAGCCAATGGCAAGGAAATTCTAAAAGAGGGTTGGCGGGTTCTTTTTCAAAAGGATAATAAAAGTGAAGAGGAAGACGAAAATAAAGAAAAGGAGGAAGAAAAAATTCTCCCAACTTTTGAAAAAGGTGAGCATGGCCCGCATGAACCTTCGTTTTCAGAAAAGTCAACAAAGCCACCAAATAATTATACCGAAGCTTCACTGCTTCGCGCCATGGAAACCGCAGGAAAACAGGTGGACGACGAGGAACTTCGTGAATTGATGAAAGCCAACGGAATCGGGCGACCTTCAACACGTGCGGCAATTATCGAAACCCTGTTTAAACGAAAATACACACAACGTTCCAAAAAACTTGTAATTCCAACCGAAATAGGAATACAACTGATCGATACAATTCAAAACGAACTGCTGAAATCTGCAGAACTAACGGGTCAGTGGGAGAAACAGTTAAAAGAAATCGAACAGGGAGAATTCAGTGTAACCCAATTTATTTTCAACATGAAAAAAAAGGTACACGACCTTGTTTACGAAGTGCGCACCGAAACCGGCAAACCAAAAATGGTGGCTACTTTTCAGGAAGAACCTAAAAAAACAAATAAACCAAAGGCAAAAAAAACATCGCCAAAAACCGAACTTGTGGGAACAAAATGTCCGAAATGCACCAAAGGAAATCTGATAAAAGGTAAAAACGCTTTTGGCTGCAGCGAGTGGAAGCAGGGATGTAATTTCAGGTTGCCCTTTGTTTTTATGGAAAAGAAACTAACAGAAACGCAATTACAAAGGCTCATCGATAAAAAGGAAACAACCCAAATAAATGGGTTTGTTTTGAATGGTAAAAAAGTAGATGGCTTTTTAAAATTGAATTTAAATTTCGATATTGAATTTGAAAAATCAGTTGATGAAACCCAAAAAGACCGAAAATATGCCGCCTTGTCCGAAATGTAAAACAGGTACAATCATCAAAGGGAAAACTGCATACGGTTGCAGCCGCTGGAAATTGGGCTGTGATTTCAGGTTCAGTTTCGAAGAAATCAGGAATCGGGCAAAAGGAAAGGCACTTACAAGGGAATTGGTTTTGGGATTTTGAATGGCAAATAGTTACTTACACAATTAAGAACGCAAGTTTTATTCTATGTGCCCTATGTGCCTATGTGGTTTACACTTTTTTCTGCAACCAAAATTTTACTATTTTTAAAACCATAATCTAAATCAACAATTATGAAAAGAAGATCATTTATTCAAAAATCATCAATAGCAACGGCGGGATTAATAACAGCATTCAACATACCCGCATTTGCGCAAAACCAAAAGCTGAAAATCGGTTTAATTGGAGCCGGATGGTATGGAATGGTAATTACTGAAGCAGCTTTAAAAGTTGGAGGAGTTGAAGTTATTGCAATTTGCGATATTGATACGGAACACTTAAAACCAGCGCTGACAAACTTGAATCGATACAGGGAAGCCGTCCAAAAGAATTTAAAGATTACAATGATTTACTTGATATAAAGGGTTTGGAAGCTGTATTTATTGGCACGGTTCCACACTGGCATGCCTTGCATTTTATTGCGGCTTGTGAAAAAGGCCTGGATATTTACTGCGAAAAACCACTTTCCTACGACATAGAAGAAGGAAAAGCAATGGTAAAGGCAGCTCAAAAAGCTGGAAACATTGTACAAATTGGATTTCAACGCAGGCAAAGCAAAGCTTTTGCAAAAGCGAAGGAATTGATTGAAGCGGACAAAATTGGCAAAGTTCACCAGATTGGAGCTCAAATTCATTACAATCCTGTTCTTGCCGATGCAACAATTCAGGCTCCGCCAGCAACTCTTGATTGGGAAACATGGTGCGGACCGGCGCCAAAACTTGAATATCGCCCAATCATCGGGCACAAAGCCTGGCGTTTGGAAAAGGAATACGGAAACGGGCATCTTGTTGACTGGGGAATTCACCACATTGATATAATCCGTAAAATCATGAATTTCGATATGCCAGCATCTTTTGAAACAAATGGCAGTTTAAATATTCTGAGCGGAAAAATTACTACACCCGACACTTTAAATGCAACAATGAATTTTAAAGGTTGTCCGGTAATCTGGCAACACCGGCTTTGGGGAACGGGCGATTTGAATACGCAGTTCAACAATGGTATTTTCTTTTATGGTGAGAACGGGACTCTTTTTGCCTCTGACAATAAATTGATTTTAACACCAAACAGCAAAAACCAGCAACAGGAGGAAATGGAAATTCAAACACCCGAAATGCAGGA
Source organism: Draconibacterium sp. (assembly GCA_016705335.1). Lineage (GTDB taxonomy): Bacteria > Bacteroidota > Bacteroidia > Bacteroidales > Prolixibacteraceae > Draconibacterium. The sequence continues at coordinate 11,905 of JADIYN010000003.1, read as the reverse complement.
AAACCATGTTGCTAATTTTTTGGATGCTGTAAAAGCCAAAAACAAAAACCTGTTGGCCTGTAAAATCGAAGACGCATTCCAATCAACTGCCACTGTGCAATTGGCAATGGCTTCTTATTACACCAACAGTAAAGTAGAATGGGATTCAAAATCCCAGACAATCATCAACAACAAGGAAGCTTCAAAATTATTGGCTCGTCCATACAGGAGCGGCTATAAACGTCCGGTCTGATTTGAGAATATTCTAAATCTGTCAGTCAATTAACCCGTTTTTCAGCCAAAATAACCGAAATTAAACCTTGGTTAGTTTTTTGATACGACAAGGTTTTACCTTAATTTTGAATGAATACTTTGAAAAATGATTGACAAGGAACTCAAAATAAAATATAACGAAATTTGCCAAAATCTGGCAGATCGGAAATTAAAACCGGCATTCGATTTACTTGAAAAATGGATTGGGGAAAACAATTTGTTGATTTATCTTGATGAATGGCGCAACCTCGAACAGACATACAGTTACATGCTAAAATATACAGTTGAAGGAATTCAGGATCCTGAACGCCAAAAGATTTACAGAAAACTGATTGTTTCGGTGTATGAACTGGCTGATGTTGTATATAACACTGCCCGCTTAAAAATTTCATCATCAGTTGAATACGAACGGAAACGGTCAACACAAAACATGATTCAGATTGACTTTGGCAGTTATTTGCAATTTTTGGAAGAATTCTACTTGCATGAAGAACTTGTTGCGCTTGCGAAAGATGTTGAAGTAAAAATCGAAAGCAAGTTGGAAAGGGCAAAAAATCACCAGCAGAGTATGATTGTATTGTTTAACCATTTTTGGTTAAAAGATAAATTTTCTGATGAAGAGTCTGATTTTTTACAGCAATTTTTTGCCAGCGATTTAATTCAGGATGCCTATAAATCATTTATCGTTTCGGCCATTATATTAAGTCTTCAAAGGTTTTTCGACAAAAAGAAATTTGCCATCCTGTTTGAAATATACAACCTTCAAAACCCCGAATTGACACAGCGTGCATTGGTCGGTTTACTTATCGGTTTTTACAAATATGATTCGCGAATGCCATTTTTCTCATCGCTGACAAGCCGGTTGCAGATTTTAAATGAAGATCCCCAATTTAAGAAAAATCTTGAACAGGTTATTATTCAATTGATTCGCAGCAGGGAAACAGAAAAAATACAACAAAAAATAAAAGACGAAATTATTCCTGAAATGATCAGGATCAGCCCAAATCTGAAAGATAAAATCAATCTTGAAGGTTTAATGGGCGAAGGTTCTGACGATGATAAAAACCCTGAATGGCAGGAAATTTTTAAAGATTCACCTGGCTTAATGGACAAAATGGAAGAGTTTTCGGAGTTACAAATGGAAGGAGCCGATGTGTTTATGGGCTCTTTTGCCATGCTGAAAATGTACCCGTTTTTTGCTGATTTTACCAATTGGTTTGTGCCTTTTTTATACAAAATCCACAAATTGCCGATATGGTTGAAAGCTCAGACGAAACAAGCCGTTGGTTTGTTGATTCAATAAATAAAGCACCAATTTTATGCAATTCCGATAAATATTCATTTTGTTTCAGCATCGAAAACCTGCCAAAAGAAAACCGCGAGTTTATGTCGCAGGGTATGAGTGCCGAAATGGATCAGTTTAACGAACTGCAAAAAGATGAGGAACTTACCGATCCGGGTCGAAAGACGGGTTTTATTTCAAACCAATATATTCAGGATTTGTACAGGTTTTACAAACTCCACCCGAGGCGACAGGATTTTGAAGATATTTATCAGTGGCGGTTCGATTTCCACAATAAAATTTCGTTTGCCGGTATTTTAAAAGAAGATGAAAAACTACTTCGGAATATTGCCGAGTACTATTTCAAGAAAAACTATTTTGAAGAGGCTGCCGAAATATTTGAAATACTGCTTTCAAAGGAGAAGAATAACGAATTGTACCAGAAGCTGGGTTTTTGTTTTCAAAAATCGGGCGATTACGAAAAAGCGCTGGAGGCATACAAAAAGCAGAATTATTTGGGCTAAACCAATTGTGGAATTACAAAAAATTGCGCTTTGCTACCGTAACCTGAAACAGCCGCAAAAAGCGCTGGAGTATTATCTTGAGGCAGCAAAACTGGACGAAACGGATTTGAATACACATTTGAATATTGGTCATTGTTATTTGGAACTGGAGCAATTTGAGGAAGCTTTAAAATGCTATTTCAAAGTTGAATATTTAGCGCCCGGCAACAAAAAGGTTTGGCGCCCGCTGGGGTGGTGCTCGTTTGTAACTGGCAAAAGGAACAGGCAGGAAAATATTTTCAGCAATTAATCGACGATGAACCCGGAAAACACGATTTAATGAATATGGGACATGTTCAATGGAGCATGGGAAACCGCAAAGCTGCACTTGATTTTTATAAAAAATCTATCTCGAAGGATTATTTTAGTGAAAGGGAATTTTTTGAGGTTTTCGATGAAGATTTGCACCATTTATTGGATCAGGGTGTTGAAAAAGAAGATGTTCCAATTATGCTTGATCAGTTGAGGTATTTTGTGGAAAGCCCCCTCTAACTCCCCCTAAGGGGAGGATAGGATGAAATCCAACATCCAATAATATATTTCAATCCTTCAACTATCTTTGCAGAAAATTTTATAAAATGATCCGTTTCTCAGAAAACCACTCTTTAAAACAACATAACACTTTTGGGATTGAAGCCCGGGCTAAATATTTTTTCGAATTTACTGATGTCGAAGATTTATCGGTTTTTTTGAATTCGAATGAAAGTATCAAGGAAGAAAAAATCCTGGTAATTGGCGAGGGCAGCAATATTTTGTTTCTGAACGATTTTGATGGGCTGGTAATTCATCCAAATCTGCCGGGAATACAGGTTGTAAAAGAAGACAGGCAGAATATCTGGCTTGAAGTTGGAGCTGGCGAAGTTTGGGACGAATTTGTACAATATGCAGTTGATTATCAGTTGGGCGGAATTGAGAACCTGTCTTTAATTCCCGGTTCGGTTGGGGCTGCACCCGTGCAAAATATTGGCGCCTACGGACAGGAAGTGGGAAATGTGGTGGAAAAAGTAAAAGGATTTGATTTATCAAATAATATGTTGATTGAGTTTTCTGCAGAACAGTGTGATTTTGGATACCGCAGCAGCATTTTTAAAAGCAAATTAAAAAATAGTTTTATCATTACTTCGGTTGTTTTCAGGCTCGAAAAATTTCCTGAGTTTGTTTTGAATTACGGTCAGGTTGAAGAAAAAGCAAAAGAAAAGGGAGAAGTAAATCTGCACTCGGTCAGGGATGCAGTTATAGAAATCAGGCAATCGAAACTACCTGATGTAAAGGATTTGGGAAATGCAGGCAGCTTTTTCAAAAACCCTGAAGTTGACATAGAAATTGCCGAAAAGTTGAAAAATCAATTTGAAAATATACCTGTTTATCCAACAAAACCTGGAAAGGCAAAACTTGCCGCAGGTTGGTTAATAGAAAAGCCAGGTTGGAAAGGAGTTCGCGAAGGAGATGTTGGCGTTCATGAAAAGCAGGCTTTGGTTTTGGTAAATTACGGCTATTCGAGTGGGCAGGAGATCTTTGATTTTTCTGAAAAGATTAAACAATCGGTTTTTGAAAAATTTGGGGTTGAGTTGGAAAGTGAAGTGAATTGTATTTGAAATTGTTCAATTGAATGTCGTTTCAATTAAAATAGGAATGCCTATACTTTCTCAATCAGGTTGTTTTAATTCATAAAATAAAAATCCAAGTGAAACCTTTTTTGTTGTTTTGATTTCAGAATATAAAACTTGCGCAATTGTTTGATATTGATTTATTGCCATTAAAGTTATTCTGAATAGGAAGAATTTTCCATCTGAATTAAAAATCTTTATATCAAGGGTTTTTTACATTCCTTCAAAATAAAGAACCGTTTTTGCAGGATTTGGGTAGATTTTAATTTCATCCAATAAACTATAATCTTTTCAAAGAATTGGTTCCTACCAAACCTGTTTAGTAATTGTATCGCAGGCGAGATTTCTGTTGAAAACAGTTAACAGAACATTGTAATTACCCGGTTTTGCGTAGGTGTGTGAAACTTCATTTCCACTTCCAATCGTTCCATCTCCAAAATCCCAGCCGGCATCATAAATATCGGAAGAAGTATTTGAAAAATGTACAGTCAAACTTTCAATATCAGTTTCGAAATCGGCTTCTGGCTGAAATCGATCAAAAAGGAATTTGCTTATTTTCAGTTGGATTGTATCCCAATATTCATTGGGGCCTTCAGGATAAAACTCGCCTGTGTCAACGCCATAAAATTCGTGTTTTTTGCCTTCAACAAAATAATTTTCATGTGTTATTTCGCGGTTGTTAAGGGCAGTATCAATACAAAAACTACCATAAGTTTCAGGCATTGTAAAACTTATTGCAGGGTTATCGGGAACAATCGCTGACAAAGGAATTCCTTTTTTAAAAGGTACAATGTCATCGTCAGTTCCATGTACCAAAAAAACGGGTGTTTGTTCATTTTCAATTAATTCAGGGCTTTCAACTGCTCCCCATAGAGAAACAATCGCGGCTGGTTTTGCGCCGTATCCCTGAATTCCAACTGAATCTAAATTCCCTAAAGTTGGCGGCAGAAAAGCATCTGGCGAAACCTCACTGTTTTTATCGAGATATAGGTTTTGCAGGGTTAAAATTCCACCTGCACTGCTGCCAACCAGATAAATTTTTGTTGTATCGATTCCAAAAATTTCAGCATTTTGATTTAAAAACCTTATGGCTGCGCGGCTGTCCTGAACTGCGCGATAAACAGCCCTGTACGCATTTTTTCCTTCTATTTTTAAAGCAACCGGGATTCCAAATATACTTGTTAAGGTTGCGCCCATACCCAATCGATAATCTATGGTTGCAGTAACATAACCACGACGGGCAAACGAATCACAAAATGCCACCATGTCGTCGTTGTGCCGCGAACCCGTTAAAAACGCGCCTCCATGTGCGAAAATAATAGTCGGACGTTTTTTCAAAGTGTCGTCTTTGGGCATAAAAATGTCCATGTAAAGCGGTTTGCTTATGGTTTTGTTTTCACCGTCGTGGATATTTTTATCGGCAAGTAATCCGATCGGATTGTTTAGCCAGTCAGCCGTTGCAAATTCTATGTTTTTCAAGGTATCAACACTTGTAAAAACAGCGTTCTGATACCTGAAAGATTGTGAAAATGAATTGAATGTAAATCCAATACAAAAAAGAAAAAATATGGTTTTGATTGTTTTCAATACCCAATTTTATATCAAAACCTGGAACAGGTTTTCATTTTCATTCAGGTATTCAAAAATGAACCCATTTTCTTCCATTCGCTGCACCAACCCATTGAAATCTTCTTTATTTCGTATTTCAATCCCGATAACTGCCGGTCCTTTTTCGCGGTTTGTTTTTTTCGAATACTGAAAGTGGGTAATGTCGTCAGTTGGCCCCAGAACCACGTCAACAAAAGTACGCAAAGCGCCTGCCCGCTGCGGAAACCGGACGATGAAATAGTGTTTCAGACCTTCATACAAAAGCGAACGTTCCTTGATTTCTTCGGTTCGGGTAATATCATTGTTGCTACCGCTGACAACGCAAACAACGTTTTTACCTTTAATTTCATCTTTGTAAAAATCCAAAGCCGCGATTGATAAAGCTCCTGCAGGTTCCAGAACAATGGCATCCTGGTTATACAGATCAAGTATTTTTGTGCAAATCCGCCCTTCAGGAACAGTAATAATATGGTCAACAACCTGTTTGCAAATTTCGAAAGTATATTCTCCAACTTTTTGTACAGCAGCGCCATCAACAAATTTGTCGATGTTTTTTAACTCAAGAACTTTTCCGGCTTCAAGTGATTTTTGCATGGAAGCTGCCCCGGCCGGCTCAACACCAATTATTTTGGTTTGCGGGCTTACCTGTTTAAAATATGCGCCCATTCCGGCTGCCAGTCCTCCACCTCCAATTGGAATAAATACAAAATCAATTTGTTCTTTTGAGTCTTGTAAAATTTCAAGTGCAACAGTTGCCTGTCCCTCTATAATTTGAGGGTCGTCAAATGGATGGATAAATGCCATGCCGGTTTTTATCGAGTCTTCCACTGCTGAATTTTGCGCATCATCAAACGTGTCGCCGGTTAAAACTACTTCAACAAACTCTTTCCCAAACATTTTTACCTGTTTGATTTTTTGCAGCGGGGTAGTGGTGGGCATGTATATTTTGCCTTTTATTCCTAATTTCTGACACGAGTATGCAACTCCCTGCGCATGGTTTCCGGCGCTGGCACAAACCACTCCGTTTTTTAATTCCTCAGTTGTAAGATGTGCTATTTTGTTGTAAGCGCCACGTAATTTGTAGGAACGGACAATCTGCAAATCTTCACGTTTGAGCAGAATGTTTGCTCCAAATTCATCGGAAAGATTTATGTTTTTTTGAAGAGGTGTCTGCATTATAATCCCGTTCAAGTTGATTTTTGCACGGTTGATTTCCTGTAAACGCGGGAAATATTTTATAGGTGAATTCATTTTAAAATTTTTGCAAAGATAACCTTTCTGTCGGTCCGTTTAATTTCTCCTAGCTTATAAAATGTTATTGAACAGTTTTAAGTAATTACATTTCTATTCAACAAAATAAAATCTATTTTTGGTATAAAATCAAAAACCATTAATTATACTAAAATGAACCATTTAGAACGCGCAATCGACAATCAAAATCAAGGTTGGAAGTACATTCTTGTGTTTTTTATTTCATTGATAATCGGACAAATGATTGGCGCAATTCCGCTGGTTATTGTTATTGCAGTAAGTAGTTATAAAAACGGTGGTGTAATTGCCCCACCGGAAAATATGATGGACTTGTCGGTTTATGGAATTGACCCGAATCTGGGCCTTGTACTTATGGTTATCCCGTTTTTGGTATCACTGATTATTGCAATATTTTTAATAAAAGCCTTTCACAAACGTACTTACCTTGAAGTTATAAATGGCGGATTATCATTTCGGTTTAATCGGTTTTTTGTGGGATTTGTGTTGTGGGCGATTATTTCAGTTGGTTTTCTTTTTGCTGATTTAGCATTGAATCCAGATAACTTTGAGTTCAGATTTAATTTGTCATCTTTTATCCCGCTTGTTCTTATTTCTTTTTTATTCATCCCATTTCAGGCTGGAACCGAGGAATTTCTTTTTCGTGGTTATTTTGCGCAGGGAGTTGCAGCCTGGACAAAAAGGCGCTGGTTGGTTATCTTAATTCCGTCACTGTTTTTTGCTTTGCTACATAGCATGAATCCCGAAGTTGGCGAATTTGGTTTTTGGAGCGTCATGCCAATGTATTTTATGTTTGGGGTTACATTTGCTTTAGTTTCCACACTGGACGATGGAATTGAACTGGCTATTGGTGTGCATGCAAGCAACAATGTTTTTTCATCCATTTTTGTAACAACCAAATCTTCAGTTTTACAAACTCCTGCTTTGTTTTTTCAAAAAGAAGTTGATCCTTTCAGAGACTTATGGATTTTATTGTTTGCTTCAGTAGTTTGTATCGCTTTTTTAGCTTACAAATACAAATGGGATTTTAGGATTTTAACAACCAAAGTCCGTCCGGCTGAAACGGCAGAGGTTGCCATAAAATTTCTAAAGGAGAAAACTTCGCGGCGATTGTAAATATGACTTGTCAGTTTTCTGAAAACAAATTAAATTTTCAAATGCAAGGATATTTTATCAGTTTGTTGATATTATTTGAAATCCTCAGTGTTCATCAGGTAACAAACTAATGTGATTTGCCGGTATTTCAACTGAAACAACACTGTTGATTTCATTAAAACGAATGATAAACTTGTTTTTCCCCTGTGCTTTTACAAGTTCGCCTTTTAGTCCAATCATTGGTCCTTCGATAACTTCTACTTTTTTACCCGGCGCGAAATTATCGCGTGTAACATTTACTTCGAAATCATACTGTTTCAACATTTTTTTCAAAGAATCAATCTGGCTTTCGGGAATAATTGCAGCTTTGCCTTCAAAACGCACATAACCAACAATGTTATTGGTTTGCAGAACCAGATCATACTCCTTTTTAGTGATGTTAACAAAACAATATCCCGACATTAATGGCATTTCTACCCACTTTTTGCGGTCTTTCCATTGTCGCAGTTTTTTCTGCATCGGTAGAAAACTTTCGATTTGTTTAATCGAAAGCTCAAGCTGAACCCTCTTTTCAGCACGCGACCTTGTATATACTACATGCCACTGTTTTAGAGTGGTATCTTTTTTCAGTCATCGTTTTAATATGTGTAAGGCGTTGCTTTTTGGTTGTGCAAATCTAATATTTTTCGTTTGGTTTTATAACTTTTGATAAGAATTGGATTTTTGTAATTTTACGCTGTGGAATTTGCATTTAATATGAGTAGGGCTTTTAAAAAATATACTTTATATTTTTTTCTTTTTATTGTTTTTCATTCTGTAAAACCGATGAATTCAAATTTGGCGAAATTACAATAAAAGAAGATTGGGCAATTGATGTTGTATCTCCGTTGTTTGTTGGTAACGGAATGGAATTCAAGGATTTTGTATTTGACTGGAAAAAGAATATACCGAACACTCCCGCCCCTTTTATCGTGCTCGAATATGAAAATAACAAATACAAAACTATTTCTACAAATCTGATTTTTAGTCCGTCAACCGTAATCGACAGTTTTCCGTTTTATATTCAGGGCAGTTACAGTTTAGCTTCTGTAACATTGGTTTATACTGTAAAAAATGGTTGTCCTTTCCCGCTAAATCTGCAAATGCAGTTTTTCGATAAAGAAGAACCGGATATTTTGGGCCCGGTAATTTTGCCACCTTCTTTTGATGCGGCAAATTTTGATGTTTTTCCTGTAATAGCTAATACAAGCACCCAATCAATTACCTTGGATCCATCGCAATTAATGAGTTTTAATAATTCTGACAGGGTGAAATTTACTTCGTGGTACAACGAGAATGATTTTATAAACCAAAATGATACCATTTCTGCTCATTATCCCATTGATATTTCTATCGTGTTAATTGGCGTAGTTAAAGGCAAAGATGAAGATTAGAAAACAGTCAATTAGTGTACTTATTATATTAATTCTTCTATTGGTTTTGTTGAATTACAGAAAAAGTTACGCTCAGATTAATGGTTCGTTGTTTTTGTTGCCCAATAATTTTTACGCCCAAATGTACAATCCATCATACATGCGCACCGATAATGCAACTGAAATTTCGATTCCCGGTTTTGCCGGATTAAATTTTATTAACCAGGGAAGTTTTAAGATTTCTGATATTATTACTACTTCAACAGGCAGTCCGGTTATCGATTTCGACAATTTTTATAACCAGGTAAAACCAAAGAATTTTATTCGGCAGGATTTTTCAATACCCATTTTTTTTATAAGCAAACCATTGAAAAAAGGTGTTTAGTTTTTATTATAAAGAAAACTTCAGCTCTGTTTTGAAATTCGAAGACGAAGTTGTTGAGTTTTTGGTAAACGGGAATTTAGCTCCCGGATACCACTCGTTTACCTCAAACGAAATGAATCTGCTTTCAACGGGTTATCGCGAGTTTGCATTTGGATATGCCAAAAAATGGAATGATAGACTAAATGTTGGATTACGGGCAAAACTCTTATTTGGAACTGTTTACTTTAATGCTGATAACTGGAATTTTGGTGTTGAAACTGCTCCCTTTGGCGACGTTGTCACATTAAGTTCAGGTGGAGGTGGTCAGTTAATGCTGCCGTTTCAGGTGGTTTTATCTGAAAACAACAGTATTTATTCCATCGAAACAAAAAATGCAGCCAAAAAGTATTTTGGAGCTTACAAAAATCCGGGACTTGCTCTTGACGCGGGACTTACATATTACATAAATGATGAAAGTACTTTTTCTTTTAGTATTCGTGATTTAGGTGGAATTTGGAACAGGTTTAATTCTTTTGAAATGAATCAGAATAAAAACTATGATTTCATTGGTTTTGATCTTGTTAGCGCTGTCCGTTTTCCTGAAGAAACCGGATACACAGAACCTCATATATTGGTTAAAACTGTAAAAGATTCTGTGAGTCAGGTTTATCAGCCCATAGTTAATGATAACAAGTTTATTAACGGGTTGGGGCCAAAAACCGTTTTACATTATCAATACCAATACTCTGAAAAACTAACCTTTGGAATTACCAACCAATCTGTTCTTCATTTTAGAAATTTTCAGAATATTTTTACTTTGAGTGCATTACAATCCCTGGCAAACTTTTCATTTTTCGAAAATGTTAATATCCACGGGGTTAGCGATATTTCATTAGGTGGTGGTATACAATATGAAAGTAAACATCTTCAGTTTTTTATGGCTACCGATAATTTAATTGCGTTTTATCATCCGGCAAACAATCGCACATTTTCTATTACTGCTGGAATTTGCCTATTGTTGAACAGCAATAAAGAATCAAACTCAGGCAAAAAAAATGGATTTAATAAAGGGAAAGGTGAAACTTCAAAGGAACTTCCGTTTTACAGGAAATTGCAAAAATAGAATTTCTGAATGGCAAAGCCGGCATAGATTTCACGAGTTAAATCCATTGTTAATATCCAAACTACCTAACTTTATTATTATCTAATGCAATTATTCTTCTCACTTGATACTTTTTATCTCGATACCTGATACTTTTTATCTTGATACCTGATTCTAAAAGTCTTGATACTTATTTTATTATCTTGGCCTCCCGGAAATTAAAAAATACAAATTATGGCTGTACTTAAATTTGATGAAGTTCCTTATGAAAGTAAAAGAAGGCCTCGAAAGAAAAATAATTCACACCAATGAACTGATGACAGTTTTAATCGATTTCAGCAACGGACCATGGGAAGCACCCGAGCCGTCGCACTCCATCCTCACCAGCAAACATCGTATGTTGCCGAAGGGGAAATTATTTTTTATTGTGAAGGCGAACCCGATCAACACTTAAAAGCCGGAGACATGTATGCTATTCCATCGAGACTAAAACACACTGTAAAATTGCTTACCAAAAAAGTAAGGTTGGTTGATAGTTTTTATCCGGTGAGGGAAGATTTTTTGAGGTAAAACAAATGCATGAATGCTTCAATATTTGAATGCATGTATATTCGGAAAATGGGTAAAGTATGCGATTGAAACAGTTTCCTTTCTGCATTAATTCACGCATTATTTCAATTATGCTTTCACGCATTTCTCAAAATGTATAAACCAGCGTTACACCGCTTTGCCGGTTGCTGCGCCAGGGAAAAATATCCAGATTTTTAATGTGTTTGTTATCCCATTTGTATTGGTGAGTTAAATAAACGAGTTCGGTTGACAGCATCCCAAATCCAGCACCTGCCACCACATCTGATATCCAGTGTGCGTTTTTGGTAACCCGCATGATACCTACGGTTGTGGCACACGAATATGCCCCTATGCTGAACCAAATACTTCTGTCTCCAAATTCGTGGTGCATAAACTGAGCAAGTACAAATGCAGTAGAAGTATGTCCCGATGGAAATGAATGTTCGCCTTTGTTTGGCCTTTCCTCATTTACCCATACTTTCAAATTTGAAACAATCAGTTGATTTAAAAGCAGACTTTTTACAACAATTGCAGTCTGGTTTCCAAAATTATTTTTGCTTTTTACCCCAAAGGCATTCAATGCATAAACCGCAATCCCAGGTGCATATTGAATATAATCGTCAACATGGCCTGAATAAGGAAAGTTTGTTTGTACCCAACCCTGGAAATTTTCTTTTGCATCAGTAGAAAAATGAAGAGCTGTTCCTGTTGTAATCAAAAGAGCAGGAGCTATGAAAGGTTTTATTCCTCTTTTTTTATCCTTGTATTGAAAATTAAGTTT